>NZ_CP095053.1:662500-1302217 GCF_022921095.1 Hymenobacter aerilatus
GTGAAAAGAACCGGGAATACCGGAGTGAAAAGAACCTGAAACCGTGTGCTTACAAGCAGTTAGAGGGGATTCGTTCCCTGATAGCGTGCCTTTTGCATAATGAGCCTACGAGTTACTCCTCTCTGGCAAGGTTAAGTGTCTGAAGGCACGGAGCCGCAGCGAAAGCGAGTCTGAATAGGGCGCAGAGTCAGAGGGGGTAGACGCGAAACTTTGTGATCTACCCTTGGGCAGGTTGAAGGTTGGGTAACACCAACTGGAGGACCGAACCAGTTTCCGTTGAAAAGGATTTGGATGACCTGAGGGTAGGGGTGAAAGGCCAATCAAACTGAGAAATAGCTCGTACTCCCCGAAATGTATTTAGGTACAGCGTCGGTGTAGAGTTACGTGGAGGTAGAGCTACCGATAGGACTAGGGGGTGTCACAGCCTACCGAATCCTGACGAACTCCGAATGCCACGTAATATAACCGGCAGTGAGGCCTGGGGTGCTAAGGTCCCCGGCCGAGAGGGAAAGAACCCAGACCATCCGCTAAGGTCCCTAAATTCGGACTAAGTTGAACAAAGGAGGTCCACTTGCTTTGACAGCCAGGAGGTTGGCTTGGAAGCAGCCATTCCTTTAAAGAGTGCGTAACAGCTCACTGGTCGAGCGAGAGGGCATCGATAATACGCGGGCATCAAGTCCGGTACCGAAGCGATGGATTTGCATTATGTGCAAGTGGTAGGGGAGCATTCTAGCCGCGGTGAAGGTGACCTGTCAGGGTTGCTGGAGCAGCTAGAAAAGCAAATGTAGGCATGAGTAACGATAAGGCGGGTGCGAAACCCGCCCCCCGATAGACTAAGGTTTCCTGCTCAACGCTAATCGGAGCAGGGTTAGTCGGGACCTAAGGCTACGCCGAGAGGCTACGTCGATGGACAGCTGGTTGATATTCCAGCACTTATTTTATGGAGTGATGTAGTGACGCAGGAGTGAAAGATGCGCGGGCGGACGGAAGTGCCCGTTAAAGTGCGTAGGTATAGGGTTGGTAGGTAAATCCGCCGACTTTGCCGAAACATGATAGTACCTGGCGGCTTCGGCCAACGGGATAGTCATCCTAATCAGACTGCCAAGAAAACCTACTAAGCGTTTACTGTAAGATAACCCGTACCGCAAACCGACACAGGTAGTCAAGGAGAGCATCCTGAGGGGCTCGAGTGAATCACGGCCAAGGAACTCGGCAAAATGGTCCTGTAACTTCGGGAGAAGGGACGCTTCCTTGCAGCAATGCAAGAAGCCGCAGTGAAAAGGCCCAGGCGACTGTTTAACAAAAACACATGGCTTTGCGAACGCGTAAGCGGAAGTATAAGGCCTGACACCTGCCCGGTGCCGGAAGGTTAAGAGGGGGACTTAGTCGCAAGGCGAAGGTCTGAATCGAAGCCCCGGTAAACGGCGGCCGTAACTATAACGGTCCTAAGGTAGCGAAATTCCTTGTCGGGTAAGTTCCGACCTGCACGAATGGTGTAACGATCTGGGCGCTGTCTCAGCCGTGAGCTCGGTGAAATTGTAGTCTCGGTGAAGATGCCGAGTACCCGCCACGGGACGGAAAGACCCCGTGCACCTTTACTATAGCTTGCCATTGACGCTGGCTAACACATGTGTAGGATAGGTGGGAGACTGTGAACCGGTATCGCTAGGTATCGGGGAGTCAACGTTGAAATACCACCCTTGTGTTCGTCGGTGCCTAATCTGGAAACGGAAACAGTGGCTGGTGGGTAGTTTGACTGGGGTGGTCGCCTCCAAAAGAGTATCGGAGGCTTTCAAAGGTCCGCTCAGGCCGCTTGGTAACCGGCTGTAGAGCGCAATAGTAGAAGCGGGCTTGACTGTGAGGCCTACAAGCCGAGCAGGGTCGAAAGACGGATATAGTGATCCGGTGGTTCCGCATGGAAGGGCCATCGCTCAAAGGATAAAAGGTACGCCGGGGATAACAGGCTGATCTCCCCCAAGAGCTCATATCGACGGGGAGGTTTGGCACCTCGATGTCGGCTCGTCACGTCCTGGGGCTGGAGAAGGTCCCAAGGGTTCGGCTGTTCGCCGATTAAAGTGGCACGCGAGCTGGGTTCAGAACGTCGTGAGACAGTTCGGTCCCTATCTGTGGTGGGCGTTGGAGATTTGACAGGACCTGTCTTTAGTACGAGAGGACCGGGATGGACCAGCCGCTCGTGCACCGGTTGTGGCGCCAGCTGCAGCGCCGGGTAGCGACGCTGGGATGAGATAAGCGCTGAAAGCATCTAAGTGCGAAACTCACCTGAAGATGAGATCTCCCAATAGAAGAGTCGTGGTAGACGACCACGTGGATAGGCGCCAGGTCTAAGGCTAGAAATAGCGAAGCTGAGGCGTACTAATGACTCGAGCGCTTCTGCAAAGCAAGCTCACCTGTTTTCTTCTTACCCGTTACCTGCGTCAACGATTTTGTTGTTGTGCTCACTGAACACGAGCCAACCACACCAGCAATGGTGGCTGTAGCCCGGGTGTTCACCTCTTCCCATTCCGAACAGAGTCGTTAAGCCCCGGAGCGCCCATGGTACTGCCTTCACCGGCGGGAGAGTAGGTCGCCGCCAACTTTATTTACTGTCGCGAGGCCCCGGCCCGCGTCCTGACTGACAGGATGCGGCCGGGGCCTCCCGCATTTCAGCCCATCGCTGCTCTACCACCCGTGATTATCCTCTCTCCCTGCGTGCGGCGTGCTTAATGTTACCTCTCCCTGTGGACGTGCTAGCCCCACGTGTCTGTAGAGCTCAAAAAGGGCTATGAGCGAGATATAGAAGAATGATATTAGTGAGCCAGAAAGGTATACTCATTGATTCTATTCATTGAATCAACATTCCTATTCAGCTACCTGGAATGATTTAATGATGAATAAGTATCTATTTCCAATCAAACTTATTTCTATCACAAGTCACGCTTACTCATAGTGATATTAGTAATTGAGTAGATGGGAAATCTTACTGGATAAGAAACGTTAGCTTTGAGAAGCATGCGTGTCGCTGCTCTGCTTAGTTTGTAAACAAGAATGGCATTAACCTATCCTTGGTTTTTAGTAGGAATGCTAGCATTAGCAATTCCTCTTTTTATTCACCTTTTTGAGTTACGCAGGCCCCAGCGTATAGCTTTTACGAATGTTGGGTTCATTCGGGAGGTGAAGCTGGTCACAGCGAGACAACGTAAGGTAAAGCACATCCTTATTTTGCTGTGTCGTTTGCTGTTTCTGTCTTTTTTAGTCTTAGCATTCTGTCAACCTTTTATTAAAGCGCCTGAAGAACAACTAGGAGACAATAGGAATGTGCAGGTACTATTGGATACGTCAGCTAGCATGCAAACGCTAAGTGAAAACGAACAATCTTTGTTTGAGCAAGCCATACAACAGGCGCACGATCTGCCTACAGCCTATGCCTCATCATCAAGATTCTTTTTGAACAACAATCGGGTTGCTCTGTCCGCTGAAGCATTTCAGAATGAGATAGAGCAGTTGAAGCTAGTGTCTAACGGTAGCTCAAGATCTGCATTGTTGACTTCCCAGCAAAACAGACTTGCAAATAATCCTTCCTCCATATTTATACTTTCTGATTTTCAGAAAAACAGTTTCTCTTCAAAAAATATTAGCAGCTTAGACTCAAGTAAGCAAGTATTCTTAGTGCCATTAGCCGCAGCCCCTACCCACAATGTGTATGTAGACAGTGTCTGGATTGAAGATGCATTTGTGCGAGCAGAAAGCAATTTGCCTCTGCATATTCGGTTGCGTAATGGTGGTAAGGTTGAGGTACCGATATGCCGGGTCAAAGTTTTTGTGAAAGAACAGCAAGTAGCTGTACTACAGGTAGCAGTACCAGCGGCGCAAGAGGTTACAAATACAGTACAAATTCGGCTCACTGGTAGTGACCAGCAAGTATGCCGGGTGGAAATAGAAGATCTACCAGTGACATTTGACAACACTTATTTTTTTGTGTTGCAGGCGTCTCCACGTATTAACGTACTGGATGTAGTGGCAAATGCGCAAACTGCCACTCAGCGATTGTATGCCAATGAGGCCTTGTTTACTTATGCAAGTACACAGCCTGCACGATTACAGTATGGGCAGTTATCCAGTGCTAACGTAGTATTATTACAGGAGCTACCGCAAATAGAAGCGGGACTTCGTGATAATATTCAGCAAGTAGTAAAACAAGGTGGATCAGTTGTAATCATTCCGCCTACTACAAGCTCGGGTAGGGCCTCTTATACTGAGCTCTTCCAGTCTTTAGGTCTGAGCGGTATTCAATGGGAGCCTGTGGTTGCAGGCTCACCGGTGTTGCGTGAAGTGGCAATGCCTAATTTACAGAATCCGTTTTTCCAGGGCGTATTTACTGGCCCGACGCGGCAAACGGCGATGCCAAAGGTTGCACCCGTTTTGCGTTGGTCACGCTCGGGCAATGAGATTTTACGTATGCGTGACGGTGACGGCTACCTAGCGCGATTTACGAGTGGGCGTGGCAACGTATATATATTTGCGGCCCCATTCAGCGCGGTATACTCAGATTTTACTAGTCAGGCGCTGTTTGTACCAGTGATGTATCGATTGGCTATGCAGAGTTATCGGCAAGCTACGCAGCCAGCTTATCGATTAAATCAAGCGGTTGTATCAGTAACGGTGCCTACGGGTAGTCAGGGTAGTGCCGACCAAGTGTATAAGCTTACGCAAGACAGCTTGACATTCATACCAGTACAACGGCGAATAGAAAATAGAGTGCAATTCGAAGTACCACCAGCCATGCATTTGCCGGGCTACTATGTGCTCACGCGCAATGGGCAAGTGATTAGTACCTTGGCATTCAACGTGGATAAGCGCGAGTCGGAACTGGCAAGTTATTCCGCTGCAGAATTGAAGCAGTTGGTTGGACCAAACCGGCCAAATGTGCACGTATATAGTACAGCCAATGGTGAGTCCATAGCAGCGCGCTATCGCACTGAACGGGTAGGCACTCCCTTGTGGCGCTATTGCTTGTGGGCTGCGCTTGCGTTCCTACTGGCGGAGATAGTCGTGGTCCGGTTGCTAGGAAGAAGGACGGCCGGCGGTGTCCCAGTTAGTGCCGTTACAGCTTAAAGCGAATCGGGTATTTCTTGAGAAAGACTTCTATCTTGCTGCTTTCCTAAGAGTAGTCCTGTGCAATCTTCTTCGTCTTCCCATGTAATACTACGTACCGCGGTACGATTTGGAGTAGTTGCTGGCTTACTGAGCGTAGCTTGGATAGCAGCACTATATCTGATAGGAGTGAATCCATTTGGCGGGAAAAGGTTGATTACCATGCTATTTGTCGTAGGGGCAGTGTTGGCGGGCCAATGGTGGGTACGACGGTATTTTCAACAAGTAGGGCCCGGACTAGGCCGGTCGTTTGGAATGGGTATACTCACGGCGCTGGTGGCTGCAGTTGTATCGGCTACGGGCCTCTACGGCATTGCACAAGTAGCAGGGCCAAATGCCATGCAGCGCCATTTACTGGAAATGCGGCAGTTATTGGAGTCGAATAAAGAGGCTTACTTGCAGCAGCGCGATGGGCAGAAAGAGTATGAACGTACCTTGCAAAACTTAGCCAGCACACCACAAGGCCTAGCCGCTGATGATTTAAAGAATAAATTGCTTTTCGGTTTACTGATTAGCTTGCCAGGAGCAATTTTTTTCCGCCGGTAGTGCTCATTATTTATTTCACCACCAACTGATTTTGATATGGAAAACACTTCTACCTCCTCGGTTACTACTACCAGTGTAGGTGTACGCTACGGAATACTGACGGGTATTGCCAGCGTCATTATATCGCTGGTGCTGTATGCTACTAATCTTGAGCAGAGTCCGGTTCGTTGGATAAGTATGCTTGTTCTGGCCGGGGGTATCGTGTTGGCACATCAATTATTCAAGCAACACAACAATGGCTTTATGAGCTACGGGCAGGGCCTAGGTATTGGCGCCGTGGTAGGAGCGGTATCTGGTTTGATCAGCGGCGTTTATACGTTCATCTATTCCCAATTTATCAATCCTGATTTCCTGTCAATTGCTTTGAACAAAGCCCGCGCCGACATGGAAGCACGCGGCAACCTGTCGGACGAGCAGATTGAACAAGGCTTGCAGATGTCAGCTAAATTTATGGATGGGCCTTTCCTGTATATCGGAGCTATACTGGGCACGCTGTTTTTTGCTTTTCTGTTTGCCTTGGTAATATCGGCTTTCACTAAACACAAGCGTCCCGAGTTTGAGTAAGCGTAGTTCCTACTTTCCCGTTGAGCTTTCCATCGTTATTCCATTGCTCAATGAGGCCGAATCGTTGCCAGAACTCACGCGCTGGATTCATCGTGTGCTCACGCAGCATGGGCTTACCTATGAGGTGCTGCTAATAGACGACGGCTCGACAGACGAATCGTGGGCGGTGATTGAGGAACTGGCCGAGGCGGATTCCCATCTACGAGGTATTCGCTTCAACCGCAAC
Organism: Hymenobacter aerilatus; assembly: GCF_022921095.1. Lineage (NCBI taxonomy): Bacteria > Pseudomonadati > Bacteroidota > Cytophagia > Cytophagales > Hymenobacteraceae > Hymenobacter > Hymenobacter aerilatus. The sequence continues at coordinate 668,988 of NZ_CP095053.1, forward strand.
TATGGTAAATCTGCGGCTTTAAACGTAGGTTTCAAGGAGACGCAGGGTAGGGTAGTGTGTACTATGGATGCGGATTTGCAGGACTCGCCGGAGGAACTGCCCGAACTCTACCGCATGATCACGCAGGACGACTATGATTTGGTGAGCGGTTGGAAAAAGAAGCGCTACGACCCACTGAGTAAGACCATTCCGACCAAGCTGTTCAATGGCGTTACGCGTTGGATTTCAGGTATTCAGCTACACGATTTCAACTGTGGTTTAAAAGCGTATAGCCAGCGCGTGGTGAAGAGCATCGAGGTTTACGGCGAAATGCACCGGTATATTCCGGTCATTGCCAAGTGGGCGGGCTTTCGTAAAATTGGTGAGAAGGTAGTGCAGCACCAAGAGCGGAAGTACGGAACTACCAAATTTGGGCTAGAGCGCTTTGTATACGGTTTTCTGGACCTGCTGAGTATCACCTTCGTAAGTCGGTTTCGGAAGCGTCCCATGCACTTTTTCGGGACGGTAGGGGCACTTTCGTTCCTGATAGGCATGCTGATTACGCTGTGGCTAGTAGGCGAAAAGGTGTACTTGGCTACCCAAAACCTGCACGCCCGCGACGTAACCAGTCAGCCATTGTTTTTCCTGGCATTGGTGGCCGTAGTAGTAGGTGTACAGGTATTTGTAGCGGGTTTTCTGGCAGAAATGATTCAGCTGAACGGACCGCGCAAAAATCAGTACCTTATTCGTGAGAAGCTGAATATCAATTAACAACGAATGAACGTCGTCATCATTGGGCCGGCCTACCCCTTACGCGGCGGACTAGCCACCTACAATGAACGGTTGGCCCGTGCCTTCCGTGAAGCCGGGGATGAAGTGCGGCTGGTTACGTTTTCGTTGCAATATCCTGGTTTTCTCTTTCCGGGTCAGACGCAGTTTAGCACGGAGCCCGGTCCTGCCGATTTATCTATTGAAGTCAGCATCAATTCCGTAAATCCTTGGTCGTGGTGGCGGGTAGGGGAGCAGCTGCGCCGTGAAAAGCCCGATCTGGTGGTGTTTCGATTTTGGCTGCCCTTTATGGGGCCGGCATTGGGGAGTATAGCCCGCCGTATCCGCCGTAACCGCCACACGCGCCTCGTGGCCATCACCGACAACGTAGTTCCCCACGAAAAGCGCCCCGGTGACCGGCCGCTCACGCGCTATTTTCTGAAAGCTTGCCACGGGTTTGTGACGATGAGCCGTGCCGTGCTGGCTGATTTGCGCCGCTTGCACTTCCGTCAGCCGGCGCAATACCAGCCTCATCCGCTTTACGATAATTTCGGGGCGCTACGCACCAAGCAAGAAGCCCTGCAAGCACTTGGTCTCGACCCGCAATTTGGCTACCTATTATTTTTCGGTTTCATCAGGGCCTACAAAGGTTTGGATATTCTGTTGGAAGCCTTTGCCGATGAGCGGTTGCAGCAGCTGCCCGTGAAGCTCATTATTGCCGGCGAATTTTACGAAGATGCCGCGCCGTATGAGGCACTCATTCAACAACACGGGTTGGAAAGTCGCTTGGTGCGAGCCACCGATTTTATTCCGAATGAACAAGTAGCAGACTACTTCTGCACTGCTGATCTGATAGTGCAGCCTTACAAGCACGCCACCCAGAGTGGCGTTTCGCAGATTGCCTACCACTTCGAACGACCTATGCTGGTGACGGATGTAGGTGGTCTGGCCGAGTTAATTCCGGACGGAGAGGTAGGCTACGTAGTGAAACCCACGGCTACAGCCATTGCCGATGCGCTGGTCGATTTCTACCAGCATCAGCGTGAAACCGAGTTTGCCGCGGGCGTATGGGCACGCAAAAAGCAGTTCTCGTGGAGCGAGATGGTAAAAGCGTTGAAGCAGGTAGCCGTTGATTGAGCTAACAGCTACTAGTTTTCACCAAATGAGAGCAGCTATTAGCTAACCGTAATGCTTGCCTGCACAGCCGCAAATACCTTTTCCGCGGGCAATTCTTCCATGCAGCTGGTGCCTAGCTTGCAGGTGCCCCGATAGAAGCACACACACGAGCGGTCGGGCTGCACAAGTTGGCCGCGGCCGTATAGGTCGAACTCGTAGGGGTTGAAAATATTGTTCATCAGCACCGTAGACTTGCGCAGGGCAATGCTGATGTGCATGGCCATGGTCACTTGTGTCACAATGACGTCCATCTGGTAGAGCAGGTTGATGAACTGTTGCAGAGGAAACGTGCCGGGGTAGGCAGCGCCGGTAGCCGCATGTAGGCGGCGGTTCCGTTCGTCCTCCGCCTCGCCACCGAGCAGCACGGGCGCGTATCCGGCCTGTTGCAGTTGTGTGATGAGGGAAATCCATTTCTCATCGGACCATAGACGCGTAGTCCACCGGTCGCCGCAACCGGTATTGAGGCCAATGCGCGGGCTGCCTTGGGGTAGGACATTCCAGTTATAGCCCTTATCCTCGTGCGTGTCGAACACGTATTCTTCACCTCGAAACTCGAAGCCGCACAGCTCAAAAATTTCCTGCACGTAGGGCTTGCGGTTTTCCAGGCTCAGCTGGTCAAATACGCCAGTCAGAAATTTGTGATTAGCCAGCTCGTTGCCAGGCCAGGCCACGCCATACTGCGGATGCAGACGGTAGCCGAATTTCTGGGTGGCCCGAATGGTGTCGTACAGCGCGCAGGCCTCTTTATCCTTATCAAGATTGAAGAGCACGTCAAATTCTCGCGCCTGCAAGTGCAGCGTGGCCGACAGATCGAGTTTCAATACTTCATCAATTTCGCCTTGGGGTAGGATGGCCGGCGTGAGGGTAAGCCACGTAATCTTGGCGGCGGGGTACTCCTGACGCAGCCGCCGAAGCAATGGCGTAGTACGAATTACGTCGCCAATGGCACCGAGCTTAATAATGAGAATACGCTGTTGCACGGGGACATACGCCGGGCAATCGGCGCACAGGTAGCCATGTTCTTTATTGGGTCGGCAGGGGATATCGCCCCGGAAGTGGCGGCAATCGGGACGAACCACAACGCCAGCGAGAAGCTCAGACACAGGAGAAAACAGGAGGTGGAAGCGGTAAAAATAGCAGGCAAAACGTGATAAACCGGCGCCGCGGCCGGGTTGTCAAATCAAATCGAAGGCGCGGGCATACTGCGACAGATCGAAAAAAGTATCGGCGTGCAGCTTTTGCTTGATGTTGCGGCGGTGCGTTTCTACGGTGCGTTCTGAGATAAAGAGGCGCTCGGCAATGTCGGCGGCACTGTGGCTCAGGGCCAGTAGGTGCAGGATTTCCCGCTCACGTTTGGTGAGCTGAGCAAAATGCTGATGGTGCTGCCGCAGAAAATCACGCTCATCCAGCAGGCGTTGCATCTTGGCGGTAAGGTGCAAACTAGCATCCAATGGGCTAGCAAAGCAGAACAAGAGTAAGGGTAGGCCATCGTCGCCGCGCAGTAGCAGGCGCATAGTGGTCAGGTACCAATCCCACTCCACGCTCGGGCTGGCGCGGGCCTGCTGAAAGAATGTGATGATCTGGTCTGGATCATTCTTCGCCACCAAGCCCAGAATATGCGGCACATACTCCAGCGACTCCTGCTGATTAAAAAAACGCGTGTGGTAGGCCGGGCCAAGAGCTCGTAGCTCGGGTAAGGTAGTCTGCAACAAGTGCAGCCCCATCTCCGACATATACTCCACGCAAGTAGTTCGGGTATTCAGAATGATGATGACGCCGGGATACAAGTTAGCCGTAGGCGCTATTTCGGCTACTTTCGCTTCTATCAACGCACGATACATTCCGGGAAAGGTAGGGTAGAAGAGTAAGTATGTTGATGCATCGATTACAGCAATATCAATCAATGCATCAACATACTTATTTTCATCTATATGCCTACGTAATTCATCGGCGAAATAGCGCGTAGTTCCTCCTTTACGCTTTCGGATACTTCCAGCGTATCCACAAATTCGCGGATGGTGTGCTCGGTGATAGAACCGTGGGTGCGCGTGAGGGCTTTGAGGGCGTTGTAGGGGTCGGGGTAGTTTTCGCGGCGCAGGATGGTCTGAATAGCTTCAGCTACTACCGGCCAGTTGGCCTCCAGGTCGCGGTGCAGGGCAGATTCATCGAGGGCCAGCTTGTTGAGGCCGCGTTGCAGGGCCTGCAAGGCAATCAGCGAATGGCCGAGCGGCACGCCTAGGTTGCGCAGCACTGTAGAATCGGTCAGGTCGCGTTGGAGGCGGGAAATGGGAAGCTTAGCAGCCAAGTGCTCCAGCACGGCGTTGGCCATGCCCAGATTACCCTCGGCATTTTCAAAATCGATGGGGTTGACCTTATGCGGCATGGCCGATGACCCTACCTCTCCGGCCTTAATAGTCTGCCGGAAATACCCCATCGAAATGTACTGCCACACGTCGCGTGCCAGATCAATTAGAATGGTGTTGAGGCGCTTGAGGCCGTCGCAGAGAGCGGCCAGGTGGTCGTAGTGCTCAATCTGGGTGGTAGGGTAGGAGCGCGACAAACCCAACTTATCCACAAACTGGTTGCCGAACTGGTGCCAGTCGATGCCAGGGTAGGCCACGTGGTGAGCGTTGAAATTGCCGGTAGCGCCACCAAACTTGGCTCCAAACGGCACCTGCGCCAGCAGTGCCACCTGGGCATCCAGCCGGGCCACAAACACCTGAATTTCCTTGCCCAGGCGGGTAGGCGAGGCCGGCTGTCCGTGCGTGCGGGCCAGCATGGGCACCGCGGCCCATTCCTGTGCCCGCGCCGCCAGTTGGTTGCGTACGGCTGCATAGGCGGGCAACAACGTTTCCAGCAGGCCTTCGCGCAGGCTCAATGGAATGGCCGTATTATTGACATCCTGAGACGTAAGCCCGAAGTGAATAAACTCTAGGTAATCAGCAAGGCCCAGGGCCGTAAACTGGTCGCGTAGAAAGTATTCCACAGCCTTCACGTCGTGGTTCGTCACTTTTTCGTGCGCTTTCACAGCCTCGGCATCGGCCTCCGAAAAGTTTCTATAGATGGCGCGCAACTGCTCGAATACTTGTGTATTTACCCCGCTCAGCTGGGGTAGGGGCAGTTCGCATAGCGCGATGAAATACTCTACCTCCACCAACACGCGGTAGCGAATCAGGGCCAACTCGGAGAAGTACGGGGCCAGCGCGGCGGCAGTGCGGCGGTAGCGACCATCGAGAGGCGAGAGGGCGGTGAGGGGCGAAAGCGAGAGGTAGGCAGTGGAAGTGGACATGCAGAAGAAAAATAACCCGTTGGGGCCAAAGGTAGTAAAGGCCAACAGGATGCCGATGCGGCACACCTGCCTTTTCGTACCTTTGTATCTTCTCCCTACCCCAAGCCCGGCACGAATCTAGCGCATCGGGCTACTCAGTTTATCTCTCCGAAACGTTCGCGTGACTCCAGCAACGAAGAAAAAAATCGGTATCGGTCTGGGCATCCTAGTGGTGCTGCTGGCCGGTGCATTTGGCGTGTTCCTTCTCAAGCGTCAGCAACTGTTGCAATATGCCATGCAGCAGGTAAAAAGCAAGGTAGAGCGCAAATACCCCCTCACGCTGGCTTTCGGCCCGGCCCGGTTCACCGATTGGAACTCAGTGCAGATTGACGGCGTGAGCCTGGTGCCCGTAGCGGGCCCGGCCGTGGCCGCTGATACGCTGCTGCAAGCCCGCTTGATTAAAGCCTCGGTGAGCCTCCGGTCGTTGTTTGCGCTGCGGCCCGTGTTCAGCAACCTCGAAATTGACGATGCCCGCCTGACCGCCCGTAGAACGGCGGCGCAGGATAATTTTTCCTTTCTCTATAAAAAGAAAAAAGGAGAGCCGGTAGTGAAGCGCGATACGACCAAGGGCGCCAACTACGGGCTGCTGGCCAACCAACTGCTGGAAGCCGCTTTCGATAATGTGCCGGGCCAGGCTAGCTTCCGGCGCTTTCTGGTTACCTACCGTAGTCCTAAGCACAATGCAACCATCGAGATGCCACAGCTGGCGATTGAAGACGGTGACATCAACGGCCAGCTGCTTACCAACATCGACTCGGTGGCCAACCAGCTAGGCGTGCAGGGCCACATCGAGCCCGGCGACTATGAGCTCAATGCCTCCTTGTTTGGCCTGAACCAGCAAGCCGTGACGCTGCCCTACCTGCAGCGGCGCTTCAATGCCCGCGTGCAGTTTGATACGCTACAGTTAAGCCTAGATGGGAAGGAGTATGGCAGCGAAGAGCTAACAGTACGCGGCACGGCGTCGGCGGTTAATTTCAAAGTATATCAGCCCAAAATTGCAACCCGCGACATTGTGGTGCGCCACGGTGGCCTCAATTTTATTACGACACTGGGACAAGAGTCTTTTGCGCTGGAAAAAGGCTCCAAAATCCGGCTGAACCGGATGGAGCTATACCCCGAATTCAGCGTGCGCAAGCTGCCGTACAAACAGCGGGTGATTGGGAAGAAGGTGAACGGCGTGACCTCACGCAACGACTTGCTGGCGGGCTTGCAGGTAGCCATCGATGTGAACTCAGCCGAAACCAAGGCCAATGATTTTTTCGCCTCCCTACCCGAAGGCATGTTTGAGACGCTGGAAGGTATGCAGGGCGAAGGCACGCTTACCTACAGCCTGCACACGGCCCTGGACATGAACCAGGTAGATAGTCTGGAGTTCAACTCGTCGCTGAAAGGAAAAAACTTCCGCATTACGAAGTTCGGTGCCGAAAACCTGAACAAGCTGAATGAAGACTTCGCCTATACTGCCTACAACGACAAAGGCGACTCCATCAAAACCTTCCTGGTAGGGCCATCCAATCCGGATTTTGTACCCTATAATCAGATTTCCAACTACCTGAAAGGCGCTATCCAGACGGCTGAAGACCCACGCTTTTTCTTGCACAAAGGCTTTATGGAAAAGGCTTTTGTGAAATCGGCTATTCAGAACATCAAGGAGCGGCGGTTTGCCCGCGGCGGCAGCACTATCTCCATGCAGTTGGTGAAGAACGTATTCCTGACGCGGCAGAAAACCGTGGCCCGCAAGGTGGAAGAAATGCTGATTGTATGGCTGCTGGAAAACACGCGCCTGGTATCGAAAGAGCGAATGTTTGAGGTTTACCTGAACATCATCGAGTGGGGCCCGAAAATCTATGGGGTGAAGGATGCCGCCCGTTTTTACTTTGCCAAGCAGCCGGCCAACCTCAACTTGTCGGAAAGCCTGTACTTGGCCAGCATCATTCCCAAACCCAAGTTCTACCGCTATTCCTTTGACAGCTACGGCAACCTGCGTGGCTCGGCGCGCTACTTCTACCGCCTCATTGCGGGCCTGATGGCACGCAAAGGCCTCATTCCGCAGGAAAACTACGATAACCTATCGTTGGGGGTAGCACTGAACGGACCAGCCCGTAAGTACATCGTAACGGCTGTAGACACAGTACGGACCGTGGTGCCGGCCGATACGGCACAGTTTGAGCCGCTAGATCTGATAGATTTGCTGGGTGGCGGCACGCCGCGTACCCCCGACGAAGGGGCCAATACGGCGCCGCCTACCACGGCCCCGCCACGAGTTCCGTAAGGCTTCTTTTATAGCCGCACAAGCGTGCTTTCCTGAGTGGAAAGCACGCTTTTTTTATGATTCTATGGTAGTGGCTTTTCGGCTTTGGGAAACAGCACTGACAGAAGCACCGAGCCCAGTAAAATAGCCCCTACTATACCCAGCGCAATACCCATCGAAATGTGTACATACTCACTGAGTAGCAGCTTGCCGCCAATGAAGATTAAAATAAAGGACAAGCCGTAGTGCAGGTAGTGAAATAAGCGCATCAGGCCGGCCAGTGCGAAATACATAGCACGCAGGCCCAGAAGGGCAAATACGTTGGAAGTAAACACAATAAACGTGTCGCGCGATACGGCCAGAATAGCCGGAATGGAGTCGGCAGCGAAGACTACGTCCGTTGTCTCTACCATCACCAGTACCACAAAGAGTGGGGTAGCAAACAATACCCCATTACGGCGCAGGAAAAACTCGGGCCCATCAATGCGGTTGGTAAGAGGCAGATGACGGCCTAAGAACTTAACAATAGGATTGGCCTCAGGGTCAATCTCGGGGTCGTTGGCGCTAATGGCCATTTTGACGCCCGTATACACAAGAAAAGCACCTAGCAGATAAAGCAGAAAGTGAAATTTAGCCAGCAACGCTGCTCCCGCCAGAATGAAAGCAGCCCGTAATACCAACGCGCCGATAATTCCCCAGAATAGAATCTTGTGCTGATACTGCGCAGGTACCTTGAAGTAGCTGAAAATCAGCAGAAAAACAAATAGGTTATCGACGCTTAAGGACTTCTCGATGAGGTAGCCCGTCAGAAATTCCAAACCAGCTTGGCGCCCCATGGTACGGTACACCAAATAGTTGAAGCCTAGCGATAAGGCTATCCAAAAGGTACTCCAGCCCAGGGCTTCGCGCATACGCACCACGTGCGCTTTGCGGTTGAGCACCAGCAAATCGAGCAAGAGCATGGCCAGCACGAACACGACGAAGCCGGCCCAGAAGAAAGGAGTATTTTCCATGCGTAGCCCAAGATACGAGGCTGCGCATATTTTGATAGTCAGCTGCTTGGAATCAGCCGGGAAGTACTAACGGCTTTTTGATGCCGCTGGCAAAATAGCTCCCTCGTTAGAAGCAGCTGCCTGCGCCGTTGCCCGATTGAAGCGCCTAAACCAGCTAGATACTTTCATTTGCAGAACTCCAAAAAAAGCTTCTTTAAAAATGCCTTTGCTCATTTTGGAGGTGCCCCGCGTGCGGTCGGTGAAAATAATGGGTACTTCTTTGATACGGAACCCATATTTGTAGGCCAGCCATTTCATTTCAATCTGAAAAGCATAGCCCACAAACCGGATACGGTGCCGCACCACTGTGCGCAACACCTTCGCTGAGTAACATTTAAAGCCCGCGGTGGCGTCCATGATGGGCATTCCGGTTACAATGCGCACGTAAGCCGAGGCAAACCACGACATCAGCACGCGGTCCATAGGCCAGTTTACCACGTTCACGCCCTGAATATAGCGCGAGCCAATGGCCAGGTCGTAGCCCTGCTGCGTACAGGCTTCATAGAGGCGAATCAGGTCTTCGGGATTGTGGGAGAAGTCCGCATCCATCTCGAAAACATAGCCATAGTCGCGCCGCAGCGCCCACCGGAAACCGTGGAGGTAGGCTGTGCCTAATCCTTGCTTACCGGCGCGCTCTTCCAAAAACAAGCGGTCTGGAAACTCCTGCTGAAGCTGCCGCACCACAGCAGCCGTACCATCGGGCGAGCCATCATCAATAACGAGCACATCGAAGGCTGCGGGTAGCGAAAAGACCTTTCGCACGATTAGCTCCGCGTTTTCGCGCTCATTGTAAGTAGGAATCAGGACCAGCCCATTGTTCATGCGACAAAGGTAGGAGGATGGGTGAAATGGTGGAATTGCGGAAAGGTATAAAGAGCGTGGTATGCCAACAGACCTAATCAAGCAGTGGGGCGAAAACTAATGACTAGCCAGTTCGCCAGCCAGCCGCCGGGCGTGACGGATGCAATCGGGAACGCCTACCCCGGCCAGCCAGTTGGCGGTGGTGTAAATGCACTGCTCTGCCAAGGTAGCGGCGGCAGCGTGCGCCGGCACTATACGAGCATCAAATTGTGGAATGGCCCGCTCCCAATAGTAACGAAACTGCCCCGTAGGTTGCCCCTGAATCCCATACAGCTGACTCAATTCCTGGTGCACAGCAGCTTTCTGCGCCGCTTCGGGCTGCCGGGCCTGCTCTTCGTACTGTGCACCGCCCACGAAGGTAGTGAACAGCACCTCACCCGTCGGCGCACGTTCCGGAAACAACGATGTAGTCCAGACGCTACCGGCAGCGTAGCGGTTTTCTTTTTTTGGGTGCAAGGCCCCGAAACCATCCAACGGATGCGTGACGGCCTTGCGGGGGTAGGACGAGTAAACAGCAGCCATGGGCGGGTAGTACACATCAGCCAAAGCGGCAGCTTCTGGCGTGAACTGTGGTTTGAGCAGCGCCGCGGCCGCATACGCAGGCAGCGCCAGCACCACAGCTGAGTAGGGGGTAGGCAGCGCCCCGGCAGAAGTATGTAGCTGATAAGCGCCATCAGATTGGCGGATGATAGTTACAATGGCCTTTCCGCTATGGTAGTGAGCAAGTTGTTGGGCAAGCGTATCCGTCAGCGTTTGCAAGCCGCCTTGCAGCGAAACAATGCGCCGCCGCTGCCCGCCGCCACTTTTGGCCAAACCTTTCAACACAGAACCGTGAGCTTGCTCCATCGCTGCCAATTGGGGGAAGGTTTTATGCAGTAGCAGCTGCTCCGGGTCGCCGGCATAAATGCCAGAAATGAACGGGTTCAGCGCGTAATCAACCAACTCCTGACCGAAACGACGACGGATGAAACCGGCCAGCGTTTCGTTGGGGTTAGCTGGGCCAGCCGGGCGGCTCAACTCGCGCAGGATGTGGTAGCGGGCCTTCAGGCTGAAAAAGCCGCTGAATAACAGTTGTTGCGGCTTGCCGGGTAGCTTGCGGTAGTGGCCATTGCGCAGCACGTAGCGGTTGGCACTCACGGCCGCCGTATCCTGAAGTTGCTCGGTGAGGCCAAGGTCTTGGATCAGGTCGCGCAGGTCGTCGCTGAGTTGAAGGGAGTTAGGGCCGGTTTCGAGCAGGTAGCCGTCGTGGTGCTGGGTGCGAATGGTGCCACCGGGCCGGTCGCTGGCTTCAAATAGGTCGTAGGCAACACCGGCCTGCTGCAGATACCACGCCGTGGTAAGGCCCGAGATACCACCGCCGATAATGGCTATAGCCATAAAGTGAGCTGGTGAAATAGTGAGAGGATGCGTTAGTCAAAACACCATCGTAGCACGCTGAGTTTAGAGAAACTGCGAAATCAGATCAGCTGAATGGCCTGCATCGGCGCAAAAGACGCAAATTTGCGCTTGCTTTTTCTCGCGACGCGCTTCCTTTTTGTACCGCCCCATATGTTGCCTACCTTCAGCAGAGCTATTTTTCTGGACCGTGACGGCGTCTTGAACGACGAAATCGGGGACTACATCCTAGATGTGGATAAGTTTGTAGTATCGCCGGGAGTGCCTGAAAGCCTGGCCCGGTTGAAGGCGGCCGGCTACTACCTCATTGTGGTAACCAACCAGGCCGGTATTGCCAAGCAGCTCTATGATGATCAGCATGTAACAGCTTGCCACAACAAGCTACAAGCGGCCTGCAACCACTTAATTGATGCGTTCTACTACGCGCCGGGACATCCATCGGTGAGCGAGTCACTCTCCCGCAAACCGGGCTCCTTGATGCTGGAAAAAGCTATTGCCCGCTTCCGGCTGGATCCTGCGCAGTGCTGGATTATTGGCGACCGGCTCCGCGACTTAGAAGCCGGAGCGCGGGTAGGCGTACGGGGCATTCTGGTGGGCCATTCCGAAGCGTATGCGGCCACGCCCTACGCGGTAGATCTGGCCGCCGCTACGGACCTTATTCTGGCTGAGGGATAGGCGCAGCTTGCGCGGTGAGCACTATAGCTGGTGCAGCGCATGGAAGGGTAGGCTGTTTGTGCGTGCAAGCAGGGCAACCAGACTTACACGGTGCCAACCCCACTAACCCAACAGCAGCCAGAAGCAAAATCCTTTTCACTTTTTTCAGGCGAAACAGGTAAATCAGCTTGCTAACGCTGCTAGAATAGAAAATTACTGGTGATGCTGCGGTTAGAAACCACCTTAATAAAAAAACGCCTTCCGCACGAGGCGGAAGGCGCTGTATATTCTGCGCAAATAGTATCTACTGACGCACAGTCGAGGTCGTAGCCGTTGAAGCCGTAATGGTCGAAGAAACCCGGTTGGCGGCTTTGGTGCTCGTATAAGCCGGGCACTTAGATCTGTTGCAAGCGCTCAAACCGGACAGGGCCACGAGGCTGAGCAGAAGTAATTTTTTTGCCATGAGTGAAAGCGAGGCTGAAGTCGTCTGATAAAGTTGAGCAACAAAGCTTAAGCAACAAAGGTACCAGAATACAAAAATTAAAATTGCCATTCCGAGCGCAGCGAGGAATCTGAGGTAGAACCCGCCAGATTTCTCGCTGCGTTCGGAATAACACTTACTCCTGATAGCCCAGAATTTTCATCATTGTCTCGGGTTTCTGCTCGTCGGCAAATACCCGGTCGGTAAGAGTGCCATCCTCGGCACGGTCCAGGATGACATGCTTGGGCGCCGGAATCAGGCAGTGCTTGATGCCGCCGTAGCCCGAGAGACTTTCCTGGTAGGCGCCGGTGTGGAAGAAGCCCACGTAGAGCGGCTTCTTATCGGCCTCCTTGCGCTCAGGCAGGAACACTTGATAGATGTGCTTCTCAGCGTTGTAGTAGTCCTGCGAGTCGCAGGTGAGGCCGCCGAGCTGGGTGCGGCGGTAGTTCTTCTCCCAGCCATTCACTGCCAGCATAATAAAGCGCTGATTTAGGGCCCAGGTGTCGGGTAGGTTAGTGATGAACGAGCCATCAATCATGTACCACAGTTCCTTATCGTTCTGTAGTTTCTCGTCCAGAATAGAATACAGAATGGCGCCCGACTCGCCCACCGTGAAAATGCCGAACTCTGTGAAGATATCCGGCTCCGGCACGCCCTGCTCGCGGCAGATGCGCTGAATGGTGCGCAGTACCTCCTGAATCATGTAGGGGTAGTCGTACTCGGGCTGGATGCTGGTCTGAATGGGTAGGCCACCGCCGATGTCGATGGTGGTGAGGGTAGGGCACACCTTGCGCAACTCGCAGTATTTGTGCACAAACCGGCTCAGTTCCGACCAGTAGTAGCTGGTATCTTTGATGCCTGTGTTGATGAAATAGTGCAGCATCGTTAGCTCGAAGCGCGGGTCTTCCTTGATGCGCTCCTGGTAGAGCGGAATCACATCGGCGTAGCGCACGCCCAGGCGCGAGGTGTAGAACTGAAAGCGCGGCTCCTCGTCCGATGCCACCCGAATGCCCATCTTGCACTTCTCGCGCACATGCTCGTGGTAGAAATCAAACTCGCCAAGGTGGTCCAGAATCGGCATGCAATTCACAAATCCCTCGTTGATGAGAGACGAAATTTCATGCCGGTACTCAGCCCGCTTGAAACCGTTGCAGATGATGTAGGTGTCCTTCGAGAGCTTGCCCTTGGCATGCATGGCCCGAATGATACTGGTATCAAACCACGACGACGTTTCGATGTGCACGTTGTTTTTTAGGGCCTCCTCTACCACAAAAGAGAAGTGCGAGGCCTTGGTGCAGTACGCATACGAGTAGCTGCCCTTGTAATCGATGTTTTTGATTCCTTGCGCAAACCATTCTTTGGCCCGCTGAATCTGGGAGCTGATTTTGGGTAGGTAGGTGAGGCGCAGCGGCGTGCCGTGCTTCTCGATAAGCGCCATCAGGTCGATGTCGTGGAACTGTAACTCGTTGTTCTCGACGGTGAAACCCTGGCTGGGAAAGTCAAACGTCTGACTGATCAGGTCGTGGTAGGTATCCATTGAGGAGGGTAGGGAATAAGTAAGAAGAACGTCATGCTAAGCGCAGCCGAAGCATCTCTACTGTGAGCAATCATATACTATCAGTAGAGATGCTTCGGCTGCGCTCAGCAGGACAATTGTCAGCATGACTATCCAGTTAGTCAGCATAACAACCAAATGCGCGCTTTTCGCGAACTTTAGACTTGCAAAGATACCCCGCGCGCGGGGTTTTGGTTGTGCTTTGTTCGTTGACCGCCGCGGAAGGTCCGCTGGCGCCAAGCCTACCCCGGTCCCACCCCTGGCAATCGGCAAGCATCGAAACCATATAACTGTTAGCTGCCCATGTAGTATGCGTCGCATTAAGTTGCTCGAAGTCCGCTCTGAGCTGGGAGCAGGCACCCGCGGTTCCAGCCTCGGTATTGATGCCCTGCGCATCGCCTGCCTCAACCAAGGCTCCGATTATTTCCGCCGGTTCAGTGCCGTAGTAGTGCCTGACCAGAACCAAGCATTGTTCGACGAAAATCAGTTCCTCTTCGCCAAACACATTGATGCGGTGTATACGGTGCAAAAGGCCATTGCCAGCACCGTAGAGCAAACGCTCCGCTTCGGCGAGTTTCCGCTGGTACTGGCCGCCGACCACTCCAATGCTGCTGCTACCATCGCCGGCATCAAAGCGGCCTATCCCCACAAAACGCTTGGGGTAGTGTGGGTCGATGCCCACGCCGATATTCACTCGCCCTATACCACGCCCTCGGGCAACTTGCACGGCATGCCGCTGGCTCTGGCCCTGAATGACGACAACCTGCCCTGCCAGTGCAACCAGGTACCCCCCGAAACCGAGTTTTTCTGGCGCCGCCTGCAAAACCTGGGTGAGCCCGGTCCCAAACTACTCCCCGAGCACCTGGTATACGTGGTAGTGCGCGACACCGAAGCCGAGGAAAACGCCATCATCCAGCGCCACGGCATCAAGAACTTCAGCCTGGAAGAAGTAACCGAAAAAGGCGCCCGCCAGGTAGCCCGCGAAATCTACGAGCGCCTGCGCTTCTGCGACATAGTATACATCTCCTTCGATGTCGATTCGCTGGATTCGCGCTTCAGCAAGGGAACAGGAACACCCGTGCGCGCTGGCCTCGATGTGCCCCAGGCCACTGCCCTCTGCCAAGCCCTACTCGACAACGAACGAGTGGTGTGCTTTGAGATGGTGGAAATCAATCCTACTCTCGATTCGGAAAACACGATGGCCCAAAACGCCTTCACGATTCTGGAAGCCGCCACCGAAACCATTCAGGAGCGCCTGCGGGTAGATGCCGTAACCTCGCGCGGGCCTCGGGGGGAGGTAGCAGGAGGGTAGGGGCTACGGAGCTATATATTTATATATCTTTCAAGCAGATATGTAAGTTCTACGTGTAGCTCTGCCTTATGAAAAGTGGTATTTCACTCGTGTTGCTGTGGTTAGTGAGTCTAACGGTACAAGCGCAACTATCGGTAGACCTTGCTGCATTCAGCAAGAAGAATGGTGCTACTGCGCGAGTCGATAAGGAGAAGCTGGAAGTGAGTTGGCCCGTTCAAGGGGCAGATCGTGGTAAAATCATCATTAGCCTCGCAGAGAACACGCCTCTTTTTACTAGCATCCAGCTCAGCCACAATCGGCGCTACCAGGTCATCGCCACCGAGTTGCAACCTGAGTTCGTCCTCACGATTGGCAAGCGGGATTTAATCTCGCAGAATGGTTGGAATATTTTCTTCGATAAAGTCCCTAACAAGCCCTTCAAGTCCTACCGGGTAGGGATGAGCAACAGGAAAGTTGAGGTAAGCAGCGTAGGTTCCCGAACGAAAATAACGGTAGGTGGCCTGCAAGCGGCTGATTTTAACGGTAATCTGGAGGTGACGCTGTACCACGGCAGCCCGTTGCTGAATATAGCAGCTGTACTGGCCACCAAAACGGATTCGACGGCTATTGTGTACGACGCCGGATTGGTGAGCGAGAAACCAGCATGGCAGCGGGTAGGATGGTCGGCTACCAACAAACAATACCAAAGCACCCTAGTAAGCGCCGCCGATACCAGCCGAAATCAGGCGGTGAAATATCGAACTATTCTGGGCGAAAGTGCCGGCGGAAGCCTGGCGGTGTTTCCGGCGCCCCACCAGTATTTTTATCCCCTAGACGAAGCCTTCAACCTCAAATTTGTGTGGTTTGGCAGCAAGTACCGGAAGGTGTTGCCTGGGTATGGCCTGGGTATCCGGCAGGATTTGTATGGAGATAAACGCTATGTGCCATGGTTTAACGCCCCTCCCGGCACCGCGCAGCGCCTGAACTTCTACTGCTTACTGGGAACCGGCAAAGCAGAGCCGCTTTTGGATGAAGTGAAGCGCTACACGCACCAGGATACGTATGCACAACTGCCGGGATACAAAACCATGGCCAGCCACTTTCACAACGAGTACGTGATGAACGTGATGCTGCCTGGCAAAGAAGCCGCCGGTACTCCAGAGTTTGTGAGGGTGTTCAAGAGCCTCGGCCTCGACATTGTGCACCTGGGCGAGTTTCATTACACTGCGCACCCAAAAGGACCCGATGAGCAACGCTTGCGGGAAATGGCTGCCTTGTTTGAGCTGTGCCAAAAGTCATCCGACAAGGACTTTTTGCTGCTACCCGGCGAAGAACCCAACGAGTTTTTGGGCGGCCACTGGCTAGAGCTTTTCCCGAAGCCCGTGTACTGGGTGATGGCAAAGAAGCCGGGGACGCCGTTTGTGCAGGAAAACACCACGTATGGCCGCGTATACCACGTGGGCGATAAAACCGAGATGCTGAAGCTGCTCGAAGCCGAGAATGGGTTGGCCTGGACAGCACACGCCCGCACAAAAGGCTCGACCGGCTACCCGGATGCCTATAAAAACGAGGCTTTCTTTAAATCAGACCACTTCATGGGCGCCGCCTGGAAGGCCCTACCCGCCGACCTGTCACAGCCTCGCCTTGGAAAGCGTACGTTGGACTTACTTGATGATTTCAATAATTGGGGCGTGAGAAAGCATATTATAGCGGAGGCAGATTTATTCACGGTGAACTTTGAGAATGAGATGTATGCTCACTTGAACGTGAATTATTTGCCGCTTTCTACATTACCTGATTTCAAAACGGGGTGGCAGCCAGTGGTAGATGTCTTGAAAAAAGGTAGCTTTTTCTCCTCTACCGGCGAAGTGTTGATTCCGCAATTCACCGTGAACGGAAAAGGTGCCGGGGAAACAGTCACGCTACAAAATCCAGCTAAAACCACTGTTGAGTTTACCTTAAACTGGACCTTTCCAATGGCCTTTGCCGAAATTATTTCCGGCGACGGCCAAAAAGTGTATCGCCAACAGGTAGACCTGCTTAAAACGACAGCCTTTGGGAAGCAAGCGTTTCACGTATCCGCTGATCTTACTAATCGCAAATGGGTGCGGCTTGAAGCCTGGGATGTGGCAGCAAATGGAGCCTTCACGCAGACCGTCTACCTTACTGAGTAAAAGGTGTTTCTTATCTCAACTCCGAAAACACCATGGATCAGAACACTGCCAGGATTCTGGTATCCGCCACCGAAGGCCATTCAGGAGCATTTGCACGTAGACATGGCGACCTCGCGCGGGCCGCGGGGAAGCGGCAGGAGGGTAGGGGAATTATTTCATTGGCAGCTTTTTCATACACTTCTCTACAAAGCATCCAACTAAAAGCAGAGCTTGGCAAGAGAATAAGCCCACCTTCCCCTCTACCTTTCTACCTTTGCATCAGTAGAAACCGGCTGCGGCTTCTGCTTCTGCTCGTTGCGCAGGCGGTGGCTTGCGTTGTGCCCTCTTTGGCGGCACTAGGGTAGAAGCAGCCGCGCCACCCCAGCATCTCTCCCGTGCAACAACTCGAACAGACCCTCAAAGCCGCCCTCAGCGCGGCCATGCAACACGTTTTCGGGGCCGATGTGCCCGCACAGCAACTCACGTTGCAGCCTACCCGCAAGGATTTTGCAGGTTCATTTACGCTCGTTACGTTTCCTTTCACCAAAACCCTAGGCAAAGGCCCCGAGCAGATTGGGCAAGCGCTGGGCGAGTGGCTGGTCGCCAACGAGCCTGCTATTACGGGCTACAACGTAGTGAAAGGCTTCCTGAACCTGGAAGTGGCCGTGCAGGAGTGGGTGAAGGTGTTTCAGCAGTTGCGCCAACAGCCCGCCGATGCGCCGGTAGTTACTGGTGGGCCGCAGGAAGTAGTGGTGGAGTATTCGTCGCCGAACACCAACAAGCCTCTGCACCTAGGTCACTTGCGCAACAACTTCCTTGGCTATTCAGTGGCCGAGATTCTGAAAGCCACCGGCGCGCACGTGACCAAGGCCAACTTGGTAAACGACCGGGGCATTCACATCTGTAAGTCTATGCTCGCCTACCAGCAGTATGGCCACGGCGAAACTCCGCAACAAGCCGGTATCAAGGGCGACCATCTCATCGGCAAATACTATGTGCTGTTTGAGAAACACTACCGCGAGCAAATCAAGCAGCTCGAACTGGAAGGAGTAGCCGCCGACGTAGCCAAGCGCCAGGCCCCACTGATGCTGGAGGCCCAAGACATGCTGCGGCAGTGGGAAGCTGGCGACGCCGACGTAGTGGCCCTGTGGCGTCAGATGAACGGCTGGGTGTACGAGGGCTTCAACGCTACTTACGAGAATATTGGTGTCGATTTCGACAAATACTATTATGAGTCGGAAACCTACTTGCTGGGCAAGGAGCGGGTAGAGGAAGGCTTGCAGAAAGGTGTATTCTACAAGAAGGAAGATGGCTCAGTGTGGGTAGACCTCACCGCCGAAGGCCTCGACGAAAAGCTCCTGCTCCGCGCCGACGGCACTAGCGTCTATATCACCCAGGACCTGGGCACGGCCGAGCTGAAGTACGAAGATTTCGGCTACGACCTGTCGGTGTATGTTATTGCCGACGAGCAGAATTACCACATGCAGGTGCTGAAGGCTGTGCTCAAGAAGCTGGGCAAGCCCTACGCCGATGCCATCTACCACCTCAGCTACGGCATGGTAGACCTACCCTCTGGCAAGATGAAGTCGCGCGAAGGCACCGTAGTAGACGCCGACGAGTTGGTGAATGAAGTAGTGGAAGCAGCTAAAGCCGCTACCCTCGCAAAAGGCAAAACTGAAGGGCTATCGGAGGAAGAAGCGCAGCAGCTTTACCACATGCTGGGCCTAGGCGCGCTGAAATACTACCTGTTGAAGGTAGACCCCAAGAAGCGTATGCTATTCAACCCCGAAGAATCGGTGAGTTTGGAAGGACACACGGGACCGTTTATTCAGTATTCGCACGCTCGTATTTCGGCCATTCGTCGCAAGGCGGCCGAGCAAGGCATCAGTGAAACAGCCGATTTAAGTAGCCTTGCCGCGCTTCATGCTACAGAGCAAGAACTGGTGCAGGAGCTTGCCCGCTATGCGGCCGTGGTAACGGAAGCAGCTCGCATCTATTCGCCTGCTATCATCGCCCAGTACGCCTACGACCTCGCTAAGGCTTACAATCGTTTCTACACCGAAGTGCCGATCTTCACTGAGCCCGATGCTGCCAAAAAAGCGTTCCGGGTGGCACTTTCGGCACAAACGGCTGGGGCTATCAAAGTCAGCATGGGGCTGTTGGGTATCCAGGTGCCGGAGCGGATGTAAGCTATTATCGGTTTCTAATTCAAACGTCATATCGACCGCAGGAAGAAATCTCGCTTGATAGTAATTGACATCAGCACGCGAAATTTCTCCCTGCGGTCGATATAATGTTATGAAATTCAAGTAGTAAGATAAATGAAATCAGTAGCAGTATACTGCGGTTCCAGCATCGGCCGCAATGACCTCTACCGACAGCAGGCCCACGAAATGGGCCGTGTGCTGGCCGAGCGTGACCTGACGCTGGTGTACGGCGGCGGTAGGGTAGGGCTGATGGGAGCCGTGGCCGACAGCGTACTTCAGCACGGCGGCCGGGCTGTAGGCGTCATTCCCGAGTTTCTGGCCAGCAAAGAAGTGGCGCACCTGAGCCTCACGGAGTTGTACGTAGTGCAGTCTATGCACGAGCGCAAGCTGAAAATGGCCGAGCTGGCTGATGGCTTTGTGGCCATGCCCGGTGGCTACGGCACGCTGGAGGAACTGTTTGAGGTGCTAACCTGGGGTCAGCTGGGCCTGCACCGCAAGCCCATTGGCGTGCTGAACGTGGCCGGGTTCTATACCCACCTGCTGCGCGCCCTCGACCATATGGTAGACGAAGCCCTGCTCCGTCCCGAAAACCGCCACCAGCTTCTACAAGCCGAAACGCCCGCCGTTCTGCTCGATTTGATGGCAGACTATCGGCCGGCGCAGGTAGAGAAGTGGCTGACGCCCTCTAAAACGTGAAATTATAGTATGCTTCCTGCGGGTAAGCAGAACCGTTGTATCCAACAATTACGTACCTTCTCCACCGAAACCAATGAGCTAGTCTAGTGGTTTGTCGGTTACGTATCCTCCACTTTCTCCTCCGCGTATTCTCATGAAAATTTCGTCACTGTTTCTGTTGGGCACTCTGGCAATTGCCGGTCTCTCGGCCGCTACGTTTGCCCCCCAACCTGCTCCTGCCATGACCGAAGCTCCCGCCGCTGCGCCCGCCACCGTGTACGACTACACCGTGAAGACCATCGAAGGTAAAGACGTGAAGCTGAGTCAGTACAAAGGCAAGAAGCTACTCATCGTGAACACAGCCTCTAAGTGCGGCTACACTCCACAGTATAAAGAGTTGGAAGAGCTGTCGAAAAAATACGCCAACAAAGTAGTGGTACTGGGCTTCCCCTCCGACAGCTTCAACCAGGAGCTTGATTCTGATGCCGAAGTAGCCTCGTTTTGCGAGAAGAACTACGGCGTTACGTTTCCGCTGTTCAGCACCGTATCAGTGAAAGGCGATGATGCCGCGCCGCTGTATAAGTTCTTGTCGGATAAGTCGAAGAACGGAACTGTGAGCGACGCGCCTACCTGGAATTTCTGCAAATACTTGGTTGATGAAAAAGGCCATGTAGTAGCCTTCTACCCATCCAAAGTAAAGCCCATGAGCGACGAGCTGGTGGCGGCTATTTTAAAGTAAAAGGGCTCTAACATAGTAGTATTCCGGACAGCGAGAAGAGGATAAACCACTTCCCACTGTCCGGAATATCATTTTATGCCCGCATGCTACCTACCTTCGCGGGGCTTAGGATCAACTGCTTTTGCTATGATACGCACGGTCATTTTTGATATGGATGGGGTAATTGTCGATACGGAACCTGTACACCGCTATGCCTTTTTTCGGCATTTTGAGGAGTTAGGTATCAACGTATCGGATGAGGAGTATGCTACGTTTACGGGTTCGTCCACCAAAAACGTATATCAACAGCTGAAAGATCGGTATGACCTTTCGGCGGATATTGACGAGCTAATGATGCGCAAGCGGGAGTTCTTCAACCGAGCGTTTGACGAAAAGCCCGACCTGTACCTGCTCGGCACTGTTCGTACGCTTATCGAAGACTTGCATGCGCACGAACTTCAATTGATTCTAGCCTCTTCGGCCTCCAAAAGCACTATCAACCGGGTGATGAAGCGGTTCGATCTATATCCATATTTTGACCACATTATCAGCGGCGAGGACTTCACGCACTCTAAGCCCGATCCGGCAATTTTTGAGCATGCCGCGTCCCTAGCCGTCGGCTCGAAGCGGGAGTGCGTTATTATCGAGGACTCTACCAATGGTATTGCTGCCGGTAAAGCCGCTGGTATCTATTGCATTGGCTACGACAGCGAACATTCGGCCTTGCAGGACCTAAGCCAAGCCGACTTGGTGATTCATGACTTTTCGGAGTTGAGTGCTGCTACCATCGCGGCTATTGAGCCGGCGTAAAGCAGGCCGTTTTTTTCGCTTTCCCTACCCTGTATTTCTGCTTCGTAATGGCTGCCCCTCTTTCTGCCACGTCCGCTGGTGCCGTTAGCCCAGCCAAAGCGTGGATTTCGGCTTTTCGGCCCCGTACCCTTCCCTTGTCGCTGGCCAGTATTTTCACGGGCGGCTTCCTGGCCGCTGCGCATGGGCAGTTCCGGGGGAGCGTATTTGCCTTGGCCGTCTTGACTACCATCTTGTTGCAGATCCTGAGCAACCTGGCCAATGATTACGGCGACTCGCAGAACGGCGCCGACAGCATCCACCGCGAAGGGCCACAACGCGCTGTGCAGGCAGGACACATTACGCCAGCGCAGATGAAGCGCGGCATGCTCTTGTTTGGGGCGTTGTCTCTAGCTTCTGGTGTGGCATTGCTATGGGTAGCGCTGGGCTTAGCTGCCATGTGGATTACCATTAGCTTCTTTCTGTTGGGGCTGGCTGCTATCTGGGCAGCCATCAACTATACGGCTGGCGCCAAACCCTATGGCTATGCCGGGTTAGGCGACGCATCGGTGTTTTTGTTCTTTGGACTAGTAGGTGTGTGTGGCACGTACTACCTCCAAACGCAGGCATTGCCGCTTCTGGTGCTGTTGCCAGCCGCCGCGCTGGGGTGTTTTGCAACGGCTGTGCTGAACGTCAACAACATTCGGGATATTCGCTCTGATAAGCTAGCTGGTAAGATTACAATCCCGGTACGATTGGGACCAGTAGCGGCCCGGCGCTACCATTGGTTGCTCCTGGGGGTAGGGTTTGCCAGCGCGGTACTGTACGTTGTACTTACCTACTATTCGCCCTGGCAATGGCTGTTTTTGTTGTCGGCACCACTGTTTTTGCGCAATGGTCGGTTGGTTGCGCAACGCCAAGAGTCGATGCAATTAGATCCACTGCTTAAGCAGATGGCCATGAGCACGCTGGCCTTTACTATATTATTTGGGGTAGGGCAAACGCTCGTGATGGTAGCTAGGCTTATAAGTGAGTCTTAACCGTGCAATCGATTTCGTAGATGGAAAATGTCATTGTTTTTTATCTGCGCTACTCTTATCCTAAAATAAGCTTTAGGTGCTCTAAGGCACATGTGTGGGGTATAATTACGTGTGTGCTAAACGTATAATGTATATTGTGCATCACCTGAAAAAGCGTGTTTAAACGCGTTTTACGCAGTTTTATAGTTTGCATTTGGTGCACCAACTATTCTATATTTGGTTGCCTTTCCACATGATGGCAACCTGATTACTAGACGTTTTCTTAAGTAGCGCAAACGTTGTAGTATCATAGGCTAGCGCTATGAGCAATACATACATGCTAGGTACAGCCTATCATGTAGTATAAGAGTCTATACCGGAGTGGAGAAGGGAATACTGCTGTTATCCTACAATCCTATTCTTCATATGGTGCTACATTTCCACCGGTTCCACCTTCTGAGCAGGTATCGGACTTGTCTATTTGTGGGGTTGCTTCTACTTTTTGCTCACGTCAGCCAGGGGCAACAGTTGCTGAGAGCCAAGGGCACTGCTATTATAGATGAGCGTGGAAGAGAAATTGTGCTGAAGGGAGTAGGACTGGGTGGCTGGCTACTGCAGGAAAGCTACATGCTGGGCACCGACACGCTGGACGCGCAAGGGCGCATCAAACGGGCCATGCGCCGTACTATGTCGGTTAGCGAGGTGGAAAGCTTTTATAAGCAGTACCGCAATGGCTTTATTACAAAATCAGACATTGATTTTATTGCTGCTCAAGGGTTTAATTGTGTGCGGCTACCCATGCACTATGACCTTTTTTTGACGAGTGCACAGCGTCATTTGCGCGAGCAGGCCTTGGATCAGGGCAGTGCCGTGCCAGCCTATGTGGCGGCCTTGGCAAAATGGTACGACGCAGACCAGCTGTTCACAAATCCAAAAGAGTTGGATGGATTTCGCTACATCGATGACCTGCTAGCGTGGTGTAAAGCGAATAAGCTCTATGTAGTACTTGATCTGCATGCGGCCCCCGGCGGCCAGGGCGCCGACCGTAACATTAACGACGGTATTATACCATTGGATTTATGGAAGCGTCGTGATGCAAAAGGGCGTTTGCTATATCAAGACGTGACCGTGCGGCTATGGCAAAAGCTAGCTGCTCGCTACCGCAACGAGAGCTGGGTAGCGATGTATGATGTGCTCAATGAGCCGCATGGTATGGACACGGCCCATGGCATGGCTGGCGACAATTCCGAGGCGCAGGCCTTGTACGGCCGGCTGATTACTGCTATCCGGGCGCAGGGCGATAAACACCTGATTATGGTGGAGGGCAACGGCTACGGCAATGAGTACACCAACCTGACACCTGATAAGCTGCCGACCAAGTACAAAACCAACTTGGTGTATAACGCCCACCGCTATTGGTGCACCAACGACCCTACCGTAGGCGATGCAAATCCCAATCAGATCAATCTGATTCGTAATCTGGTGGCTTTCCGTGAGCGGTGGAAAGTGCCGGTATGGGTAGGGGAGACGGGCGAAAACTCCAACGAGTGGCTGACTGCCGCCGCCCAGGCACTGAACGAACGTACTATTGGCTGGTGTCACTGGAACGTGAAGCGAGTAGCCGGTACAACTAGCCTGCTCAATATCAGGCCATATGGTTCTATACTGACACCGGAGGGTAGGGCAAATCTGCTGCGCAACATCCAGTTTAAGCATTGCGAGCCCAACCGCGACGTGCTTGATGCGCTGATGCGGCAGCCCGGCACCATGGCTACCAAAGCCTATGTGCCGTTAGCGCTGCCCGGCACCATCGCTGCTACCCACTACGATATGGGTAGGGTAGGCACTGCTTACCAAGATAGCTTGTACCAGAAAACGGATTACCGCCGACCCGACCGCTGGAACCTGGGCGGAGCTGGCCGCAACGACGGCGTTGATATCGGCCTAGCACACGATGGCAATGATACGGCGCTGGCCGTGCAACACATGACTGCTGGCGAGTGGCTGCAATATACAGTAACTGTCAAGCAACCTGGGCGCTATAATGTGGAGGCACGGGTAGCAAATGATGGCACAGTCCCGGCTGAGCTACAGATACACGTGGCCGATAGTCTTGTTGCTACTCTACCCGTTCCAGCCGGTCCCAGTATGAATACCTGGATTACCCTCACTACGACAACAACCATGTTGCCAGCCGGGCAGCATATGCTGCGAGTGTACGTGGCAAAACCGGGAGCCCGATTAAACTGGTTGCAGTTTAGCCCGGCGGCCACAACCCAAAGCGGACAGTAACTGGGCGCTGCAGCGCACTACATACCGAAAACAGGCAGCATATGATCCTACCCTACCCCATATTGCGGTATTCCTTTAGATGGATTACGCTGTGTATACTGCTAGCAATGAAGATTTTAATGGGCAGCAGTGCGTGTCAGGCCGCGGTACGGGAAGACACGCTGCACATCACAACGAACATAGACGAGCTTTTTCTCACACCTAGCTCTTACAGTATACTGGAGGACCCCACGGGCCGGCTAACCATTCAAGATGTACAGAAGCCCGAATGGACCCGACGCTTTACGAGGGCGAGCCAGGCGTATGCTAGTATTCAGCACACCTCCGCTACCTACTGGCTACGTCTGACGCTGCACGATGCCGAGCGTGCAGAGCGCCATTGGTACCTGGAGCTACTGGACTCGCACATCAACAATATCGCACTCTATCAGGATGATAAGTCAGTTCCCGTAGTACGTACGGGAGCAGATCTGCCTTTTAATAGTCGGCCGTATTTCTACAAAAATTTTCTGTTTCGGCTCACGCTAGCACCTGAGCAGACGCATACTTACTTTATCAGATTACAATCAGGTTCCAAAACGTCTTTCCTGGCCCGGCTGCGCACCGAAACCATCCTAGCTAGTCATTTTCAGCTCGAATATGGTCTGTTGGGTGGTTTCTATGGGGTGTTGCTGATCATGGTTATTTACAACTTGTGCATTTACCTGTTCATTCGCGAGCAGATGTACCTGCGATATGTAGCCTATGTGCTGAGTTGTGGTTTAGTGTTTTTGTCGGAAGACGGGTTGGGGTTCCAGTATTTGTGGCCTATGCTACCCTGGCTAAACCAGCTGGTGAATGCAGTGGCTCCGGTGTTGCTGTTGCTCACCTTCAGCTACTATGCCCGACAGTTTATGGACTCTGCCGAGCGGCTCCCGCGCTACGATGCGTGGGTACGGCGCGTGGTGTTAGGAAGTGCTGCGCTATTGTTGCTTGATGCTCTGGTGCTGCGCTCGGGGTTAGGGTTTTGGCTATACCCTTTGCCCTACACAATGATATGTTACCTAGCTGTGCGAGTTTACCAGCGCGGTTTTCGACCAGCTATTTTCTTCCTGGCAGCGCATAGTTTCGTAGCAGTCAGTGTATTATTTCTCGTGCTTCGGAAGCTGGGCATTCATACGTTCACCAACACCTTTACGGTATACAGTATGAATGTAGCCTTTGTGCTGGAA
The DNA here is from genome assembly GCF_022921095.1 of Hymenobacter aerilatus. NCBI lineage: Bacteria > Pseudomonadati > Bacteroidota > Cytophagia > Cytophagales > Hymenobacteraceae > Hymenobacter > Hymenobacter aerilatus. Next base: position 694,840 of record NZ_CP095053.1, read on the forward strand.
ATAGCCGTGTTGTCTTACGCACTCGGCGACAAGATAAAGGCTATCAAAGACGCTACTATACGGGCTCAGGAACGGCTAGTGAAACAACTGCGTAAGCGGCAGCACGCCCAAAATCAGTTGCTAGAGCAACTACAGCAAAACCAGCAACTGAAAGATCAGCTCAACTCGGACCTGGAGGCCCAGGTGGCGCGCCGTACAGAAGAGTTGCGCTACCAAAGCGAAACAATTGCCGGTCAAAACCGAGAACTGGTGCAAGCCAATCGGTTGCTGGCGCTGCAGTCGGCAGCCATAGAAAAGCTAAATGCTGAGTTACAGCACGACCTGCAACAGGTCCAGGAAGCGCGTGTACTCTCCCGCGAAGTGGATTTCGGGGAATTCAGCCAGATTTACCCTGATAAGGATGCGTGCTTAACTTATCTGGCAGAACTAAAGTGGAGCCACGGCTACCAATGCCGCCGTTGCGGCCACGAGAAGTATTGCGACGGACGCGAGGCACATTCCCGGCGCTGCACCCGCTGCCGATACGTGGAATCGGCCACTGCCTACACGCTCTTTCAAAAATGTAAGTTTTCCATCGTGAAAGCTTTCTATGCAGTATTTCTGCTGCACACGCACCACGGTCATTATTCCTCCCAAGAGTTGTCTCGAGTGTTAGATCTACGACAGGGCACTTGCTGGAGCTTCAGTCAAAAAGTAGCCGATGCCATGCGTCGCCGGGAACAAGCACCCGATTATGACGAACAGGAAAGCTGGACGAAACTACTTTTAGATAATCACGAAGCAGAAGAAGATGAATTGTTGACAGAGCTAGCAGGCAAGCAACAGTCACAGCCTATGCAATAATGTCGCAAACGTTTTCGGTATTTTAAGAAATCTGAAAAAAATATTCTGCTTGAAGCCTATTTAGGGGTTGTTTTTTAACTGCGTTTGCTAAGGCAAGACGAAGCAAAGAACAGCTAGTGGACCATAAATAAGCGTGTAAAACGTGTGTGTTATGTGTATAGATAATTTGTGTAGTAGTCGAAAAAGGTCCTTTTTTATACATCTATGCAGGTTTTGAAGCTTGCATTTGCCAAACAAGTCCGAATATCTTTGGATAGTTGACAGAGTTTGTTGCACTGGTTGTCGTCTCACTACGCATCATCTAGGGGGTAACAGCATCAGAAAAGATTAGTGAGAAGACAGATTTAGAAATGCTGTTACTCTCTATTTCCTAAATCGATTTCTGAGATATGTATTTTAGATTTTGATATTCCCAATTCCCACACCCATTCTCTTTTATGAAGCACAACTCCTACTCACTTTTTTTCAGGCGACGGGTAGTATTGCTGGCTGCTTGCGGCCTGCCAATGACAGCGTTGCCAGTAGTAGGTGCTAAGGCACCTACCGGGCCCTTTCTGCTGCTGTCGGGAAAGTATCTAGCTGACGTTCCTGTATCTGGCCGCGTGACGCAGGCCAATGGGGAAGGCTTGCCCGGCGTAACCGTGATTGTAAAGGGTACAACGCTGGGTACATCTACCGGTGCCGACGGCTCTTTTTCGTTGAATGTGCCGGAGGGTAGCACACTAGTAATTAGTTCGGTGGGCTACATCAAAAAAGAAGTTGCCGTAACTGGAGCTATTACTGGCCTAACGGTAAGTCTACTGGAAGACCGTCAAGCGTTAGGCGAAGTAGTAGTGGTAGGATACGGGACCCAAGAACGAGGTAGCGTCACGGGTGCTATTTCCTCCGTAAATGGGCAAGAACTGGTGCGGCAACCAGTAGCCGACGTGACGCAGGCATTACAAGGCAAGGTGTCCGGCGTCACGATTACGTCGAATGGTGGTGCTCCTGGTGGTGCGGCTGGTACTTCTGTGCGTATTCGTGGTATTACGTCGGCCGGTAATAATAACCCGTTGTACGTAGTCGATGGATTTCCCTTGCCTGATGGCGGCGACAATCAACTCAATGCTATCAGCCCCAATGATATTGAGACGATTGATGTACTGAAAGATGCGTCGGCTACTGCTATCTACGGGGTGCGGGCAGCTAACGGGGTAGTAATTATTACGACGAAGCGCGGTAAAGCAGGCAAAGCGAATGTTAACCTGGATGTGTATCGAGGGGTGCAGTCGGTGGCCAGAAAGCTGGATTTGCTGAATGCGAAGGAATACGCGACAATCAACAACGAATCGTTGATAGCAGCCGGAAAGCCAATTGCGCTGGAAAAGCTACGCAACCCCGATGCGCTGACAGTGGATACCGATTGGCAAGACTTGTTGTTCCGTCGGGCAAAGATTCAGAACTACTCACTATCGGCTACAGGAGGTAGTGAGAAAGCGCGCTACGCACTGTCGGGTACTTACTACCAGCAAGATGGGATTATCCTGGGGTCTAATTTTGAGCGTTTCACATTACGCGCTAATGGCGACGTGGAGCTAAGCAAAATTTTCAAGATAGGAAATAGCATTTCGCTGACGCACCTTAGCGACCGGCAAATCACTACGAATAGTGGGGAGTATGGCGCTGTGCAACAACTACTGCGTATTCCGCCTACCGTGCAGGCCTACCGTCCCGATGGGTACTGGTACCAGCCAAATAGTGCCGATGATAACTTCACAGAAGAAAACCCGCTGGCTACTTCTCAGCGCACCAATCAGCGGTTTACACGCAACCGGGCGCTAACTACCTTCTACGCAGAGCTGGAGCCGTTGAAAGGGCTACGATTCCGCACCAACATAGGCGCCGATTTCATCTTCGATAACTTCAATGCTTTCTCGCCTCGTGGTCCAGAACTGGCAGGCTATACGCAGCGCTACATTACGGCTGGCGCTACGGCTACTTCCAGCTACGCACCTAGTTACCTTATCGAGAATACGGCTACCTATAACCGTCTCTTCGCAGATAAACACCAGGTAACTTTCCTGTTGGGTCAATCGGCGCAGGAGTTCAATTTCAGCAACGTAGCGGCAAACCGTTCGCAGTACCTGCGGAACGACTTGCAAACCATCAACTCAGGGCCGATCAACACCTTGCTGAGCAATGGCGGCACCATCGATCCGTCGCGCCGATTAGCTAGTTACTTCGGGCGTCTCAATTATGAGTTTGGCGGCAAATATATCTTCCAGGCGACGGCTCGCTACGATGGTTCATCGCGCTTCCAACCCGGAAACAAGTTTGGCTTCTTCCCCAGCGTATCGGCCGGATGGCGAATTTCGGAGGAAGAGTTCCTGAAGGACAACCGAACGATAAGCAACCTGAAGCTGCGGGCTAGCTACGGCCGGGTAGGCAATGAACTGAATGCTGGTCGTTTTGCCTACTTGTATTCCATCAACTTCGGCGCTGTTTACCCACTGGGGCCAGATGGAGCTATCAACACAGGCGGCGCACCTACACGCTTGGCCAACCCCAACTTACGCTGGGAGTACAACGACCAGGCGAACATTGCCGTGGACCTGGGTTTCTTGGACAACCGCCTGGAAGCCACTATCGACTTCTACAACCGTAACTCGCCAAACCTGATTGCTGGCGTACCGCAGTCGTTGGTGTCGGGTACGTATGAGTCGGTGAATACCAATGCGGCCTCTGCCTATAACCGGGGTATCGACTTCTCGCTGACCTCCCACAATTTCACAGGTGCCGACAAAGCACTGAGCTGGACTACTACCCTTAACGTATCGGCCTTCAAAACGCGGTTGGAGTCGCTAGGGGCAGGTATTCCCTATAACGGGTTGGGGTCCCTGAGTGGCACTATTGTACGCTATGACGAGGGCTATGCTTTCGGCTCGTTCTACGGGTACGTAGCAGAGGGTCTATTTCAAACTCCCGATGAGGTAGCCGCAGCACCTACGCAGCAGCCCGGTACAGCCCCAGGCGACATCCGCTTCCGTGACTTAAATGGCGATGGCGCTATCACAGACGCCGACCGTCAGTTCATCGGTAATCCGAATCCAAACTTCACGTTTGGTATCACCAATACTCTGAACTACAAAGGCTTTGATCTGAGTTTCTTCATTCAAGGTGTGCAGGGTAACGATGTGTATAACCTCAACCGTTACATCACAGAAAGCGCCCTATACAGCACCACCAACGGCACCACCCGCATTCTGAACCGTTGGACCGGCCCCGGCACCAGCAACGACATTCCGCGGGCTATCAACGGAGACCCCAACAACAATCTGCGCGTCTCTACGCACTACATCGAAGACGGCTCCTACGCACGCTTGAAGAACCTGACACTGGGCTATACCCTCCCTAGCAGCATTTTGAGTCGCTTCTCGATGACCCAACTACGGGTGTATGTCACGGCACAGAACCTGGCTACCCTCACCAAATACACGGGCTACGACCCCGAGGTGAGCGCCAGTGGTGTTGACTTGGGTATTTACCCACAAGCTCGCGTGTTTATGGGCGGCTTGAACATCGGGTTCTAATCACGGCTAATTCCCACTTACTTAATCATGACTATCTCAAAAATTACCTGCGGTGCTTTTCTGCTGTCGTTAGGTCTGCTAACTAGTTGCGGGGAGAAGTTTTTGGAAGAGGCACCTGCTGACCAAATAACCGACGCTAACTTTTACCAAACGCAGCAAGATGCCATCCAGGCCGTGACGGCTGCTTACAGCGAGCTGACAAAGGAAGGCCAATACAACCTAGCCATGTGGGCCTTCGACATTATGGCTGATATCTCGGTAACGGGCGGCGATGATGGCAACGACGGCATTGAATACAAACAGCTGGAAGCGTTCAGTATTCCGTCTACCAACCCCGTAGCTGGGCGCCTGTGGGGTGGTGCGTTCATTGGCTTGCAACGGGCTAACATTGTCCTGCAGAAGGTGCCAAATATCGCCAATATGGACCCCGCCATTCAGCGGCGATGCTTAGGAGAGGCTCAGTTTCTACGCGCCAAATACTATTTCGACTTAGTGCGGGTGTACGGCGACGTGCCGCTTTTCACAACGCCACCTACTGGTCAAGAGCAAGTAAACATCCCGCGTACCCCAGCGGCCGAAGTATACAAGCAGATTGAGCAGGACCTGACGGACGCCATCGGCAACCTACCCGCTGCGTACAGCGGTGCCGATTTGGGTAGGGCAACCAAGTGGGCTGCCACTGGCCTACTGGCCAAAGTGTACATCACGGAAGCCTCGATGGGCGATGCAAGCAAAAAAGCACTGGCTGCCCAGCGTGCCCGCGAGGTAATTACGGGCTCCGGCAAAACGATGTGGGCCAACTACGCCGATAACTTCAAAGTAGCCAACGAGAACAACAACGCCAAGGAGTCGCTCTTCGAGGTGCAGTACGTGAATGGACGGAATGAGTACGAGCGCAACAGCGTGGGGTCTGCCATGAACGAGTTCTTCGGACCACGGGGTGCCAACCAAACGCCGGGTAGCGGCTACGGTTTCAACGTGCCTGAGCCCGATTTTGTGAATGGTTACGAAGCCGGTGATACGCGCAAAGCAGCTTCTGTTTGGGTGCCCGGCGACGTATTCCCAAACGGAGCCGTACAGGCGGCTAAGGCAACGGGCTCCCCATTTGGCTATAACTGCAAAAAGTGGTTTGTAGGTAAGGTGAATACCAATATCTGGGACTCTCCTTTGAACGTGCCGGTACTACGCTTGGCAGAGATGTACCTAATTCTAGCAGAAGCAGTAGGGCCAACGCCAGAAGGATTCGAAGCCATCAATAAAGTACGGCGCCGGGCATTTGGTGTCGATAGTAACACGGCTTCTGCTGCGCACGACCTTTCAGCGTCTAACACTCCCGACTTCACAGGAGCCGTGTTGCGCGAGCGTAAGTACGAATTGGCTTTCGAATTTGACCGGTGGTTTGATTTGAAGCGCTACAACGGTACGCAGTATGGTCTTATCCCTGTGATGACAGCGCAGGCAGCCTACCTCCGTAGTCTGAACATTGGTGCCCAACGCGGTATTCCAACGGCTACTAATCTAGTGTTGCCTATTCCGCAATCGGAGCTAGATACCAACCCTGCGTTGGTGCAAAACCCAGGTTACTAAATCGCTTTTCACGGACGCTTTCAGCTTCATCTTAACATGAAAACTACCTGGAATAAAGCGGTTACGGCATTACTTATAAGCCCACTGCTCTTTACAGCCTGCGATAAAAACGAGGATGGCCAATTGGAGGGCCCACTGCCCGCTGCCAGTTTTACCAGCACCGTTAACTCAACGCAGTTTCCCGTAACGGTTACCTTTACAAGTACCAGCGAAAATGACTTTGTTAGTGGATGGGAGTTTGGCGATGGAACAGTAGGCTCCGGCTCGTCTGTAACGCACACCTACAACACACCTGGTACTTACAAGGTACGGTTGAACGTATCGGGTAGGGGTGGCTTCGCAGCTACTCCTCAAGCCGACGTAGTGGTGCCTACTGCTTGCGGCAATACAGGTTTCTCGGCACTAGTGGCCTGCAACGGTGGCGCTCCGGCAGTACGCGTTTGGACGTTGTCCAACGCGGCTGGCGCTATCAAGCGACTAGACGCTAGTAACAACGTTACCTCATCATCGGCGGCCAACGCTTTAGCTTCTTGCCAGGCTGATGACCAGTTCAGCTTTAGCGGCAGCTCTTTCACCTACACCTATACTGCCAACAATGCCTGCGGCACAGAAGCATCAGGTTCCTCAGGCTTTGTGTATAAGCCGGGTAGCGGCGGCAGCCTAGGGCAAATTGTGCTGGGCGGTACCAGCACGTTTATCGGTGAAAACGTGGCCGTTCCCAACCGCACCTACGATATCATCGAAGCCAGCAACACGATCCTGCGCCTGCGTGGTACACTAGCCAACGGTACCAAAACGGAGGTGACGCTGGTGCCCTTCGATGCCGTGACCCGCGTGAAGCAACTGCTGACGGGTGGTACGCAGAAAACCTGGATGCTCGATAACGCAGTAGAGAAGACTATTACGGTAGGCACCGAGTCTAACCCCACAGAGTACTACGGGGGGGGCAGTGTTGGTGCATTGCCTGCTTGCCAGGCCGATGACGAATTTACATTCTCCGCAGCCGATATATTTACCTACAATGCAAAGGATGAGACGTTTGTGGCTGGTAGTCCCGGTAGCTGTCAGACTGCTCGCTCGGGTACCTCGGCCTACACCTTCGGCCCGGCCGACGGTGCTGGCTTAGCTCAGTTGGTGTTTGCCAAAGCAGGCACGTTTATCGGCATCACCGATGCGCCAGACCTAACGTACCGTATCCTATCCATCACGGACAAAAACATGGTGATACGCGCCGGTACGGGCAAAAATAAAGGCACTGTATTCGACATCAAGCTGATTGCCAAATAACTATTGCGTGCCGGATGAGCTACCTTATCCGGCACTTGCTTTTCTCTTCTTATGAAAAACCACTCGATTCTCCCTCATTCTTTCCGTTTTCGCAAAGCCGGGGCCGGCGCATTGCTAATTCTAGGCCTACTGGCCTGCACTGAGGAGAAAAAGCCGGATATCCCGACGCCTACCCCCGACCCGACTAGTACTGCATCCAACGCCGAAGCCAAGGATTATGGGCAGTACACCGAGCTTATCTGGAGTGATGAGTTCAATGGTAGTGGTGCTATTGATGGTACTAAATGGACTGCCGAAACAGGAGGAAGTGGCTGGGGTAACAACGAGCTACAGTACTATACAACCTCCACCGAAAACGCTTATATGGTAGGTGGCAACCTGATCATTGAGGCTAAAAAGCAAAGTATGGAGGGCCGCAATTATACCTCGGCCCGCCTCATTACCAAAGGCAAGCGGAGCTTCCAGTTTGGCCGGATCGATGTGCGGGCAAAGCTACCGAAAGGGCAGGGTATCTGGCCGGCTATCTGGATGCTAGGAAGCGACATCGACCAGAATAACTGGCCCGCTTGCGGCGAAATTGATATCATGGAATTGCGCGGCCAGGAGCCAAACAAGATACTTTCTACAATGCACTATGGGAGCAGCACGGCTACTCACCAATACAAAGGCAGCGAAACTACCTTGGCAAACGGCAGTTTCGCCGATGACTTTCACATCTTTAGTGTGGTGCGTAGCAAGGATAAAATCCGTTCTTACGTAGATGGGCGTGAGTTTTACGCCTTTACGACGAGCGATACGGCACCGTATGCCTACCCTTTCAATAATCCATTCTTCGTGATTCTAAATGTAGCGGTAGGGGGAAATTTTTTGGGTAATCCTAGTACTACAGTAATTGACACCACGCCGTTTCCGCAGCAGATGATGGTTGATTACGTACGCTTCTATCAGTATAAATAGAGGTAGAATAAATACTATTTCCTCGGTGCGGCGCAACTGCACTGAGGTTTCGGGAGCCGGTTCCGCTTCGTGTTAGGGTAGCGGGTCGGCTCTTTTGGAACCTGCTTTTCTGGCTTATGCCGCTGAAATGTTGGAAAAAACCGGGTAATTGCGTCATTCTTCCAACTATTTTTTCGTCCATGGCTGGTATTCCACAATCCAACTCACCAACACTTGCTGTTGATAACCCCTCCGGAGGAGGGAAAAGTTATACCTCAGCCCTCGCTTCTCTAACAGTACTGTTTTTCATGTGGGGGTTTATCACCTGCCTGAACGACATTCTGATTCCCTTTCTTAAAGTCATCTTCGGACTCAGCTACGCGCAGGCTAACCTGATTAACCTATGTTTCTTCGGGGCGTACTTTTTGGTGAGTATTCCGGCCGGTAAGCTGGTAGCGCGGGTAGGCTACAAAAACGGTCTGCTGATTGGGCTGGTGGTAGCGGCCATAGGCTGCTTTTTATTCTATCCTGCTGCCGGTAGCCGGGCCTACGCGTTGTTTCTGGGGGCGTTGTTTATTCTGGCCTCAGGCATCACGGTGTTGCAGGTAGCCGCCAATCCGTATGTCGCCATCCTGGGTAAACCGTCGTTGGCTTCAGCCCGACTCACGCTCACGCAGGCCTTCAACTCGCTGGGGGTATTTATCGCGCCGTACATCGGCTCCATCCTCATCCTCTCGCATTTGCCCGAGCTGGACAACGTGGCGCCCGAAACGATTGATATTGGGGCGTTGCAGATTCCCTATCTGGTATTCGGCGGTATTTTGCTGTTTGTGAGCCTCGTCCTAAGCCGACTTAAGCTACCGGTTATCGCACATACCACGCCCGATGGCTATTCTGCCGCCGATATGGGCCGGGCATGGCACCGCCGCCACTTGGTGCTGGGGGTAATTGGCATTTTTGCCTATGTAGGTGCCGAGGTAGCTATTGGCTCGCACATCGTGAACTACCTCAACCTACCCGACGTGATGAACATGTCGCCGAAAGAGGCAGGTATCATGCTGATGTTCTATGGCGGTACGGCCATGGTAGGGCGCTTCCTTGGTGCGTATCTGCTAGGGCGCTTCCCCACAGGGCGGCTATTGGCCATCAACGCCGTAGGAGCGGTGCTGTTAATCCTGCTGTCTGTGAGTACCACCGGCGAGGTAGCCATGTGGACGCTGCTGGCCGTGGGCTTTATGAACTCCCTGATGTTCTCGGCTATTTTCACGCTAGCAGTGGCCGACTTGGGTTCTCTCACAGAAGAAGCTTCAGGCTTATTGTGCACCGCCATCGTAGGTGGCGCGCTCATTCCGCCGCTGTTTGGCTTGATTGCTGACTACCAGAGCTTGCGCCTAGCTTTCATCCTGCCAGCGTTGTGTTATGCCTACATCGGGTGGTATGGTTTGAGCGGCCACAAACAAAAAGCACTTTAGTAATCTGCTAAAACGAATTAGCTAGCAAAAAACACCCCCGGTACCAATAGTACCGGGGGTGTTTTTTGCTGTATGTAGCGCGCTACTCTGCGTTGGAAGAAGCTGGCGCTGGGGTAGGCGTCGCAGTAGCGTCTGAAGCCTGGCCCTCTGGGCGCGGGCCACGGCCGCCGCGGTTGCGGCCGCCACGCTTCCGGCGGCGCTGACCTTCACGGGCTTGTCCATCGCTACCAGCAGCCTCGGTGGTAGCTCCCTCGGGGCGTGGGGCGCGGGGCGGACGGCCTTCTGTAGCAACGAGTGGCGTAGTACCATCGGCGGCTGGGGTAGGGGCACTCTGGCCTTCGCGGCGTGGGCCGCGGCCACCGTGGCTGCGTCGCTCGCCACCTTCGCCACGGGGCTTGTCGCCTTCGCGGCGGGGGCGGCTACCATCGCGACCGGAACCGCTGCGGCCGTCGCGCCCGCCTATTTTGCCGCGTAGGCCGCTAAAGCGCTTGGGGTCGAACTCGGGGGCTTCGCCCAGGCCCAGCTCTTCCGTGATGTTCTGCTTTTCTACCTCGCGTTCCAGCAGCTTCTCAATCTTCACCACACGGTCCTGGTCTTGGTCCGAAATGAAGGTGATGGCCGTGCCGGTAGTAGCAGCGCGGGCCGTGCGGCCAATGCGGTGCACATAGTCCTCGGCGGCGCGTGGAATGTCGTAGTTTACCACGTGGCTCAGCGAGTCGATGTCGATGCCGCGGCTAAGCACGTCGGTGGCTACCAGAATAGGGAACTGCTTGTTCTTGAACTCGCGCATAATCTGCTCGCGCTCCTCCTGCGTGCAGTTCGAGGAAATACCCTTGGCTGCGTAGCCCAGCTTGTTGATGCTGCGCACAATGCCGCCTACCGCCGCTTTCTGCGACGTAAACAGCACCATGCTTTGCACTTGCTGATTCTTCAGAATATGCTCCAGCAGATAGATCTTCTGGCGGTCGAAGGCCATGTAGAACTGCTGGTTGATGCCCTCGGCCGGCTTGGATACAGCCAGTCGGATTTCATCTGGTTCCTGCAACAGCTGCTTTGAGAACTCTCGGATCTTGTTAGGCATAGTGGCCGAGAACAGCAGCGTTTGTCGCTCCTTGGGCAGGTGCCGCACAATGCTCAGAATGTCGTCGGAGAAGCCCATGTCCATCATCTTATCGGCCTCGTCGAGCACCAGATAATTGAGCTGGTCAAACTTTACGTAGCCCATTTGCATGTGGGCAATGAGGCGGCCGGGGGTGGCAATGATGATGTCGGCGCCGCCGGTGAGGGCACGTTTTTGCTGCTCCCAGCCTTCGCTTTTGCCACCTCCATAGATGGCAATGCTACTAGCTTCCACGAAGTAGCCAAAGCCCGTTACCTGCTCATCTATCTGAGTAGCCAGCTCGCGGGTAGGCACCAGAATGAGGGTGCTGGTGTGCGTGTGCTTGGCGTGCGAAATCTTATCGAGTAGCGGAATAAGGTAGGCAGCGGTTTTGCCAGTGCCCGTCTGGGCGCAGGCAATCAGGTCCTTGCCTTCAATAATTTTGGGAATGGCCTGCTCCTGAATGGGCGTGGCCTGTTGGTAATTCATGGCATCCACGCCGGCCAACAGGTCTTCGTGGAGATTGAAATCGTGAAACGTCAAAGGACAGCAAATATGAAGTGAAAAACAGGCTGACCTTGCGTTTCCGGTCAGCAAACAGCGGATAATGTGGTAAAGATACGGCATTTGCGCGGTTAGGTCCGTACACCAAACAAGCGGGTTACTTTCGCGAAACGCTAGTAGCTCCGCAGAAATTCCTTCTATTCCACGCCACCCTATGTCTCCACTCGACCGTTTTTCTACGCAAGCCGCCCAATACGCACAGTACCGCATTGATTATCCCCAGGAACTGTATACCGATTTGCTCACTGGCCTAAAATCCAGGCAGCGTGCCTGGGACTGTGCCACTGGCAATGGCCAGGTAGCCGCCGCGCTGGCCGAGCAGTTTGCGCACGTAGAGGCCACCGACAGCAGCGCGGCCCAGCTGGCCAAGGCTGTCCTGCGCCCCAACATCACTTACCAGGTAGCTGCCGCCGAAGCCACGACTTTTGCCGACAATACCTTTGACCTGATAACCGTGGGGCAGGCCGTACATTGGTTTGACTTCGACCGATTCAACGCGGAAGTGCAACGCGTGGCTCGGCCGGGCGCTACTATCGCCGAGTGGGGCTACCAGTTGGCTCAGCTACAGGCAGATCTGAACCCGGTTCTGGCGCACTTCTACGCCGATACGATGCGCCCGTACTGGGACGACAACCGCTGGCACATCGACGACCAGTACGCCCGCATTCCGTTTCCGTTTGCACAGGTGCAGCACCGTACCTACCACGTGCGCCGCAACTGGACGGCCGCGTGGTTTTTGGACTATCTGCGCACGTGGTCGAGCGTGGTGAAATACACGCAACAGCACGGTACCGACCCGGTGCTGTTGATTGAGGAAGAAGTGGTACGGCGCTGGGGCGAGGGGGAGCGAGAAGTGATTTTTCCTGTGTTTCTGCGGCAAGGAATAATAGAGAAATAGGGGTAAGAAAAGGGAAAATTGTACGTGGCTTATACAGCACCGGCACGCATACAATTGGCGTGATTTTGTATACTAGCAACTCGTGCTTACCTGTTTTTTTACCGCTGTGCGGTATTTTTCATCCTAACGCGTCGCTCGGGCGGCGCCTTTTTACTTATGGACGATACGCCCCGCTCTACCCCGCCGGCTGCCTTCAGCCCCGAGCAACTCCCTACCCCCGCCGCCACCGAAAGCGCAACTGCGCCTACCCCCGATACCGCGACGGCAATGATAGAGGAAACCCCCGACCGCCTGGATCAGATTTTTGAAGGGCTCAAACAAAAGTCCTCGGCTAAACAGCAGATCTACCGCAACACCATTGCCACCTTCGACTTGCTGCGGCAGGTGTCGCAGGAGCTGGTGGTGGAGCTAAGCCGCAAGATTTCGCCCCTCGACTCGAGCGTGTTGGTGGAGTACCGTCCCATCAACGACATGGAGTTCCACATCAAGTTTTCGGGCGATTTGCTGGTGTTCGTGCTCCACTCCAACATCGTCACCTTCCCCGACGACTACGGCCCGATGAATACAACGTACGTGGAGGCTGATTTTCGGCGGCGCTTTTTTGGGCACATCATGGCCTACAACTTCATGGCCGATAGCGTGAAATTCCAGCGCATGAACGACCCCGGCTATCTCGTGGGGCGCCTACTTGTCAACATCGACAACCACTACTTCTTGGAAGGCGTGCAGCAGCTGGAGCTACCCGACCACGACATGGCCGCATCGCCTATCACCCCGGAAATGCTACGCCTGTTCGTGGAAAGCGCCATGATTGCGGCCGTCAACAACGACCTCATCGCGCCGCCCATGAACGAAATCAAGAAGATTACGGTGAAGCAAAAGATTGAAAACCAGCAGGTAAGCCGCGGCAGTAAAGTCGGCTTTAGCTTCTCCCACCAGCAGCACCTCGGTGAGGGCTTGGTGTATTGAAGTGGTGAGGTTATGAATTAGAAAACGCCTGTCATCCTGAGCTTGCGAAGGACCTTATTAAGCCTGAACGGTTACCGTAACAACGACTCGTTCTGACGTGATAAGGTCCTTCGCAAGCTCAGGATGACAGGCGTTTTCTAATTCACAATCTCACAATCTCATCGCATAGCCTACCTTCTCGCGTACTTTGTTGAGGACGGTGCTGCCATAAGCCTGCGCTTTGCGGGCGCCTTCGGCAAGGCGGGCGTCTATTTCGGGGAGGTTGCTTGTGTAGTAGGCGAACTGCTCCCGCTCGGTGGCAAACCGCTCCCGAATCAGTTCGTACAGGGCCGTTTTGGCGTGGCCGTAGCCGTAGCCACCGTTCAGATAGTTGGCACGCATGTCGGCAATTTGCTCCGGGGTGGCCAGCAGGGAGTAGAGCTTGAAGGTTGTATCGTTTTCGGGGTCTTTGGGCGCTTCCAGGGGCGTGCTATCCGATACGATGCTGCGGATGGTTTTGAGCAGCGTTTTGTCGTCCACAAAAATGTCGATGATGTTGCCGTAGCTCTTGCTCATTTTCTGGCCGTCGATACCGGGGATGGTCATCAATTGCTGATCGACGCGGGCCTGCGGCAGCACGAAGGTTTCGCCGTAGCGGTTGTTGAAGGCTGAAGCAATGTCGCGGGTAATTTCCAGGTGTTGGATTTGGTCTTTGCCCACGGGAACCACCTCCGCATCGTAGAGCAGAATATCGGCGGCCATCAGTACGGGGTAGGTAAACAGACCCGCATTTACGTCCGAAAGCCGGTCCGATTTGTCCTTGAAGGAGTGTGCGTTGGCCAGCATCGGGTAGGGCGCAAAGCACGACAGGTACCATGCCAACTCCGTTACCTGCGGCACATCAGACTGCCGGTAGAACATGTTCTTCTCCGTGTCGAACCCACAGGCCAGCCACGCGGCCGCCACGGCGTACGTGTTCTGACGCAGCGTTTTGGCGTCGCGCACTGTGGTGAGGGAGTGCAGATCAGCAATAAACAGCAACGACTCGTTGGTGCTGGTTTTCGACAGCTCTACGGCCGGAAGAATGGCACCCAGCAGGTTGCCCAAGTGCGGGCGACCAGTGCTCTGAATGCCGGTAAGAATGCGGGACATAAGTGGTTTTTGATTATTCGTTGTTGGTTTTTGGGGTTCGTTATGCAGCCATGGAACAAAGGCCAAAAGCCAACAACGAATTCCTAAAAACCAGTTTTACACGCTCACGTCGGCTGCGGCTTGTTCTTGCAGTTCCTCGGTTTCTTCCTGGCCCAGGTATCGGTCGATGAGGCCGTGGGCCACGTAGAGCACCGGCGTGAGCAGAATGGCTGCCGCAAATTTATACCAGTAGTTGGTGTTGGCAACCTGCACCACTTGCGCTAGGCTCCAGTTGCCGAACAGGTAGAACGCCACGTACAGCACCACAAACGAGTCGACCAGCTGCGAAACCAGGGTAGAGCCGGTGGCGCGCAACCATACGTAGCGCCCGTTGGTCAGGCGTCGCAGCCACGCAAAAATGGTGGCATCCAGCACCTGCCCAACACCAAACGCCACAATGGAGCCCGTGATAATGCCCAGGCCCTGCCGGAAGATGCTATGGTAGGCAAAATCGATGTTGAACGGCCTACCCTGCGCGTCGGTGCCGTTCACATCCAGCCAGAATTTGGCCGGTGGCAGGTGGGTGGTGGCTAGAATAACGAAGAACGCGTACAGAATCAGCCCCATTGTGAGGAAGCTCACGCGCAGTACGCCCGCCTTGCCGAAGTATTCATTGATGATATCGGTAGTGACGAACACCACCGGCCAGATGAGTACGCCGGCGGTCAGGTCGCCGGGCAGGGTAGGGGGGAGGCCCAGCAGGGCATTGGCAGAAAATATCTTTACACCAATAATTTCTGCCAGCAGGGCATTCACAATGAAAATGCCGCTGAGAACCAGGTAAAGCTGTTGTTTCTTCTTCGCCATAGTGGCGGATAATAAGCCGTAAAATCAGTAGTGTAGGATCTGTGGTGGTACCAGCCAGCCTATCTATTTCGACAGAAAAATCGTTTTGCCTTCCTTGGCCGACTGCCGGGCCGCATCCAGAATCTCTACCACGATAAGGTTAGTCTCCAGCGACGACAGCTTATCCACCGGAATGTCGCCCCGTACCACGGCGGCCAAATAGGCAAAGGGCTCGTCGTAGGGTGCGGTTGGGGCGGCAATGGTCAGCTCCTGCGGAGCGGCCTTTTCCGTGGGTCGCACGCGCAACTGGCGGCTGTCGAGCGCAAACACGGCGCCGGTCTGCCCGTAGATTTCCATGTCCTTGCGAGAGTAGGGCCAGTTCCAGGATGCCTGAATGATGCCCTGCGCGTGCGGGTAGGTAACCACAATGGTGGCCTCATCATCTACGCGCGGGTACACCTGCGGCTGGAGGTGCTGGGTCACGGCTGTCACTGACTGAGGTCGTTGGCCCTGCATCAGCCAAGTCATTAGGTCGGCGCCGTAGCAGCCAAAGTCAATCAGCGCGCCGCCGCCATTCTGCACCGGGTCCGTCAGCCACTCCAGAAACTCTGGGTTCACATTGATGGCCTTTGGGCCCTGGTGACCGTCGTGCACCACCATTTTACGAATGTCGCCGATGGTTTTCTGCTGCGTCACCAGCTCATAGGCGCGATGGTTGGTACCGTACCAGCTGGTTTCGTAGTTGGTAAGCAGGTGAATGCGGTGCTTAGTTGCCAGGGCGGCCATCTGGCGGGCATGATCTACGCTCACGGCCAAGGGTTTTTCTACCATCACGTGCACGCCGCGGGGTGCGCATGCTTGCACTACGGCTAGGTGGTCGTAGATGCTATTGAAAGCGGTAACGGCCTGGGGCTTGGTCTTCGTCAGCATCTCCTCCAGGGTAGGGTACACCAGCTTCATGCTCAGGCCGTACTGCTTGGTGATGCGCTGTGCCAGGTCGCGGTTGGGTTCCGCAATGCCTACTATTACCACGTCGCCACGTTGTGCACGGCCTAACAGCACGTGCACGTGGGCATGCGTGAGGCCCGCAATGCCTACGCGCACGGGTGCTGGAGCAGGGGTGGCGCTAGCAACGGCAAAACAGCCGAGCAGCAAGGCAAGTAGCAGAATAATTTTAGGCATGGGTGGGAGGAGGTAGAGGAGGCGGCTGATTATAAACTCATTGCGACATCATGCTGAGCTTGGCCGAAGCAAGGCACTCATAGGCTTACGGTCTTACCTTCTACCCCCAACTCTGTATTCGGAAATACCGCCTGGGCCTCGGCTAGCAAAGGTGCCAAGTCGCGGTAGCGCGACGAAAAATGGCCGATAAGTAACTGCTTCACCTGCGCTTGTTGGGCCAGCAAAGCAGCTTGGTGAGCCGTGGAGTGGTGCGTGAGGGCGGCCCGCTCGCGCATCTCATCCGAAAAGGTGGCTTCGTGATAGAGAAGATCTACGCCGTGCAGCAGTGGGGCCAGGCCCGGCAGATACAGCGTGTCGGAGCAGAAGGCGTAGCTGCGCGAGGGGGTAGGGTCGGTGGTAACGTCGGCGTTGCGGGCCAACAAGGCGCGGGTGTCTGGGTCGTACACATCTTCGCCTTGCGTGAGGGCCGTAAGCTGGGCCGGCGTGAGGGCCGCTGGCAATTGCTCCTTGATGAGGTGGCGGCGCTTGGGCTTTTCCCGGAATAAGTAGCCGCAGCACGGAATGCGGTGCTGCATAGGCAACGTATGCACTGTTAGTTGCTTATCCTCGAAGATTTGTTGGTGCTGCGTGGTATCTACTGCCGTAAACAGCAGCTCGAAGTTGAGCCGCGTGTGCGAGTAGCGAAACTGTGTGGTCAGAATCTCATCGAGGCCGGGCGGGCCGAAGAGCTGGAGCGGCTCCGTGCGACCGTGCAGGTGCATAGTGCCCAGCAATCCAAACAACCCAAAAAAATGGTCGCCGTGCAGGTGGGAGATAAAAATGGTATGAATACGCGGTTGCCGGATTTTGTATTCCAGCAGGCGCCGTTGCGTACCCTCGCCGCAGTCAATAAGGTACTGGCTAGTGCCTACCGTAAGGAGTTGCGCCGTGTGGTGGCGGTCCATCACGGGAGTAGCCGAGGCACTGCCAAGTATTTTTAGTTCGAACTCCAAAATAGGCTGTTAGCTATTAGCTGATGGCTGCTAGCTTCATTAAAACGGATGAATGGCAATCAGTACCTATCTAAAAAAGAAAAGCTGCTGGTTGTCAGCTATCAGTGTAAAACTAATAGCTAACAGCCAACAGCTAACAGCTATCCGGCAGACTATTCCTTGTTGGTCAGGTCGCGCTCAATGGCGTGCAGGAAGATGCGGTCAATACCTTCTTCTACAGTGGGTAGGATATGCAATACCGATTCCAGCTTAGAGATGGTGATGAGCTTCATCACGTGGTCTTGCAGACCGGTAAGCACCAGCAGGCCACCAGTAGAGTTGCACAAGCGGTTAGCAATCAGAATGGAGCTGAGACCCGACGAATCGGTGTATTTTACGTTGCTCAGATCCAGAATCAGGTTATTGGTGCCTTCAGCATTCAGCTTCACAAACTCCGACTTCAGATCGGGCGCAACAGTAGTGTCGAGCTTCTTCTCGTCAATCGTGATTATGGTGTAGGTGTCCTTTTTATCAATCGAGTACTTCATACCGCGTGTTTCGGTGGTTAAGGGAGTTGCGAAGGTAGGAAAAAAATGTTCGGGACGGAGAGAAGAAAGGTACGGGAAAGATAGCAGAATTTTAATAACTAGTTGTACCTACCGTACCAAAAGTAAGAGAAGCCCACGTGCTATGCCAGTCGGCACGGGCGTGGTCGGGGGAGGCAGCCATTTGCACCGTGCTTAGCAAGTAGCTGCCAGGGGTAGATAAGCGTAACAAAATTCGGCCGCTAAGGTTACTATAGAAGCGCGAAGCTTTCGGTTTTTGTCCGGGTGGGTGCTGCCACACCTGCACCAAGGCGCCCGCAACGGGCTGGCCGGCTTGCTCTACGCGCACCGTGAGCACAGCACCCGGCCGCAGCAAGTAGGGGTTTTGCTCAGGCACCAGTTCTAGGGGTAGGCCCAGTGGCCGGGCGTAGGCGCGGGCTGTATCGCGGGAGTTGGGTTTGCCGGCTTGCACCAGCGTTTTGGCGCAGCGTTGGTAGGCCTCACGGGCCGATTTGCTTAGCTCGTTGCGCTGCTGGCGCAATACTAGTACTTTATCAAGTCCTTCTTCTTTCAGGTAGGTGTTAAATTCCTCGGCTGTTTGCTCTAGATAGGCGTCATTAGTAGTGAGGGCCACTACATGGGTACCGGGCTGGGTGAAGGTGAGGGCTGTTTGTAGCGTATCGGTTTGGGTAGCGGCCGGGGTAAGGTCTTCGATGCCTGCCGGACCTGCGTGCACAAAGCGCGTGAGGCGGTTGCTTTTGCCTACCCAGCGCTGGCCAGTGAAGTTCTCGCCTACCCATGTTTGCAGCCGCACTTTCTGCCCAACTGTTACGACATACTGCGGTGGCGCCAGCCAAAACTCGTGGGCGGCCGCCAACAGCGCCGGCGTGCTGATGAGGATAGTAAGAACGGTGCTTTTCAGCGCAAGCCGCATACAAGCAAGTAAAGATGAACACTACCGCCTGGGCGGCGGCCCGAAAAACGCGCGCCGCCCAGGCGGTAGTGCATGTAAGGTGAAAAAAAAGGATGTACGGCGGATGAAGCTCCGCCGTTTGCCCACTGGGCAAAATAGGATTAAAACCGCTCCAGCGCCAGCGCGTAAGCGCGGTCGTAATACACGCGCAGGTTTTTCCAGTCGAATAGCTCCGAGGAGTTTTCTACCCGGTTGCGTTGGGCAATCCGCTCGCGGCGGTTTTGCAGCACAAAATTCCAGAGCATGTCCGTGAGTTCTTCGGCGGCCTCGTGGAAGGAGCGTTCCTGGCGGTGCACCACATAGATGCCCTTGTCTTCGTGGTCTTGCACGTGCTGCATCACATAATCGCCGAAGCCGGACAGGTCGGAAGTGATGGCCGGCACGCCGCGCGCGATGCACTCTAGCGGCGTGTAGCCCCAGGGCTCGTAGTAGCTTGGGAACACGCCCAGGTGACAGCCCCGCACAAACTGCCCGTACTCCATACCAAACAACGGCGAGGTAGGCGACACAAAATCAGGGTGATACACCATCTTCACGCGGTCGTGCTGGTAATTCAGCAAGTTGGCGCGGCGCATGAAGTTCAGGATGTCATCGTTCTGGTCATCAATCAGGTTGTGGGTGATGATGGAGGGTAGGGCGTTGGTTTTCCAGCTTTGCAGGGTGCGGCGGTAGCGCAGGCGCCAGTAGTCGTCTACCATGGCGCTGAGGTCGGGGAGGCGGTGGTCAGTGCCAGCAGCAGCGGCGTAGAACAGTCGCTCACCCACCTGCTCCTGAATGGCCTCGCACGTCTCGCGCACCTCATCCAGAATAGCGCGGTTTTGGAGCACCAGCGGATTGATGCTGGTGAAAGGTCGTTTGGTGATAAAGAACATCACCACGTTGCCCTCCAGGCCACTTTGTTGCAAGCGGTAATTGAGGCGGGCCAGCGCCTCTAGGGTCAGGTCAAACCCCTTGTTGTGGTACTCGTAGCGGCCCGAGGTAAACAGGTACAGCGTGTTGTCCAAATCAAAGGAGTAGCTCTGGAAAAAGTGCGCCATCACAAACTCATTGATCTTGTCCTTATACTGCTTGTGCAGGTTCTGGAACTCGTGCAGGGCCACAAACCGCTCGATGTTCAGGCCGTTGGGCAGCACCGCGTCGGGGAAACGGTCGAGCAGGTAGATGCACTCGCGCACCGTCAGCTCGCTCACGGTCGTAAATACGTGCGAGCCGTGGGCGGCCGCTCGCTCAATGCTCACGGCCGTTTCGATGTTGAAGTGGCGCGCCTCGGCCAGCCAGTCTACCTGCATCAGGTGCTCGTAGAAGTTGGGGTCGTTCATGGCCAGGTAGCGGCCCAGCAGGGTAGCGTGGGTAGTAAACACGATGTGGGCCGGCACCTGGTCGCGGCGCAGATCGGGAATGGCTACGCCGGTCATCCACTCGTGGAAGTGCGCAATTACGCGGCGGGGCGGCACTACCTCGGCGGTTAAAATTTCAATGAAAATCTTCGCCAAATGGCCAAACGCTTCTACTTGGTGCAGAAGGTCGTCGTTGTCGGGGGTAGGGATGCCGTGGTGGTGCCACAGGTCGCTCTTGATGCTGCCCAGATGGCCATACACCTGAAAGGGGTTGATAAGCACCGTGCGGGGCCTACCCGTTACGAGCCATACGCCGTACTGCACATCATAGCCCATTTGGCGCATCTGGCGCACGGCTCCGGCAAAGGGGTCAGAGAGGAGCGTCAGCTGAATGTCGTCGAAAGGCTCGAACTCGCTTTGGGCTTGCTGCGGAAAGTAGGGGCCCAGCAGGCAGTACCGGTCGCCCCAGCCTTGCACGGCGGCGGGCACTTTGGAGCGAATGACGGTGTAGATGCCGCCTACCTGGTTGCAAACTTCCCAGGCGCTTTCGACGAGCAAAGCATCCAGGGCAATGGCATTGGAGGTACGGGTGGGGTATTGCATAAGGAGAAAGGGTAGCGGGAGTACACTAGCGTAGTAGGAGTACGGGCAATATAGCGGGGAGAGTTGGCAGAAGCGGCAAGATTTTCCCGATGAGGGAGAGATTTATTTGTTCCTGTTTCTGAGTGGAATGCCCAAACGCCACACTTCTGCTTTGCTGGTAGGCACACAAAACCAGGTATAGCAACGACGAGCAGCGCTAAACGCAACAAGGGCTTTACGCCAAAAAAACGTCCTATTGCGAGAACAGTTGTTTTTCGTGCGCAAAGCCCTTGCGAGCAGATAAATCAGTAAATCAGTCTACTAGGCGCCTAGCATTAGCTTTTCTTGGTAGCATCGTAGCGCTTGCCGGCTTCCGACCAGTTCACCACGTTCCAGAAAGCGGCAATGTACTCGGGGCGCTTGTTTTGGTGTTTGAGATAGTAGGCATGTTCCCACACATCAATACCCAAAATAGGCGTGCCGCGCTGAATGCCGGGCAGGTCCATGAGGGGGTTGTCTTGGTTGGGGGTGCTGGTGATGGCCAGCTTGTTGGTTTTGGTATCGTGGATGAGCCAGGCCCAACCCGAGCCAAAACGGCCGGTGGCGGCTTTGGCAAATTCTTCCTTGAACTTATCGAACGAGCCGAAATCCTTGTTGATGGCGGTAGCTAACGTGCCCGTGGGCTGCCCGCCGCCTTTAGGCGCCATCAGCTGCCAGAAAAACGAGTGGTTCCAGTGT
Source organism: Hymenobacter aerilatus (assembly GCF_022921095.1). Lineage (NCBI taxonomy): Bacteria > Pseudomonadati > Bacteroidota > Cytophagia > Cytophagales > Hymenobacteraceae > Hymenobacter > Hymenobacter aerilatus. The sequence continues at coordinate 716,348 of NZ_CP095053.1, forward strand.
CCGCCCGCATTGTTGCGCACCGCATCGGGTTGCTTGCTGGCCGAGGCCAGGAGCTGCGCTAGGCTCAGCTTTTCTTCGGGTTTGCCCGCCACTGCCTCATTCAGCTTCGACACGTACGTTTTGTGGTGCGCATCGTGGTGAATTTCCATGGTGCGGGCGTCGATGTGCGGCTCCAGGGCATTGTTGGGGTAGGGTAGGGCCGGCAGGGTGAAAGGGCCATCAGCCATGGGGGTGGCGCGGGCCTCGCGGAGCAACCGCTCCTCGTGCGCAGCAGCCAGCACCGATGGGCCAACCAGTGCGCCAACCATCGTCAGCAAACCGTTCTTCAGAAAATCTCGCTTCAGCATGAGCGTAACAATAAAGGTGAAAAGCAAAAGGTATACAGCGCCTTTTCGACACTGGCTAGAACATCTAGGCAACTACTCTTGCAAAGTAGCTATGGTAGTGAAAACTGCACAGCAGGCCAGTTGTTGGACCCACCCGCAGAACAAGCGCTGTCTACAAAGCACATCAGCCTACTGATGCTCGTCTATAGCGAGTGTCAATAGGCTGATGACTAGATAGAAAAGGTTTATTGCGGGTCTTGTGAGATGATAAGTACGGCGTAGGGCGCCAAACCAAACGTGCCGTGGTAGGGCTGGTCGTCGTACACGCCTTCTTCGGCCTGGGTGCCTACGCTCTCAAAGTTGCCGAACTCTTCGTCGTAGCCTTGCCAATCGGAGTTGAAACGCACGTGCCAGTTGCCGCTGCGGGGTAGGCCAATGGTATAGTTCTCGTGGCATTGGTTAGCAAAGTTGGCAATGACGATAGTGGTATCGCCGGGGCCGCCCTGGTCGCGGCGGGCAAAGGCAATGACTTTGTTCTCGTTGTTGAGGTGAAATACGTCCACGTATTGGCCCATCAGGCCGCGCGTGTTGCCGTGGAAGTTGCGTCGGAGTGCCGCCATATCGCGGTAGAGCTGCACTAGGCCGCTATGCACTTCGGCGTGCTCCCAGTTCAGGGGTTGGTCGTCAGAAAAGAAACCATCGGCCAGCATGGCCTGCCCCTGAAACACCATCGGAATGCCCGGCGCCGTGAACACCAGCGCGGCGCCCAGAGTAGCCCGCTTTTTCGGGAACCACGTGTGGGCGTTGCCGGGCATAATCTCCTCCGTTACGCGCGATTTGCCGTTGGCTACTTCGTCGTGCGACTCAGTGTAGATCACGCGCTGGAAGGCGTCGCCGTTGTACACTTTCGTGATGGCTGCTGCCACCGCGTGCATGTCACGCTCCTCATCGGAGTAGGCCGTGATGGCGTGCCGAATGGGGTAGACAAAGGCCGAATCCCACTGCGTGGAGAAGCCCTGGCCGCCGTCTTCGGGCATGCGGGTGATGTAGTCGTTGCCCAGCAAATCCTCGGCAATGGTAATCTTCCAGGGCATGCGCTGTCGGATTTCCTCGTTGATCCAGCGCATCAGCGACCAGCCATCGGGTAGGTCACGGGTAGGGTCCTCGGAGCCATCCACGTTGCGAATGTGGGAGATAGAGTCGGCGCGCAGGCCATCCACACGATAATCTTCCAGCCACATCAGGGCGTTGTCGCGGATGTAGTAGCGCACGGCGTCGCGGCCGTAGTCGGGACGATTGTGGCCCCAGGGCGTTACGGCGCGCCAGTCGTTGTAGAAGTAAATACCGCCGCCGTTATTTTCCGACCAGCCATCAAACTGCCAGAGGTCCAGGTCGCCGGGACCAAAGTGGTTGTATACCACATCCAGAATAATAGCAATGCCGTGGCGGTGGGCCTGCTTCACCAATTCTTTAAAGGCTTGCGGTCCACCATAATCGGTTTCGAGAGCAAACGGATGGGCGGGATTGTAGCCCCAAGAGCGGCCGCCGGGAAACTCCGTGGCGGGCATCACCTCAATGGCGTTGATGCCCATATCGCGCAGGTAATCCAGCTTGTCAATCACGTCGTAGAACGTGCCGGGTTTCTCGGGATCGGGGGCGTTGAAGGTGCCCACGTGCAGCTCATACACAATCAGCTCGTTCCAGGCAGGCATCTGGAAATTATCGTCTTCCCAATCGAAATTGGGGTCGAGCACCACCGAGTTGCCGGCCGAGTGTGTTACCTGGCGGGCGTAAGGGTCGTTGCGCTGTAGCTGGCCGGTGGGCGTATCCAGCCAAAATTTGTATTCCGTACCGGGGCCAAGGTCGGCAAAATCAGCAGCCCAGTAGCCATCAGCTTCGTGGGTAAGCGGGTGCGACTCGTGGTTCCAGTCGTTGAAGGGGCCTACCAGCGCTACGGCGTCGGCCGAAGGGGCCCACACCCGGAAGGTGGTGCCGTGTTCGTGCGGAATAGCGCCCATGCCGGGCTGTAGGGGGGTAGGTGTAGAGGTAGGGGCGGGAGAAAGGTCAGTTTCAGGCATAATAAGTTCGAAAAATCCCAGCGGGAGTGTGAGCCTTTAACTGTCCGGTTTTCATTTAGGTTGTGCTGCCGAGGTTGGTAGACAATTAAATGCTGCTTGCAGCCTATTTTAGAAAGCTACGGTTCTCCTTTCGGCTGGCACCCAGCTAGGCTAAATCCCATGCTAGCATACGGCAATGCGCCATTGCGTGCGGCCGCAGTGAGGGCAGGCTGCTTGGGGGAGGGCATCGGCCTGTTGCCCTTGCCCACACCAAGTACAGGCGTAGGCGCCGGATACGGCGGGCTGGCTTTGGATATAGTCCTCGTCCCAGTCGGGGGCCAGAGTGAGGCCGGGCCGGGCGGGCTGCTGTTTGATAAGTGTGAAGGTGCCATTGGCTTCCATATAGAAGCGTTTCACCTGGCCTAGCTGTTGCAGGCCCTGACTACGCAGTTGGGCCACTACCTACTCCCGCGAGAGGGTAGCCTGCTCTAGCGCATCGAGTTGCAGGCAGCCATCCAGCACCATAATGCTGAGCTTGCCCTGAGAAATCTGCTCGAACCGCCGGCTGCGACTCGACCACCACGCCACGCTGCGCTCCACCAGCACCACCACGCCGGCCACCACTACCGCCGGCAGCAACCCACGCTCCGGCGTGAGAATGGGCACGCCAATGCTGGCCGCCAAAGACGACATAGCCGCTACCTCACTGCGCCCTAGTTGGCCAGCCATGCGCTTGCCCATCAGGCGCATCGACACAATCAGCAGCGTGAAAAAGAACACAATGCGCACCACGGCTTCCAGCAGAAAGCTCGGCGGCAACTGGCCCAGTAAAATGCGGACGTAGTCAGTCAGTTGAATTTCTTCAGGTTTCATACAAGTGTAGTGCAGACCGGGTAGGGCCGGGTAGAGTTAGCACACAGCCGCTTCCCAGTGCGTAGACTGGCAGTTGCGGCAGTGGCCCCCCGTGTGGTCGGTGGGCTGGGACAGGGTACCACAGCGTGCGCAGGCCTGGCGCTGAGTGGCATCGGAGGTAGCGCGTAGCGCGGCATCAGCCTCAGGCAGCAGCGACAGGCCCGGCACCGGCTCGTCGTGTGTGAACACGCTGAAGGTGCCATTGGCTTCCAGGTACGCTCGCGCTACCTCGCCCAGCTGCCACACCTCACTGGCGCGCAACTGCGCAAATAACTCCTCGCGGGAGATACGGTAGTGTTGCAAGGTAGGCAGCTGCAATACCCCATCTTTCACTAAGGCCACCACGTCGCCCTGCAGCACCACCTCGGCCCGCCGCGACTTGAAGGCCAGCCAGTTGCTACCCCGTTGCAGGAGCAGGCAGCCTAGCAATACCAGCACACTAGGCAGCAGGCCTCGATCGGGCACCTGCATGGCCACCGACACAATGCCGCCGAGTGTCACCATTACGGCCATTTCCGTCACGGTGAGCTGCGCATGCATGCGCTTGCCTAGCCAGCGCAAAATTAGTAACAGCACCACGTAGGTGAACAGGGTGCGACCCACCACCTCTAAGGTAAACTCAACCGGCGCGTCCCCGAAAAGCAGGCGCTGCCAGTCGCTGAGCTTAATTTGTTCTTTCTCCATGAAGTATGAAATAATTCAGCCACGCAAGTGCATACGAAACTCCTCCTTATTGTGCTGCCCGGTTGTAGGAGTGCTGCGCTTCGGGAATGAACAAGGCCGTTTTCGTGTTGGTTTACTTCAGGTTTATTCACCCACCGCGCCGCGTATCTTCGCGGCTCGTTTCACAATCCGCTTTCCAGTGCCCCGACTCAAACCCGTGGTATACGGCCTCTATGGCTGGACGCCCGCCTACGGCTACCGCTACATTCATCCCGCCAACCGCCGCACCTTTGAGTGGCTGGAACCGGTGGGCAAGCTGTTCGAAAAAATCGACGAAACCGACGAGTGGCTGCTGCTGCGCTACGACGAACAGCAATTCAAAGTCAGCCCCGAGCTGTTCAAAGAGCTGTACGGCCGCCCCGCCTTCAGTTTCGGTGATTTGGTGGAGGAAGTGAATCCGCCCGCCGGCCGTGCCGCCCACCGCGGCCTTATCTCCGACGTGTTTTGGGACGAAGCTACCGACCGCGCTACCTACCAGCTGGTGGAGCGCAAGCGCAAAGTGCGGCAGGTGTTTGAGGCCGACGAGTTGCGGTTGGTGTAGGCATCTTGCTTTTCCTCCGGCTCTTTCGCAGAAGACGTTTGCTGCCTTACACGCTTTCTAAAAACGCTTGCGCTGTATGCTCTTGTCACTTACGCCTGCACAAGAGGATGATTACCACCCGTGATAAAGGAGCCGGTCGCGGCGGCGGTGCAACTTCATAAACGCGACCGTAGTAGATAAGCACGGCAGCTCCTCATAGACGTAATCAGCGCTGCCTCTATTACAGAGCATGAGTATGATAAATCCGTCGGCTTTTCTACAGACTATGGTGGAGGAGATGCCGCACATCTTCTTCATCTATCAGGTGAATACCAGACAGGTGGTATACGCTACCCCCGCCTGTGAGCAGCTACTAGGGGTAGCACCCGCACAAGCCACCGAGCAACTGCCGGAGCTACTGAGTCGGCTGCACCCCGACGACCAACCCTATCTAGCTCGGTGCTGGAACCTGTGGGTGCGCGGACATTTGCACGACGAACTGCAATTTCGCGTGCGCCGCGCTGACGCGCCTGATCAGTGGCAGATGCTGGTCCTGAACCCGCATAGCCAACAACATGCGGAGGATGGAATACTGCTTGGCGGCTTCCTGCGAGATGTTACGACGGAGCAGGATATCTTGGAAAACGCGCACAAGTTCAACGCCAAGAAAAACGCCACACTGGAAATTCTTTCGCATGATTTGGCGGGGCCTTTGGCGCTGGCACAGCAAATCAGCGAAGCGATGCAAGCACAGGTGCTACCCCTGGGCGACGCCAAACTCACGGAGGCGCTGGGCATTATGCAGACGATCAGCCAAGACAGCGTGAACCTTATCCGCGACTTCGTGGATAACGAGTTTATGACTTCTGCCAATGTGGATTTGAAGCTGGACCGGGTAGACTTGGTGTGGCGTTTGAACCTGACAATGGAAGAATATCAGCGCTCGGAGGCACAGCTCAACAAGCAGTTTATCTTCCTGCCCGCTTCGGCCCCCATCTACGTCAACCTCGACGAAAATAAGTTTCTGCAAGTGCTGAACAATCTGATCAGCAATGCCATTAAGTTTACGCACGATGGTGGTCATATCACCGTACGTGTAGAGCAGCAGCAGGGCCAGGTACTCCTAACGGTGCAGGACGACGGCATTGGCATTGCGCCGGAATTACAGCCAGTGCTGTTTGAGCGCTTTACTAAGGCGCGCCGGCAGGGGTTGCGGGGCGAGAAAACCACGGGCCTGGGCATGTCTATCATTAAAACGATTGTAGAGCTGCACCGCGGCCAAATCTGGTTGGAAAGCGCCGAAAACCAGGGCACCACGTTCTACATCACGCTTCCCGCGTCTGATTTTTAACGTTGTGGTCGGTACTATTTTTAGGTGTTCCTACTGTGGAGCAACAGTCAAAATCTGGGTGGTTTATGAGGACGGAGTGCGCAGGTAGGTAAGCTGCGCACTAGCAACTCGGAGGCTTGGGAAGCCGTTTTTGAGGTTGATTACGGCCTACACTACGGCCGTTGACCTTCCCAACCAAACCCTGATGGAAAACAAACCAACCTCCCTACCCCCGCAGGCCCAGGACCAACAGCCCGGCCTGGAAACCGAAATGACTCCGCAGCCGGAATACATCCGTGCTAACTACAAAGGCAGCGAAAAACTACAAGATAAAGTAGCCCTGATTACGGGGGGCGACTCCGGTATTGGCCGGGCTGTGGCCATCCATTTTGCCCGCGAAGGCGCCGACGTGGCCATCACCTATAAGCCCGAAGAAGAGCAGGATGCCTACGACACGCGCCAGCTGGTAGAAGCCGAAGGCCGCCGCTGCCTCACACTGGCCGGCGACCTGCGCGACAAGCAATTCTGCGAAGACATTGTGCAGCGCACCATCGATGAGCTGGGCAAGCTGAACATTGTGATCAGCAACGCCGCCGAGCAGTTTGTGAGTACAGATGTATCGGAACTGCCCAACGAGCAATTCGAGGACACCTTCAAGGTGAATTTCTTCCCGATGGTATACGTGGTGAAAGCCGCCTTGCCGCACCTGCACGAAGGCGACTCCATTATTGCTACTTCCTCGATAAACGCCTATAAAGGCAATGAGCAACTAGTGGATTACACCTCCACTAAAGGTGCCATTACAGCCTACATTCGCTCCATTTCGCAGCAACTGGCCGATAAGAAAATACGCGCCAACACCGTAGCGCCCGGCCCCATCTGGACTCCACTGATTCCAGCCAGTTTCCCACCCGATAAAGTGGCCAAGTTTGGGCAGGACACTACTATGAAGCGCCCTGGACAGCCTTCGGAAGTAGCTCCAGCCTACGTATTCCTGGCCTCGGAAGACTCCTCGTATATCACGGGGCAGGCCATCCATCCCAATGGAGGCTCAGTGTTAAATACCTAAGCAGTAGTCGTTGTATCTAACGATAATTGGGTGCAGTCAGGAGCCGTGTGCTACCAGACTGCACCCGATTGTTTTTAGCCCAGTCCCACGGCAATGCCCACCACCACGGCCACCACGCCCAGCGCCAGCAGCAGGAGGTAGAGGGGTAGGGCAAAGCGCCACCATGTATCAAAGCGCACCCCACAGGCGGCCACTATGGCCATCAGAGCGCCATTGGTGGGCGTAATCAGCTCGCACAGGCCGGCGCCGTATTGGTAGGCCAGCACCGTTACCTGCCGGGGTAGGCCCAGCAAATCGGAAAGGGGCGTGAGGATGGGCATGGTAAGTACCGCCTGCCCGCTCACCGAGGGCACCGGTAGGTGCAGGGCCGTGTGCACGACCATCATGCCCACGGCCGAAAGCGTAACCGGCAGGTGCGCCAGCGGCGCCGAGAGGCTGTTGACGATGGTATCCACCACCTGTCCTTGCTCCAACACCACAAAAATGGCCCGCGCAAACCCAATCAGCAGCGCTGAGAAAGCTAGGTCGCGGAAGCCTGCAATGAAGGCCTCGGCGGTGCCATTGAGGCCCAGCCCGCCTAGCAGACCAGCGGCTACCCCCAGCCCAAAAAACAAAGCGCCCATTTGCTCAAACTCCCAGCCCAACCGCAGCACACCGTAGGTGAAAACGCCAAACGCACCCAGCAGCAGCGCCAGCACCAAGCCGTGCCGGCCGTGGCTGGTTTCGGTCAATGCGGCTTCTTCGGCGGCCACCTCCACCACGGGTTCCTGGCGGTGGCGCCGGGCAAAGCGCATGGTGCCGCCAATCCAAATCAGCAGTGCACCGGCCAGAAACACCAGCCGAAATCCGGCCCCAGATAGCAGCGGCAGTTGCGCCAGCTTTTGCGCAATACCCACCTGAAATGGATTAAGCGGGCTGAACGCGGCCCCCACGGCGGCGGCGCCCAGACTGACGGCTGCGGCCGTGATGGAGGGGTAGCCCAGGCGGCGCATCAGCACCAGCAAAACCGGCACCAGCGGAATGATTTCCTCCTGCATATTCTCGAGGGCGCCCATAGTCGCGAACAGCAGCGACACGATGGGAATAACCAGCGCCTCGCGTCCGCGCAGCCGCACCAAAAGCCAGTCTACCCCATGGCGCAGCGCGCCCGTCTGGTCCACTACTGTGAAGGCGCCGCCCGTCAGGAACACAAAGAAAATTACGCTGGCTGCGTCGGCCATTCCCTTCGGAATGTCCACAATTGCGGCCAGCGGATTGACCGGCGTAGACGGCACGTGGTGGTAGGAGCCCGGCACCACTACCTCCCTACCCGTAGCGGGGTCGGGCAGCCGGTCGAATACACCGGCCGGCAGTAGGTAGCTTAGTAGCAGAGCCAATAAAATAAAGCCAAGCAGCAGCACCAACGGATGCGGAAAACGGAGGTTTTTTTTCATGCCTGATGGCAACAAGGATGAAGTAAATAACAGAAAATCAACTGATAAGCGTCGGGGCAAAAAGCTGTTTCTTTACAGGAAATCAACTTCGCCGCTTTACAGAGGACATACAGCAAGGTCGGCACCCGGCGTTGAGTGGGAACCTGCCGTGGTAGTACCGTAGTTGCTGCTGTCATCGTCCTGCTTATGCAATTTACCGCTTTCAAGCTCCTGCCCCTTCCTCAACAAACTGCCTACCTGCTGCAGCATGGTCGCTTTTTGGCTATGCAGCAGCAGGATAGCTTTGAGCTGCAACTATTTGCCTGCCACGATTTTTATGCGGAAATGTGGCGGGTGCAGGGAGAAGAACGGGTCCTGTTTATTCACATTTTCCAGAATCAGGACTGTCTTTTCCATTATCTGGAAAAAATCATACTGCCGAGCATATAAAATCCGGAACAACTTAGGTAGCTTTGCTCATAAGGAAAACGAAAGGGTGCTATGTCGACTATCAACGAAGCAGAATACTGGAAAACGCGAAAGCAGGTGCGCGAGGATATTCTGTCCATTCGCAACGAATTACTGGATATAGTAGCCAGAAAGAGCGTTATCGAGCGTCGGCTGGAGCAGATGCAAAACGAGCTGGCGGTGCTCAACAGCGCCCTGCTCAACGAGGCGTACTACCTGCGTTTGGGCTACGCCGATTACGCTCTGGACGCCCCCAATATCTACGATACGCCCCTGATTGTGCACGCCGTACCGGTGCCATTTGGTTCATATCGGGACGTGAGCCTGGAGGGAGAACAGCCGGTTCAACTATTCGGCCATGAGCGTACCGTAGAAGGTTTTCAGCGCGTGGCCATGCCCGAAACCGTGCCCGAACTAGCCCACCACACCGGCCGCTACATCACCGATGCCCTCGGTAAAGTGCGCTACCTGCTCGACGACCGGGTGCTGGCGGCCCTGCTGCAACTGGATCCAGAGGCATTCCGCCGTATCACCCGCAAAGATGCTGAAGGGCAAATTCTGATTCAGGGTGAGTTCGGAATAGTACCATCTTACCAGGAGGTAGCACCCGGCCGCATCTACGTAGACGAAGCGGAGTACTACGGCGCCCTGGCCCGCTACTACACCGACATGTCGAAGCTGGCTGGCCTAAAGGGGCGCGAGCAACACACCGCCGCTTAGGCACCTGGGACCGGACTGGTTTCTGCATCACTCCGCTGGCTAGAACAATTATAGCAAACGCCCTCTGCCGCGCAGGTCTGGAGGGCGTTTTTGCGTTATCTTCCGGCTCTGATGCCAGCGGCATCTCAACCGGCCTACATCAGCCGCTACTATGCCAAAACGCTTTGTTCCGCTGCTGTTTGCGCTACTGAAATTTGCAGCGGGTTTTCTGCTGGGCAGCCCCGCCTACGACTTGCACCGCGACGAGTACCTCTACCTCGACCACGGCCGCCACCTGGCTTGGGGCTACTTGGAGGTGCCGCCCTTGCTAGCGGCCCAGGCCTGGCTGACGCACGCGCTAGGCGGTGGCTATTTCTGGGTGAAGTTCTGGCCCTTTCTATGGGGCGCCCTCACGGTGTACCTGGTGTGCCGGCTGGCGCAGCGGCTCGGGGGCGGCTGGTTTGCGGCGGCACTGGCCGGCAGTTGCTACCTGGCCACAGCCTACACCCGCCTGAACTTCCTGTTTCAGCCCAACTCGTTTGAGGTGGTGGCATTTACGGCCTGCCTCTACTGGCTGGTGGTGTATTGGCAACCCGAGCGCTCACAGTATTTGTACTACGTGGGGGTAGGGGTAGGGCTGAGCTTGCTGAACAAGTACACCACGTTCTTCTTTGTAGCGGCGCTGGTGGGCGCGTTGCTCCTCACGCCACAACGCCGCCTGCTTCTTAACCGGCACGCGTGGGCGGCAGCCGGGGTAGCACTGCTGTTGTGGCTGCCCAATCTGCTCTGGCAGCTACGCCACGGCATTCCATTTCTGCATCACATGCGCGAGCTGCACGACACCCAACTGGTGCACATGTCGGCCGCCGATTTCTGGAAAGAGCAGTTGGTGATGTGCCTGCCCGCCTTGTGGGTGTGGGTGCCGGGGCTGCTGGCGCTGCTGCTGTACCCGCCGTTTCGGCCCTACCGCGCTGTGGGGCTCACCAGTGTGTTGGGCTTGCTACTGCTCACGGTGCTACACGGCAAGGGCTACTACGCACTGGGCTACTACCCGGTGCTGTTCGGCTTCGGGGCGGTGCTGTGGGCGCGGTGGCTGGCGCGGTTTCGCTACCACCGTTACGTGCAGCCGGTGCTGGTGGCACTACCGGTGCTAATTACGCTGCCCGTACTGCCACTGCTGTATCCACTCTACGCGCCTGCTCCAATGCAGGCCATCAGTGCCCGGTACAGCGGCCTGGGCGTGACGCGCTGGGAAGACGGCCGCCAGCACGCCCTACCCCAAGACTACGCCGATATGCTGGGCTGGCGCGAGCTAGCCGATAAAACCTGGCAAGCCTACCAAGCCTTGCCCGCCGCTACGCGCGCCCGCACGCTCATCAAATGCAGCAACTATGGCCAGGCCGGCGCTATCAATTACTACAACCGGCACCGCAACATGCCGCCGGCGCAGAGCTTCAATGGCAGCTACCTGTTTTGGTTTCCGCAGCAGTTGCAGGGCTATCAATACATCATCAATATCGACGACGAGCCCGACGACCTGACGGCGTATTTCACCAGTTACCAGCGCGTGGCGGCCGTGCAGAATCCATATGCCCGCGAGCAGGGTACCGCTATTATGGTAGGTGCTGACCCTACCCCAGTCTTGCTGACGCGGGTGAGGCAGGAGCATCAAGCGGCACTCGAAGTCTGGGAAGGTGCTACGGTCAAATAAGGAAGTAGCCAACGGTGCGGGTAGCAGGTGGTTTTTGATAAAAAAGCAAACTTGTTTTAGCCTTTAGACATTGTATTTTACTTATTTGTTATTGATTGAAAGTCAAATGAATAGCTTTTTTATTCTCTGATTTAGAAATAGTAGCGCTCTACCCGTTCTGCTTTTTGGGTGGCAGGGAGGTCTGCTAGTTTTGGTATAATGAAGGACGGCAACTAGCCTGCTGGCTTTGCTCCAACGCTTTCACCATTCTCATCATCTGCCCTTGTTATGCGCGTTGTCCTGGTCATTATTCACAGCCTGTGGGGCTACTAGGAACCGCTACTTATTGCTGCGCATAAGAAGCCTTTCTAAGCCCCGCTCAGAAGGGCTTTTTGTTGACGAGCTTTCTTACCTGACACCTACCTATGTACTTCACCGCCGACACCGTTGTTTTTCTGGATGGCCAGTTTATCCCGGCCACGCAGGCGCAGTGCAGTCTTTATGTGCCGAGCCTGCACTACGGCCACGCCGTATTTGAGGGCATTCGGGCCTACCAAACGGCCAACGGGCCACGTGTTTTCAAGGCCAAAGAGCACTACGAGCGCCTGCAGTATTCCTGCCGCGCTATTCACATGCCGCTGGCCTACTCGGTAGAGGAGCTGACAGCCCTTACCTACGAACTGCTCGAAAAAAACAACCTCACCAACGCCTACATCCGGCCGCTGGTGTACGCCGCCGAGCCTAGCATGGGCATCAAAACGCCTGCTACCAGCAGCCTGTTTTTAGCGGCTTGGGAGTGGGACAAGTACCTCGGCGACCAGCTGATGCGCCTCACCATCTCGCCCTATGAGCGGCCCAACCCCAAGGCCGTGCCCATTGAGGCCAAGGTGAGCGGGCACTATGCCAACTCCATCATTGCCAGCCACGAAGCCAAGAGCCGCGGCTACGACGAAGCTCTGCTGCTCGATATGAACGGCTACGTGGCCGAGGGGCCCGGCTCCAACTTTTTCTATGAGTGGGACGGCGCCCTTTACACTGCCCCGGCCGGCAACATCCTGCAAGGCATCACCCGCAACACCATCATCGGGTTGGCGCGCGACATGGGTATTCCGGTGTTCGAGGAGTTCTTCACACCCGAAACCCTGCATCACGCTACTGGCGCCTTCCTCACCGGCACCGCCGCCGAGGTAGTGGGCGTGGCTTCCATCGACGACCACGTGTTCGAAACGCCTTACGAGGAAACAATTGGCGCCAAGCTGGCCGCTGCCTATGCAGCTCTGGTGCGCGAGAAGGTAGGGGCGCGTACTACACACCCAGTTGCCGAACGCTCTGCCTAATACATTCTACCAACGACAAAAGGACGCATGCAGCGCCCCTACACAACCGCATGATTCTCAATAAATACAGCCGCATCTACACTCAAGACGACAGCTTGCCGGCCTCCCAGGCCATGCTCATCGGCTCGGGCCTCTCGGATGCGGATTTGCGCAAACCGTTTGTGGGCATTTGCTCCACGGGTTTCGAAGGCAATACCTGCAACATGCACCTCAACGGCCTGGCCGACGAGGTGAAGCGTGGCGTAGCGGCGCAAGGGCTGGTAGGGTTGCGCTTCAACACTATTGGGGTAAGCGACGGCATCACGAACGGCAACGCTGGTATGCGCTTTTCTCTGGTTTCCAGAGAGATTATTGCCGATTCGATTGAAGCGATGGCGGGCGCACACTACTATGATGCGCTGGCAACAGTGGTAGGTTGCGACAAGAACATGCCCGGCGCGCTGATTGCCATGGCGCGGCTTAACCGGCCCTCGCTGATGGTGTACGGTGGTACTATCCGGGGCGGCGAGTTCAAGGGGCAGCAGCTCAACATTGTGTCGTGCTTCGAGGCGTATGGCAAGAAGGTAAACGGACAGATTTCGGACGAGGACTACCGCGGCATTATCCACAACGCCTGCCCCGGTCCCGGTGCGTGCGGCGGTATGTACACAGCTAATACTATGGCGGCGGCCATCGAAACGCTGGGCATGTCGGTTCCGGCATCATCGTCCCTACCCGCCGATAGCGCGGCCAAAACCCAGGAGTGCCTCGACACGGGCGCCTACCTGCGCCGCCTGTTGGAGCTAGACCTCAAACCCCGCGACATTCTGACGCGCGAAGCGTTTGAGAATGCGCTGGTGGTGGTGACGGTGCTGGGCGGCTCCACTAACGCTGTGCTGCACCTCATTGCCATTGCTCACGCCGCGGGCGTGCACCTTACCATGGAGGACTTCCAGGCCGTGAGCAACCGCGTACCGGTGCTGGCCGACCTCAAGCCCAGCGGCAAGTACCTGATGGAAGACCTATCGAAAATCGGAGGGGTGCCCGCCGTGCAGCGCACCCTGCTCGACCACGGCCTACTCAACGGCGACCTGATGACCGTGACCGGCCGCACCCTAGCCGAAAACCTGGCTGATGTGCAGCCCCTCGGCGCCGAGCAAGACCTGTTGCGTCCGCTCAGCAACCCCATCAAAGCCGACGGCCATATCCAGATGCTGTATGGCAACCTGGCTACCAAGGGTAGCGTGGCCAAAATCAGTGGTAAAGAAGGGCTGCGGTTTGAAGGTCCGGCCATTGTGTTCAACTCGGAAGAAGAACTGAACCAGGGCATCACCGAACACAAAATCAAAGCTGGTCAGGTGGTCGTGATTCGCTATGTAGGGCCGAAAGGCGGCCCCGGCATGCCGGAAATGCTGAAGCCTACCTCCGCCATCATGGGCGCCGGCTTGGGCGACAAAGTGGCGCTGATTACGGACGGCCGCTTCTCGGGTGGCACGCACGGCTTCGTCATCGGTCACGTGTGCCCCGAAGCCTACGACGGCGGCGGCCTGGCCCTGGTGCAAGACGGCGACTGGATCGTCCTCGATGCCACCAAAAACACCATCAACGTGCAGCTTTCCGACGAAGATCTGGCCCAACGCCGCGCCGCCTGGCAGCGCCCTCCGCTGCCCGTACGCCAGGGGGTGCTACTGAAGTACATCCGCACCGTGAGCGACGCCAGCCACGGCTGTATCACCGATTTATTCGAAGAAGACCAGACGGGAGCACCTTATCCCCCGGCCCCCTCTGTTCAGGAAAGGGGGAACCTAACGACTTCCAACGCCTGATTGCAATTACTCTGTAAGTAATGTCTATCCATGCCGCCTCGGCTTCCCCTCCACGAGGAGAGGGGGCCAAGGGGTGAGGTGCCCGCCAGAACGATACGACTATGCAAACCCAACCCGCAACCGCTCCCGCTACCATCGCCCCCGAAACCACGCCTACCTCTGGCGCGGTAGCCACGCTGCAAGCCTTGATAGCCGAGGGCGTGGACACGATTTTCGGCTACCCCGGCGGCGCTATCATCCCTATTTACGACGCGCTTTACGACTTTAAGGAGCAGCTGCACCACGTGCTGGTGCGCCACGAACAGGGCGGCATCCATGCGGCCCAGGGCTACGCGCGGTCGTCGGGTAGGGTAGGGGTGGTGTTTGCCACTAGCGGCCCTGGTGCTACTAATTTGGTAACAGGATTGGCTGACGCCCAGATTGATAGCACGCCGTTGGTGTGCATCACGGGGCAGGTGTTTGCCAGCTTGTTGGGGACTGATGCGTTTCAGGAAACCGATATCATCAATATCACGACGCCCGTTACGAAGTGGAACTACCAGATAACGGACGCCACCGAAATTCCGGAGGTGCTGGCTAAGGCGTTCTACATTGCCCGCAGCGGCCGGCCCGGCCCGGTGCTCATCGATATTACCAAGAACGCCCAGATTCAACGGTTCGATTTTACAGGCTATACGCCGTGCCAGCACATTCGCAGCTACCGGCCCAAGCCCATCGTGCGCAACGAATACGTGGAGCAAGCGGCCGCGCTGATTAATCAGGCCAAAAAGCCCTTTATCATTTGGGGGCAGGGCGTGATGCTGGGCGGGGCCGAGCAGGAATTCAAAACGTTTGTGGAGAAAAGCGGCATTCCGGCCGCCTGGACCATCCTGGGTGTAGACGCCCTACCCACCGACCACCCGCTGAACGTGGGCATGCTGGGCATGCACGGCAACTACGGCCCCAACGTCCTCACCAACGAGTGCGACGTGCTGATTGCCATTGGGATGCGCTTCGATGACCGCGTGACCGGTCGCCTCGACAAGTATGCCAAGCAGGCCCAGATCATCCACCTCGACATCGACCCCACAGAAATTGGCAAAAACGTGCCCACGGCCGTGCCGGTGTGGGGCGACTGTAAGGAAACCCTACCCTTGCTCACGGCCCTGATAGAAGAGAAGCAGCACACGGCCTGGCGCCAGCACTTCGATGAGTTCCGGGACCAGGAGGTGGCGGCTGTTATTCAGAACGAGCTGTTCCCTACCTCCGAGGAGCTGACGATGGGCGAGGTAATTCAGCAGTTGAACGAGCTGACCAACGGCGACGCCATTATAGTAACCGACGTGGGCCAGCACCAGATGGTGGCCTGCCGCTACACCAAGTTCAACCAGAGCCGCAGCAACATCACCTCGGGCGGCCTGGGCACTATGGGCTTCTCCTTACCCGCTGCCATAGGGGCCAAGTTTGGGGCTCCCGACCGCACGGTGGTGGCTGTGATTGGCGACGGCGGCGTGCAGATGACGATTCAGGAACTGGGTACGATTATGCAAACCGGCGTCAACGTCAAGATCCTGATTCTCAACAACCAGTTTCTGGGTATGGTACGGCAGTGGCAGGAGCTGTTCAACGACCGTCGCTACTCCTTCGTGGATATTGCTAGCCCTGACTACGTGCAGGTAGCCAAGGGGTACTACATTGAAGGTCAGCGCGTTTCGGAGCGCGCAAACCTGCGCAACGCCCTGCGCACCATGCTGGAGCACGACGGCTCCTATCTGCTGGAGGTGATGGTTACGAAAGAGAACAACATTTTCCCGATGGTGCCACAGGGCTGCAGCGTGGCGGAAATCCGGTTAAAATAACTGCCGGCAACCCTTACAAGGGCTTCAAGCCCTGTCAGGGTTATGGACAGGAAAGAATCAGACGCATAATAACTCACCGCATGGAGCGCCAGGAATACAACATCACGGCCTACACCGAAAACCAGATTGGCTTGCTCAACCGCATTGCTATCATCTTCTCGCGTCGTAAAATCAACATCGAGAGCCTAAATACCTCGCCTTCGGAGATTGACGGCATCCACCGCTTCAACATCGTGATTGTGGAAACGGAGGAGGTGGTGCGCAAGATTGCGGGGCAGATCGAAAAGCAGGTGGAGGTACTGAAGGTGTACTACAACACCAACGAGGACGTGATTTGGCAGGAAATGGCCCTGTACAAAGTGCCTACCGACGTTATTGCCGAAAAGGCCCTGGTAGAGCGTCTGCTGCGCGAAAACGGCGCCCGCGCCGTGGTGATTCGCAAGGATTACACGGTGTTTGAAACCACCGGCCACCGCGAAGAGACCGATAACCTCATCAAGGTTTTGCAGCCCTACGGCCTGATTGAATTTGTGCGTTCAGCCCGCATTGCCATCATCAAAGACAGCGAAGGATTCAATAAGAAGCTGCGCGAGTTTGAGCAGCGCGAGCCGGGCTCGGAGGTAGTCGAAAACGAATACCTGAACAGCCGGGAAAAGGTCTTCACGATGTAGAGACACACCATGTTGTGTTTCTACCCCATACATCAACACTCAACATTCAACCCTTAACACTCAACATTTCACACATGGCAACCATCAACTTTGGCGGCGTCGACGAAACTGTAATCACCCGCGACGAATTTCCGCTGTTTAAAGCGCAGGAGTTCCTGAAAGACGAAACCATTGCCGTACTCGGCTACGGTGTGCAGGGTCCCGGCCAGGCCCTGAACCTGCGCGATAACGGCTTCAACGTGATTGTGGGTCAGCGTGAGGATTCGGCATCGTGGCAGAAGGCGGTGGAAGATGGCTGGGTGCCCGGCGAAACGCTGTTTGGGCTGGAAGAAGCCGCCGAGCGCGGTACTATTGTGTGCTACTTGCTCTCCGACGCTGGTCAGATTGCGCTGTGGCCTGCTATCAAGGAAAAATTGACGCCCGGCAAAACCCTCTATTTCTCGCACGGCTTCGGCGTAACCTTCAACGACCAAACCGGCATCGTACCACCCAAGGATATCGACGTGATTCTGGTAGCGCCCAAGGGTAGTGGCACCAGCCTGCGTCGCCTGTTTGTGGCCGGTGGCGGGTTGAACTCGTCGTTTGCTGTGTTCCAGGATGCTAGCGGTGAAGCTTTCACCAAGGCCACGGCCCTGGGCATCGGGGTAGGCTCGGGCTACCTGTTCCAGACCGACTTCAAGAAGGAAGTATACTCCGACCTCACCGGCGAGCGTGGCGTGCTGATGGGTGCTCTGGCTGGCATCATCGAGGCGCAATACCAGGTGCTGCGCCAGCGCGGCCACTCGCCCTCCGAGGCCTTCAACGAAACCGTAGAAGAGCTGACCCAGAGCCTGGTGCCGCTGGTAGGCGAAAACGGCATGGACTGGATGTTTGCCAACTGCTCCGTGACGGCCCAGCGTGGTGCCCTCGACTGGAAAGGCAAGTTCCGCGAAGCTACCCTGCCCGTACTCAACGAGCTGTATGACAGCGTGGCCTCGGGTGCCGAAGCCAAGCGCACCATCGAGCGCGGCTCTACCCCCGACTACCGCGAGAAGCTGCAAGAGGAGCTGAAAGAAGTACGCGAGTCGGAGCTGTGGCAAACCGGCGCCCGCGTGCGCGAGCTGCGCTCGAATACGACGAACGTAGAGGCGTAAGGAAACCAGAGGTAGAAGCTAGTTCCCCTCCTCAGCTAAGGAGGGGAACTAGCTTCTAATTCTAGTTTGAGAGTTATAGAAACCATGCAGTGGAACGCTGACACCTACAGCCAAAAGCACGCCTTTGTCTTTCATTACGGCGCGGGGCTGCTGGACTTGTTGGCCCCGAAGCCAGGGGAGCTGATCCTAGATCTGGGCTGTGGTTCCGGCGAGCTGACGCAGCGGATAGTCGCTGCGGACGCTGTGGTTATTGGATTGGATGCCTCGGCCAGCATGATTGCCAAAGCTCGCGAGCAGTTTCCTACCCTCGACTTTCGGGTAGGGGATGGGGCTAGCTTTGCGCTGCCGGAGCGCTTTGATGCCATCTTCTCCAATGCCGCGCTGCACTGGATGCCTGCTGCCGCTGCTGTTGTACAGCAAATGCAACAGCACCTGAAGCCGGGCGGCCGCCTCGTGGCGGAGTTTGGAGGCAAAGGCAACGTGGCGCAGATTACCAATGCGCTGTTGCGCCACCTGCACCAGCGCGGCCACACGCACATTCAAGCCGAGTGGTGGTACTTCCCCTCGCCCGGCCAGTACGCCACGCTGCTAGAGCAACACGGCTTCCGGGTGCAACTCGTGCAGCACTACGACCGGCCTACCCCACTTGCTGATCCAGAAACCGGCCTAACCGATTGGATTCAGCAGTTTGGCGCCAACTTCTTTGCGGGAGTAGGAGCCGAGGAGCAAGCCGATATCCTGGCGGCTGTCAATGATGAGTTGCGTCCGGTGCTGTTCCAGGACGGCCAATGGGTGGCTGACTACAAACGCCTGCGCGTGGTAGCGCAGAAATGACGCGGTTGTACTGGCGCGGGGCTATGCCCCGTGTTTACAATTCGCAGGCCTCTGGCCTGCCCGCCAGAACGATTTGCTTGTGCTAATGTTTGTGCCGAGCGGTGCAGACGGCAGCAGGCCAGAGGCCTGCGAATAGTAGACACGGGGCATAGCCCCGCGCCAGAAGCACCGACGCAGCCTGTGGGCCGCTATCTTTTATTATTGATTTCTCATGCAAGAACCTGCCACTTCCATCCCCGCTACGGTCGTCACCCTCGAACACGTACAGCAAGCGGCGCGCACGCTGGAAGGCGTGATTCTGAAGACACCGCTGCTGCAAAACTTGTGGCTCTCACGTACCTACGAAGCTGCGGTGTATCTGAAACGCGAAGATTTGCAGGTGGTGCGCTCCTACAAGATTCGGGGAGCCTACAACAAGATGGCGACGCTGCCGCCCGCGTCGGGGGGTAGGGAGGTGGTGTGTGCTTCGGCTGGCAACCATGCCCAGGGAGTGGCCCACGCCTGCCACCTTTTGGGCGTGCGCGGCTACATTTTCATGCCGGCCAACACGCCCGCTCAAAAGGTGGATAAGGTGCGGTTGTTTGGGAAAGACCAAGTAGAAGTTGTGCTCTGCGGCGCTACCTTCGACGATACCTACCACGAAGCCAAAGCCTTCTGTGACGCCCACGACTACACCTTTGTGCACCCGTTCGACGACCCGGCCATTGTGGCGGGCCAGGCAACGGTAGGGCTGGAGGTGTTGCAGCAAGCCACTTACTCCATCGACTACTGCTTTATGCCGATTGGTGGCGGCGGGTTGGCCTCGGGGGTAGGGAGCGTGTTTCGGCAGTTGAGTCCGCACACCAAGCTCATTGGTGTGCAGCCAGCCGGGGCGCCTTCCATGCACGATTCCATCAAAGTGCACCAGGAGCGGCGCGCTTTGGAAACCATCGAAAGCTTTGTGGATGGAGCAGCCGTGAAGTGCCCCGGTGAGCTAACCTTCCAACTCTGCCGCGAGCTGCTCGACGATGTGGTGCTGGTGCCCGAGGGTCAGGTGTGCGCCGACTTGCTGAAGATGTACAACGAGGAAGGCATCGTGCTGGAGCTTGCCGGCACGCTCAGCATCGCGGCCCTGCGCCAGTACGCCGATGAAATCCGCGGCAAAAACGTGGTGTGCATCATCAGCGGCTCCAACAACGATATCACCCGCATGGAGGATATCAAGGAGCGTGCGCTGCGCTTCCAGGGCCTCAAGCACTACTTCATGGTGACCTTCAACCAGCGCCCCGGCGCCCTGCGCACCTTCGTGAACAACGTGCTGCAACCCGAGCAAGACATCATTCACTTTCAGTACATCAAGAAAAACAACAAGGAAAAAGGTCCGGTCTTCGTGGGTATCGAGGTGAAGCAACCCGGTGACGAAGAGCTAATTAAGATCCGAATGGTGGAAGAAGGCTTCGGCTACGAATACCTTAACGGCAAACCCGATTTCCTGGCTTTGCTGGTGTAGGGGGAAGTTGCACGCGCCCGTAAAGAAACTAGCGCTATAGAACTAGCTCCCCTCCTTAAAAAGGGAGGGGAGCTAGTTCTATAGCGCTAGTTTTAGCATGGTTACCGTACTTTCGGCGGAAACAACGCCTGCTATGCTCTCCGCAAAACACCTGCTGCTACTGCTTCCTTTTTTGTCTACTCTCGGCCACGCGCAAGGGCCGGCCATTACCACTGGCGTTTCGCAGGAGCTGGCGCAGCACCGGACGCGGGTACTGCGGCAAGTGGCATACAAACTGCATTTCAACGTGCCGCCGCAGGTGACGGCGCCCATTCCGGCCACGGAGGAAATCACGTTTCAGCTGCTCGACAACGCGGCGCCGTTGCAACTCGATTTTAAGGAAAAGTCCGACCACGTGGGCCGCATTACCGTGAATGGTCAACCGCAGCCGCTGACGGTGCAGCAGGAGCACTTGGTCATTCCTGCGGCAGCTTTGCGGGTAGGGGAGAACCGCGTGGCCATCGAATTCACGGCTGGGAACTTGTCGCTGAACCGCAACCCGGAGTATCTCTACACGCTGCTCGTGCCCGACCGCGCCCGCACGGTTTTCCCGTGCTTCGATCAGCCCGATGTGAAGGCCGTGTTTCACCTCACGCTCACGGTGCCCACCGAGTGGCAGGCCGTGGCCAACGGGCCGGTGGCCGATTCGAGCAGGGTAGGGGCGCGGCAAACCTACCGCTTTCAGCCGTCCGATACCATCAGTACCTACCTGTTTGCCTTCGTGGCGGGTAAGTTCCGGCACACCGCGCGCCAGCCCGACGGTCGGCCCATGCACCTCTACTACCGCGAAACCGACCAAGAGAAAATCAGCCGGAGCCTGGGGCCGATTTTCGATATTCAGGCCGGAGCGCTGAAGTTCCTGACGGAATACACGCAGATTCCCTACCCCTTCCGCAAGTTCGATTTTGCGGCACTGCCCGATTTCCAGTACGGCGGCATGGAGCACGCAGGCGCCATCGACTACAAGGCCAGTACGCTATTTCTGGACGAAGGCGCCACCCGCGACCAGCTGAACGCCCGCGCCAACCTGCTGGCCCACGAAACGGCTCACATGTGGTTTGGCGATTTGGTGACCATGCGTTGGTTCGACGACGTGTGGACCAAAGAGGTATTTGCCAACTTCATGGCCGACAAAATCAGCGTCGTGACCCAGCCTGATGGCAATTTCGACCTGAAGTTTCTCACCGACCACTACCCCGCCGCCTACGCCGTGGACCGCACAGCCGGGGCAAATCCCATCCGGCAGCCGCTGGATAATTTGCAGGATGCCGGCTCGCTCTACGGCAACATCATCTACCACAAAGCGCCCATTATGATGCGCCAGTTGGAGCGGCTGATGGGTCAGGAGGCCTTCCGCGACGGCCTGCGCGCCTACCTCAAACGCTACGCCTACCACAACGCCACCTGGCCTGACCTCATCCATATCCTCGACGAGCGTACGCCCACCGACCTGCAAGCCTGGAACAAAGTATGGGTGAACGAGCCCGGCCGCCCGCAGTTCGACTACTGGCTACGCGTGCAAAACGGCAAGATCAAGCGCTTCAACATCGACCAAAAAGGCGAGGACGGCAGCCGCCGCGTGTGGCCGCAGCAGTTTGAGGTAGCCCTGGTGTACGCCGACCACGTGGAAGAACTGACCGTGGACATGCGCGCCGACAAGGTGCGTGTGCGCGAAGCGGAGGGCAAGCCCGCGCCGCGCTTTATCTTGTTCAACTCGTCGGGGCAGGGGTATGGGCTGTTTCCGGTAGATGCGCAAAGTATGCCCTACCTGGGGCAACTGCAAAGCCCGGTGATGCGTGCCGCCGCGTATATCAACCTCACAGAGAATATGTTGTCTGGCCGGGCTGTATCGCCCGCGCAGCTGCTGATGCTGGTGCGGCCGCTGCTGGCGCAGGAGTCGGAGGAACTGAACTTGAACCTATTGCTCGATCAGCTTACCACAGTGTTCTGGCGCTTCACGCCGCCGGCCCAGCGCCCTACCCTGGCCGCTACCCTGGAATCGGAGTTGTGGCAGGCCATGCAGCAGGTAGACGCCCCGAACAAGAAAAAGCAGTTGTTTAAGACCTATGCCAGCATTACCCTGAGCCAGGCCGCGCAGGACCGGCTGCACACTATCTGGCAAACCAAACAGCCGCCCGCTGGCGTGAAACTCTCCGAAGACGACTACACCGACCTGGCCGCCGCGCTGGCCCTGCGCGCCTACCCCGGCCACCAGCAAATCCTGCAAACCCAGCTTCAGCGCATTCAAAACCCCGACCGCCGCCTGCGCTTGCAGTATCTGTTGCCAGCGCTGTCGGATGATGTAGCCACGCGGGATGGCTTTTTTGCGGGCCTGGCCGAGGACAAGAACCGCCAAAAGGAAGCCTGGGTGCTCTCGGCGCTGGGCTACCTGCACCACCCGCTGCGCGCCGCTACCTCCGAAAAATACCTGCCGCAGAGCCTAGCGCTGCTCGAAGAAATTCAGCAAACTGGCGACATTTTCTTTCCGCAAAGCTGGCTGCAAGCTACGTTTCGTTGGTACCAAACGCCGACTGCGGCCGCCACTATTCGCAGCTTTTTGCAAGCGCATCCTACCTACAATCCGAAGCTGAAAGCGAAGGTGTTGCAGGCGGCCGACAACGTGTTTCGGGCTGAGAAGTTGATAGGCGAAAAAGGTAGTGCTGCGGCTGGTCAGTAACAGCCTTTTATGGATAGCTAATTTAGGGTTGTTTGCGCACATATACGGTGCGTTTGCGCGCACATTTTTGATTTTAGCAATACTTTATTGCAACGCTTCGCTATATTGGAAGCAAGTAGGTGAAATGTATAGATTTCGCTTCGCCACTTTTTGCCCGCAATTCAACCACCCTTCTCTATGAATCTATTTACCCGTACGCTGGCTCTGGCCTCTCTTTCTGTGCTTTGTGCCCGTGCCGGGCAAGCCCAGGAGCAAGGCGTCCACCAGCAATCCACGCTGTATGAAGCACCCACTGATCCGCTGGTGAAGAAAAAGCTGGACAAGTGGCAGGACCAGAAGTTTGGGTTGATTCTGCATTGGGGGTTGTACGCGGTGCCGGGCATTATTGAATCGTGGCAGCTATGCTCCGAGGATTGGGTGGAGCGCGACAGCACTGTGGCCTACAACGACTACAAAAAGTGGTACTGGGGCCTGAGCAAGGACTTCAATCCGGTGAACTTCAACCCCGAGCAATGGGCCAGCGTGGCCAAAAAAGCCGGCATGCGCTACCTGGTGTTCACCACCAAGCACCACGACGGGTTCAATATGTTCGACACCAAGCAGTCGGATTTCAAGATTACCAACGGCCCGTTCAAGGGCAACCCCAAGGCCAACGTGGCCAAGTACATTTTCGACGCCTTTCGGAAGCAGGACTTCATGATTGGAGCCTACTTCTCGAAGCCCGACTGGCATTCGCAGGACTTCTGGTGGTCGAAGTACGCCACGCCCAACCGCAACGTCAACTACGACATCAAGAAGTTTCCGTGGCGGTGGGATAAGTACAAGGAGTTCACCTACAATCAGATAAGTGAGCTGATGCACGACTACGGCGCCATGGATATTCTGTGGCTGGATGGCGGCTGGGTGCGCCCCCGCGAAACCGTAACCGACGAAGTACGGGCCTGGGGCGCCCCCATTCCGGAGTTCAGCCAGGAAGTAGATATGCCCCGCATTGCTACTATGGCCCGTCAGGCCCAGCCTGGCCTGCTGATGGTGGACCGCACCGTGCACGGTCCCTACGAGAACTACCAGACGCCCGAGCAGCGCGTGCCCGACCACAAGATTGACAACCCCTGGGAAAGCTGCCTCACACTGGCCAACAACTGGGGCTACGTGCCGAACGACAAGTACAAGTCGCCCACCAAAGTCATTCACTCCCTGGTAGAAGTGGTTGCCAAGGGCGGTAGCCTGCTGCTGGGGGTAGG
Organism: Hymenobacter aerilatus; assembly: GCF_022921095.1. Lineage (NCBI taxonomy): Bacteria > Pseudomonadati > Bacteroidota > Cytophagia > Cytophagales > Hymenobacteraceae > Hymenobacter > Hymenobacter aerilatus. Next base: position 740,621 of record NZ_CP095053.1, read on the forward strand.
CCCTAAGCCCGACGGTACGCTGGACAACGAAGCCGTGACGCGCCTTACGGCCATTGGCAAGTGGCTGGATGTGAACGGCGACGCCATCTACAGCACCCGCGCCACCGACCGCTACCAGGACGGTAGCACCTACTTTACGCAGGGCAAAAAAGGCACGCGCTACGCCATTGCCCTCCTGCCCGAAGACAAAGCGGCTCCCACCACCATCGCCTGGACCGGCAACACGCCCAAGAAGGGTAGCAAAATGACGCTGCTGCAAACCGGCAAATCGGTGAAATGGACGCGTACTGGCGACAAGGTAACGGTGGCCCTACCCAGCTCCCTTGCCAAGCAAGCGGGCACCTATCCCGCGCTGGCCTTTGCCTACGCGGCGGAGTAAACAACGATTCGCCTCACCCCCCGGCCCCTCTCAACAGGAGAGGGGAAGCCAGACGATGAACGGCTGAGTATTAAATTTTGAATAGTATTTCTGATTCAGTAACTCTTGATTTCCTCTCGGCTCCTCTGCTCCTTTCTCGGGGAGAGGACCGGGGGGTGAGGTGAATCGTCAGAACGCCCTGCCATGCCCCACCCCATGCTCCCCCGCTGCCTGCTCGTCCTCCTGCTGCTCGCCAGCCTGTCCACCCAGGCGCAGAAAAAGCACACGTTCGAGATAAAAAAGGGGCAGTTTCTGTACGACGGCAAGCCTACCCAGATTCACTCCGGGGAGATGCACTACGCCCGCGTGCCGCAGCCCTACTGGCGGCACCGGCTGAAGATGATGAAGGCGCTGGGACTGAACACGGTAGCTACCTACGTATTCTGGAACTACCACAACACCGCGCCCGGTGTGTGGGACTTCAAAACCGACAGCCGCAACGTGGCGCAGTTTATCAAAACGGCGCAACAGGAAGGCCTGTTTGTGATACTGCGGCCGGGGCCGTATGCCTGCGCCGAGTGGGAGTTTGGGGGCTACCCCTGGTGGTTGCAGAAGAATAAAGACCTGGTAATTCGGGCCAACAACCAGCCGTTTCTGGATTCGTGCCGGGTCTACATCAACAAGCTGGCCGCGCAGGTGAAGGGCTTGCAGGTGAGTAAAGGCGGCCCCATCATCATGACCCAGGTGGAGAATGAGTTTGGCTCGTACGTGGACCAGCGCAAGGATATTCCGCTGGAAGAGCACCGGAAGTACAACGCCGCCATCAAGCAGCAGCTGACCGAAGCCGGTTTTGAAGGACCGTTTTTTACCTCCGATGCGGCAGGGCTTTTTGAAGGCGGCGCCACGCCGGGCGCCCTACCCACCGCCAACGGCGAGGGCAACGTGGAGGCTCTGAAAACAGCTGTGAACCAGTACCACGGCGGCAAAGGCCCCTATATGGTGGCTGAGTACTACCCCGGCTGGCTCGACCATTGGGGTGAGCCGTTTGTGCGCGTGCCCACCGAGCAGGTGACCAAGCAGGTGGAAACCTACCTGAAAAACGGTGTCAACTTCAACTTTTACATGGTGCACGGCGGCACCAACTTTGGCTTCACCTCGGGCGCCAACTACAACAAAGAGCACGACATTCAGCCCGACATTACCAGCTACGACTACGACGCCCTCATCAGCGAGCCGGGTTGGGCTACGCCCAAATACACCGCTGTGCGGGCACTGATGCAGCAGTACGTGAAGTACCGCGTGCCGGCCGTGCCCGCCCCGCTGCCCGTAGTAACCATACCCGACATTATCCTGAACAAAACGGTGGAGTTGTTTGACCTGAAAAGCGGCATGCAGCCCATTGTAAGTGCCCAGCCACTATCGTTTGAGGAGTTGAACCAGGGCCACGGCTACGTGCTATACAGCCGGCGGTTTGCGCAGTCTGCCCGCGGCACGTTGCAGGTGCCCGGCCTGCGCGATTACGCCACCGTGTACGTGAATGGCAAACGGGTAGGGACGCTGAACCGCCAGCAGAATAAATACGAACTGGACGTGCAGATTCCGGCCAATGGTACGCTGGAATTGCTGGTTGAAAACATGGGCCGCATCAACTACGGCGCCGAGATTGTGCACAACACTAAAGGCATCATCGAGCCCGTGACGCTCGGTGGCGCGGCCCTTACCGGCGACTGGCAGATATACAAACTGCCCTTCGACAAGGTGCCCGACCTGACGCGCTACGCTACCAAAAACAAAGCCGGCCGTCCTACCCTCTACACGGCCAGCTTTGAGGTAAAGCAGCCCGGCGACACGTTTCTGGACATGCGCGGTTGGGGCAAGGGCATCGTGTTCGTGAACGGTCACCACCTGGGCCGCTACTGGAAGATAGGTCCTCAGCAAACCCTCTACGTACCCGGCTGCTGGCTCAAGAAAGGCCAGAACGAGGTGGTGATACTAGAGCAGCAAAACGACACGCCGCAGCAAGCCCTGAAAACCGTCGATAAGCCGATTCTGGATCAATTGCAGTCCGTGAAATCGGCAACCCGCCCTGCGCCGTAGAGACGCATCCTTGCGTGTGCCGTTGAATGCCCGCGTAGAAATCTGGACTCCTCACGTCTTGGCGTTGAACGTCCGGCGCCCGAATCGTTCAATGCCAAGACGCAGGGATGCGTCTTTACAGCGACCCGGCAAAATATCCTTTCTTACTTCTACCCCCCAACATGTTAAAACCCATTCTCTTCAGCCTCAGCTTATTTAGCGTAGTCCCGGCAGTTGCACAAAAACCTCTTTATAAAGACCGCAACGCCGCCACCGAAGCACGCGTGAAAGACCTGCTGGGACGCATGACGGTGGAGGAGAAGGTAGGCCAGCTGGGCACGCTGCTAGGCTGGGAGATGTACGAGAAGAACGGCCAGCGCGTGGGCACCAGCGCCGCCTACCGCAAGGCCATAGACGAGCGCCACATCGGTGCCCTGTGGGCCACCCTGCGCGCCGACCCCTGGACTCAGAAAACTCTGAAAACCGGCCTGAACCCGACCCTGGCCGCCGAGGCCACCAACGCCCTGCAAAAGTACACCGTGGAACGCACCCGCCTGGGCATTCCGCTGCTGCTGGCCGAAGAGTGCCCGCATGGCCACATGGCCATTGGCACCACGGTATTCCCTACCTCCATCGGGCAAAGCAGCACCTGGAACCCGGCCCTGATCCGGCAGATGGCGGCGGCCATTGCCACCGAGGCGCGGGCGCAGGGCGCCCATATTGGCTACGGGCCGGTGCTGGATTTAGCGCGGGAGCCGCGCTGGTCGCGGGTAGAAGAAACTTATGGCGAAGACCCCGTGCTCAATGGCCAGATGGGCGTGGCGATGGTGCAGGGCTTTCAGGGCGATAATTTGAAAAGCGGCGCCAACATCGTGTCCACGCTCAAGCACTTCACGGCCTACGGCGTGCCCGAGGGTGGCCACAACGGCGGCAGCATCAGCACTGGCCAGCGCGAGCTGTATCAGAGTTTCCTACCCCCATTTCGGGCGGCGGTGGGGGCGGGGGCCTTGTCGGTGATGGCGGCCTACAACTCCATCGACGGCGTGCCGTGCTCGGCCAACGAGTGGCTGCTGACCGATCTGCTGCGCCACCGCTGGGGCTTTCAGGGCTTTGTGGTGTCGGATTTGAATAGCGTAATAGGCGTGATGGGCAACCACCACGTGGCGGCCACACCCGCCGAGGCAATGGCAATGGCCCTCAACGCCGGCCTCGACAGCGACCTAAGCAGCTACGGCTACGACAAGGCCCTGCACGCGGCCATCGACCAAAAGCTGGTGTCGGCGGAGGTGCTGGACCGGGCCGTGAGCCGGGTGCTGCGCCTCAAGTTTGACATGGGCCTGTTTGAGAATCCGTACGTCGATGCCAAGAAGGCAGGCCGGCAGGTGAAAACACCCGCCCACGTGGCCCTGGCCCGTCAGGTAGCCCGCGAGTCCATTGTGCTGTTGAAAAACGAGCAGAACGCCCTACCCCTCAGCAAAACCCTGCAACGCATTGCCGTCATCGGCCCCAATGCCGACAACATGTACAACCAGCTAGGCGACTACACCGCACCCCAACCCGACGAAAACGTGGTGACGGTATTGGAAGGCATCCGGGCCAAAGTAGCCAAGGGCACGCAGGTCACCTATGTGCAAGGCTGCGCCATTCGCGACACCACCACGGCCGACATTGCAGCGGCTGTGGCGGCGGCCAAGCAGGCGCAGGTAGCCGTGGTGGTGCTGGGTGGCTCCAGCGCCCGCGACTTCAAAACCGAATACCAAAGCACCGGCGCCGCCACCGTGACGGCGGCCAAGAGCAATCAGCCCATCAGCGACATGGAAAGCGGCGAGGGCTACGACCGCGCTACGCTGGATTTGCTAGGCAAGCAGCTACAGCTGGTGCAGGCCGTGGCCGCTACCGGCACGCCGGTGGTGGTAGTGCTCATTAAGGGTAGGCCGCTGAACCTGAATTGGCTGGCGGCGCACGTGCCGGCTATGGTAGACGCGTGGTACCCCGGTCAGGAAGGCGGCAATGCCGTGGCCGACGTACTGTTTGGCGACTACAACCCCGCTGGCCGCCTACCCATCTCAGTACCGAAAAGCGTGGGTCAGCTGCCGGTGTACTACAACTTCAAAAGCCCCGCTAAGCACGACTATGTGGAGATGGACGCCAAGCCGCTCTATAGCTTCGGCCACGGCTTGAGCTACAGCACGTTTGCTTACTCCGGTCTGCAAGTAGCCTCCCCCGCGGAAAGCAATGGCGCCGTGCGCGTGCAGGTGCGTTGCACCGTGAAAAACACCAGCACCCGACCCGGCGACGAAGTGGTACAGCTTTATCTGAATGATAAAGTAAGCTCCACCGTCACGCCCGCTAAGCAGCTCAAGAAATTTCAGCGCATCACCTTAAAAGCTGGTGAGCAGCGGGAAGTAACCTTTGAGCTAACTGCCGAAGACCTGAAGCTACTGAACCCGAAGATGGAATGGGTGGTAGAGCCCGGCGCCTTCACCGTGATGGTAGGGGCCTCATCGGAGGATATCCGGTTGAAAGCTGATTTTGAAGTGAAGCAGCCCATTCGGCTGTCGGCCGCGCAGTAGATGGCGCCTACCGGTCGGACGTCGGAGGCGTCGGACCGGTAGGCGAATTGTGCGTAACGAATCAACTTAAAGTAGACCGGCTACAGCAACGACGAGATACAACATTTTGTGTCTCTATTTCAAGCTATGAAAAAGCACCTTCTTCTCGCCGCCATCTTGCTACCCCTATCCGTCTCGGCTCAGTCTAATTGGGTGAAGATGAAGGAAGAAGTGCTGTTTCCGGATCCACCGTTCCGGCAATGCCACGCCTCCACGCTGGTGGAGGTATCAGACGGTAAGCTGCTGGTATCCTGCTTTGGCGGCTCGGGTGAGGGGCAAAAGGACGTGGCTATCTGGCTGGCAACCATCGATAAGCAGGGCCAGGTGTCGAGACCAAAAAGCGTGGCGACGGGGGTAGTAAACGACACACTGCGCTACCCTACCTGGAATCCGGTGCTATTCAGGGAGCAGCAGGGCAAGCTGTTGCTATTCTATAAAGTAGGCCCCAACCCGCGCGAATGGTGGGGTATGGTGCAAACCTCGTCCGACGAGGGAAAGACCTGGACCACGGCGCGCCGCTTGCCGTCGGGTATTCTGGGGCCCATCAAAAACAAGCCTGTTCAGTTGGCCAACGGCACGATCCTGTCCCCATCCAGCGTGGAGGAAACGACGGACCGCTGGAAAGTGCACCTCGAAAAATCGACGGACCGCGGCCAGACCTGGCAGCGTATTCCCGTAGACACGGCCTCGGCGCTGGATGTTATTCAGCCCAGCATTTTGCGCTATTCCGGTGGCCGACTGCAGCTGCTGTGCCGCAGCAAGCAGGGTAGCGTGGTGCAGGCTTGGTCTACTGACAACGGCAATACCTGGGGCAAGCTGTCGAAAACCACCCTGTTGAATCCCAACTCTGGCACCGACGCCGTAACCCTGCGCGACGGCTCTCAGCTTATTGTCTACAACCCCGACGTGCCGGGCAAGGACTGGTTCAACGGCCGCGGCAAGCTGCGCGTGGCGCAGTCGCGGGATGGCCAGAAGTGGAACGACGTGGCCGTACTCGAAAACGGCGACAAAGAGGAATACAGCTACCCCGCCATCATCCAGACCCGCGACGGCCGCGTGCACATCACCTACACCTACGACCGCAAAAACATCAAGCACGTGGTGTTGCAGGGTGGAGGGAAATAGGTGGCAACTTTACTTTATAACTAGTAGAATGTCCTGCTGAGCTTATCGAAGCAGTACGTTTCGCTATTTTTTCTTTCTATCAGATAATCTTTTATTAAATTTTTAGTAAAGTCCTTTGACTTGTTGAAAAAAGTAAGCTTCTTGAGACACCAATCATAAGAAGCGCGCTAGCATGAGTTCACTATTAGCCTTGGAGGATACCTTTCTGGCCGGGCTGAATAATGTGGAACGGCGCAAATACGTGCAGAAGCTTAAGATTGTGAAGCACCTGTATGTAAAGGGTGCTAAGACCACCGCCGACATCTGCGGGCGTTTTCAGATCAGCGCGCCCACCTCCACGGCCATGCTGAACGAGCTGATTGCCGAGGGCTTGGTGGAAAAGCAGGGTAGGGGCAAATCCATTGGTGGGCGCAAGCCGGAGCTGTACGGTTTACGGGATAAGTCGCTGTTTGTCTTGAGTATCCACATGGAGAAGTACAAGGCACGCTTAGCTATTTTCGATAATAACAACAGCCCCGTCACTGGTGTGCAGACCTTCCCGATTGAGGTGACGCAGGACCTGCAAGCCGTGGACCAAGTGCACGAGCAGGCCACGCGACTAATTGAGGCGTCGGGCATCGACCCAGAGAAATTAATTGGGGTAGGCATTAATATGCCAGGTCTGGTAGCCTCCAAGGAGGGCAACAACCACACGTATCTGCGTGTGCCGGGAGCGGCCGAGTCGTTGCAGTTGTTACTGGAGCGTAAGTTTGGCAAGTCCGTGTACATCCAGAACGACGTGAAAAGTGCTACCCTGGCCGAATACCGCTTTGGACTGGCCCACGGCCGCCGCGACGTGCTGGTGCTGTCCATGGACTGGGGTGTGGGCCTGGGCATGATCTTGGACGGCAAGCTGCGCAGCGGCGCTTCGGGCTTTGCCGGCGAGTTTGGGCACATTCCGCTGGTAGAGGATGGCCGCCTGTGCCACTGCGGCAAGCGCGGCTGCCTGGAAACCGTGGCCTCGGGTAGCGCCCTCGTACGCAACGCCCAGGAGGGCATCCGGGCCGGCGAAAACACGCAGCTGCAAGCCCTGTCGGAAACCGAAATAGACCAGCTGGAAGTAGAGCAGGTCATCCGTGCCGCCCACGATGGCGACCAGTTTGCCATCAACATCTTGGCCGAGGTAGGGCTGAATTTGGGCAAAGGCATTGCCATCCTGATTCAATTGTTCAACCCCGAGCTGATTATTCTGGGTGGCGAGATTGCGCAGGCCAAGCCCTTTGTGGTGCCCGCCATCCAACAAGCCATTACCATCTACTGCATGAAGCAGCTGCGCGAAAACACCCGCATTGTAGTATCGGAGCTAGGCCGCGACGCTATGATTCTGGGCTCCGTGGCCACGGTCATGGAAAACGTATTCGAAACGCATTTGGACTCTGTGTGATTAAAAATTAGCAGCCTTGCTCCGCTTTACCTACCTGCTTACCGCCTTCTTTCAAGTTTTACCGCTCCGTCCCGCAACCTCCAACCGCCTAACAACCCTTCTACCCCCTCACCTACACCGCTTATGGCACGATTAAACCTACTCGAAGAAACTCGTTTTGAGAAGCTGCTGGTAACCGTTTACCCCGATAAGCAGATTGCCTCCGTGAAGGTGGCCGAGCGCATTGCGCGGCTTATCCGGCGCAAGCAGGAGGCCGGCGAGCAGGCCGTGCTAGGCCTGGCCACCGGTGCTACCCCGGTAGGCGTGTACGAGGAGCTGGTGCGCCTGCACAAGGAAGAGGGCCTGAGCTTTCAGAACGTGGTGACCTTCAATCTGGATGAGTACTACCCTATGCAGCCCGACGCGCCGCAGAGCTATGTCACGTTCATGAACGAAAACCTGTTCGACCACATCGACATCAAGCGGGAAAACATTCACATCCCCGACGGCACGCTGGCGCTGGAGGAGGTAGTGACGTTTTGCCTGAACTACGAGCGGCAGATTGAGGAAGCAGGCGGGCTGGATTTGCAGATTCTGGGCATTGGCCGCACTGGCCACGTAGGCTTCAACGAACCCGGCTCGGCGCCCAACTCGGGCACGCGCCTGGTGACGCTGGACGACCTCACGCGCCGCGACGCCTCCCGCGACTTCGGCGGTAAGGAAAATGTGCCCACCAAGGCCATTACCATGGGCATCGGCACCATCTTCAAGGCCCGTGAGATTATCCTGATGGCCTGGAGCGGCAAGAAAGCGCCCATCATTAAGAAAGCGGTGGAAGGCGAGGTGTCGGGTGAGGTGCCGGCTACCTACCTGCAACTGGCCGACAACGTGGAGTTTGTACTGGACGCCGACGCCGCATCGGAGCTGACGCGCTTTGACACGCCCTGGCTGGTGAAGGACTGCATATGGGATGAAATGCTGATCAAGAAGGCCGTGATTTGGCTGTCGAACACCCTGCGCAAGCCCATCCTCAAGCTCACAGAAGAGGACTACAACAACAACGGCATGGCCCAGCTGGTCACGGAGCGCGGCCCCGCCTACAACATCAACATTCACATTTTCAATAAGCTGCAGCACACCATCACGGGATGGCCCGGCGGCAAGCCTGGCGCCGACGACTCGCAGCGCCCCGAGCGCGCCCTACCCGAGAAAAAGCGCAGCATCGTATTCTCGCCCCACCCCGACGACGACGTGATTTCAATGGGTGGTACCTTTATCCGCCTCATCGACCAGGGCCACGATGTGCACGTGGCGTATCAGACCTCGGGCAATACCGCGGTGTGGGACGACGACGTGCTGCGCTACATGGAGTTTGCCATTGACCTAGAAAACAGCCTGGGTCGCGACAGCAGCGAGCTGCAAACGGTGTACGACAACATGCGCCAGTTTATCCAGCAGAAGCAGCCCAACCAGGTGGATACGCAGGAGATTCGGAACGTGAAGAGCTATATCCGGAAGAGCGAGGCTATTGCGGGCGCCCGCTACGCCGGTCTGCCCGACAGCCACATTCACTTCCAGGCCCTACCCTTCTACGAGTCGGGCAAAACGTCGAAGTACCCCGTAACGGACGCCGACATTGAGCTGACCATGGAGCTGTTGCAACAGGTGAAGCCTCACCAGGTATTCGTGGCTGGCGACTTTGCCGACCCCAACGGTACCCATATTGTGTGCTTCAATATTATAGCTGAGTCGTTGCGCCGCCTGAAGCAGACCGAGGACTGGGTGCAGGATTGCTGGGTGTGGATGTACCGCGGCGCCTGGCACGAGTTTAAGCCCTACGAGATTGAAATGGCCGTGCCCCTGTCGCCGCTGGAGGTGATTCGCAAGCGCAACGCCATCTTCAAGCACCAAAGCCAGAAAGACACGCCCGTATTCCCCGGCGACGACTCCCGCGAGTTCTGGGTGCGCGCCGAGCAGCGTAACCGCGAAACTGCCTTGCAATACGACAACCTAGGCCTAGCTGATTACGAGGCCATGGAGGCCTTCGTGCGCTGGCATTTTTAAGGGGGTAGGGTAGTTTCTTACTCCTGTCATCCTGAGCTTGCGAAGGACCTTATCACGTAACAACGACTTGTTTTCACGTGATAAGGTCCTTCGCAGGCTCAGGATGACAGGAGCAAGACAAACGGTGAAACTTTCCGCTACACGCACACAGCAGGCCGCTTTCGGGTAGGCGCGCAGAAGTAAATAGAATGACCTACACCAACTACATCGGCATCGACATCGGGGGCACCAAGGTGCACATCGGCGTGGTGCAGGATGGGCAGATTGTACACGAAGTCCGCTTCGAAACCTCGGCGCAGGCACCACAGGAGCAGATTCTGGGGGAACTGGTGCGGCATATTCAACTGATGCTGGATACGGCCGACGTAGCCGGTATTGGTATTGGCGTGCCAGGGCTGGTAGACGAGCAGCAGGGCGTAGTGCACAACGTGCAGAATATCCCCTCATGGCGGGAAGTGCGGCTGAAGGAGCACCTCGCCGCCCACTTCGCGCAGCCCGTGTATATGACCAATGATGCCAATGCCTTTGCCGTGGGCGAAAAGATCTTCGGCCAGGGCCAGCCCTACGCCAACCTGGTGGGTATTACGCTGGGCACAGGGCTGGGCGCGGGCATCATCATCAACCACGACCTGCACGCCGGCGTGCTGTCCAGCGCCGGCGAGTTCGGCTGCCTGCCCTACCTCGACAAAACCGTGGAGGACTATTGCAGCGGCAAGTTTTTCGTGCAGCAGTACCAGCAAGAGGGAGGCGCCCTGCACGCCCAGGCCCGCACCGGCGACGCCCGCGCTCTGGAGGCGTTGGCCAGCTACGGCCGCCACCTGGGCAACGTCATCAAAATGATTCTGCACACGCTGGCGCCGGAAGCCATTTTCCTGGGCGGATCGGTGAGCCACTGCTACGAGTTTTTTCGGGAGGCCATGGAAGCCAGCATCCGCGAGTTTCCCTTCCGCCTAGTAACCGACCGCTTGGTGGTAGCACCCTCCAAGCTGCGCAACGCGGCCGTGCTGGGCGCCGCGGCCCTGTGCAAAATGAAGCAGGATCTTAGCCCCGCTACTCCCCAAACACTGCCCCTTTAACCGTCTATTCAGCCTTATTCTCAATCCATACACCATGACGAAAGCAGTTCCCACGTCTTCGGCGGCCGTGCCCACCACCAGCACGCAGCAAACCAGGTCCATTGTCATCATTGGGGCGCTGTTCTTCATTTTCGGCTTCGTAACGTGGCTGAACTCGGTGCTGATTCCCTACCTGCGCATTGCCTGCGAGCTAAATAACTTCGAGGCCTACCTGGTGGCATTTGCTTTCTACATTTCCTACCTCGTGATGGCCATTCCATCGGCGTGGGTGCTGAAAGCCACAGGTTTCAAGAACGGCATGTCGGTGGGGTTGCTAGTCATGGCCGTGGGGGCCTTGATTTTTATTCCGGCGGCCCTCACGCGTACGTATGGGCTGTTTCTGTTTGGCTTGTTTGTGCAGGGCACGGGCTTGGCGGTGCTGCAAACGGCGGCTAATCCCTACATCACCATCCTCGGTCCGCGCGAAAGCGCTGCCAAGCGCATCAGCGTGATGGGCATTTGCAACAAAATAGCCGGTGCGCTGGCTCCGGTGGCCCTGGGTGCCGTGGCGCTGAAAGACGCCGACGCCCTGGTAGCCCGCTTGGGCACGATGAGCGTGGCAGCCAAAACCGCCGAGCTGGATGCGCTGGCTACCCGCGTTATCACGCCCTACCTGCTCATGACGGCCGTGCTGGTATTGCTGGCTGTACTGATCTACTTTTCCTCTCTACCCGAAATCGACACCGACCACGAGGATGAAACCGTGGCTGCTGCCAACACCAACAAAACCAGTGTGTTGCAGTTTCCGCATTTGCTGTTGGGCGCGCTAGCCATGTTTGTTTATGTGGGGGTAGAGGTTATTGCCGGCGACACCATCATTAGCTACGGTAATGCGCAGGGGATTGAACTGGAAACGGCTAAGTTTTTCACCACGTTTACGATGGGGGCCATGATTGTGGGCTACCTCGTTGGTGTTGTGGCCATTCCGAAGTTTATTTCCCAGGAAAAAGCATTGCAGGTGTTTGCCGTGGCTGGGGTAGCGTTTGCCCTGGGGGCGCTGTTCACCAGCGGCATCACATCGGTACTGTTCATTGCGTTGCTGGGGCTAGCCAACTCGCTCATCTTTCCGGCTATCTGGCCGCTGGCCATCGAGGGCCTGGGCCGCTTCACCAAAATCGGTTCGTCCTTCCTGATTATGGCCATTGCCGGCGGCGCTGTGCTGCCGCCACTCTATGGTTCCCTGGCCGATGCCTATAGCCCCCAGCAGGCCTACTGGCTGGTGATTCCCTGCTATCTGTTCATCCTGTACTACGGTCTTGCCGGGCACAAAGTGCGCCGGTAAAACCTCACCCCCGGCCCCTCTCCTCGGGGAGAGGGGTGCGTTCTGGTAGTGAATCTGTAAGTAATGAAAGGGGAATAATTCACTACTCACAACTTCACTATTCACCTTCCGTCTGGCACCCCTCTCCCCGAGGAGAGGGGCCGGGGGTGAGGTTCCGCTTTCGCTTACCAACACCTACGTCTGCATCGTTTTCGAATGTCACCACACAAACTCCTGCTCCCGCTTCTTCTCCTGACTACCCCGTTGCTTGCCCAGCAGCGCTACGAGCTGAACACGGGCTGGCAGGCCACACCCAAAAGCAAAGTGAGCGTAGATGGAGCCGCGCTTTCGCAGCCTACATATGCCCTGAGCGGCTGGCAGCCCGCCGTGGTGCCCGGCACCGTGCTTACGACCCAGCTGGCCAACAAGCAAGTGCCCGACCCGTTTTACGGGATGAACAACAAGCAGATACCCGACATCTACCGCACGGGTAGGGACTATTACACCTACTGGTTCACCAAAGACTTCACCGAAAAAGTTACGGGCGATGAGCAGGCCTGGCTGCACCTGCGCGGCGTGAATTACAGCTGCGACGTGTTTTTGAACGGCCAGAAGCTGAACGCGCAGACCCACCACGGCATGTTTCTGCGCCAGACCTACAACGTGACGCCCTACCTGGCCAAGGACGGCAAAAACCGGCTGGCCGTTATCGTGTACCCGCCCGACCCCGTGGGTAACCCCAACGGCGGCCAGGGCGGCGACGGCACTATTGCCCGCAACGCCACCACGCAGTACACCGCCGGCTGGGACTGGATTCAGCCCATCCGCGACCGGAACACCGGCATCTGGGACAAGGTGACGATTGAGAAAACCCAGCAGATCAACGTTAAGAATCCGCATATCATCACCCGCGTGCCGGGCAAGCGCAAGCCTACCGGTCCGCAGGCGCCGGCTACCGTGCAAGTATCGGCAGAGCTGGACAACCCAACTGCCAAGGCCGTGGCGGGTGTGCTGCGCTATACCATAGATGGTCGCACGGTGGAGCAGAAAGTGACCATTCCGGCGCGCACCACCCAGCAGGTGAGCCTCAAAGACCTCAGCCTACCCAACCCCAAACTGTGGTGGCCCAACGGCTACGGCGAACAGCCGTTGTACGAGTCGAAGCTGCAATTCCTGGTACGCGGCAAAACCGTGTCGGATGAGGAAACGGTACAGGTAGGTGTGCGCGAGATTCAGCGGGAATGGAACACCACCACCCAGAGCATGGAGGTACACCTGAATGGGCAGAAAATCTTCATCAAGGGCGGCAACTGGATTATTTCCGACGCCATGCTGCGCTTCACGGATGCCCGCTACGACGCCGAAATCCGCTTTCACCGCGACATGAACCTGAACCTGATTCGGGTGTGGGGCGGCGCGCTGGTGGAGCGCCCCGAGTTCTACCAGGCCTGCGACAAGTATGGGATGCTGGTGATGCAGGACTTCTGGATGTCGGGCGACGCCAACGGGCGTTGGGTAGACCCCATGAAGCTAGAGGACCAGTGGACCCGCCGCCAGTACCCCAACGACCACCAGCTGTTCATCAAATCAGCAGCGGACCAGGTGAAAATGGTGCGCAACCACGCCTCGCTGGCCATCTGGTGCGGTGGCAACGAAATCACCCCGCCCAAGGACATCCTCACGGCACTGGAAGATTCTGTCTTACCGAAGCTGGACGGCACGCGCTGGTTTGTGCCCTACTCCAACTCGGATAGCATGTCGTACAACAACCAGGGCGGCAACGGCGACGGGCCCTATGGCATTCAGAACCTACGCAGCTTCTGGCAGCACCGCACCTACCCCTTCAACTCGGAAGTGGGCTCGGTAGGGGTAGGCGATGAGGAGTCGTTGGCGCGGTTTGTTCCGCCAGCCAACATGGTGCCCCCGCGCTACCTCGGCGCTGATAAAAAGCCCACGGAGGCTGTAGATTCGGTGTGGCAATACCACCTCTACATCGGCTACGAAGACCACCTGCTACCCTACGGCGCGCCCAAAAACGTGCGCGACTTCGGCTTGAAAGCCCAGCTAGTGAACTACGACCAGTATCGCGCTTTGATGGAGGGTTTCAGCTCGCACATGTGGGAGTGGTACACGGGCAGCATCATTTGGAAAACCCAAAACCCCTGGACCGCCCTGCGCGGCCAGATGTACGACTACTACCTCGACCCCAACGCCTGCCTCTACGGTCTGCGCACCGGCAGCGAGCCGCTGCACGTGATGTACAACCCCGTGGATAGCGCCGTGGTACTGGTGAACAACACCTTCGAGACTAAGCGCGACCTGATGCTGGTGGTAGACGCCTATGACATGGCCGGCAAGAAAACCAGCCTCACGCAGGTAATTGTGGAAATCAACCCCTCGCAGGCCAAGAAATACTTGCCCATTGCCGGCACGATGCGCAAGCTGGCGCGGGAGAAAGGCACATTCCTGATGCTGCAATTGCAGGACCTGAACAAGCAGCCCGTGAGCCAGAACTTCTACTGGATACCCGATGCCAAAGGGCAATACTCGGGTCTGCAAACCATGAACAAGGCGCCCCTGGGCGTCTCGGCCCGCCAAACCGCACCCGGCAAGGTAGAAGTAACCCTCACCAACCCCGCCAACCAGCCCGTTGCCTTCTTCAACCGCGTGTCGCTGGTAAACCAGCAAACTCAGAAGCGTGTGTTGCCTACCTTCTACAGCGACAACTACGTGTCGGTGCTGCCCGGCGGGCGCCAGACTATCACGTTGGACTACACGCCCGGTGCGGAAGCAGGCACGCCAGCTGTATCGGTAGAAGGGTGGAACGTGGCAAAGCAGGTGGTGCCGGTGGCGCAGTAGGGGAGGGAGGGCACCCTCCGCGGGGCGCCTCACCCCCCCGGCCCCCTCTCAGAAAAGGAGAGGGGAAGCTGAACGATTTCGCTTAGAAACAAAGGTAATAAACCGTGCCGCCGTGGCTTCCCCTCTCCTTTTCGGAGAGGGGGCCGGGGGGGAGGCGCAACGTTGAACACTACCTATGAAAAGATTTTTGTGGTTGCTCCTTCTGGTTCTCACTACCGGTTCAGCCTCCGCCCAAACCGCTCCCGAGCGCTACCCGCTGATTCCCTACCCTGCCTCCTTGACGCCGGCAACGGGCACGTTCACCATTACCAAAGCCACCCAACTGGCCCTATCCAAGGAGAGCAAACGCTTTGCGCAGGAAGCTGAGCAACTGCAACTGCTGCTAACAAACGGGGTAGGGGCACCGCTGAAAACCACGAAGAAAGCCGGAGCTAGTAGCATTGAGCTGCGCTACGATGCTTCGATAACAGCGCCGGAAGGATACAAGCTGACCATCACGCCGCAGCAGGTGACGCTGGCGGCGCGTGAGCCAGCCGGCATGTTTCGGGCGGTACAAACGGTACGGCAGCTGCTGCCGCCTACCCTTGAGAAGGCCGGAAAAGGCGCTACCCCCCTGACGCTGCCCGCCGTGCAGATCGAAGACCAACCGGCGTACGCGTGGCGCGGGATGCACCTAGACGTGTCGCGGCACTTTTTTGACGTTGCCTACCTCAAGAAGTACATGGACTTGCTGGCGCTCTACAAGTTCAACAAGCTGCACCTGCACCTCACCGACGACCAAGGCTGGCGCCTCGAAATCAAGAAATACCCCAAGCTGACCGAAGTAGGCGCGTGGCGTACCTTCAACAACCAGGATTCGGCGTGCATCCGCAAATCGAAGGATAATCCCGATATGGCGCTGGAGACCAAGTTCTTGCGGCAGCGTAACGGCCAGACGGAGTACGGCGGCTTCTACACCCAGGACGACATGCGCGGCATCATTGCCTACGCCGCGGCCCGCCACATTGAGGTCATTCCTGAAATCGATATGCCTGGCCACATGATGGCTGCCATCCGGGCCTGCCCTTTCCTCACCTGCAACGGCAAAAACGATTGGGGAAAGCTGTTTTCAACCCCCATCTGTCCCTGCAACGAAACCACCTACGAGTTCGTGGAAAACGTGCTGACGGAGGTAGCCGCTTTGTTTCCAAGCCCCTATGTGCACATCGGGGCCGATGAGGTGGAGAAAACCAGCTGGAGCACGGCAGCCTGCACCGAACTGATGCAGAAGGAAGGCATTAAGGACGTGAATGGACTGCAAAGCTACTTTGTGCGGCGCGTCGAGCGGTTTTTGCAGAGCAAGGGTAAGAAGATGATTGGCTGGGACGATATGCTGGAAGGCGGCATCGACGCTTCGGCTACTGTAATGTACTGGCGCAGCTGGGTAAAGGACGCCCCCGCCAAAGCCCTTCACAACGGCAACCCGCTCATTATGACGCCGGTGAGCACGCTCTATTTCGATAACCTGCCGGATAAGAACTCCGTGGAGAAGGTGTATCAGCTGGAGGTAGTGCCCTCCGATCTGGACCCTACATCCGCCCGAAAGGCCATCCTAGGCGCCCAGGCCAACCTCTGGACGGAACAAATACCCTCCGAAAACCGCGCCGACTATATGGTAATGCCCCGCATGACGGCGCTGGCCGAGGTGGTGTGGACCAACAAAAACCAGTACGCTTCCTACCTCAGCCGCCTGCGCCAGCATTACCCCCGCCTGGCCCTATTGAACGTGCACTACCGCGTGCCCGACCTGGCGGGTTTCTCCGAGGAAAGCGTCTTCACCGACCGCACCACTCTCGCGGTAGAAAAGCCCCTCGACCAACTAATTTTGCGCTACACCACCGATGGCAGTACGCCCACGGCTACCTCACCCGTGCTGCCGGCTGCCCTACCCATCACCCAGCCCACCACGGTGAAGCTGGTGGCCTTCACGCCGGAGGGGCTGCGGGGTGATACCTACACCATCCGGTACAGGCAACAGCCCTACGCCACGCCCGTAGCCGCGAAGGCCCCGGCGTCTGGCCTCACGGCTACGTACTTCACCGGCTACTTCAAGAAATCGGCGCTGATGCAGGAGGCCAAGGCCAATGGCAGCATCACCGTAACCAGCGTGCAGGTGCCCAAGCAAGCGGAAGCCGACCAGTTTGGGGTGCAGTTTCGGGGCTACCTCGACGTACCGGAAACCGGCGTCTACACCTTCTACCTCACCTGTGACGACGGCGGTACCCTGCGCCTAGCCGACCGCATGGTAGTCGACAACGACGGCCTGCACTCGGCCATTGAGAAAAGCGGGCAGGTAGCCCTCTCGAAAGGATTGCACCCTATTGCCCTCGATTTTGTAGAGGGTGGGGGTGGCTACACGCTGCTGCTGAAATACAGCAAAGATGGCAGTGAGCCACAGCAAGTACCTGCTAGCTGGTTGAAACACTAATCTCTATTTCAATGAATTTTCTCGCAGTGTTTCGCAGTGCATGCGAGGAAATAACACTGCGAAACACTGCGAGAAAGCCCCATGCACAGAAAGCATAAACACCATAGTATAATGAAGTTAAGTTCCACCCATTCTGTCTGGTCTATTGTGGCGCTGGCTGGCAGCGTTGCCTTGTTCAACGCCTGCTCGGGCACAACTAAGGTTGCTGGTGGCTCCACGGCCGCTCCTGCCATTCCGGCCCCCACGGGCCTCACTCGATTTGTAGACCCGTATATCGGTACGGGCTTCCACGGGCACGTATTTATGGGGGCCAATGTGCCCTTCGGGGCAGTGCAGTTGGGGCCGGTGAACATTTCTGAGGGCTGGGACTGGTGCTCGGGCTACCACTACTCCGATTCTACCATCATCGGTTTCTCACACACCCACCTCAGCGGCACCGGCATCGGTGACCTAGGTGATGTGGCGGTGATGCCCACTACGGGAGAAGTAAAGGTGATGCGCGGCTCGGTGAAGAATAAGAGCCGCAGCTACGTGTCGGCGTTTTCGCACGAGGACGAAACTGCGCGCCCCGGCTACTACGCCGTGCAGCTGAAGCGCTACGGCATCCGGGCCGAGCTGACCGCCTCCGAGCGGGTAGGCTTCCATCAGTACACCTACCCCCAGTCGAAAGAATCGCACCTGATTATCGACTTGCAGCAGGGTATTGGTTGGGACCAGGCTACCGATACGCACATAGAAAAGCTCAACGACAGCACCTTGGTAGGTTACCGCTTCTCCAAAGGCTGGGCCCGCGACCAGCGCCTGTATTTCGCGGCGGTGCTATCGAAGCCCATCCGCGACTTTAGCAGCGTGCAAGTAGTAGACTCGTTGGGTAATACAACACCGGCCAATAAAGGCAATCGTCTGAAGGGCATCGTTACGTTTGCTACTAAGGCTGGCGAGCAGGTGAAGCTGAAAGTGGGTATTTCGCCTGTAAGCAGCGAAAATGCACTGGCCAACATTCGGGCTGAAATTCCGCACTGGAATTTTCAGAAAACCGTAGCCGCCGCCGATGCCGCCTGGAACCAGGAGCTGGACAAGGTGCAGATCAAAACTGAAAACCCAGACCAACAAAAGGTATTCTACACGGCGCTCTACCACACCATGATTGCGCCCTCAACCTTCAACGACCACAACGGCGACTACTGGGGTACGGACAAAAAAGTGCATAAAAACGCGCCGTTCACTAACCTCACTACCTTCTCGCTCTGGGATACGTACCGGGCGGCGCACCCACTGTTCACGCTCCTGCAAACCAACCGGGTGAACGACATGGTGAATACCATGCTGGCTATTTATCAGCAGCAGGGTAAGCTGCCAGTGTGGCACCTGATGGCCAACGAAACCAATACCATGGTAGGCTATAGCGCCGTGCCGGTGGTGGTCGATGCCTACCTCAAAGGCTTCAACGGCTTCGATGCCAACCTGGCCTACGAGGCCATCAAGACCACGGCCATGCGCGACGAAAGCGGCCTGAAAGCGGTGAAGGAATTGGGCTTCATCCCAGCTAACAGCGAGGTGGAAAACGTGTCGAAAGGCCTGGAGTACGCCGTGGACGACTGGTGCATTGCACAGATGGCCAAGAAAATGGGCAAGCAGGAAGACTATGCCTATTTCAGCAAGCGCGCTAAAAACTACCAGAACTACTTCGATAAAAGCGTGGGCTTTATGCGGGGCCGCGTGTCCAAAACCGAGTGGCGCACCCCATTCAGTCCCTTCCAGTCGGTGCACATGAAGAGCGACTTCACCGAGGGCAACGCCTGGCAGTACACTTGGCTGGTGCCCCAGGATGTGGAAGGCCTGATTGGCCTGCTGGGCGGCGAGCAGCGCTTCACACAGAAGCTCGATTCGTTGTTCACGGTACAGGGCAACATGGGCGAGGAGGCCTCCCCCGACATCTCGGGTCTGATTGGCATGTATGCGCATGGCAACGAGCCCGGCCACCACATCACCTACCTCTACAGCTACGTGGGCCAGCCCTGGAAAACCGCCGACAAGGTGCGCTTCATCATGGACCAGTTCTACACCACCAAGCCCGACGGCATCATCGGCAACGAGGACGTAGGGCAGATGTCGGCGTGGTACGTGCTGTCGGCCATGGGCTTCTACCCTCTGAACCCCGCCAACGGTGCTTTTGTGTTTGGCAGCCCCATGGTGCAGCAGGCTACGCTGGCCCTACCCGGTGGCAAGTTGCTTTCTATTGAGGCGAAAAACAACAACGCCACCAACAAGTACATCCAATCTGTGACCCGCAACGGCCAGCCCTACCCCAAGTCCTACATCACCTACCAGGACCTGATGCAGGGCGGCACATTGGTGCTGGAGATGGGCCCCAAGCCCAGCCCTACCTGGGGCGTAGCGCCGGACAGCCGGCCGCGTTCCGTAGTACAATAAGCTGCTCTATACTATCCTGCCCTAACCTAATGCACGCGCCTACACCTCGCGTGCTATGTGAAAAGCCGGCTGCCTCAGGCAGCCGGCTTTCTTTTTGGATAGTGACGACAAGTAACTGACGTGCCTGGTGGAGACGTATCCTTGCGTCTCGTCGTTGCACGATGGTGTTTCACCTGCCTGATGAGTAGCCGCGTCTCAAATTATTTAAGCAGTGTCTGCAAAGGCAAAACGCAACATGTCGCATCCCTATGCTCAACTCTTCCCAACAGCGCCGTCTATTTCTCTACGTAATAGTGTAAGTTTTCCTTCGCAATAATATCCAGGGGTAAGTATTTGAGGGGAGGCACTTCCTTCTTGAAAATGAGCTGATCTGCCAGAGCGTACAGGCCGTAATAGCCCTGTTCCTTAGGGTTTTGGTTGATCAGGAAATCGATAGTGCCCTCTTGCAGATAGTGGATATTCTCCTCCAGCAGGTCGTAGCCTACCAGCCGGATGGCGGCGGCGTAGGGCTGGAGGTAGGGCGCAATGGCATAGGCCCTGGACGTACTAACGAAGATGCCCCGCACCGGCTGGTTCTGGGCCAGTAGCCCGGTAAGACGACCAGCAAAGGCAGGCTCGGTGGGGTAGGGTAGGTCGATGCTGCGGACAGTGATACCAGCCGTCTGCGAGGCGGGCAGCTGCGCAAAATAGTCGCGGAAGCCTTGTTCTTTCTGCGTTACATGCACGGAGTTAGCAATGTCTTCGGCAATGTGCGCAATGAGGTAGGTACCCGGCTGCGTTTGCCCAAACTGCAGGAGCTTGCCCGCCAAAAACCCGCTCTGGTAGGAGTCCTGCCCTACGTAGCTGAGCGGGTTAATCTCCGTGATGTAGGTATTGAACAGTACGTAGGGAATCTTGGCGTGCTGCCACCGCTCGAAAAACGGCAGCGACTCGCGGTAGAACAGCGGGGCAATCACAATGCCATCGGGCTGCGCCTGCGTAGCCAGTTCCATCTGCTCCCGGAAAGAGTCTACCCGCGACATATCGTAGGGGTAGACTCTGAGCGTCACGCCGTACTGCTGCAGTTCCCGCGCCGCCTTGTTGATGCCCTCCCACGGGGCCTGCCAGTAGGGGTCCAGTGTGTGGCTGGGCTGCACGGCCGCTAGCTGGTATGTACGGTTGGAGCCTAGGGTCCGGGCAATCATGTTGGGCTCGTACTCCAATTCCTGCATCATCAGCAGCACTTTCTGGCGTACGTCCTCGGCTACCCGGCCGCGGTTGTGCAGCACCCGGTCTACCGTGCCTACCGAAACGTTTGCTTTTGCTGCTATATCCTTAATGCGTACTGCATTTTTGCTCATAATAATACCTCGTGCGTAAGTGACTAATGAGTGGGGTATTGCGTGAATACGGCTGCCAGAGCCGCGTAGCCGATCGAGGTGTATCAGAACAAGCTACCGTTGCTAGCCATCGGAACCACCAAAGCTAGTGCAATAGCCAGCCGTGGGGCCGCAGCCACAAAGCGTGCCACTGCACAAAAAGTAGCTACCGCCAGCAAGGTCGTTCCAATCCGATAGGCGTTGCAACGCTGCAGTAGCAAAGAACGAAACCCCTCCCGGAACAAGACGAAAACAGGGTGTAGTACAGCAGTTTGTTAGTGGAGAAGGGAGACTGGTTTTCAGCAAAAGAGGGGTAGGAGCTGTGTACAGCAACTAGTAGTTGGCTCCTGCTAGCACACCAGAGCCGCAACAGTGCATATTTACTGGTTTTAGTCCTAAAATGGCAACTAAAATACAATAATATTCTACAACGAAAAGAGCTTTATGCGTGCGCGCCCACTTATTCTGTTTTACTTGTGCGTGTGCCCGCACATTTTTATTTTATATTATTTGCTTTATAATTAACCGATGATTACGTTTGAGTTAATTCACCAAAAACCAGCTTCTTAAAATACAGTTTACCGTAAGTTTCTGCAGACAGTCCGTAAGCAAGACAGTGGTAGTTACAATACCGCTACAATTCTCACTGATTCTTACTTGGTAAAAACGCAGAAAAGCAGAGCTGTATTATAAGAAAAATACTATTTGAGCAAGAATGCATTCCGTCTTACTGTCCGGCGTTCGGATTGGAGGCTGTTTATAAAAAGTAGTGCATAGTTATGGTTGTGACTTTGTGTGTACGCACACATTTCATTCCTTTGCCAGCTGCTTTACCTCAAGTGCGTAGTATGGTTGCTAAGAACAGGTTGCCAGATGTCGGAAAAATCGTATATCTTGGTCTGGCAGAAGTTCATCCGCAAGAGTATGTCTGCCATGCGTTGCCACTGCCGTACCATGCGTGCAACCGATTGTGTGCGACCTGCCGCTCTGAATTCCACCCTTCCCATCAATCATTTCCCACTGCTATGTGCTGCCTGGTAGGCAGGTCATACAGCGACTAGTGCCCTTTAATGGGTTCGAGACGCAGACCGATCCATGTAAGTAGTTCATTTCCATCATTCTCTCACTCCATACACCATGATAAGAAAAACTTTACAGTTACTTGTTTTACTCTTGCTGCTGTGTCAGGCCCACGCCTACGCACAGGGGACGAAAGTCTCGGGCAAGATAACCGACAACCGCAACGAGCCACTGATTGGGGTGAGCGTGGTGGTAAGCGGTACTACCCAGGGCGCCACTACCGATGTGGACGGCAACTACACCGTGACGGCTCCAGATGGTGCCTCACTTGTGTTTTCCTACATTGGCTATATCAGCCAGACGGTGCCCGTCAACGGCCGCTCCTCCATCAACGTTATTCTGGTAAACGATACCAAGCAACTGGGTGAGGTAGTCGTAACGGCGCTGGGTATCAAGAAAGATGAGCGCAAGCTGGGCTACGCCGTGACAACGGTAGACGGCGAGAAGCTGAACGTAGCCCGCGAAACCAACGTGGCCAACTCCCTGCAGGGCCGCGTGGCGGGCCTGAACGTGGGTGGCACCAGCGGTGGCCCTGGCTCCTCGGCCCGCCTCAACATCCGGGGTGTAACGTCCTTCTCGGGTGCCTCGCAGCCACTGATTGTGATTAACGGTGTGCCCATGGACAACAGCGTGCGCGGTAGCTCCGGTGAGTGGGGCGGTGCCGACCTAGGCGACGGTATCAGCAACATCAACCCCGATGATATTGAGTCGATGACGGTGCTGAAGGGCTCGACGGCCTCGGCTCTGTACGGCGCCCGCGCCGCCAACGGCGTTATTCAGATTGTGACGAAAAGCGGCAACCGCGGTAAAACCACCATCGAATACAACACCAACCTACAATTCACCCGCGCAGTAGACGATACTGATTTCCAAACGGTATATGGCCAGGGTAGCCAGGGCGTGCGCCCCGCCGACCGGGCTGCGGCCATCAACTCGGGCAACACGGCCTGGGGCGAGCGGCTGGACGGCCAGCCTGTTATCGGCATTGATGGGCAGGAGCATGCCTATTCTTTGCAGAAGAACAATATCAGAGACTTCTACCGCACGGCACCAGCCTGGACTAACACGCTGGCCGTGTCGGGTGGGGGCGAGAAGGGTACTTACCGCCTGTCGGTATCGAACCTAGACAGCAAGTCGATTCTGCGCAACAGTGGCCTGGACCGCCGCACGGTGAACTTCAATACTCAGTACGACCTGACCAAGAAGCTGAGCTTCAACCTGACGGCCAACTACATCGACCAGAAGGACAACAACCGTCCTCAGCTGAGCGATGCCCCGCTGAATGCCAACAACATCATCTTCCTGGCGCCCAACATCAACCAGGCTACCTTGCGCCCAGGTTACGACCCGAACAACAACGGCCTGGAAACGGCCTGGAACAACGACAGCTACGCCAGCAACCCGTGGTTTGTGGTAAACCAGTTCAAAAACGACCTCTCGCGCAAGCGTCTCATCAGCGCCCTGTCGGCCCGCTATGCTTTCACCGACTACCTGTTCCTGCAAGGCCGGGTAGGCTACGACTACTCCAGCGACCGGCGCTTCAACGTGGCGCCCTACGGCACGCTGTACTCGGCCAACGGGGAAGGCAACCTGGAAAACCTGACGCTGGGCTCGCGCCTGGAACTAAACACCGACGCACTGCTGTCGTTCAGCAAAGATCTGAACCAGGACATTTCGGTGAGTGCTAGTGTGGGTACCAACTTCCGTCGCAACAATTTCGAAGCTACGCGTCTCTTTGGCGGACAGTTTATTGTTCCCTACCTGTACTCGCCTTCCAACCTGCGTACTCCTTCCCAAGAGTATCAGTATAACCTTCTGGAAACGTTCTCGGCCTACTACACCGCAGATGTTACTTATAAATATCTGACGCTGAGCACGACGGGTCGCTATGACCAGTTCTCTACCCTGCCGCGCAACGATCGTAGCATCTTCACGCCCTCGGTAGCGGCTAGCTTCATCTTCTCGGATCTGCTGCAATCTTCGGTTCTGAGCTATGGTAAGCTGCGTGCTTCCTATGCCGAAACCAGCGGTGAGCCGGCCCAGCCTTACCAAACGGGTTTCTACTACAACATCAACCGCTCCATCAACGGCGTGCCTCGTGCCTCGTTTGATTCGCGTCAGCCCAACGCCAACCTGAAACCTTATAGCCTCAACGAGTACGAGGTAGGTACGGAGTTGAAGTTCTTCCAGAACCGCATTGGCTTAGACGTGGCCTACTTCCGCCGCAAAACTGATGGTGAAATTGTAGGCGCCAGCTTGTCGCCAGCTACCGGCTTCAATAGCCGATCGGTGAATCTGGGCTCTACCCTGAACCGCGGCGTAGAAGCGGCCCTGACCGTAACGCCAGTGAAAACGGGTGCCTTCACCTGGACGTCGTCGTTCAACATCACCAAGCTGAAAAACGAAGTACTGGACATTGATAACGCTGCTAACAACCCGCTGCAAACCGGTACCTACCGCCCAGGAGCCAACGGTGGCGCCAACATTGCCATTGTGAAAGGGCTACCTATTGCCCAAATCCGGGCGTATGACTACCTGCGCGATGCCAACGGCAACGTGGTGATAGGAACCGATGGCATACCTATGCGGGGCGAACTGAAGACGATGGGCTCGGGCATTGCCAACCTGTTTGGCGGCTGGAACAACGACTTCAACTACCACAACTTCAGCATGTCGTTCCTGATCGACTACAAGTTCAACAACAAGGTACTGTCGGCTACGGAATACTATTCTTATACGCGTGGTCTGAACAAAGCCACCTTGGAAGGCCGCGAAACAGGCATTGTGGCTGAAGGGGTGAAAATGAACAGTGACGGGGACATAACGAATGAGGCCAACGACATTGTGGTGCCGGCTTATGTATACTATCCCAGACTGATCAACAACGTGGATGCCCTGGCTGTGCTTGACGGCAGCTTCATCAAGTTCCGCCAGCTCACGCTGGGCTACACCCTCAACCAGGCTGTACTGGCAAAGACTCCTTTCCAGGCCGTGACGCTGTCGTTGGTAGGTCGTAACTTGTTCACAATTATGAAGCGCACGGATAACATTGATCCGGAAAATACAATTTCTCCCCTAGTGGCATATGCTGGGGTAGAGGGTGGTTCGCTACCCTTCGCCCGCACGTACGGCTTCACGCTCAACGTAAAATTCAAGTAATACAGGAATATGAAAAAGCCATTCCTATTTATAGCACTCACCGCAGCGCTTTGGAGCACTTCCTGTTCCGAAGACCGCTTCGACGACGTCAATACCAACCCTAACGCGGCCTCGGCCAACAACCTCAACCCCAACTACCTGCTCACCGATGGCCAGCTGGGCTACGCCAATACGGGCTACGCGCAGTTGCTGTACCAGGCTCCCGCCATTCAGGCGCTGGCTAGTACGTTCAACTACTACGGCAACGGCGATAAGTACGTCAACGCAGGCGGTTTTGGGGGCTATCAGGCTCTGACTTTCAACAACGGCTACACGGCGCTCAGCCGCTTGGAGCAGGCCATTAGGGTAGCCAATACGCAGAGTCCCGAGCGCTTTGCCAACGTCATTGCCATCAGCAACATCATGAAGGTGATGATCTATCAGCGTCTCACCGATACCTACGGGGATATTCCGTATTCGGAGGCGCTGAAGGCGGAGGATGGTATTACGGCTCCTGCCTATGACAAGCAGGAGAACATCTACCCGGCTTTGCTGACGCAACTGGAATCTGCCATCAACAGCCTGGACACGTCGGCGCCCCTGGCTACTGGCGACCTGTTGTACGGCGGCAACGTGGCCCAATGGAAAAAACTGGGTTACTCGCTGATGGTGCGCGTGGCTATGCGTATGACCAAGGTGAATCCTACCCTGGCTCGCACCTGGACCGAGAAGGCTGTAGCCGGTGGCACGATGACGGCTACCACTGACAACGCTATTGCCCAAACCGACGCCTCGCAGGGCGACACGCAGAATGCTACGTCCGGCGCCCTGCTCACCACCGATGACTTCCGGGAAGTGAAGTGGAGCAAGACCCTGATCGACTACCTGCGCACCAACAGCGACCCACGCTTGGGCGTTATTGCCGAGATTCCGCAGGCCGGCGAAAAGAACAACGCCAACCAAGGCCTGACCGGCAACACCAACCCCGCTGTGCAGCGCGGCTTGCCCAACGGCTACGATCTGGCCAACGGTGACTTCGACATTCGTAAGCGCGCCGACTATCCGGGTCCTACGGGCGCTGCTGGTGATATTGCCCCACTGGGTAACTACTCGCGTCCCCGCGTGAACGTGTATGTTAAGCGCAACGCGCCTAACTTCCTGCTGACCTACGCCGAAACGGAGTTTCTGCTGGCCGAAGCGGCTACCCGCGGCTGGAACGTGGGCGGTACGGCTGCCACGCACTACGCCAACGGCCTGCGCAGCGCCATGGAATCTCTGGCGCAGATGGACGCGGCGGCTACTGTGCCGACTGCTACCATTACCGCCTACGTGGCTGCCAACCCGCTGAATACGACATCGACAACGGCGTCTTACAAGCAGATCAACGAGCAGTATTGGCTGGAAACGTCTACTACCTTCAACTTTATTGAAGGCTGGTTTAACTGGCGTCGCTCGGGCTACCCAGTACTTACGCCCGTGAACTACCCTGGCAACGTGACCAACGCGACCATTCCGCGTCGTCTCCCATATCCGGCAGCTGAAATCTCCAACAATCCTGCCGGCTACCGGTCGGGTGTAGCCAGCCTGAACGGCGGCGACCTGCTGACCTCGCGCGTGTGGTGGGACAGACCGTAATGACGTTCTAGTTTGAGTGAAAAAGAGGCTTTACCCTACTACTTAGGGTAAAGCCTCTTTTTTTGTAGCGGAATCAATCAGTTTTTTACCAAGTATCGCAAGCATGCATCACTTCTGCCATTTCAAGCGCTTAGCAACGCTAACGTTCCTGCTCGGTGGGGTAGGGTTATCAGCTTCGGCGCAGGATCAAAAGGCGCTCCAAGGTTTGGAGCACCTGTTTACACCGCCCAAAGGCTACGTGGTGCAGCACACCACCCAGGCCCTTACCATGGATGGCAAGCTGCAGGAAAGCGCCTGGCAGCAAGCCCCTTGGACTTCAGATTTTGTGGATATTGAAGGCGCCGCCAAGCCGCTGCCTACCTACCAGACGCGGGTGAAAATGCTCTGGAATGACTCTACGCTGTTCATTGCTGCCACCATGCAGGAACCGCACATCTGGGCCTACCAAACGCACCACGACGACATCATCTACAAGGACAATGACTTTGAGGTGTTCATCGACCCCGATGACAACACGCACCAGTATTTTGAGGTGGAGGTAAACGCCCTCAACAAGATTTTCGACCTGTACCTGCCCAAGCCCTACCGCAACCACGGCGACGCCCTCATCAGCTGGGATGTGGCCGGCCTGCGTTCCGGCGTGAGCATCGACGGTACCCTCAACCAACCCAAGGACAAAGACAAAAGCTGGACCGTGGAAATGGCTATTCCGTTGCGGGCCGTGCGGATGGGCTTTCCGTTTGCGCCGCCTACCGAGGGCACCCTGTGGCGCATCAACTTCTCCAGGGTAGAGTGGGACACGCGGGCGGCCAACGGCAAGTACGTGAAGCTGCAAGACGCCACCGGCAAAGACCTGCCCGAACGCAACTGGGTATGGTCGCCACAGGGCGTGATTAACATGCACTATCCCGAGCGGTGGGGCTACCTGCAGTTTACGCGCCAGGCCAAAGCGCCAGCCTTCGAGATGCCTATTTCTGAGTTGCGTCGGCGCTACTTGTGGCTGGTGTACTACCGCCAGCAGCAGTACCGCGAGAAAAACGGCCGCTATGCGTCATCGTTGGCTGAATTGAACATTGCGCCGCAAGTAACTGTAGCCCAGCAAGCGAATCAGCTGCAGCTGGAAGCTACTACACAACAGTTCACGGCTACCCTCATGGCGCCCGGTGCCACTACCCTGCGCATCAACGATGAGGGACTGGTAGAAACGGTGAAGCGGTAGGGTAGAGGAGTGACAGGCTGATAAAACACCGCCTGTCATCTCTCAACTCGTCTGTCATCCTGAGCGGAGCGAAGGATCTTCTCACGTTTGCACGAATCGTTATTACGTCCGTCGTTCTGCTGTAAGAAGGTCCTTCGCTCCGCTCAGGATGACAGACGAGTTGAGAGATGACAGGCGGTGTTTTATCTGTGTCTACCGGCTTGCCACGGGCTTCAGGCCGGCGTTGCGTAGCTTCGCTATCAGATAGCGGCCTATTTGCTTCCCTTGCTCGTTGCCGTTGTTGATGCTTTCCATGTAGTGGATGCCCCCGTAGAAACGCGATACGGAAGCTTCGCTGGCTGCTTGCCGGAAAGATGTGAATGCCCGCTCGCCGCTGCCAAAGGGAATTTCGGTGTTATCGAGGTAGGCAATATTATCACCGAGCAGGTAGGTAAGCATTTCGGCCACGGCATTGGAAACGACGGCGTGGCCGCTGGTGTACTCCGGGAACGGCGGCGTCTGCAGGAGCGGCTGCCATTTTACGTCGATGTAGCGGTTGATGTATGTTTCGGGGCGGATGCGGTTGGTGGCGTATTTGGCCTCCCAGCAGCTGATAAAGGCGTCCATCAGCGTGATGCCTTCCAGCGCCAATACCATCACCGTTTTGTCAAATCCTACCTTTTGTTGCTGCGCCACCAGTGCCCCAATATTCATCCAGTGGCCACCGGGACTGATCTTTTTGAAGCCGATGGCCATGTGCCCCGAGGTGTTGACTGCAAATGGGTTGCAGTCCCAGAACTGGGCAATTTGTAGCTGCTCGTCGGTGAGGTGCTTCGAGATGTTGTATACGGCTAGCACCTGCTTATGAAAGGCCGAGGCCGTGTCTTTGCTGAAAGGCGCAAACAGAGCCGGCCGGAACTGTGCGGCCGAGTCTATCATGAGGGGCCGAATGGTCTTCCAGTTGGGCTCTACCGCTTCAATGTATGCGGGTGGAGTAGGGTACCAAGAGCCTTCCGCTTTCAGGGGAGTATAGCGCTTCAAGGCGCTCAGGCGGTTGTAGCGGTCAGCTTTGGAAAACGTAACAGCCGCTTTTGCCGCCAGTTTCCCTACCCGAACCGACTGCGCCAGCACAGCTGGCTTCACGCCTTGTTTCTCCAGGCCGCGCACAAACTCCTCTTCTTCTGCTGCCAGATTTTCGCCGGAGGGTAGTAGCAGGCGCGCTGCTTCCAGCATGCTGTAATAGGCCGCTATCTGGTAGTCATACTTGCCCTTCACCGTATCCAGCCGCAGGTCGGTGGTGTAGCCGGTGATGAAGCGGGTAGGGGCGGGCAGGCTCTTGTTGTGGGCTGATACAATGGCGTAGGCGCCTAGTGTGGTGTACGCGTAGTAGCGCGCTGCCACCGGGGGAGCCACCACATCGTGCACCAGCGTCATGTTGATGGCATCCAGGGCTTTACCGGGGTTCAGGGGGGTAGGGGGGGCGGCAGCGTAAACCGATGCGTGGCCGCCCAGCACCAGGCTCATCAGGAAGAGGACCTGCTTTGTCATTTTTGCTTCTTGTAAAACTGTACGGCGCCGTTGCTCACGCCCACCACCAGGTAGGGCTGCTTGCCAACCGTTATTTCGCTCACTGATTTCACGTCGCCCAGCACGCACAGACCGGCTTGAGGCTGGGTTACGTAGCGGAATTCCCCCTTGCCATTGCCTTGCAGCAGGCAACCATAGTTGGCGTCGAAGCTGCCTAGCTTCAAGCGGTTGTCGGAGTGGTTGCCCAGCAGGAGTAGGTCGGGGTGGCCGTCGCGGTTGTAGTCGCCGCTGACAATGTGCGTTACGGCCGAAAACTGCGCCTCCGTAGGTAGGGGAGTAGCTGCAAATTTGCCGTTCTGGTTGAGGTAGAGCATGGTGCGCAGTTCATTCGCCTCCAGCTTACGAGCCTTGCTCAGTTCCTCGGCCGGAAAAATATCCTGCATGGTCGCGTCGGCGTAGGCCTTGTAGGAGGTGAAACGGCGGCGCATGGGGTAGATGACCTCGTTCAACTCGTCGCGGCTCACGAAGGGGTAGCTCTTGCCATCGAGGTAGAAATTGAGGAAAGGGTCGATGGAGCCATTGTTGTCAAAGTCAGCATAGTACAGCTCGGCTGGCTGCTGGGGAGTAGCCCGTATCTGCGTATTCAGCCCCAGGTTGCCGGCTACAATGTCGGGCTGACCATCCTGGTTCACATCGGCCACGTGCAGGCTGAACCAGAAACCTTGCTGCGGGGTAGCAAAGTAGTCGGCCGT
This sequence comes from Hymenobacter aerilatus, assembly GCF_022921095.1. Lineage (NCBI taxonomy): Bacteria > Pseudomonadati > Bacteroidota > Cytophagia > Cytophagales > Hymenobacteraceae > Hymenobacter > Hymenobacter aerilatus. The sequence goes on from NZ_CP095053.1 coordinate 771,081, forward strand.
TTGGTCCTTGAAGCCCTGCGGCGTGTTGATCCAAACCGTAAGAGGCATCATCTCGCCGCACAGCACCAGGTCAGGGCGCTTGTCTTTATTCAGGTCTACCCACTGTGCATCCGTCACCATGCCAGCGTGCGCAAAGGGCGCGTCGGCTACGGCCGCAAACTTGCCTTTGCCGTCGTTGAGCAGCAAATAGCTGGGCGGCGCCAGCGGGTACTGGCCGGGAATCACGCGGCCCCCCACAAAAAGGTCCTGGTCGCCGTCGCCGTCTATATCGGCCACGCGCACGCAGCCTTTGCTACTGCCGTGCAGCGCGGGTAGGGCGTTGGGAGCCAGCACCAAGCGGCCGTGGCCGTCGTTGAGATACAGTTCATCCTGCAAGTCAGCGGTGCCAGCCTCGTAGAGCGCATAGCCGCCTTTGGCCAGGTAGAGGTCGGGGTAGGAGTCGCCGTTAGCGTCAAAGAAGGTAGCCGCGGCCACTGTGCCCGCGGCCGGCGTGGCACTGCCCGCCAACGCCTGCTCCCGGAAGGTACCGCCCGGCTGCTGTATGTACAGGCGGCCCAGCTCGCCGGGCGCACCGCTCACAAATAGATCATCCAGCCCATCCTTGTTCACATCGGCCTGCGTGAGCACGGGGGCAGTTTTGGAGTACATAAACAGCATCAGCAGCTGGCGCTTGAAGTCGTTGAGGGCCACCTCTTCAGGCTGAAAAGCAAACAGCGGCGTGGCCGGCTGAAACATGGTTTTGGGGATGGGAGCCGGGCGGGCCGCCAGGTTTTTGCCGGCGGGGGGCGCGGTCAGCTTCAGCAATTGGTTGGCCTTCACCTTGGTCAGCAGCTGCCGGGTTTGGTTGGGCCACACAATCCGCACCGAATCCACTACCGAGCTGCTCCCCAAACCAAAGTGTAGGGTAGTGGGCACGCACGAAAGGTAGCCCCGGTTGGGATTCACCTCTTGATATTGCTGATTGCCAGCGGCGTACACATACACTTTGGCGCCCACAGCCTGGGTGTTCTTGTCCGTACCCGTGAGCTTGAGCGCTAGGTAGGCGGTGCGCTGATCCTCTACGCTGCGGTTGCGGTAGATGGCCGCCGGCTGGTTGATGGTGTTCACAATCAGCTCCAAATCACCATCATTGTCGAGGTCGGCGTACACAGCACCGTTCGACATATTGCTCTGGTTCAGGCCCCAGTCGGTTTGCTTGTTGGTGAAAGTGAGGTCGTGGTTGTTGCGGAAGATGTAGTCGGGCACGGCTGTGGAGGGCATGGCCGTCACCAAGTCCATCAGCAGAAATGGCTCCCGCGCCATGGCCTTTTTGATCTTGTAATCACCCCAATAGCGCAGAAAATCCTTGTTGGTGTAGTCGCGCAGGTAGCCATTGGTGATGAAGATATCCTTGTAGCCGTCGTTGTCGAAATCAGCCAGCAACGGGCACCAGCTCCAGTCGGTATTCGACACGCCGGCCAGCTGCCCAATCTCGCTGAACGTGCCGTCGCCGTTGTTGAGGTGCAGCATGTTGCGCATGTACTGGTGGTACAAGTCCTGTTGCAGCATCAGGGCAAACGACTCGTAGTTTTCCTGCAATTGCAGGGACTTCTGCCGGTGGTTGTCGGCCGGTATCATGTCCAGCGTCAGGATGTCGGGCCGAGCGTCGTTGTTGAAATCAGCAATGTCCACGCCCATCGAGAAGTGCGAGTGGTGGCGCAGCACCTGCTTCGACTGGTCCGTGAAGGTGCCGTCGTGGTTGTTGTGGTAGAGGTAGTCGGGCTCATTGTAGTCGTTGGTGACGTAGATATCCGCCCAGCCGTCTTTGTCCACGTCGGCCACGGCAATACCCAGCCCAAACGTGAGCGGGTTCTGCACAATGCCCGCGGCCTTGGATACGTCGGTGAAATGGCCGTTGTCGTTGCGAAACAGCTTGTTGCTCGATAGCACATCCGCCTGGCCTTTCAGGCTGGCGAAGGCCATGTTGTCAATCTTCTTGATGCTGTGGTTGAGCAGAAACATGTCCAGGTCGCCGTCGTTGTCGAAATCGAAAAAGGCGGCCTGGGTGCTGTAGCCGGGGTCGTCGAGGCCATAGGCCTGGGCTTCTTCCTTGAAGGTAGCGTTGCCCTGGTTGATGAACAGCTGATTGCGGCGCGTGGCCTCGTCCTTCTTGCCCGAGTAGCAGATGTAAAGGTCCAACAGGCCGTCGCCGTTCACATCGGCCATGGTTACGCCGGTTTTCCAGCTGTCTTTGCGGCCTTCCAGCAGCGGCGAGGCCTGGCGGGTGATGTCCTTGAACTTGAAATTGCCCTGGTTGAGGTAGAGCCGGTTGGGCCGCATGTTGCCGGTGAACAGCAAATCAGGTAGGCCATCGTTATTGATGTCGCCCACGGCCACGCCGCCGCCGTTGTAGAAATATTCATACGACAGCACGTTCAGCGCCTCGGTTTCGCTGACATCATTTTGGAAGGTAATGCCGGTTTCTTTCGGGCTAAGTAAGCTGAACAGTGTTTGCTGGGCTTGGGTGGGTAGGGTAGCGCCGAGAAAAAGCAACAGAAAAAAGCTGCCAGAGAAACAGTTACGCATAGTGCGAAGGGTAGAAAGAGTAGCTGCCGTGGTGTAAGTTAAGGTAGAATTGGGACTATTGAGCATACTTTTTTTGAAATAAAATCCGATAGATATTCCCGCCACCGTTGAGCAGCGTAACGAATACTATTTATACTTAATCCGCCGATACCTACAGCCGCGTTGAGTGTAGGTATCGGCGGATATGTTGAGGAGCAAGATGCTCGTCTAAATAGCTTCGGAAACAGTAAATAATCGGGCGTGGTCAAGCAGCAGTATGTTGAAACTTGCTGCACTTGTCAGTGCTAAAAAGGCAATGTACTTATGGAAGTTTCCACCCTTGAAAATCACTTCTTGTATTGGATAGACAGATTTGACCATATTCTCAGCGCGGAAGAATTTGGCGACAGTAGATTATATAGTTTTGTGCAAATCAATAATACTTTAAAAAATGAAAATATTATAAATGAATACTTGCGTGAAGAGCAGAAAATAATAAATTTTATTTTCTGTCTCGTAGATCAGCAAGATAGTGAGCTATCAAACTCAAGGATTCGATATAGCTGGCAGAGCAGTTGTTCAAAAAAGGTTAACTATTTATTTACTGAAGAGCAAATTAAATTTTTAGCTAAAGTCAATAGAAAATATGAACAAGAAATCATTTTGAATTCAAAAGACGAATTATATAATTATCTCGTTCTAGGTGTTCGTGAGCTCTTAAAAGTGAAAATAAAGCTTGCTGATGCCTATCTGGAAATAGGTTTCGATATGTCGCTGGTTGCGCAAAACGTAGAAGAGGAAAAGCTCTTGAAGCTGACGCGTGAAGCTGGTTTACATGTTCTCAGAAAGTGGGAGCATTTGATGTGGGAGTAGTAGAGTGTGACGCACGCTCTATCGGCTATGCGATGGGCGGTAACAGTGCTTGTGCACGGCGTAAATACTCTTGGCCGCCCGATAGTTTTCCTACCTCTTACCTAACTTCCCAGCGTCAACGCCCTTACCTGAAGCGGATGAGACCACAACCACTGATTATTCTTATTCTTACCTGCCTATTCTCTTTCACCCAAAAGGCTACGCCTGAGAACTTTATCCAATACGATTATCTATTTGGTATAAGATCAAGCTCTGCAAGTCAACAGTTTGACTGTCGTAGAAACTGGCAGCAATTCTCTCTTGGTACAGGAGTGAAAGGCATGGTTGTTTACCATGCCACTGCGGAATTTCTATGCGGACTTGAGCCAACGGCTTCAGTTACCTTAGTCAAAATATCTACTAACGATACTATCCGTGTATTATGGCTATGCAATACGAATAATGAGTTTGATACCGGGCAGTCTGTCTTAGTTAAGCCATCTACTGAATTCAGTAGTATAATGTCTACAAGCGTTCCTAATGATCCACGAGCGTGCACACTTAAAAAAACTTGCTTTGGGACTATTGAGTCTGTTTTTAAGTAACCGAAGCAATTAATATGAGATAAAGAAGTGCAACTGATGATTACCTTGCCAGCTTCAACGCCCCTATCTGAAGCTGATGAAACGCCTGACCCTTCCTACTCTTCTTCTTTCCTCCCTATCTTCTTTCGCCCAGAAAGCCCCCTCAGAAAACTTCGTGCAGTACGCCCACCCGCTGGTGGGCACGGCCAAAATGGGGCACACCTACCCCGGCGCTACGGTGCCCTTCGGCATGGTGCAGCTCTCGCCCGATACCGATACCATTCCCTACGAGCTGAACGGAAAGTACAATCCCAAGGTATACGAGTATTGCGCTGGCTATCAGTACGCTGATAAAACCATTGTAGGCTTTTCGCACACGCACTTCAGCGGCACCGGCCACTCCGATCTGGGCGATTTTCAGGTGATGCCTACCACCGGCCCGCTTCAGCTCAACCCCGGCACCGCCGACCAGCCGGAGAAGGGTTTCCGCTCCCGTTTCTCACACCAAAACGAGGTAGCGGAGCCCGCTTACTATCGCGTGAAGCTCGACGACCACAACATCGTGGCCGAGCTGACCGCCTCCAACCGGGTAGGGATGCACCAGTACACCTTTCCGCAGTCCGATCAGGCGCACATCATCCTCGACCTCGCCGCTGGCATCTACAACTACCCCGATAAGAACGTTTGGACCTTCGTGCGGGTCGAGAACGACTCGCTGATAACGGGGTATCGCCAAACCAACGGCTGGGCGCGTACCCGCGTGGAATACTTCGCTATGGCGTTTTCGAAGCCGTTTGCGAGCTACGGCAGCCGCAACTACTCCAAGAAACAGGTGTACCGTGGCTTCTGGGGCCGCTTCGATCAAGCCCACAACTTCCCCGAGCTGGCCGGCGAGCAGCTGCGCCTGTACTTTGATTTCAAAACCACGGCCAACGAGAGAATCAAGGTAAAAATGGCTTTATCGGGTGTGAGCATGGATGGAGCACTGCGCAACCTGCGGGCCGAAATACCGGGCTGGGACTTTGAGGCGGTGAAGCGCCAGGGGCAGGCGCAGTGGCAGGAGCAACTGGGCAAAGTGGTGATTGAGTCGCCGAAGAAGGTAGATAAGGAGAACTTCTACACGGCCATGTACCACGCCGCTCTTAGCCCTACCACCTACATGGACGTGGACGGCCAATACCGCGGCCTCGACCAGAACATCCACCAGGCCAAGGGCTTCACCAACTACACCACCTTCTCGCTCTGGGACACGTACCGCGCCCTGCACCCCCTTTTCAACCTGCTGGAACCGAAGCGCAACGCTGACATGGTGCAGTCCATGCTCGCGCACTACGACCAGAGTACCCTACACATGCTACCCATCTGGAGCCACTACGCCAATGAGAACTGGTGCATGATTGGCTACCACTCGGTGCCGGTGATTGTGGATGCCGTGCTGAAAGGCGTGGTGCCCGCCGACCAGGCCCAGCGTGCCCTCGACGCTTGCGTGGCTACCGCCCACCAAAAGCGTTTCGATGGCATCGGCTACTACGAGCAGCTGGGCTACGTGCCCGAGGACAAAAGCGGCTCGTCGGTGTCGAAAACGCTGGAATACGCCTTCGACGACTGGTGCATTGCGCAACTGGCCAAAAAGCTAGGTAAGAGCGATATCGAAGCCGAGTTTAGCAAGCGCGCCCAAAACTGGCAGAACGTATACGACCAGCGCATTGGCTTTATGCGTCCCCGCCTCGCCGACGGCAGCTTCCGCCAACGCTTTGATGTGCTGAGCACGCACGACCAGGGCTTTATTGAAGGCAACGCCTGGAACTACAGCCTCTACGTGCCACAAGACCCAGCCACGCTCATCGCTAAAATGGGCGGCGAGAAGAAGTTTGTGCCCCACTTGGATTCGCTGTTCACCATGGACCTGCCCGATAAGTTCTTCGCCGAAACTGAGGACATCACCCGCGACGGTATTATCGGCAACTACGTGCACGGCAACGAGCCCGCTCACCACGCCGCCTACCTCTACAACTGGACCAACCAGCCCTACAAAACCCAGGCTCGCGTGCGCATGATCCTGCCCAAGATGTACCGCCCTACCCCCGATGGCCTCGGCGGCAACGATGACTGCGGGCAGATGTCGGCCTGGTATATTTTCTCCTCTTTGGGCTTCTACCCCGTGGCCCCCGGCTCGCCGGACTATGCCCTCGGCAGCCCTGCCGTACACGGCGCCACCATTAACCTGGAGAATGGCAAAACCTTCCGCATCAAAGTCAAAAACCAGAGCGACAAGAACGTGTATGTGAAGGAAGCCCGCCTCAACGGTCAGAAGCTCACGCGGCCGTTCCTGGCATATGCGGATGTGGTGAAGGGTGGGGAGTTGGTATTTACGATGGCGGGAAAACCTTGAGCAAAATTGAGGTAATTATCAATTTGAATTATGAATAGCAAAACAAACCCTAGTCGACTACCGGAGGGCGAAATAGTAGCGCGAGTAATAAAGAATTTTATTATAAAAAGTAGGCGAGCTAGGTATTTAGCTGTGACTCAGAAACCCAATTCAAATGGTGGTTACGGGTTTGGTCAGCTAGCTCATTTTACTTCTGAATTGGATATGAAATACTGTAAGCAGATACCATCAAGATACCAATATGCAGATTATGTTATTGAAGAAATTAAAGGTTTAACCAAATCGGCAGAGTGCTATATAATGCATGAAAGCAGCGACCTAGATGGTAAATGGATGAATATAGAGGAAGCAATTAAGCAAATATTAGGTTCTAATTTAGGAGCATTTGTTATCGTTGATAATGGTGATATCATCTATCATGAGAGTGAGAATATTAAAGAGCGATATATAGGCGTGAGGCGAGAGGGGTAGTAGAGATATGCCAGCTAACGCGAGTTTAGTGCGCGGTAGCTCACGTCTATAAAGTCTATATTAAAATGGATAGCATGGATAGCAAAGAATATAGTATTACGAGGAAGTGTAAAAGATGCGGTAACATAGACGTGTTCCCTCTCTCTAAAAGAGAGGCAGCATTCGACTTATACAACCGTTACTCGTTATGGTATTCGGAATGCTCAAATTGTAATTCAACACAATGTGCTTCATTAGGTAGAAGCTATGTTTATCTAGATGAATCTCTTTTGCGCGAATGGGCATACAGTGAAGCTTTACGCGTTAATGAGCAAGATGAAGAAGTGATATTGGGCGATGAGACTATCTCAGATGTGAATGCACTATTTGACTTGTTGGATGATCATAGTGTGCTGTTTACTAAAAAGAAAATAATTATAGAGGCACTGTGTGTGGTTTTACACGATTATCTAACAGGCGATGGATTGGAAGTTAGTAACACCTTAGCTGCGAGAGTGAGGGCAGAGCTCATTAAAAGAAAACCAATGGTTGTTGATTCTGAAGATTGGATAATGGATTATGTAAAGCAAGCTGCATTCCCATACTTAGGTTTATAAATTGAGTAATGTTCTATGCTGGTAAATAGCACGAGTTACGTTACGCTAAACGCAGACCAGCCGACTACACAAATGGCTGTTTCAGTAGTGGCTACTTCCCTCTAACAAAAGTTGTAAACATAGAGTGTAAGAGCAGGGCGTCAACCTGAACGTGGAGGCTGTCGTTATTGGTTAGGCTACTAGCCATTTACCACACACTCAACCTGCTATCCTAATGAAACAACGTCTGCTTGTTATCCTTGGCGCATCCCTGGCCTTACTGTCGTGCTCAGATGAGAAAGAACAGGTTACGGATCCGGTTACGCCGGGGCCTACCACGGCGCCGGTAGAAACCAACGCCCCCAACACCACCTACCAGCCGGCCTTTGCGGGGCAAACTCGGGTAGGCGGCGTGACCACCTCGGCTAGCTATCGGGCCGATGTCGTGACGTCTTCCCTAACTAATCCGTGGGGTATTGTGGGCTTGCCCAATGGACGCCTGCTGGTAACCGAAAAGGCCGGGCGTATGCGTATCGTGGCTTCTTCCGGCACAGTTAGCGAGCCGATTACGGGTATTCCGGCTGTGAATCCGGCCGGGCAGGGCGGCCTGTTGGGCGTGTGCCTCGACCCCGCTTTTGCTTCTAACCGCATGGTGTACTGGTCGTTTTCGGAGGCCCGCCCCGGCGGCAACGTAACGGCCATTGCCAAGGGTAGGCTGGCTACCGACGAGCGCAGTATCGAAGGGGCCACCGTTATCTACCGAGCCGAGCCGGCGTATGGCGGCACGCTGCACTACGGGGGTAGGGTGGTGTTCGACCGCACCGGCAACCTGCTGGTAAGTACCGGCGAACGGTCGGACCTGGTGACCCGGCCCCAGGCTCAAGCGGTTTCGTCGGCGCTGGGCAAGATTATCCGCATCACCAAAGACGGCCGCCCGGCCCCCGGCAACCCCGTGTTTGCGCAGGCCGGCGCCCTACCCGAGCTGTACTCAATTGGGCACCGCAACCCGCAGGGGCTGGCCATCCACCCCGTGACGGGCGAGGCCTGGCAGAGCGAGCATGGTCCTCGCGGTGGCGACGAGCTCAACCGCCTGCAAGCGGGTGCGAATTACGGCTGGCCTACCATCACCTACGGCATCGAGTACAGTGGGCAACCCATCGGCAGCAGCATTCAGCAGCAGGAAGGCTTGCAGCAGCCCGTGTACTACTGGGACCCAGTGGTGTCGCCCAGCGGCATGACGTTCTATTCCGGCAATCGGATAGCGGAGTGGCAGAACAACCTATTTATCGGCTCGCTCAGCGGCACGCACATTATCCGTTTGGTTATCGACAGCAACAACCGGGTGGTAGGCGAGGAGCGGTTGCTGGCTAGTGAAGGGCAGCGGTTCCGGGCCATCACCCAGGGCAGCGACGGCGCCCTGTACGCCATCACCGACCAGGGCCGCCTGTACAAAATCGACCGGTCGTAGCGCGCCTACCCCCGCGGACTGCGGAGGCGTTTGCCGCCACCGCATCGAGGGTAGGGTAGGGGCGCAGAGGGCTGTTCCACCACGCTGCATCTACTACTATTACACCTAGTACCTGCTCCTGATAGACGGATAGTTTCCGTTTGTCAGGAGCAGTTTTCGTTTGGCAGGAACGGGGGCGCGCAGCACGCAGACGGGCGCAACACCAGACCATATACAGGGGTTGCACGCATGCGCTAGGGAGTGTTACAAATAGGCTCTGGTGGCCTCCTGACAAGATAGGGACTCAAAATGCCCCCGCTTTTTCACGAGAATGCCCCCACTTATATAGAAGGGGAGACAATAGCTTTGTCTCGAAAATCTGATGCGGCGCTTAGCAAACGATTGTGTGGAACAGCGCCCCCGTGTAAGCCATCCTGTGCTGGCCCTGTGCTCAAAAGCGACTTGCGTGTAAAAGGTAGCCAGTGGCAGATAGCTACGGCCGGGTAGCAGATGATCATCCTATATTCTTCATTCCCTCAACCCCACCTCCATTTATGAAAAACTTTCTACCCCCACGGTGGTACGCCGCCTGTCTGTTATGCTTTCTATTCTGCTGCACACTAACTACAGCCTTTGCCCAGGCCACCGCGGTGCGGGGCAAGGTGACGGATGAAACCGGCGTTGGCCTACCCGGCGTGACGGTGCTGCTGAAAGGCACCACTACCGGTACCGCTACCGGCTCCGATGGCAACTTCACACTCGAGGTACCCGACGCTGGCAACGGCGTACTGCAATTCTCCTTTGTGGGCTACAAGCAACAGGAAGTAGCCATTGGCGGCCGCACCAACATTAACGTGTCGCTGGGGACGGACAACCAGGTGATGTCAGAAGTGGTGGTGGTGGGCTACGGCTCGCAGGAAAAGCGCACCGTGACCAATGCCGTTACCACCGTGAAAGGCGAGGAGCTAAGCAAGCTGACGGTAGCCGACGTGGGCAGCGCTCTGCAAGGCAAGGCTGCTGGCGTAACGGTAGTAGGCGCCGGCTCGGAGCCCGGTGCAGCCCCACAAATCCTGATTCGCGGTATTTCGACCATCAACGGCAACAGCCCCCTCTACGTGGTAGACGGCTTGCCAGTGGCCAATATCGACTACCTCAGCCCCAAGGACATTGCGACCCTAAGCGTGCTGAAAGACGCGGCCTCGGCGGCTATCTACGGTTCGCGGGCGGCCAACGGCGTAGTACTGATTACCACCAAAGCCGGCGCCAAAGGCGAGCCACGCATCACGGTAGATGGCACTTTCGGCGTGTCGAACCCTACCAATGTGCCCAATATGGCCTCGGCCAGCGAATACGCCCGCATCATGAATCTAGCGGCTACCAACTCGGGCAACGCTGCGGTATATCCGAACCCTGCGCAGTACACCGAAACCACCAACTGGTGGAAGCAGATTGCCCGGCGCGGCATCACGCAGAACTACTCGGTGGGCCTCTCAGGCGGCAGCGACAAGGTGGTGTACTCTACGGGTCTAAGCTACTTCAAGGAGCGCGGCCTGGTGCAAGGCTCTGACTTCGACCGGCTGGCCCTGCGCATGAAATCGGAATATCAGGCCACCAAGCGCCTGAAAATAGGGGAGGACTTCAACATCTCGATGACCTCGCGCAACTACCTCAACAGCGGCACGTTGTTCCGCGACGCATTCAACGACGACCCCATCACGCCCGCTCGCGTGCCCGGCACCTCCGGCAACCCCTACGACTACTACGGCGCCTCGCCTACCGACGTGGGTAACCCCTTGGCCACTGTGGAGCGCAACGACGACAAGCGCAAGCAGTACTTCCTGGTGGGCACGGTGTACGCCAACTATGAGTTCATTCCGGGCCTGATTGCGGAAACGCGCTTCGGCACGAACAACAACGTGTACCGTCGCAACAACTTCAACCCGTTTTACACCATCGACGCCAATGAGCGCAACCAGGTGAACTCGGTGGTGTGGGAACGCAACATTGAAATCAACTGGAACAACACCAATACGCTGAACTACACCCACGCCTTTGGCGACCACAACGTGTCGGCGCTGGCAGCCCTCACGCTGGAGCGCTTCCAGACCACTACCAGCTACACCTCGGGCCAGGGTATTCCTAGCAACGACCCCAGCCTGCGCTACCCCGACGCGGCTACCACGGGCTTCGCCATTCGCGGCAACACCTACACCAACACCATTGCCTCGCTGATTGGGCGCGTGAACTACGACTACCGCGGCAAGTACCTGCTGGGCGCCAGCATCCGCCGCGACGGCGCCTCGGTATTCCCTTCTGATAACCGCTGGGGCACGTTCCCGTCGCTGTCGGTGGGCTGGTTGGTGTCGGAAGAAAGCTTCTTGAAAAACCAAAACGCCCTGAACTTTGCCAAGCTGCGCGCCAGCTGGGGCCGGGTGGGCAACCAGAACATTGCCAGCCTGACCAACAGCGCCTACACGGGCACCATTGGCAAGACCTACTACGTAACCGGCCCCGACCGCGCGCTACAACTAGGCGCTGTGCAAGGCAACGTACCGAACCCCAATGTGAAGTGGGAAACCGTGGAGGACTACGATATTGGCGTAGACCTGGGGCTGTTGCAGAACCGCCTGACCCTGACCGCCGACGTGTTCCGCCGCAACACCTACGACATGCTGATGTTCCAGGCCATTCCGGGCCACGCGGGCTACGGCTACAACAGCCCCGTGACCAACGTGGGTAGCATGAACACCAACGGATTGGACTTCACAGTGGGCTACGCCGAAACCAAGGGTGACTTCACCTACGGTCTGAGCGTGAATGCCACCCGCGCCATCAGCAAAATTGACAAGCTCGCCAACGGTCAGGCCTTGTACTCGGGCAACACGCCCATCTTCGGGCGTCCTTCTAAAACCGAAGAAGGCGGCTATGTAGGCGGATTCTTTGGATATGAAAACACGGGTATTTTCCAGAATCAGGGCGAAGTTGACGCTTACCGCTCGGCTACGGGCACACTCATTCAGCCCAATGCCAAGCCCGGCGACTTCCGCTTTGCCGACCTGAACGGCGACGGTGTGATTGATGAGAAAGACCAGAAATACATCGGCAACCCTACCCCCGATCTGACCTTCGGTGTGAACCTGACCATGGGCTACAAGGGCTTCGACCTGCAAGCGTCGCTCATCGGCAGCCTCGGCAACGACATTGTGAATGCCAACAAGGGCTGGTGGTACTCGGGCAGCTACAACTACAACAAAGTAGCTGGCCTCGAAAACATGGCGTGGAGCGGCGAAGGCACCTCCAACACGGTGCCCCGCATTCTGGCCAACGATAACAACCAGAACCTCACGCGCTTCTCCAATTTCTACGTGGAAGATGGCTCCTACGCTCGTCTGCGCAACTTGCAGCTGGGGTACACCTTCACGAAGGGTGTGAACACGCTACTGCACACCAACAGCCTGCGCCTCTACGTGAGCGCCCAGAACCTGTTCACCTTCACCAACTACAGCGGCGTGGACCCCGAAATTGGGTACGGCCGCTCCTACACCGATGGCGCTTCGGCCCTGAACCGCGGTGTGGACCTGGGTAACTACCCCACGGCCCGCACCTTCCTGGTAGGCGCTAACATCGGTTTTTAATCCATTTCCCACCGCTCTGTATCATGAAAAATATCCGCATTACTCTCACGCTGGCGCTGGGCCTGGGCCTGGGCCTGCAAGGCTGCGAATCCTTCTTGGACAAGCCCCCGCAGGGCCAGCAGAACGTGAACAACTACTACTCGAATGCTGAGGAGTGCAAGGCGGCCGTGATGGGCTGCTACGCCACCGCCGACCAGGACGACTGGTGGAAGATTGACCGCACCCGCATGTTCGGCGACGCTGGCTCCGACGACGCCTGGAAAGGCAACGCCATTGCCGGCGACCAGCGCGAGTTTGGCGACTTTGCCCGCTTTTTCTGGCTGCCCAACAACGAGTGGTTCGACAACCGCTACACCCACATCTACCAGTCTATCGGCAACTGCAACGCGGCGCTGGTGGGCATTGAGTCGGCCCCCATCGACAACACGCTGAAGCAGCAGCTCTTAGGAGAGGTGAAGTTTCTCCGCGCCTACAACTACTTTGAGCTGGTGAAGGGCTACGGCGGGGTGCCGCTGGTACTCACGCCGGTGGCACCGAGCGAGGCAGTAGCGCTGAAGCGTGCAACGGCTACGGAGGTGTACGCACAGGTTGTCAAAGACCTACAGGAAGCTGCTGCCGTGCTGCCCGCCAAGAGCGCCCGCGCCACCGGCGACCTGGGTCGTGCTACCAAAGGCGCCGCCAACGGCTACCTGGCCAAAGCCTACCTCTTCACCGAGCAGTGGGCCCAGGCGCAGCAGGCGGCCGAGACGGTAATGGCCTCGAATGAGTACAACCTGAACACTGATTTCAACAACATCTGGACGGTGAGCAACGTGAACGGGTCGGAGTCGCTGTTTGAGCTGAACTACAGCGCCAACCAGGCATTCAACCTAGGCACGTCGATGACGGTGATTATGCGCAGTCGTGCCGATGGCGGCTGGGGCTTCAACACACCCAGCAGCAACTTGGAGCAGGCCTTTATCCGGGAAAATGACCCGCGCCGGCAGTGGACCATCATCCGACAGGGCGACAACGTGGGGCCGAAAACCGCTGGGTTCGACTACTCGAACTACGACACCAAGCCCTCGGAAAACGAATCGGGTCGCATGAGCCGCAAGATTTTCCTACCCCTGGCCGACCGCCCCGCCAACGAGCGGGAGCACGCCCCCCTCAACCGCATCGAGCTGCGCTACGCCGACCTGCTGCTGATGCACGCCGAGGCTTCGTTCCGCCTGGGCCAGGAAGCCAAAGCCCTGTCGTCGCTGAACCTGGTGCGGGCCCGTGCCAACCGCTTGCAGCCCGGCACAGTGCTACCCCGCACCTCCACGGGTACGGCCCTGCTCAACCACATTTGGTTGGAGCGCCGCTTGGAGCTGGCCATGGAAGGCCACCGTTACTACGACTTGGTGCGCCAGAAACGCCTGGTAGCCGTGATACAGGCCTTTAACGCCGCCCAGCTCACCAGCACCGACCCCTACGACAAGGGCAAGGTGAAAGACCAGATTTCGGAGAAAAACAACCTGTTTCCAATTCCTACCCCGCAGATTCAACTCTCGGGTGGCAACGTGGCGCAGAACCCTGGTTATTAATCGGGTGCGTATTGTAGAGGCATAGGGTGCTGTGCCTCTATACAACCAAGCAATCAACTCACCCCAGTAGGTCGCGCATGGCGTGCATCTGCTGGGGTGACGGGCGTTTCAGGATGCTGCCGCTCCGGGCGCCTCACCCCCGGCCCCCTCTCCGGAAAAGGAGAGGGGGAGCCACGACGGAGCTGTTTGCTCATATTTCATATTTAGGTGTTAGACGAAAACGTTCGGCTCCCCCTCTCCTTTTTGGAGAGGGGGCCGGGGGGTGAGGCACCTTACCAGAACGATAATTACCGCTTCGCATAGCTTATGAAAAACCTGCCTTCTTACTTGGTAGCCGCCCTGGTGCTCACGGCCGCCACAGCCCACGGCCAAGACCCGGCGCCCGTTACCGTCGCCCTCGACCCGACCAAAACCTACCAAACCATCGACAATTTCAGCGCCTCCGATGCATGGTCGTGCCAGTTTGTGGGGCAGTGGCCCGAGGCCAAGAAGAATGCCATGGCCGATTGGCTGTTCAGCACCGAGGTAGGCCCCGGTGGGCAGCCCAAGGGTATTGGCTTGTCGATGTGGCGGTTTAATATGGGAGCGGGTAGTGCGCAACAGGGCGAGCAAAGCGGCATTAAGGACGAGTGGCGCCGCGCCGAATCGTTTCTAACGGCGGACAACACCTACGACTGGACCAAGCAAGCCGGCCAGATGTGGTTTCTGAAAGCGGCGCAGCAGCGCGGCGTGAAGCAGCTCCTAGGCTTTCTGAACAGCCCGCCCGTGCAGTACACCATCAATGGGAAGGCCTACGCCACCGACGCTAAGACCAGCCTGGCACCCGAACGCTACACCGACGCGGCCACCTACATGGCCAAGGTAGTAGCCGGCGTAAAGCAAACCACCGGCATCACTTTCGACTACCTCAGCCCCGTGAACGAGCCCCAATGGGACTGGAGCGACGGCGGCCAGGAAGGTACGCCGTTTTGCAACCCCGAAATTGCCGGCCTCACAAAGGCCCTCAACGCGCAGTTGGTGCAGCAAAACCTGCCTACCAAAATTTTGCTGACGGAAGCGGGCAAGCTGAATTACCTGCTGGCAACGGAAGACAAACCCGAGCGCGGCAATCAAATCGACGCGTTTTTCAAACCCGGCTCGCCTACCTACGTGGGTAACCTGCCGCGCGTGGCACCCATCATTGCAGGGCATAGCTACTTCACCACCTCGCCCTACCCCCAGGCCGTGGCGGTGCGGCAGCAGCTGGCCGACAAGGTGAAGCAGGTGCCGGGCTTGCGCTACTGGCAGTCGGAGTACTGCATCTTGGGCGACAATGCAGGCGAAATCAACGGCAACAAGCGCGACCTGGGCATCGAGTCGGCGCTGTACCTGGCGCGCGTCATCCACAACGATTTGGCTGTGGCTAATGCGGCGGCCTGGCAGTGGTGGGTAGCCATTTCGCCTTACGACTACAAGGACGGCCTGATCTACATCGACCGCAACAAAACCGATGGCGCCTACCACGACAGCAAAATGCTGTGGGCCTTGGGCAACTACAGCCGGTTTGTGCGCCCCGGCGCAGTGCGCGTAGCAGCCGAAGTAGCCAAGAAAGCTACACCAGAGCAGCAGCTATTGGTATCGGCCTATCGTGATGGGGCCAGCAAGCAATTGGTCGTGGTGGTCGTGAATTCGGGCAGCGAGGCAGCGGCGCTGAACCTGCAACTGGGCAAGAAAGCATGGCTTCCGCAACGCGCCTACACTACCTCCGCTACTGCCGATTTGGCACCTACCCCCGCGCCCCGTGCTAAGCAGTCGGTGCAGGTGGCCCCGCAGTCGATTACTACGTTCGTCGGCAACCTGCGTTAGGGGCTGCTACTCACTGTTCTACCTTCCTTTCCCATGATCCGTAACTTCCTACTTGTTTTGCTTTTTGCGTGGGGCTGGTTTGCCACTAGCAGCCACGCGCAAGAGCGCCACACGCTCTTATTCAACGAGGACTGGCGCTTTCACAAAGGCGACGTGGCCGCCGGCGAAACGCCTACCCTCGACGACCACGCCTGGCGCACCGTGCTGCTCCCCCACGATTGGAGCATCGAGGGGCCGTTCAGCCAGGAGTGGGCCAGCGCCACGGCTTTCTTACCGGGCGGCGTAGGTTGGTATCGGAAGTCGTTTGAGGTGCCGACTGAGCTGCGCTCGAAGAAGGTGTTTGTGTATTTCGATGGCGTGTATAAAAACAGCGAGGTGTGGCTGAACGGTCACTCGCTGGGCAAGCGCCCCAGCGGCTTTGCCTCCTTCGAGTACGAGCTCACGCCTTACCTAAACCCAGGCGGCAAGAACGTGCTGGCCGTGAAAGTAGAGCACAGCCAAGTGGCCGATTCGCGTTGGTACACCGGCTCGGGCATCTACCGCAACGTGTACCTCGTGGGTACCGAGCCCGTGCACGTGGCGCGGTGGGGGGTAGGCTTCACCACGCCCGAGGTGACCGAGGCATCAGCCACGGGTCAGGTAACGGTAGCCGTCACCAATGCCACGGCTGCCGCTACGCCAGTGCTGGTAAAGGCTATTCTATCAGATGCTAAGGGCAAGGAAGTCGCCACCACCCAGCAGCAAGTGCAGGCCCAACCCGGCACCGATACGCCAGCTGCTCTCACGCTGAAAATCAACAAGCCTACCCTATGGTCGGTGGGGCATCCCTACCTCTACAAGTTGCGCGTGGCGCTGGAGGTGCAGGGCAAGCCCACGGACGCAGTAGAGGAGGAGGTAGGCGTGCGCACCATCCGGTTTGATGCCGCCCAGGGCTTCTTTCTGAACAACAAGAACATGAAGCTCAAAGGCGTATGCCTGCACGACGATGCCGGCGCCTTGGGTGTGGCTGTGCCCGCCGAGGTGTGGGAGCGGCGCCTGAAGACCTTGAAAGAGGTAGGCTGCAACTCCATCCGGATGAGCCACAACCCCCACGCCGACTACTTCTACACGCTCTGCGACCGGATGGGTTTCCTGGTGATGGACGAGGCCTTTGACGAGTGGGAGGTAGGCAAAAACAAGTGGGTAGAGGGTTGGAACGTGGGCACGCCGGCCAAGTTCGGCTCGCATGAGCACTTCCAGGAGTGGGCCGACCGCGACCTGCGCGACATGATTCTGCGCAACCGCAACCGGCCTTCTATTATTATGTGGAGCATCGGCAACGAAATCGACTACCCTAATGACCCCTACTCCCACGAGGTACTGAACACCGGCCGCAATCCACAGATCTACGGCAAAGGCTTCCTACCCAACCATCCACCGGCTAGTCGGCTGGGCGTGCTGGCCCGGCACCTGGTGGAGGTAGCCAAGCAGTACGACACCTCGCGGCCCATTACGGCGGCGCTGGCGGGCGTGGTGATGTCCAACTTCACCGACTTTCCCGAAGTTCTGGACGTGGTGGGCTACAACTATCAGGAGTTTCGCTACCCCGAAGACCACCAAAAATACCCCAAGCGCATCATCTACGGCAGCGAAAATGGCATGGGCCGCGATGCCTGGGCGGCAGTTGACACCAACGCATACATCTCGGCCCAATACCTCTGGACCGGCATCGACTACCTCGGTGAGGCCGGCAAGTGGCCCCAGCGCAGCAACGGCGCGGGCCTGCTGGATATGGCTGGTTTCCCGAAACCCGAGTACTACTTCCGCCAAAGCCTGTGGGCTACCAAGCCTATGGTATACGCTGCCGTGGCACCCGCGCCCAAAACCGGCGACTCGCCCAACGTGAGTCACCGACGGCTTCAGCCTACCTGGAACTGGCCGGCTGGGGAGCAGGTGCGGGTGGTTGGCTTCACGAATTGCGAAGCCACGGAGCTATTTCTCAACGGAAAATCACTGGGCCGCAAAACCGGCCGCGAGGTGTATTGGGACGTGCCCTACCAGCCGGGTACTCTCTTGCTCAAAGGCTTCAATAAGGGCAAGGAGGTCAGTCGCTCGGAGCTGCGCACGGCCGCCGCGCCGCATGCCCTGCACGCCACCGCCTACCAGACCAAACTAGCAGCCAGCACCCACGAGTTGGCGCAAATTGAAGTAACTATAGTTGACGAAAAAGACAACCTGGTTCCTGATGCGGCCAACGAAGTAACAGTGTCGGTGCAGGGCCCTGGTAGGGTAGTGGGCATCGAAAGCGGCGACCTGGCGAGTCATGAGGACTATCAGGCGCCCAGGCACCGGGCCTACCACGGCAAGCTGCTGGTATTTGTGCAGCCCACAGCTGCCGGGAATATTACTGTGCAAGTGCAAGCACCGGGGCTACGGAGTCGGCAAGTAAAGCTGCGGGCGAAGTAGGCAATGATGAAGCGGTATAGCCCATAATTCATTTTTCATAGGGTAGGGAAATAGCTGTTACTTTAACCTCCTCAACCTTGCCCTACCCTATGAAATCCTACCTTGTTCTTGCCCTATTGGCCTGCGCTACGGCCACCCATGCCCAAACGAAGCCTATCAAGGTGGAAGTCAAGCAAGCCAATGGCCGCTACGAGCTGCTGCGCGGCGGCCAGCCCTACTTTATAAAAGGAGCCGGCGGCGGGCAGTTTCCTGAGCGAGTAAAGGCTTATGGAGGCAACTCCATCCGCACTTGGAGCACCAACGGCGCCGACAAAGTGTTAGCCGATGCTAACAAAAACGGCCTCACCGTGATGATGGGCCTCGATGTGGTCCGCGAGCGGCACGGTTTCGACTACAACAATCCCCAGGCCGTGGCCGAGCAGCTGCAAAAGGTGCGCGCCGAGGTGCTGAAGTACAAAGACAATCCGGCCGTGCTATTCTGGGGCATCGGCAATGAGCTGAATCTGGAGTACAAGAACCCCAAGGTGTGGGACGCCGTGCAGCAGATTGCCCAGATGATTCATGAGGTAGACCCCAACCACCCCACCAGCACCGTGCTGGCCGGCCTCAACCAAGCAGAGGTAGATTACATCAAGGCCAAATGCCCGGCCGTGGATATCCTCAGCATCAACACCTACGCTGGGCTGGCGGCTATTCCGCAACAGGTGCGCGCCATCGGCTGGACTGGCCCCTACGTGGTGGCTGAGTGGGGCCCCACTGGCCACTGGGAAAGCCCCGTTACGCCCTGGAAAGCCTCGGTGGAGGAAACCAGCAGCCAAAAAGCCGCCGTGTACAAAAGCCGCTATGAGGCCTCAGTAGCCAAGGACAAAACCCAGTGCCTGGGCACCTACGTGTTCTTGTGGGGGCAGAAGCAGGAGCGCACGCCTACCTGGTACGGCATCTTCACGGAGGATGGCAAAGAGTCGGAGGTGGTGGATGTGATGCAGTACCTGTGGAGTGGCAAGTGGCCGCAGAACCGCGCCCCTCATTTGGCCGCGTTTCGCTTGAACGGCAAACTGGCGACTGACTCGGTGTACCTGGAGCCCAACCGCTCCTACACGGCCCTCGCCACCGTAACAGACCCCGACAACGACCCGCTCACCTACCGTTGGGAGCTGCTGCCGGAAAGCACCGACCTCAAATCGGGCGGCGACCGGGAAAGCCGCCCTGCTGCTATTTCTGGCCTGATTCCGGCCAACGCAAAAGGCCAAACTACTCTTAAAGCTCCTGCCAAAGCGGGGGGCTACCGTCTGTTTATCTACGCCTACGATGGGCACGATAACGTAGCCACGGCCAACATCCCGTTTTATGTGAAATAGGAAGCTGCGAGTAGTGGGATGGTGCAGTGATGAGATGGTGAAATGAAAAGACATGTGTCATCCTGAGCTTGCGAAGGACCTTCTCACACTAGAACAAGTCGTTGTGATGACTGTCGTTCAGCTGTAAACAGGTCCTTCGCAAGCTCAGGATGACACGCGTCTTTTAACTCACTATTACTACTTCACAAACTCAGAATTTTACTGCCCTACCTCCCCGCTAGCTCTACCCGCAGGGGTTCTTCGTTGGTGATTTCCTCGTTGCCGGCTTTCAGGACCACGTCGCCTACCTTCAGCGGGCCGAATACCTGAATCTGGCCCATGGTTTCGTCGCCTTTTTGCACATCTACCAACTCGGCGCGGTTGTTTTTCACCCGGATGACGTAGGTGCGCTCGGCCGTGCTGACCACCGCCGAGCGGGGCACAAACAGGCTGCTCTTGGCGGCATTTACGGGTACGGTAGCAGTGGCAAACATGCCCGGTCGCAGCCGGTTTTTAACGTTCGGAATGTCGATTTCAATCTGCTCGGAGCGGGTTTCGGGCCGCACGCTATTCGCTACGCGGCTGATGGTGCCCATAAAGGTTTCGCTCGGAAACGTACGCACCATAAAGCGCACCGTGTCGCGCACGTGGATGCTGCCCACGTAGGCCTCGGGTACGGCCAGGCGCAGGCGCAAGCGGCTGAGCTGCCGGATTTTGACGATAGGCAAGTTGGTTTGGCCGCCTGGCCCCACAAAGGCACCGGGCGCCAGATTACGCTCCGTCACCACGCCCGCAAAAGGCGCCGTGATGCGCAGGTAGCCCGCCATCTGGCTGGCCGCCTCGTAGTGCGCCCGCCCGGCCGTTACCAACAGGCTATCGGACAAGGCTTTGGCGTGCGCCTGCTCCAGATTCAGCGGCGATACGGCGCCAGCCGTGCGGCTCGTGACCAGTAGGCGGTGGTAGGCGGCGCGGCTGGAGCTATAGCTGGCCTGCGAGGCTTTCAGCTGCGACAGTGCCTCGCTAAGGGCCGCCGTTAGCTCGGGGGCTTCCAGCTCGGCCAGTAGCTGCCCCGGTCGCACAGCATCGCCAATATCGACGTGCAGGCGCTTGAGGTAGCTGTTCACGCGTGGGTAAATGTCGGTTTGGTAGTAGCTGTCCAGCTCGCCGGGTAGGCTGAGGGAGCGGGTAGGCTGCGCGGCTGTCACCTGCACCGCGTCGTAGGGCAAGTCGGCGGCCGGCTCCTCGGTCACCACCTCCTTGGTGTCGCCGTGGGAGCAGCTGCCCAGTAGGCCAGTGGCTAGGCAGAGAGTCAGGAAAGAGCGGGCAATAGTCATGAGATAAGGCAGTAGGAAGTACGTTGAGGGAGAAAATCCCGCCTAGGCGTGCACGGGCTCGGCCAGCGCCGGGCGCGACGCAGGGGCGTCGGCTTTGGCTTCGGCGGCATCATAGGTGGTGCTGTCCGGGTCGTCTGGGTCGAGCGAGACAGAATCGAAGGACGTCTTGCGCTGCACGGCGGCAAAGGCTATGGGCAGAATGAACAGAGCCGCTACAGTAGAGGCCAGCAGGCCGCCAATCACGGCGCGGCCCAGCGGCGCGGTTTGCTCGCCCGCGTCACCCAGCCCCGAAGCCATCGGAATCATACCGAACACCATGGCAATGGAGGTCATGAGGATGGGCCGCAGGCGGGCAGCGCCGGCGTCGCGGGCGGCCGATACGGCATCGCGGTAGCGCAGGCGCAGGCCCTCGGCATTGGTAACCACCAGTACCGCATTCGCCACCGACACACCCACCGACATAATCAGACCCATATACGATTGCAGATTCAGGGTCTGACCCGTACCCAGCAGCAGCATGAGCGCCCCGGCCAGCACAGCCGGTACCGTCACGAGCACTACCCCCGCCACTTTAAACGACTGGTAGTTAGCTGCCAGCAGCAGGAAAATCACCACCACAGCCAAACCAAGACCAGTTTGCAGGCTACCCATGGTTTCCTGAAGCAGTTGCGAGAGGCCGCGCAGCTCCACCACCGAGCCCTTGGGTGGGTCGCCCACGTCGTTGATGGCCGCCTGCACGGCGCGGGTGGCCGTGCCCAGGTCCTGCTGGTTTATGTTGGCTGATACCGTCACGATGCGGCGCGGGCCAATGCGGTCGTATTGGCCGGGCTGAGTGGCGGGGCGCAGCGTGGCCACGTCGGCCAGGGTAGGGCGCAGCTGGCCGGGTACCAGCGGAATGTTCTGCATGTCAGCCTTGGAGCGCATCTGTTGCGCTTCCATCTGCACCTGCACCTGGTAGGCAAAGCCCTTGCTGCGGTCAAGCCACAGGTTTTTGGCTGTGAAGCGGCTACTGGAGGTAGCGGCCACCAGCGAGCGGGCAATCTGATCGGGAGTGAGGCCGAACTGCGCTGCCCGTTCCCGGTCAATCTCTACCTGCATGGTAGGGTAGCTCAGGGGCTGGTTGATGCGGACGTCGCGCAGGGCGGGTATCTTCTTCAGGCGGCGCACCAGCTTTTCGGCGTACTGCTCGCCCTCGCCTAGGTCTTTGCCCCCCACCAGAATCTCAATGGGCGTTTGGGCGCCCTGGCTCATGATTTTGTCGGTGAGGCTGATGGGCTCAAACGTAATAGAAACGTCGAGCAAGTGCTTTTTTACGGCGGCCCGGATCTGCTCTTTCAGGGCGTCCATCGACTCCACCTCGTAGTTCTCGGCCAGGCTCACCTGCAAAACAGCCTCGTTAGGACCGGAGTTGAACACGTACAGGGCACTAGTGCCGTAGCTGGAAGGCGTCATGCCCACGAAAGCCGAGCTGATGGCGATATTTCCGGGGCCTACGATCTGCTCAATCAGCTGAATTACTTCCTTCGTGCGCTGCTCGGTGCGCTCAATGCGCATGCCCTGAGGCGCCAGAATACGCATTTGAAATTGCCGCGAGTGCGTGATCTGAGGCATCATGTCCTGACCAATCGACATGAAGCCCCAGCCGATGAGGGCCACGCAGGCCACTGCGTAAATCGTCAGGGTAAGGGCACGATGGGCCAGCAGGCCGTCGAGCAGGCGCAGGTAGCGCACTTTCACTCGTTCGAAACCGGTTACTTTCTCGGGCTGGCCGGCATCGTGGTGCGCCGGGTTGGGCGCTTCGGCTGGTTTGCCGGGGGCATGCTCAGGAGCATCCTCGTGCGGGTGGTCTTTCAGCCACCAGTTGGCCACCACCGGCACAAACACCTGCGACAAGAGGTAGGACACGATAATGGAAAAGCCTACCGACAGCGACAGCGGGATGAACATGCCGCGCGGCACACCCGTCATCAAAAAGGCGGGCGCAAACACGGCCAGGATGCTGAGCGTGATGAGCAGCAACGGAAACGATACTTCCTTCGACGCATCCAGAATTGCCCGTGCCTTGGGCTTGCCCATCTCCAGGTGCTGGTGAATATTCTCAATCACCACCGTTCCCTGGTCAACCAAGATACCAATGGCTAGCGCCAACCCACTCAGGGTCATGATGTTAATAGTCTGACCCGTGAGCTGAAGCATGAGCACGGCCGCCAACAGCGAAAACGGAATGGTCAGAATGACGATGATGGAGCTGCGGAAGTCGCCAAGGAATAGCAGCACCACCAAGCCGGTGAGCAGCGCCCCGATGCCGCCTTCCACCAATAGGCTGTGCACGGCCTGCTCCACGTAAATGGACTGGTCGAACTCGTAGCTCAGGCGGATGTTGTCGGGCAGCAGGCTTTGCATCTCCGGCAGCTTGGCTTTCAGATCGTTTACCACGCTCATGGTAGAAGCATCGGCCGATTTGGTAACGGGGATGTACACCGAGCGTTTGCCGTTGATGAGGGCATAGCCCACGGGCACGTCGGTGGCGTCTTCCACCGTGGCAATGTCGCGGATGAACACCGTGGGGCCTACCCCTTGCCGCAGCGGCACGTCGAGGAAGTCGCCTACCTTTTCCATCACCGAGTTGCTGGGCGTCATAATCATGTAATCGCCGATACCCACCGAGCCAGCCGGCGAAATCCGGTTGTTTTTCACCACGGCCTCCACAATCTCGTCGGGCGTCAGCTCGTAGCTTTTCATGCGCTCGGGGTTCACCCGAATCACGATGGTGCGCTCGTTGCCGCCAAACGGCGACGGCGCCGAGGCTCCTGGAATCTGCGAAAACAGCGGCCGGATGCGCGTAGAGGCTAAATCCTGCATTTGCCCCAACGTGGCCGAGCGGCTACTAAACACCAGTTGCCCCACCGGCAGGCTCGACGCGTCGAAGCGTACCACGGTAGGCGGTACCGAGCCGGGCGGTAGGTAGTTCACCACGCGGTTTACCTGGCTGGCTACCTCGCCGGCGGCCTGAGCCATGTTGGTGTCTTCGTAGAACGTGCACTTAATCAGGCACAACCCTTGAATGTTCTTCACCTCCACGTCCTTGATGCCCGACACGTACAGCATCTGGTTCTGGTAGCGCGTCGAGATAAAACCCTCCATCTGGGCAGGCGTCATGCCCCCATAAGGCTGCGCAATGTAGATGGTCGGCAGGTTGAGACGCGGGAAAATATCAATCGGGATGCGCCCCAGGGCCAGCCCCGCAAACACGAGGATGCCCAGCAGCGCCACTATCACGGCAATTGGTTTGGATAAGGCAGCTTTTATCATGAGGGGAAAGGTGAAGTTGTGAAGTGGTGAGGTGGTGAATGGCGGTCTAATGAGCCTCATTCACCATCTCACAGCTGCTCCAGCAGCACGTGCAGGTCGCCGTTGGTGGCGGCGCGCAGGAGCAGGGCGCGCCAAAGGTTGTTCACGGCCAGGGCCTGGTCGGTTTCGGCGCGGTTGAGGGTAAGGGCAGCTTGGGTGAGCACCACCAGATTGTCGAGGCCGGCGTCGTAGCGAGCTTTGGCCTGCACGTAGGCGCGGCGGGCCGCATCAAGCTGGCGCGGGGCTTCCTGGGCGGCTTGGTCAGCAATTTCCAGTTGCAGCACTGCGTTTTGCCGTTCGGTTTGCAGCAGCAGCACTTGCTGGTTGTACTCGGCTTGCGCCTGGGTCACGCGCTTTTGCTGGGCCGTAGTGGCGTACTTGGTGCGCCACAGCTCCGTAATGTTCCACGACAAAGCACCACCCACCACGTAGTTATACGCCTTGAAGGGTAGGCCAGCACCCAACGACGGGTCGATGGGGTAGGTGCCATCGGTGCCGGTGCGGTTGCCGATGCCCGAGCCGCGCCCCCACGTGGCCCCCACCAGCGACAGGGTGGGGCGCTTGTTCATGAGCAGCAGGTTGTTCTGGGCTTCGCTGGCCCGCACGCGCTGCTGTGCTGCCCGCAAAATAGGCGGCAGGTGCATGGTGTCGGAGTACACGGCCGGAGCAATGTTGGGCAGCTTGGTGTAAAACTCCATCGAGTCGAGCTGAATGGCCTGCGTGGGCGTGCCCAGTAGGCTGGCCAGCTGCACGCGCTGCTGCAAAGCCTGCTGCTGGCTGGTCAGAAACTGCAACTGCGCCCGCGAGTTTTCGGCATTCGTAGTGGAGCTGTCGATGCCCGGCCGGATGCCCGACATAGCGCCGGCCCGGATAACCCGCCGCAACGACTGCGTGCGTTTCAGATTGGCCCGCTGCAATTCCACCGATTTTTGTGCCACCAAGGCCAGCATAAAGGCATCGGCCACGCGCACCTGGTGCGCAAACAGCTCCTGCTCGTAGTCGGCCTGAGCTTGGTTGGTGGCGGCGTTGGCCCGCTCCAGGGTAGCGCGGTAGCGCCCGAAGGTGAGCACCGGCCACTCCACCACCAAGCCGCCTTGGCTGGTCCAGGTGGTTTGGCTGTTAAAGTCGGGCCGCACCCCGGTAACACCAAGGGCGCCACCCGGCAGCACCGCGCCGCGCACCTGATTGGAGGTGCCGTGGGCAACCTGCGCCTGGGCCGTAATCTGGGGTAGGAAGTTGGCGCGGTTCGTCCGCACATCGGCGGCGGCGGCATCCACAGAAGCCTGCCGTGCCCGCAGCGCTGGGTAGTTGGTGCGGGCCAGCTCCAGCGCTTGCGTGAGCGTGAGCGGCGACGAGGGCACAGTCTGCGCCACGGCGGGCCTGATGGCGGCTATACTCAGCAGGCCCACTACTAGCAGCACCAGCAGGCGGCGGTCAGCCATTACGATATACGGAGAGGAAAGCGTTACTAACATGATGTCAGCAAAGCTAGATTCGCGGTATTAGACTGATGTTAGTGATGGATTAGAAGTTATTAGAACGCCTTCTAATGTGCTTATTCGGCTACGCCATCGATGTTTCTGTCGCAAACTCTAGGGTAGAATAAGAGGATGCGTTGCCCAGCCCACCTTGGCCACTTTCATTCAGTAGCGCCTTAAAAATTCACTATGCGTAGTGAAATAAAATCGTATGACGTAAACATGCGTCATAATGAGTCGTATATTTACGTCATACTTCGCACCTCTGCTGATGACGTACGCCAAAACCGCCGCATTCACCCAAGAGCAACAGCTACTCGCCCGCGTAGCCAAGGCGCTGGCTCACCCGGCGCGGGTAGCTATTATTCAGTTTTTGGCTAGTAAGAAAACTTGTATTTCGGGCGATATCGCGGCCGAGCTGCCGCTTTCGCGCACCACAGTATCACAGCACCTGCAAGAGCTGAAAGCGCTGGACCTGATTCGCGGCGAAATCGACGGCCTCACGATTTGCTACTGCCTCAATACGGAGTTGCTCCAGCAGGTACAACAGCAGTTTGCGGCCTTTTTCGACGAGGCTACTCGCGGCGGTGCGGTCTGCGGGCCAGACGACGCCTGCGCGTGCTAGGGCCACTCTACTTTTCGCTCTTTTAGAAGAACATCAATACGAACAACGCCATGAAAATCTCTGAAATCAAACAGGCCCTCGCCGAAGTAGAAGCTGTCAATTTTCGCCTGCCCTCGGGCGAATACTTGCCCGCGCATTTCCACGTGACGGAAGTGGGCCTGGTCAGCAAGCATTTCATCGACTGTGGCGGCGTGGAGCGCCGCGAAACCGTGGCCAACTTCCAGCTCTGGGAGGCCGGCGACTACGACCACCGGCTGGCCCCGCAGAAGTTTCTACACATCCTGGAGGTATCGCAGCGCATTCTGGGCACCGAGGACCTTGCTATTGAGGTGGAGTACCAGCAGGCAACCATCGGCAAGTTTGGGCTGACGCGGGAGGGAAATGACTTTGTGCTAACGCCTAAGCAAACTGCCTGCCTAGCGCAGGATGCCTGCGGTATTCCCGACGCCCAGCCGTTTGCCCTACCCCAGTTGCAGATGGCGGGCGCTGCCTGCACGCCGGGCGGCGGGTGCTGCTAATAACGTGGCCTCACGGCGCGGTCAGAAAGGACCGCGCCGGTTCGTTTTTGTCTCCACTCTTGCTTTCCTCCCGATGACCATTGCCTTTTTCTCCGACGTGCATGGCAACCTGCCGGCGCTGGAAGCCGTGCTGGCCGATATAGACCAGCGCCGTCCGGATATGGTTTTCTGTCTCGGCGACCTAGTAGGCTACGCGCCTTGGCCCAACGAGGTAGTGAACGAGGTGCGTCGCCGCGGCATTCCTACCCTGGCCGGCAACTACGACCAGGGCATTGGGCTGGCGAGCAACAATTGCGGCTGCGCCTACAAAACCGACACTGACAAGGACTTGGGCGCCCAAAGTATTGCCTACACCAACCGCGTGATAGGTGAAGCGGAGCGGCGCTACCTGCGCCTGTTGCCCAAGCACATGCGCCTCGACTTTCAGGAGGAACCCTGCACACTGAGTCTACTAATGGTGCATGGCTCGCCGCGCAAAATCAATGAGTATCTGTTTGAAGACCGGCCCGAAGCCAGCTTCCAGCGGATGCTGCAAGACGCGCAAGCCGACGTGCTGCTCTTCGGTCACACTCATAAGCCCTACCACCGCACCTTGGCCTACGAGCACGAGGGCGAAACCCGCTACCGCTATGCCCTGAACATCGGCTCGGTGGGCAAGCCCAAAGACGGCGACCCGCGCGCCGCCTACCAGCTCCTGCACCTGGATGAGCAGACTACGCTGACGGACCCTACCCGTGTACGCTCGGAGTTGGTGCGGGTAGCATACGACGTAGAGAAAGCCGCACGGGCCGTAGAGGCCTCGCCGCTGCCCAACGAGTACGCCGATATGTTGCGCAAGGCATACTAAGCGCCCTACCCAATGACTACAATGCGCTTGAGTGCAAGCATACCCTTGAGATGAGCGTAAACTCGTTAACTACCCTTTCAGTAGAGGTAAGCTGACCTCAGCAATGGTGCCGCCACCCGGCCGGGGTAGTAGCCGCAGCACGCCTTGGTGCAGCTGCAAAATCTCGTGCGCTAGCGTCAGGCCGATGCCAAAACCGCCAATGCGCTCCACGTTGCTCCCCCGAATCAGGGGCTGAAAAATGTGTTGTAGGTCGGTGGGTGAAATGCCAATGCCTTGGTCCTCAATGCAAAGTCGTATACCCTGGTCGGTGTTCATCTCCAAGTGCAAGGCCACGGGCTGCTCCGCTGAATACTTGCAGGCATTGTCTACCAGGTTTCCCAGCGCCGTGCGCAGCAGGTGGCGGTTGCCGAGCACGGTGGGCGGCGTGTGCTGCCGCTCCACGCCCTCGCTCACGGCCAGCGACAGACGCTGCTGGGGGCGCTGGTGCTGCACAGTATCAATCACATCCAGCAAAATGTCCATCACCTCCAGCGGCTGCCGATCCAGGGTAGGGGCCAGGCCGCCAAGGCGGGCCAGGTGCAGCAGGCCGTTGGTCAGCTCCGTGAGCTTGTCCAGCTCCTGGGCCGCGTGGCTGATGCTTTCTTTCAGGCTAGGCACGTCGGTATCGTAGTCCAGGGAGGTTTCCAGCCAGCCTTTGATGGTGGTGAGGGGCGTGCGGAGCTCGTGCGAGGCCTGCGCAATGAAGGCTTGCTGACTGGCCGCCAGAGCTTCCTGCCGCGTGAGTAGGTCGTTGAAGGCCGTGGCCAGCACGCCTACCTCATCGTGGGGGGTGGAGGCCCGCAGACGAAAGCCGGACGCCTGGGAGCCCGGCGCCCGCAACTGCCGAATCAGAAAATTGAACGGGGCCAGCGCCCGGCTGGCAAAGAGCAACCCCAGCCCGGCCACCACTACCACGGCCATCAAGTTGCCGTAGAGCAGCGAGTTCAGCAAGCTATACTGGCGGGTGTAGCCGTTACTGTCGTAGGCCGTCACGATGGCTACATACTCGCCGGGCGCGCCGGGTTTGCGGTACATAATGGCCACACCATCCTTGGGGTAGCGGTGGCCGGGGCTATGAAACGAAAAAGCATGTTCTTTTTTCTCCCGCACCCGCGCCAGAAACGACGGGGTAGCGTGGAAGTCCTGGCCGTGCAGGCTATGGTAGAGCGGCGTGTTGTCGGGGGCATACAGGTACTCGGCCTGTTCGGGTAGGGAAGCCAGGATATTGCTCATGGTCGTGTCGCCGAGCACCTGCTCTACCACATAGGCCTTGCGCGTGAGGCGGGCTGTGAACGACTCCTGCCGAAAGTCAACATAGCTCAGGTACACGTAGACGGAGAAGGCCAGCAGAATCAGGCCCACCAGGCCGCTGAACCACAGCAGCAGCTTGTGTTTGATCTGAAGCCGCGCCGCCATCAGCCCTGCATCAAATAGCCCATGCCTACCACCGTGTGCAGCAGCTTCTGCCCAAAGTTCTTGTCGATTTTCTTGCGCAAGTAGTTGATGTACACATCAATCACGTTGGTATTGGTGTCGAAGTGCAGGTCCCAAACTTTCTCGGCAATTTCCACCCGGCTCACGGTTTTGCCCTTGTTCACCATCAGAAACTCCAGCAAGGCATACTCGCGGGTGGTCAGCTCGATGCGCTGCCCGGCCCGGCGCACAATGCGGGCGTCCACGTCCATTTCCAGATCGGCTACCTGCAGCAGAGCGTGCTGGCCGGCGTAGGAAACGCTACGGCGGGCCAGCGCCCGAATGCGCAGCAGCAGCTCCCGAAACACGAAGGGCTTCACGAGGTAGTCGTCGGCGCCTACTCCAAAACCGCTTTCCTTGTCCTGCATGCTATCCAGGGCCGTGAGCATGAGCACGGCCTGGCGCGGCGAGTGTTGCTTGATGTATCGGCACAGCTCGAAGCCGTTGATGTGCGGCAGGTTCACGTCCAGAATCACCACGTCGTAGGGCTGCTGGTCGAACAGGCGCTGGCCCATCAGGCCATCGTAGGCCACTTCCAGCTCGTAGTTTTCGCTTTCGATGCCCTTTCGGATAAACGAGGCCAGACTTACTTCATCTTCGATGAGGAGAATTTTCAAGGCAATAGCTGTATTGAGTTTCAAGAAATGCCTACTCCTGTATAATATAATAGGGGAGCTGGCGGTAGGAGCAAGCAGCAAACTCAGCGGCCGGCGGCTGATAGCGCAGCCCCACCGCTGACTTTAAATACGTATGCCAGCGGGGAAGGTATCTGCGCCGGGCTCAGGGCGGGCGGCTGAATAATAAGCTGTCCACCTTTGGTGGTGCATTTCACTGGTGCCGGGCTGCCCAGCAGCGTCACATGAGGCGGCTTGCGGGTAGGGCGCACACCCGCCACCGCAAAAGGCGCCGTAGGCCAGGCTGTGGCTAGCACGTACAGGTCGTTGCCTTTGGCAGTGTAGTACAACGTTCTGGTTTTCTCGCCTTGCGTAAGGCCCGGCGCCCAGGGGGTCGTGCCATAAATGGCCTCGCCGTTGATGGCCAGCCAGTTGCCTATATCCACCAACCGCTCCTGCATCAGCACTGGAATGGTGCCATCGGCCGCCGGCCCAATGTTGAGCAGCAGGTTGCCGCCTCGGCTCACAATGTCAATGAGCTGGTGCACAAGTTGAGCTGAGGAAAGATAATCGTCGATGTTTTCGGCGCGGTTGAAGCCGTACGACTGGCCCATGCCGCGGCTTTCTTCCCAGGGATGATGGGCGCCTACCTTGTCGTTGTCGCTGGCATACTCGCTGGTATAGTAGCCGCCATGCTGGCTGCGGGTGCCGCGGCCCCACCGGTCGTTCACAACCACTTCTGCCTTGTTGGGGGCATTGTTGTAGAGCCACGCCAGAAACTCGCGGCTTTTCCAGTACTCGGCGGGCCGGTCCCATTCACCGTCGGCAAAGAGCACGGCCGGCTGGTAGCGAGTCACCAGCTCCTTGAGCTGCCATAGGGAGTTCTGCTCTACGTACTGCGCATCGGGTATCTGGTGCTTTGCAATGTCGGCCGGGGGGAGGTAGTAGCCACCGGGCCGACTGGTAGTAGGGGTGCTTTCCCACTCCATCAGGGAGTAGTACAGGCCCATTTTCAGGCCGCGGGCGCGCACGGCCTGGGCCAGGCCGCCTACCAAATCGCGCTTTGGCCCCACGGCGGCGCTGTTCCACTGTTGCTTGTAAGGGGCAGTGGTGGGCCACAAGGAGTAGCCATCGTGATGCTTCGAGGTGAGCACCACGTAGCGGGCACCGGCGCGCACAAACAAATCGGCCCAACGAGCGGGGTCGAACAGCTCCGCCCGAAACAGCGGCCCAAAGTCGCGGTAGGTGAAGGTAGGGCCGTAGTTTTTGTTGTGGAAACTCTCACGCAGCGCCGCATTGCCGTACACGTCGGCCCCATACCACTCGGCGTAAGTTTCATAGGGGCGAGGGCTCACAGGACGGTAGGCCGGCACCGAGTACACGCCCCAGTGAATGAAAATGCCAAACTTCGCCTCCGTAAACCACTGCGGCATCGGGCGCTGGTCCAGCGAAGCCCAAGTAGGCTGATACGTAGGCTGGGCTCCTGCCCGCGTTGCGGTGGCCAATCCCGCCAGCAGTAGGTAGGGCGCGTAAGAGGTGAACGGCATAGGAAACGCGTTGTATGAAAGGAGCCAAACGGCGATTCACCGCTCCATCAAGATACCAGTAACTCCATTAGCCGCAACAGAAGCAGCAAGGAAATGGTCAGTTGGCAGCAGAGGGAGTCTTACTGCGTCGGTCCATCGTCTACCCGCGCTTCTATAGTGGCTTGCACGGCGGTGGAAATGGCGGAGAGCAGGTCCAGCCCCGTGGCCTGTTCAATGGCGTCGACAGAGGTGCGGTAGGTGGCCCAGTCCGGGTTCAGGTCATTTCGGTTGGGCGTGTTGATGGCAATAATGCGGGTGTCGGCCGAGACGCGCCGGGCGTCGTCGGTGCCTACCGGCAATACCACCACTACC
Organism: Hymenobacter aerilatus; assembly: GCF_022921095.1. Lineage (NCBI taxonomy): Bacteria > Pseudomonadati > Bacteroidota > Cytophagia > Cytophagales > Hymenobacteraceae > Hymenobacter > Hymenobacter aerilatus. Next base: position 802,953 of record NZ_CP095053.1, read on the forward strand.
TTCCAGCAGCGGGCGGGCACCGTCACGCGGCCGTCGTCGATGGTGGTGGCGTAGCCGTTGCTGCCAGTGCCGCCCCGGCCGTAGCTGCCGCAGATGATGTACAGCTCATTGCCCTGGTCCACCAGCGTGCGGCAATAGTTTTCCAGCCCTACCCACGTGCGCTGGTTATTGGTAGGCGCCTGGGGCATGATGTTGGTCATCAGGAAGGTAGCCGAGTTGTCGTCTGAGGTGCGGGTGCGGTCGGCGGAGGGGCAGTTGTGGCCTCGGTCGAAGCCCGAGCCGGTGTAGCTGCTGGTCGTGACCTGGTACCAGCCGCGGGGTAGGGCCGCATCCGTCCGGAAGTCGTCTTGGCGCGGCGCCGAGCCCAGCCAAGCGCCACTCAGGTGCCACGATACCCAGTTCGGAATGCCCCGGTCGCGGTGGTAGCTAAGCGCGTATTGGGGCTTGCTGAGCAGGTAATTGGTGGGCTGCTTCTCATCGGCCGTGGCGCCGCTGGGGTTGCCCAAGGCCAGGTTGTCGTCGCGGGTAGGGGCGGTGGGGTCCGGCGCATCGGTGCAGGCGCTGGCGCCCGCTAAGCCGGTTAATAACAGAAAGCGCAGTGCCCGGCGAAAAGAAAGAGTAGTGCAGGAGGGTAGGAACATCATGGCGCAAAGCTACGCGCTAGCCCGCGAAGCTGCCCGTGGCGCCAGTAGTTCCGAAGAACTTGTCTGAGTTAAATCGGTAGGCCATTGAAAGGGTGTAGAGACGCATCCTCGCGTCTCGTCGTTGAACGACTCGTATCAGCACCATTCTAGCGAACAGTCTCAGCAACGACAAGACGCAAGGATGCGTCTCTACCCCAACTTCCGGCGCATCTCCTGCGCTGGCCTACCTCTATTTCTTTCCAAACCGCGTCCCGAAAAAGTCATTCTGATTCCAGGTAGGGCGCTGTGGGTCCTGCGCCACCTGGTAGCCAATCAGGAAGTTGAGCTGCGCATAGCGGCGGCCGGCTTCAAAGTCGAAGGTGCCAGTGGTGTCGTCCTGGGGCTTGTGGTAAGTGGCGGCGCGCCACACTTGCACTTGTTCGCTGAGATTGTTTTTGCCATCGGCAGTTTTGTTGCCGTACTTGATGTGCAGAGCCGGAATACCCTGCATCACAAAGCTATACTGGTCGGAGCGGATGAAGCGGTTCTGCTCCGGCTCGGGGTCCTGCTCCAGGCTGATGCCCAGGTAGGCCGCAGCCCGTTCGGCTGGCTGTAGCAGCGAGGAGTGCTGTGCCCCCAGTGCCACCGCCGACAGCAGCGGCGCAATAATCGTAGGCATATCAGTGTTGATGTCGGCTACGATATTCTCCTTTGGCACGGTGGGGTGGCTGGCGAAGTAGGCCGAGCCCAGCAGACCCAATTCCTCGCCGGTTTGCAGCACAAACAGCACTGAGCGTTTCGGCTGGCTCTTGCCCTTCAGCTTACTGTAGATTTTAGCAATTTCCAGCACCGAGGCCACACCCGAGGCATTGTCGTGGGCGCCGTTGTAGATGGAGTCGCCGCGCACGGGCACGCCTACCCCCAGGTGGTCGAGGTGGGCGCTGTGCACCACGTACTGGTCGCGCAGCTGCGCATCGGCGCCGGGTAGCTTGGCCACCACGTTGTAGCTCTCAAAATCCTGGTAGCCCGACTGGTAGCTGGCTTGCAAGGTGCCCATAAGAGCTTTCGACGCTGGCTTGCCGCTCCGCAAAGCCGGCAGTACCTGCGTGGTATCCAGCTGCGAGGCAACCAGCAACTGCTGAAAAGCAGGCGTGCTCAGATTGCCTACTATCTGCATGCCTTTCAGAAACGTGCGGGAGTTGGCCACCTGGCCCTGCGCGTCCAGCACATTGTAGGTCTGGCGCTTCGCGGTGGGCGAGGGGGTAGGCGCTTTCGGGTTGGTGCTGCCTACCAGCACGCCCACGGCGCCGTGCTGCAACGCCGTTTGCATCACCACCAGCAAGTCCTGGCTGGCCGAGGCCACGGTGCTGGGGAAATTGCGAGGGGCACCGCGCACTACCACTACTACCTTGCCTTTCACATCAAGGCCGGCGTAGTCGTCGTAGCCCAGCTCGGGGGCACTGATGCCGTAGCCGGCAAAGGCCAGCGGGGCCTCTGCAGTGCTGCTGGGCGCGCCGGGATTAGGGTTTAGGGTGAAGTCGGGGCCGTAGGTGAGGGCGCGCCCGTTGATGCTAAGGGTAGCGCCGGGTAGGGTAGTGGCCCGGCGCAGGCGCACAGTTTGGGTGTAGGTATCATTGTCGCCGGCGGGCTGCATGCCGAGGGATTTGAGCTGCCCTACCACGTAGTCGACGGCCAGCTGGTAGCCGGGCGTGCCGGGCTGGCGTCCGCGCAGCTTGTCGTCGGCCAAGTACCAGATATGTTGCTTAATGGCAGTAGGTTTCACTACTTCTAGTGCCCGCACCACTGGCTTGATAGGAGCAAGCGACTGCGCCGAAACTGCCGGCCCGACCAGTACAAAACCAAGAAAAAAACAAACCGAACGAAGCCGCATAACGCAAAAGAAAAGCCCCGAATCACCTGATTCGGGGCGCGCAATATGCGAAAAAAGGCTGGGCCGCTTAGGCTACCGAACGCGTGCTTTGCTCTAGCTGAAGCAATAGCGTCTCAATTTGAGCCGCATACTGCTCCACTTTTTCCAGGCCGGTGCGAGACTCTTCAATCTGGCCGCGCTGGTACCGGCGCACCAGGTCGCGGCCTGTTTCGAGTAGAGTTTGCATCGTTTGCTCGATGGTGCGCACCTCGGGAAAGTCGCTGTATTTGGGCTTTACCACGTTATACAGCCACTGTCCTAGCGGATTGTCGCGCAGTACAAATAGGCTGTCTTCGGGTTCGCGCACGCCGTAGAGCACGGAGCGTAAGCGCGATTTGAAGAGCACCAGCTTGATGCGCGCCTGTTGAAAATCCAGTGTACTTATATCCATGCAGGAGAGATGCGGCAAAAATGCTACCGAGAGAACTGGATTTACTGAAGATCAGCAGCGGGCGAGGTGGTATCTTCCTGGTGCTTGCGGGCGCTAATCAAGTCCGTCACATCATATGCAAACACAGTGATGCCTGCTTTCTGCCCGTTTTCTTCGAAGGGTTGGTAAGTAAAGTTAAAATAATGTTTTCGCAATTCGCTGGTGCCATCCTGGGCCAGCAGTAATTCTATTTCGTTGCCAATGAATGGCTCACCGGTTTCGTACACTTGGTTGAGCAACTGCTGAATGCCTTGGTCGGCCAACTCGGGTAGGGCCTCCAGCACGGTTTTGCCCACCAACTGCCGGTTCGGGAACAGACGCTGATACTCCGGGTTCACAAACTCGTACCGGTGCTCGGGCCCGCGTAGAATGCAGATAACGGCCGGGGCCTTCATCAGCAGGTTGTACAGCGTGTCGCGCTGGCTTTCCGCCATTTGATAGGCCTGATACGCTTGGTCGGAGAGGGTAGCCTGCTGCTCGTTGGTCACCAGCAGCTCCTCCACCATTTGCTTCTGGGCCTGTATATCAATGCCGCAGCCTATCCACATACTCACCTCGCCCTCGGGCGTGAAGTGGGGTAGGGCCTGCACCAGCAGCCAGCGGTACTGCCCGTCGTGGCGGCGCAGGCGGTACTCCACCTGGAACAGCGCCGGGTTGCTGACGGCTTGCTGCCACTGTTGCGCCACGCGCGGGGCATCATCGGGATGGAGCATTTTCAGCCAGCCTTTGCCCTCCAGCTCCGGCGGCGTGGCGCCCGTAAACTCCAGCCAGCGGGCATTGAAACTATCGGGGGTGCCATTGGGCTGGGTGGTCCAGATCATCACCGGCAACGACTCCAGAATGAAGCGCGTGCGTTCTTGCTGCTCGGCCAACTCGCGCTGCATCTGCTGGTTGCGCAAGAAGGCGCGGTGCTGCTCGGTTACGTCCTCCGTCTTTTGCAAGACGTACACCAGGCTGCCCTGCTCATCTAAAATAGGGTAGTGCGTGGCCTGCCAGTAGCGCTCCTCGAAGCCGCCGCCCTGCTCGGCAGGCCGCTCCAGATCGTACCGGATCAGGGGCATGGTGTGCGGGGTGTGATGCTGGCGCACATGGGCGTGTGAGCCGGCCAGAATATCGGCCTCGTTCTGGCTGGCTACCGGGTAGGCTTCAAATAAAGGCTTGCCTACCACCTGGTTCCGGCTTTTCAGCGACACGGCTACGTGGCTGTCGGTATTGTCTAGTACGGTGGCTTCCTCATTGGGAGCCATCAGCAGGAAGTTATCAGGTAGGGCGTGAAAAAGCTTCTGGTAATCGACGGGTAGGGAGGAAGTGGACATGAAGCTGAAGCGCAGAATGGCAGGTACAGCGCGAATACGCAGTAATGAGAGTAAAGATACACCGATTCCGGGGCGCACGCCGGCGCCGGTAGCCGCACTAGAGGCAGCGCAAAGGCAGGAGGTGCCCGCAGGCGGCAGCTACTATTTGCTCACGCGGTCGAGCAACTGCGCTATATCCTTAGTCGATACGGCTTTACCGGTGTCGGCGGCACGGTAGATAGCCTCCAACAGCTGCACATCGCGCAGGCCCATTTCGCCGGGCACGCGGGTAGGTTTGTTTTGTAAGATACAACTAGCGAAGTCGTCCATCTGCCGGGCCTGCTGATTCACGTTCTGCTTGTCCATCTTGCCCTTGCTGGTGTCGCCCTTCAAGCCACCGTAGCCGAAAGCAGGTTGCAGCTCAAACCAGCCGTTAGCCGCTTCGGCGCGTAAGCGCCCCATATTTTCGGTGTAGCTGCTACGGCAGTCGGCCGTAGAGCCATCGGCAAACGTGAATTGCCAGTTGATGGATTCCTCTACCTCGTTGAACTGCTCGGGCCGCGTTTTCTTGGGATAGTTAGCCGTCACAGATACCGGCAAGGCACCCTTCGTATAAATCACGCCCTGCACCGAGTAGATACCCATATCCATGAGTGGGCCGCCACCCGAAAGCTTCTTCTGAATGCGCCACGGCCGCTCGTTCTTGCCCATGGTAAAGCCGTTATCAGATTCCAGCTTCTTCACCGGCCCATATACCTTTTGCTGACCCAGGCGCATCATTTCCAGGTTGTGCGGGTCGAAGTGTAGGCGGTAGCCAATGCTGAGCTTTTTGCCGGCTGTGCGGCAGGCTTCAATCATGCGGCGGCAATCGGCGGCGGTGGTAGCCATCGGCTTTTCGCAGATGACGTGCTTGCCAGCCTTGGCCGCCCGCACCACGTACTCGGCGTGCAGGGCATTGGGCAGCACCACGTACACAATATCAATGGCCGGGTTGTCTTTGATCTGGTCGAACGTCTCGTAGGAGTAGACGTTTTTCTCCGGGATATTGTACTTCTGGCGCCACTCGGGCACCTTATCGGGCGAGCCCGTTACGATGCCGGCCAGGTAGCAATTCTTGGTTTCTTGCAAGGCCGGCGCCAGCTGCCCCTTGCTGTAGCCGCCCAGTCCCACCAGCGCCACGCCCAGTTTGCGCCCCTGCGGCCGCGCCTCCGAAAACAGGGGTAGGCCCAGCAACGTAGCGCCCAATCCCAGCGACAAGCGTTGCACAAACTGGCGGCGGCGGATAAGAAAGTCAGTGGTTTTCATCGGCGGAAAAGGAAAGGAGGTGGCGTAGAGACACACTATGTTGTATCTCGTCATTGCTAAGGTGGTGTATTCTGCGTGAGTCCAGTTGTTCAACGATGAGACACAACATAGTGTGTCTCTACCTCATATACTTGCGGTTGGCGCTCTGCAACTTGTGTGCATAAGTACTGGCTTGGCAGCAGGAAGGTTATGGTTCAGCGTGTCTGCTGCGGCGCTGCATCAGTGGATAGGACCACGTTCTTTGCTTACTATTGCAAACCTGACTCTACGCCTCCGCGCTTCATTGTGCGGGGGCTAAGTTCTTCGTTCCTCTTTCTTACTATGAAGCTTCCCTACCCCTCTTGCCTGCTGTCCGCGCTGGCCCTGCTGGCCGCCTGCAACAGCCAACCCGCTACCACAGCCACTACCGCCGCCACCGAAACCACCGCCACCGCAGGAGCCGACAGCATCACGGCCGAAACAATCGGCGGCTACCTGCGCGAGGTGTCATCGGACGAGATGATGGGCCGCAAGCCTTTCACGGCGGGCGAGGACAAGGCCACCGCCTACCTGGCCGCGCAATTCAAAGAGCTAGGCTTGCAGCCGGCTCCGTCGGGCAGCTATTTTCAGCCCGTGCCGATGGTCGAAATCAGCGTGAAGCCCGCGCCCACGGCCCAGATTGCCGGCAACGGCAAGAAGCTGACCATGCAATATAAAGACGATTACGTGGTGTTCAGCCAGCGCGAGCAGCCTACCGTGTCGGTGCAGAACTCGCCGCTGGTGTTTGCCGGCTATGGCGTGGTGGCGCCCGAGTACGGCTGGGACGACTACGCCGGCCTCGATGTGAAAGGCAAAACCGTGGTGGTGCTCGTAAACGACCCCGGCAACGCCGGCAACGACACTACCCTCTTCAAGGGCAAGGCCATGACCTACTACGGCCGCTGGACCTACAAATACGAGGAAGCCGCCCGCCACGGCGCCGCCGGCCTGCTCATCGTGCATGACACCAAGCCGGCCGCCTACCCCTGGTCGGTGGTGCTGAGCGGGGCGGTAGGCCCCAAACTGCGCCCCCAAACCGAAGACAAAGGCGCCAGTAAGTGTGCCATAGAAGGCTGGCTGACGCTCGACGCGGCCAAGCGCCTCTTCACGGCCGCCGGCCAAAACTACGACCAGCTCTACACCGCCGCCAACACCAAGGGGTTCCGTGCCCGGCCGTTGGGTGGCCTCACGTTCAGCACTAGCCTGCAAAACGAGCTGCGCCGCCAAACCAGCAAAAACGTGCTGGCCGTGCTGCCCGGCACCACCCGCCCCGATGAGTACATCATCTACTCGGCTCACTGGGACCATTTTGGGATAGGGAAAGCCATTGCCGGCGACTCCATCTACAACGGCGCCGTAGACGATGGCACCGGCCTGGCCGCGCTGCTCAGCATTGCCAAGGCCTTCAAAGAAGCACCACATAAACCCGAGCGTAGCATCGTTTTTCTGGCCGTGACAGGGGAGGAGCAGGGCCTGCTGGGCTCAGCCTACTACGCCCAGCACCCGCCGTTCCCGCTCAACAAAACCGTGGCCGACCTGAACATGGACATGCTCTGGCCTTTCGGTAAGATGAAGGATTTGACAGTTATCGGCTACGGCCAATCGGAGCTGGAGGAGTACGCCCGTGTCGCCGCCCAGGCCCAAGACCGCTACATCCTACCCGACCAGCAGCCCGAAACCGGCATGTTCTACCGCTCCGACCACTTTAGCTTTGCCCATGTGGGCGTGCCCTCGCTCTACGCCAGTGGCGGCTACGAAAGCCGCGATAAAGGCAAAGACTACATCGCCCAAAAGCGCCAGGAGTACACCACCAACTACTACCACAAGCCTGCCGACCAGTTCGACCCCAACTGGGACCTGTCCGGCATTGCCCAAGACGCGCAGCTGTACTTCGAGGTAGGAAAGAAGCTCGCCAGCGAAACGACGTTCCCACAGTGGAAAGAAGGCTCGGAGTTTAAATCTATAAAGCGGTAAGTTGTAGTAATGGCGCGGGGCTGTGCCCCGTGCCCACTATGCGTAGGCCTCCGGCCTACCCGCTAGAACGATTCATCCGAACATCCTAGCGGCGCGGACGACAGCAGGCCAGAGGCCTGCGCATAGTCGGCACGGGGCACAGCCCCGCGCCATCATCGGGCCTTATGCCAGTTGAACGACTGACGTACCAACGACTCGTTATTTCGTAATAAGGTCCTTCGCTCTGCTCAGGATGACAGATGCTTTTTATTCACCACTTCATTCCTTATTTCATCGCCCGAAACTTCCGCTGCATAATCTCCTGCACGGACACGTTTTCAATCTTGCTTTCCAGCCAGGAAATAATGTCGAGGTAGAGGAAAGGCCGGCGCTCCAGTGGGTTCACGGCAATAGCGATGAGCTGGTTTTTGAGGTTGGTGAAGGCGCCTTTTAGCTCGCCGGGCGTGAGGTCGCCCACGGTGCGCAGGAAGCGGAAAATAGCCACCTGCATCTGCTGCTGTTCGTTCATCTTGCCCAGGAAGCGGTACACCGACTTAATCTGGTAGTCCAGGGCTTCGTCTTGGCCAGCTTCGTAGTGGGCTATCAGGTTCAGGATGCGGGCAAAGCACTGGATGTCCTCGCGCAGGCTGACTTCCTTGAACTGAATGATTTTGGTGAGGTATTCGATGGCCTTCTCATTGTCACCGCTACCAAAGTAGAGGCTGGCAATCTTGTAGTAGAACACCAGGCGGCGGTGCATATCAAGCTGTAGCCGGTACTCGTCGAGCTGCCCCAGTAAGCCCGGAATCAGCGCCAGTCCCTCCGTGAAGCGCCCTTCCAGAAAGTACAGGTTGATGTCGTTGGTGGCGATGTACTGGAACAGTAGGGACTCGATGTTGGGGGTAGAACGGCGGTTGGGGTCGTTGGCGAAGGCCTTCAGCGTAGCCAGCACCTCCCGAAAGCGGCTGTAGTACAACGTATTGAACAGGGCAGCCAGCAAATTGTGCAAGCCCTTGATGTAGAGCATGGTTTGCTGGTTTTTCATGTCGGGCGTCTGCTCAAATAGCTCCACCCACTTGGAGGCGTAGCGGTAGCCGGCCGTGAAATCCTGCACAATGGTATAGTACCACACGTGCGCCTGGTAGTAGTAGAGCTGCTCGAAAAAGCCGCTCTGCTGCACCTGGGTAGGGGGCAGGGTAGTCCGAAAAAAGGCTGTCACCTGCTCGTAGTCCTGCTGGTTGCGGGCGTGGCCGGTTTTCAGGTAAAGCCCATACATCTGCAAGGCCGCATTGGACAGCGCGTGCAATTGGCTCACTTGCCCCGTTGTGCCAGTCGATTCGCTGGCCAGCTCCTCAGCCCTACCCTCCAGGCTGCGCGTGATAAACTGCGACTCAATCAGCTTCTCAAAATCCAGAGCCAGCAGGGCAATGTGCGAAAGCTGTTGCTGATACGCCGTGTTCTTTACCTTATCCAGCATTTTCAGGCTTTGCTGGTAGAAGCCCTTGTTGTAGAGCACGCGGGCGTAGCCCAATTGCTCGTGCAGCTGAATATCCACGTTCTGGCCCGCGTGGTAGAGGCGCAAATCGGACAATAATTGCCGATAAAGATTGGCCTTGAGGTTGGCGAGCTGGGCCTTTTTGATGGCCGGCGCCAGCGTCAAAATGCGTTCTTCGTCGTAGTGTGGGAGCTGGTCGAGGGCGTCGAACAGCTGCAAAAACTTCAGTTCTTCGGCTGCCCCAGGGCGGTCGGCCGATAGTCGGAAATGCCGTTTTTCGGAGCGCGTCAGCGACTTGATGAGCTGAAATACCGATTCGCCTGCTTCGTTTGGCATTGTAGGAATGCGGAAGTTAATAGTATGGTAATCAAATGCTTTTGGAAATGTTCAAGGCATTAGAAATAGTAACAATTTCCAAAGCCTTTTTCCGAAGCCCAACTTTCCCGCCGTAGTTAGTAGACTGAAATCTGCTCACAATTTTCGCATCTACTATGGGAGCGCACAACATCCAGATATTTGATACCACGCTGCGCGACGGCGAGCAAGTGCCGGGCTGCAAGCTAAACAAGGAAGAGAAACTTGTAATTGCCCGGCAGCTGGAACTACTCGGCGTGGATGTTATTGAGGCGGGCTTTCCAGTATCCAGCCCCGGCGATTTTGCTGCTGTGGAGGCCATTGCCGCCCAAACCCGCGAAGCCACCGTGTGTGGCCTGACCCGCGCCGTGGAAAACGATATTCGCGTAGCTGCCGATGCCCTGCGCAACGCCCGCTACCCCCGCATTCATACCGGCATAGGCACCTCCGAGCTGCACGTGCTGCACAAGCTGCGCACCACCCAGGAAGATGTGGTGGCCCGCGCCGTAGCCGCCGTGAAACTGGCTAAATCCTTCGTGGAAGACGTAGAGTTTTATGCCGAAGACGCCGGCCGCACCGACAACGAGTTCCTGGCCCGCGTGTGCGAGGCCGTGATTAAGGCTGGTGCCACCGTCCTCAACATTCCCGATACCACTGGCTACTGCCTACCCTCCGAGTACGGCGCTAAGATTAAGTACCTAGCCGATAACGTGCGCGGTATCGAGAACGTCACGCTTTCTACCCACTGCCACAACGACCTGGGCATGGCCACCGCCAATTCCATTGCGGGCGTCATCAACGGGGCTCGGCAGATTGAGTGCACCATCAATGGGGTAGGGGAGCGCGCCGGCAACACGGCCCTGGAAGAAGTGGTGATGGTGCTGCGCCAGCACCCCGACCTCAACCTGACCACGGGCATCAACACCAAGCTGCTCACCGAAACGTCGGCCATGGTCTCGCACCTGATGCAGATGCCGGTACAAGCCAACAAGGCCATTGTGGGTGCCAACGCCTTCGCGCACTCCAGCGGCATCCACCAAGATGGCGTCATCAAGCACCGCGCTACCTACGAAATTATCGATCCACAAGAGGTAGGCGCCCCCGATTCGGCTATTGTGCTCACCGCCCGCTCGGGCCGCGCCGCACTGGCCTACCGTTTGCAGAAGCTGGGTTACGCCTTCGGCGGCCAGTCGCTCAACAAAGCCTACGCCTCGTTCCTGGTGCTGGCCGACTGCCAAAAGGAAGTGCAAGACCACGATTTGCACGCGTTGGTAGAGCAGGAGAAGCTGGTGGCTGTTGAGTAGAGTTTAGTAAAAATCAGAGCACAGCAAAACGTCATGCTGAGCTTGTCGAAGCATCTCGTCTGCTGACGTTGCAGTTACAATCTGCTATCAGCACGCGAGATGCTTCGACAAGCTCAGCATGACGGCCTAATGGAGTTAAAATAGAGTATTCCGCCCCACCCCATGCCCAAGTCCTTATTTGATAAAATCTGGGAGGCCCACGTAGTCAAAACCGTGGGCGATTTGTCGGTGTTTTACATCGACCGCCACCTGATACACGAAGTAACCAGCCCGCAGGCGTTCGACGAAATCGAAGCACGCGGGCTGCCACTTTTCCGGCAGCAGCAGATTGTGGCCACCGCCGACCACAATGTGCCTACCCTCAACCAGCACCTACCCATCCAGGAGCCGCTTAGCCGCTCGCAGGTGGACAAGCTGACTGAAAACTGCGCCAAGTATGGCGTAGAGCTGTATGGCCTGGGCCACGAGCGCCAAGGCATTGTACACGTGATTGGGCCAGAGCTAGGCCTCACCCAACCAGGCATGACCATTGTGTGCGGCGACAGCCACACGTCTACCCACGGCGCATTCGGGGCCATTGCCTTCGGCATCGGTACCAGCCAGGTAGCGCAGGTGATGGCCTCGCAATGTCTGCTTATCGACCGACCTAAGCGCATGCGCATCTCCGTAGAGGGCGACCTGCGGCCGGGGGTAGGCGCCAAAGACCTGATTCTCTACGTGATTTCGCAGCTGGGCACCGGCGGCGGCACAGGCTACTTTGTGGAATATGCGGGCAGCGCCGTGCGCAGCCTGAGCATGGAAGGCCGCATGACGGTCTGTAACATGAGCATCGAGATGGGTGCCCGCGGCGGTATGATTGCCCCTGACCAAACTACCTTCGACTACCTGCAAGGCCGTCCCTACGCGCCCCAGGGCGAACAGTGGGAGCAGGCCGTGGCGTATTGGCAAACACTCTACTCCGAAGACGGCGCCGAGTTTGAGGCTGAACACCACTTCGACGCCGCCAACATCACGCCCATGATTACCTACGGCACCAACCCCGGCATGGGCATCCCATTGGGCGGGACCATCCCGCTGGACGTAGTGCCGAGCGAAGCCGCCGGCTTCAGCAAGTCGTTGCAGTACATGGGCCTGACGCCGGGTGAGTCGTTGCTGGGTAAACCCATTGACTACGTGTTTATTGGCAGCTGCACCAACTCCCGCATCGAAGACCTGCGCACCGTGGCGGCCTACGTACGCGGCAAGCACAAGGCACCTCACGTAGAGGCCATCATTGTGCCGGGCTCCAAGCAGGTAGAGAAGCAGGCGAAAGAGGAAGGCCTGGATAAAATTCTGGCCGCGGCCGGCTTCGAGCTGCGCGAGCCAGGGTGCAGTGCCTGCCTGGCCATGAACGAAGACAAGATTCCGGCCGGCGCCTACTGCGTGTCTACCTCCAACCGCAACTTCGAAGGCCGCCAAGGGCCCGGTGCCCGCACGCTGCTGGCCTCGCCGCTAGTAGCGGCCATTGCAGCTGTAGAAGGCAAAATCAGCGCCGTACCTGCATACGCGGAGCTAGAGCTAGTCGGTGGGTAAATGGCTTGTCTACCTGCCTGTCATCCTGAGCTTGCGAAGGACCTTATGATAGTAGAACGAGTTGTTATACTGGCTGTTCTAACGTGAGAAGGTCCTTCGCAAGCTCAGGATGACAGACAGGTAGACAAGAAGAATCTTTCTATCTCCAAATTTTCGCCTGACCTCAGGCCACCCAATACATGGAAAAATTTCAAGTTCTGCGTTCTACAGCGGTGCCCCTACCCAACGAGAACGTGGACACCGACCAGATCATCCCAGCGCGCTTTCTGAAAGCCACTACCCGTGAGGGATTCGGCCAAAATCTGTTCCGCGACTGGCGCTACGCCGCCGACGGGCAGCCCAAGCCCGACTTCGTGCTGAACAATCCCCGCTACTCAGGCCAGATTTTAGTAGCAGGCCAAAACTTTGGGTGCGGCTCCAGCCGGGAGCACGCCGCTTGGGCTATTTTCGATGCTGGCTTTAAAGTGGTTATTTCCAGCTACTTTGCTGATATATTTCGGGGCAATGCCTTGAACAACGGCTTGCTACCCCTACAGGTGTCGGAAGAGGTGTTGCAACGCTTGCTCGCGCAGATTGAGCAGGACCCGCAGACGCAGCTCGTGGTTGACCTGGCTGCGCAGACGCTAAGCGTGCCCGCATGGGAGGAAACCATTCCCTTCGCCATCGACGCCTACAAAAAAGAGTGCCTGCTGAACGGGTACGATGATATTGATTTCTTAGTAAGCCAAAAAGAGGCCATTGCCGCCTACGAAACCTCCCGACCATGGACGTATTAAAAAAGAAAATAGCAGTGCTGGCCGGTGACGGTATTGGGCCGGAAGTGTGCCGCGAAGCCATTAAAGTACTGGAAGCCGTAGCCGAGCGCTTCGGACACCAGTTCACTTTCGATCAGCAGCTGATGGGCGCTTGCGCCATCGACGCCACCGACGACCCGCTGCCCGCGCAAACCTTGCGAGCCTGCTTTGAGGCCGATGCCGTGCTGCTGGGCGCCATCGGCGACCCAAAGTACGACAACGACCCCTCGGCTAAGGTGCGGCCCGAGCAAGGCCTGCTACGCCTGCGCAAGTCACTAGGCTTGTACGCCAACATCCGCCCCGTGACAGCATATGACGCCCTGCTGGCGCATTCGCCTCTGAAACCAGAGCGCATCAGCGGCACCGACATGCTGATTTTCCGGGAGCTGACTGGCGGCATTTACTTCGGTGATAAAGGCCGCACCGACGACGGGCAAGGCGCCTACGACCACTGCACGTACTCGCGTGAGGAAATTGAGCGCATCGCGCACCGCGCTTTCCAGGCCGCCGAGACGCGCCGCCGCAAGCTCACGCTGGTAGACAAAGCCAACGTGCTGGAAACCTCGCGCCTGTGGCGCGAAGTAGTGCAGCAAATTGCCCCCCAGTACCCCGAGGTGCGCGTTGACTACTTGTTCGTAGACAACGCAGCCATGCAAGTGATTCTCAACCCCAAGCAATTCGACGTAATTCTGACGGAGAACATGTTTGGCGACATCATCTCCGACGAAGCCTCCGTTATTGCTGGCTCGTTGGGCCTGCTACCCTCCGCCTCGGTAGGAGACCAAGTGGCGTTGTTCGAGCCCATCCACGGTTCCTACCCTCAGGCCAAAGGTAGAGGCATTGCCAACCCCATTGCCACCATTTTGTCGGGTGCTATGCTGCTGGAGCATTTTGGGTTGCAGGAAGAAGCCGATGCGGTGAAGGCCGCCGTGCAAGCTGCCCTCGACAGCAACATCCTGACGCCGGAATTGAATGCAACCTCCCCGTGCAGCACCGAGCAGGTAGGCAACTTCATTGCCTACCAGGTAGCGGGGGGCATTGATTGTCAGATGTACAAAGAAAATATTGCCGTGGGCATGAGTACCATTATTTAATCCACGTTGCTTTTTAATTGAAAAGTCCGCTGGCGTAAGCTGGTGGACTTTTTTACTTATTACTTGGTCTGAAAACGGCAACTCATCTGCTAAAAATGAGTTTACTCTACACGCCTGCATCGTTTGCCGCCGCGAAAACGTGTTGACTGTCTGCAACCTCGCGGTCGGTTTCTCCTCAATAGCTTATGTGGATAGTCTTTTCTTTGCTGGCGGCGCTATGTGCCGCAGCGGTAGTAACGTTGTCGAAAATCGGTATCAAGAATATTGAGTCGAGCGTAGGGTTTGCTATTCAATCAGTGCTGATTGTGCTAGTGGCCTGGAGCGTGGTGATTTTTCGGGGTCACCTAGGTGAGTTGGAGCGCATCGACCGCCGCTCTTGGATGTTTTTGGTGGCCGCAGGCGTTATCACCTGTATGTCGTCCCTGTTTTCCTTTCAAGCCCTTAAGATGGGTGAGGCTTCTCGTACCAGTTCTTTCGACAAAGTCTCGCTGGTGTTTTCAGTGATTCTGGCCGTTGTGTTTTTGAAGGAAAAGGTGAACTGGCAACTGATAGTGGGTGCTACGTTGATGGGCGCCGGAGCTATTTTTATCGCCTATTCCAGCGACCCAAAGTAGGAAGCACGTTGTGGCGTTGCTAGGAACTGAATGCGCTAAGCTCGTAGCAGCCGCGCCTGCCACTGCCGCCGATACCACCAGAAAACAGCGCCGCCGGGTACAAACACCAGTGCCACCGACCAGCTAGCCACAGTCAGAAACGAGAGATGAGGTCGGTGCGAAAGTACTTCGGCCACTAGACCCACGTACAGCTCCATGATCGACCAGTACATACCGTAATAATGCCATGCGAGCCACTGAGAAGTGGGTTTCTTGGTAAGTACCGGTACCATACCGGCCAACAGGGTAACCAGCGTGAGCAGCGCAGCATAGTGAAAAACGCCAAAAGCATGGTAGAGGCGGTAGACACCGAAGGCCGTAGTCAGCATCAAGGCCATGCTGCCGAGGTAGACATAGCCCAAACTCTTATGTAAGCGAGTGCCCCACCGACCAACCAGCAAAACGCATGGCCCTAGCACTAAGGCTACAACAGCACCCACGAGATGCAGCAAGCCGGGGAAACTGTAAAAAGGCGTTGGCATGAATACCCAATCAACAACAAAAGCAGTAGCTGAGTTTTACGCCCCTAGTTGTGCCGCTAACTCGTGTAGGTCGCGGGCTACGTAGGTAAACGTGTGCTCGGGGTGCAGGTCGTTGGTTTGGCCGGGGCCGTGCTCCAGCGGGCGCGGGATGAAAGCCGTTTGCAGACCCAGCGCTCCGGCAGCCACCAAATCCTCGTTGTGGGCGGCTACCATCACTACCTCGGGTGGCGTGAGGCCTAGCGCCGCAACGCTGCGAAGGTAGACTTCGGGCTGAGGCTTGTAGTGCTGCGCTACCTCGGCACCCAGGATAACGTCCCACGGCAGATGGGCAAATTTCGCCATGCCTACCGCCAGCGCAATATCAGCGTTGGAATTGGGCGCAATGATGAAGCGTGTTTTCAGGCGGTGCAGGCCGGCTACGGTATCGG
This sequence comes from Hymenobacter aerilatus, assembly GCF_022921095.1. Taxonomy (NCBI): domain Bacteria; kingdom Pseudomonadati; phylum Bacteroidota; class Cytophagia; order Cytophagales; family Hymenobacteraceae; genus Hymenobacter; species Hymenobacter aerilatus. The sequence goes on from NZ_CP095053.1 coordinate 818,683, forward strand.
GCCAGGGTAGGAGGTAGCGCCAGGCCAGGTTAAAGGCATCGCGCTCGGTTGCGGACACCTGTTGCAAGCCAAAATCGGTAAGCACGGTATCCAACGATTCGCGGTTGAGAATTTCCAGCCGCGTCCAGGGGCGTGCGCCGCTGCGCACACTCGTGAGCTGGGGCTGATATTGAGCCCGCCACGCATCAGCAAACGCTGCCCAATCAATATCCATCAGGCCAAGGCGCTGGCCCAGCGCCTCACCGGCCCGCGTAATGCTGGTGCGCCAGTCGACGCACGTACCAAACACATCAAACAGAATGGCTTTGGGAGGAAGTGCTACGGACATACCAAGTAGAGGGACACGGTTGAAAACTACGTGCGTTTACGGCCGAAACATATAAATGTGCTCAATGCCATCTTCCAGGTACATAGCGCCCTGCTGCACAAAGCCGAAGCTCTCGTAAAACGCTTTCAGATAGAGCTGCGCGCCTATTTTGATGGGCTGGGGTCCGAAGGCTTGATTGCACGCGTTGATAGACTCGCGTATCAACTCCCTACCCAGACCGTAGCGCCGGTACTTAGGTGACACGGCCACCCGGCCGATGCTCACCTGCTCGTAGCAAGCGCCCGCGTCGAACAGACGGGTGTAGGCGGCTAGCTCGCCGGTATCGGTGTGGCCTAACAGGTGCAGGGCCGTTTGGTCCTGGCCATCAATGTCCTGAAAAGCACAGGTTTGCTCCACCACAAACACCTCGCTGCGGAGTTGTAGCAAGGCGTATAGCTCGTTGAGGGAGAGGGTAGGGTAGGGCTTGAGGGTCCAGTTCAGCTTCATGGGAAAGTGGGGAGAAGGTCTAATCGAAGGCGCAAAGATTGCCGTAGTAGGGGAAACAATTGCGTTGCCCGACCGGGCGACCCTACCTCTACGACAAACTGTATGGACTATATCCGACTGGGCAATACCGGCCTGCACGTCTCCCGCATCTGCCTCGGCACCATGACGTATGGCAAGCCTACCGAGCGCTGGCCCTGGGCGCTGGAGGAGGAGCAGAGCCGACCCTTCATCAAGCAAGCCCTGGAAAAAGGCATCAATTTCTTCGATACCGCCGATGTGTATGCCGATGGGGCCAGCGAGGAAGTGGTAGGCCGGGCCCTGCGCGACTTTGCCAAGCGCGACGAGGTGGTGCTGGCCACCAAAGTATTCAACCCCATGGGGCCGGGTCCAAACGACAAGGGCCTCTCCCGCAAGCACATCATGAGCGCCATCGACGCCAGCCTAAAGCGCCTCGGCACCGACTACGTGGACCTCTACCAGATTCACCGCTGGGACTACAACACGCCCATAGAGGAAACACTTGAGGCGCTGCACGACGTGGTGAAGGCCGGCAAAGCGCGCTACATTGGCGCCTCTAGCATGTACGCGTGGCAGTTTGCGCAGGCACTCTACCTGGCCGATCTGCACGGCTGGACGCGCTTCGTGAGCATGCAGCCGCACTACAACCTGGTGTACCGCGAGGAGGAACGCGAAATGCTACCCCTGTGCGAAGACCAGAAAATTGGGGTGATTCCCTGGTCGCCGCTGGCGCGGGGGCTGCTCACGGGCGGCCGCAGCAAGGAGCGCAATGAAACCGAACGCGCCAAAACCGATGCCTTCGGCAAGAGCCTCTACGGCCGCGACGACGATTTTGCCGTGGCCGACCGCGTGGCGGAAATTGCCCAGGAGCGCGGCCTGCCCGCCGCGCAGATTGCGCTGGCCTGGGTGCTGTCGAAGTCGGTCATCACTGCGCCTATTGTGGGTGCCAGCAAGCCCGGCCACCTCGACGATGCCGTGGCTGCCGTGGGCGTGACGCTTTCCCAGGAGGAAATCAAGCGCCTGGAAGAACCCTACCAGCCGCATCCGGTACTGGGCTTCTCGTAAGGGCGTTCGTCATGCTGAGCTTGTCGAAGCATCTGGCGTGTTGACGTTGGATACCATCTATCATCAGCACGCGAGATGCTTCGGCTCCGCTCAGCATGACATTCTGAACCATATCTATCTCTACCTACTACAACCAATCAGCCGATGACTGCTATTCCAAAAGATAAAGCCCTCGACAGCACCTTAAGTTTTCTACGCGAGGGGTACCATTTCCTACCCCAGCGGCGGAAGCGCCATCACTCCGATATTTTTCAGATGCGCCTGATGGGTGAGAAGGCCGTGTGCTTGAGCGGCGAGGAAGGTGCGGCTCTGTTCTATAACCAGGAGCATTTCCAACGCGAGGGCGCCCTACCCCGGCGTATCCTCACGACCCTCATGGGGCAAGATGGTGTGCAAACGCTGGACGATGCTGCTCATCAGCACCGCAAGGCGTTGTTTATGAAGTTGATGACGCCCGATAGTCTGCATCAGTATAGCACGCTGGTGGCCGAGACTTGGCGCGCCTACCTGCGCCGGTGGGAGCAACTGGAGCAGGTAGTGTTGTTTCCGGAGGTGGAGGAGGTGCTGTGCCGGGCCGCGTGCGCGTGGGCCGGCGTGCCCTTCGAGGAGAAAGACATCAAGCCTCTAACCCGCGACCTGAGCGCCATGATTGACGCGTTTGGTGGGGTAGGGCCGCGCCACGCCAAGGGCAAGCTGGCCCGCCACCGCGCCGAGCGGTGGGTAGGCAAGATGATTGACCAAGTGCGTGCTGGCAAACAATACGCTGTGGAAGGAAAGGCGCTGCACGCTATTTCCTGGCACCGCGAGTTGGATGGCAAGCTGCTTTCCACCCACGTGGCCAGCGTGGAGCTGCTGAATCTGATACGCCCCATCGTGGCCATCGGGCGCTTCGTGGTGTTTGAGGCGCTGGCCCTGCATGAGCACCCGCGCTGCGTCGAGCTGCTGCGCACCGGTCCGGCCCAGTACGCCGAGTGGTTTGCCCAGGAAATACGCCGTTTCTACCCCTTCACGCCGCTGCTGGGGGCCCGCGTGCGCGCCGATTTTGAGTGGCATGGCTACCGTTTCCGCAAGGGCACGCTCACGCTGCTGGATGTGCACGGCATCAACCACGACGAGCGTCAGTGGGAGCACCCGCACCTGTTCCGCCCCGAGCGGTTCCGCGAGTGGAACGGTAGTCCGTTCAACTTCATCCCCCAAGGTGGTGGCGACTATGCCCACAACCACCGCTGCGCCGGCGAGTGGCTTACTATCGAAGCTCTGAAAACCACTGCTGTGCTGCTAGCGACCAGTATGACCTACGAGGTGCCCGAGCAGGACCTGAGCATTGATCTGACCCGGATGCCAACCCTACCCGCTAGCGGCTTCATTATCCGCAACGTGCGCGCCACGGCTACGCCCGTAGTACCCATTGCCACTGCGCCTACGGTAGCCGCTGCGGCCGGCTGTCCATTTCATCAGTAATAAGTTCTAAGAATCTAATCAGCCGCTATTTTTCGCGCGCCACCTGCTTTTGTGCAGGTGGCGTTTTTTGTATGAGGTAAGATTATCGCAACTGCAAGCTAAATCAGATTCTTGTGATAACGATCTGTTTATAAGTTAGTTGATTGTTGAGATTGCATCCCAGCGGCACAGAGCGTTTATACTACGTTGTTTTGGGCTTAGATTAGGCAGCGTGTACCCATTACATCCTAATTCCACCCTACCCACATGGAAGAAATAGCCTTCGCTATGCAGCTGATGCCTGGCATGGAAGCCGAATACCAACGCCGCCACGATGCCATCTGGCCCGAACTGTCGGAGGCGCTGGGGGCAGCGGGTATCCGCGACTACGCCATCTACCTGCATCAGGAAAGTAGGCTGTTGTTTGCCGTGCAGAAGCGCCTGCCCGGCCACACCGCCCACGACTTACCCAGTCTCCCCATCATGCAAAAATGGTGGGCCTACATGGCCGACTTGATGGAAACGAACCCCGATAACTCGCCGGTAGTAATGCCACTACCGTGTGTATTTCGGCTGATGTCTTAAATAGCAGGAGAGTGCGGGAGGGTAGGGACCCAACTATAATGCAGCTTTGTATCAGGCTATTGTTCCACAAACGCGTGGTCGGATGTCAGTGCTGCGGCCGTGGGAATCCGTAGTGCTACTTTTCCGACCACGCGCTTTGTTGCCCTGCACCTTCTGTATCTTGCCGCCCCTGCACCGTTGCTATGCTTGCCTGGGCGTTGTTTGTGTTGATCAAGTAGCAAGCAGTGACCACGCTAAGCCTACAAGTGCGCGCCCGAAACAGGAGTAAAGTTTAGCTTTACTTCCAGCCCGGAGCTGGGCAGCTAAGCGGCAGAAGCTCACTTTCGTAACTTGTTGGCCTAATGAAGCAGGCCCAAGGGCAGGCATGCACCATCATTCAACTAGTACAGTTTTCATGTTTAGCTTACAAGGAAAAAGCGCCGTCATTACAGGCGGCGGTAGTGGTATTGGGCAGGCAATGGCTCAATTATTTGCTCAGCAAGGTGCCACAGTGCACATCATTGAACTGAATGAGGAAGCCGCCCGGCAAACTGTAGATACTATCGCGCAAGCCGGTGGCCAGGCCCAGGCGCACCACCTCAATATCAGCCAGCAGGCGGAGGTAGTGCGGGTATTTCAGGAGATTGGAAAGATCGATATTCTGGTGAATAACGCCGGTATAGCGCACGTGGGCAACGCAGAAAACACCACCGAGGCCGACTTCGAGCGCGTGTATCAGGTGAACGTGAAGGGCGCCTACAACTGCCTCTACGCCGCCCTACCCTTGATGAAGGCGCAAGGCGGCGGGGCCATTTTGAACCTAGCCTCCATTGCCGCCGTGGTGGGCATCACCGACCGGTTTGCTTACTCCATGAGCAAGGGTGCTATCTTCGCCATGACGCTCTCCGTGGCCCGCGACTACCTCGACGCGGGTATCCGGTGCAACAGCATCTCGCCGGCCCGCGTGCACACGCCTTTTGTGGATGGCTTCATTGCCAAAAATTACGCTGGCCGCGAGGAGGAAATCTTCGATAAGCTATCGAAAAGTCAGCCTATCGGCCGCATGGGCAAGCCCGAGGAGGTAGCCGCCCTGGCCCTCTACCTCTGCTCCGACGAAGCCGGCTTTGTAACAGGCTGCGACTACCCGCTGGACGGCGGATTTATCAAGCTGAACAACTAGGGCGGCTAAGAAGCTGCGTAACGCAGGAGGGTAGACGGCGCGAACGTTCGCACCGTCTACCCTCCTGCGTCGTAATGTCAGAAATTACACCAGCAGCACCACCATACTGCGCGCGCCGTGCGCCCCAATCACAAGCGACTGCTCAATGTCGGCGGTTTTGGAAGGGCCAGCCAGGAACGTGCCGTAGCCGCCCACCGAGGGGATGCGGGCATAGGCTTGATGCATAGTAGCGACCAGATTGCGCCGGTCGAGGACCAGGGCTAGGTGCTGGGTAATCATGGGGAGGGCGCGGTGCAGCATATTGGCCTCGGGCACCCAAATAGACCCGTTTTCGGCCACACCGAATTCGCCCTGCAACACGGCCAGGTCCACGGCGGCCAGCACCTCTATGGGCGTTTGGGCCGTCACGGGCACATTGGCCTCGGGGAGCAGAGGAGAGGCAATGCGGTAATCGGCCGGAAACAGCTGATGGATGACCTCTGGCAACCGAGTAGCATCGGCCACCTCTACCACCGTGCCGCCAATACCCTGCACGATGCTGGTAAACTTCTCCACCGAATCATCGCCCTCGAAAGACGGTACAGTGGGTAGCGGCAGCTCGACGGGCTGGTTAGTCCGTACGGCAGCCAGAATTTTCTCGCGGGAGGAAGACATAAACTGGTGAAATAGTGAACTGGTGAGATAGTGAGTGTGATGATGAAACGGCCGCGTTGCCAGCACGACAACTCACCATTTCACCATCTCACTATTTCACCGCTTGCTGGGCATACCACTCGCGGAAGCTCTGCTTCGGCGGCTCCGGTAGCTCGCGGGCAATAGCCCAGGGGTTGTAGCCCTTGCCGTGGGTAAGACCGTGGGGTAGGAAGCGAAGGCCCTGCCGGGCTACCTTGCCGCCCAGGCCATACACGGCGGGCTTGGACAGTACGCGGCTAAGCAGGCGCATGCTCCATTTCTTGCTGGCCGGAATTTCGCCCTCCTGCCCCAGCACCTGCCGCCACTTATAGAGTTGGGTGTGAATGTCGATTTTCACCGGGCACACATCCGTACAAGAGCCGCAGAGCGTACTGGCAAAGGGGAGGGAGGCGTGCTTGCGCATGTCGATGTTAGGCGACAGAATCGCGCCAATCGGCCCCGGAATGGTGAAGTCGTAGCTGTGGCCGCCGCTACGGCGGTACACCGGGCAGGTGTTCATGCAGGCCCCGCACCGGATACACTTCAAGGAATTGCGGAAATCGGGGCGGCCGAGCTGCTTGGTGCGCCCGTTGTCTACAATCACCACGTGCATTTCCTTGCCCTCGGCGGGCTTGCTGAAGTGCGAGGTGTAGGTGGTGATGGGCTGGCCGGTGGCCGAGCGCGTGAGAATGCGCGTGAAGACGCTCAGGTCGGAGAGGCGCGGAATCAGCTTTTCCATGCCCATGCAGGCAATGTGCACCTTGGCCAGGTTCACGCCCAGGTCGGCGTTTCCCTCGTTGGTGCACACTACCACCGAGCCGGTTTCGGCCACCGCGAAGTTGACGCCCGAAATGGCTACTTCGCTCACCAAGAACTTCTCGCGCAGGTGCTGGCGGGCAGTTTCGGTGAGCTGCTGCGGGTCGTTGTTGCCTTTTTCGGTGCCCAGGTGCAGGTGAAACGTGTCGCCGACGTCCTCTTTCTTGAGGTGAATGGCTGGTAGCACCACGTGGCTGGGAGCCTCGTCGCGCAGTTGGATGATTCGCTCGCCCAGGTCGGTGTCTACCACATCTACCCCGTGCTTGATGAGGTAGGGATTGAGGTGACATTCCTCCGTGAGCATGGACTTGCTCTTGACCACGCGGGTGGCGCCGTGGCGCTTCAATAAGCCGAGCACAATCTGGTTGTGCTCGTGCGCATCGGCAGCCCAGTGCACCTGCACGCCATTGCGGCGGGCGTTTTCCTCGAACTGTTGCAGGTAGAAATCCAGTCGGCTAAGGGTGTGGTCCTTGATATCGGAAGCCAGCTGGCGCAACTCCTGAAACTCGGGCGTGGCGTACACGGCCTTGTCGCGCTTCTGGCGCACAAACCACAGCGTTTCATCGTGCCAGGTGGTGCGCTCAGCGTCGAGCAGGAAGATATTGGAACGTTTAGAATGACTCATAGAATAGCGCCGTTTAGAATTTCGGCGGCGTGCATCACCTTGATGGGCAGCTTGGCGCGGCGCACAATGCCCTCCAGGTGCATCAGGCACGACATATCGCCGCCCGTGAGCACGCGGGTGCCGTTGCGGACGTGGTCGGCCACGCGGTCTTGCCCCATGCGGGCCGAAATGCCGGCTTCGCTTACGCAGAATGTACCGCCAAAGCCGCAACACTCGTCGTTGCGGTCCAGTTCGGTAAGCTCCAGGCCCTGCATGCTGCTCAGCAACCGCCGCAGCTGCCCGTCACGCACCGGCGTCATCTCCGATTCGTTGGCCTGGTGCAGGCCACGCTGGCCATGGCAGCTCAGGTGCAGCCCTACCTTGTGCGGGAAAGAGCCGGGTATTTCGTTGATGCCGAGTACGTTGAGAATGAAATCGAAAAGCTCGTAGGTGTTGGTGCGCACATGCTGTACGGCTGGCGTTTGCTCGATAATGTCGAAGTGCTTACGGACGTGGTAGACGCAGCTACCGGCTGGCCCCACCACGTACTCATAGCCATCAAACGCATCGACAAAGTTGTGGTACACTGGAATGGCGTCCCGCTCGCAGCCGCTGTTGGCCATAGGCTGGCCGCAGCAGGTCTGTTGCTTGGGGAAATCTGCCCGTACGCCTAGTTTTTCCAACAATTGCAGGGTGGCAATGCCTACCTGCGGGTAAAACTGATCGACGTAGCAGGGAATAAAAAGGGCTACTTTCATAGAAGAGTATGGTAGCTAGAAGGCTAGCTCCCCTCTTTAAGGAGGGGGTAGGGGGTGGTAAAGTCGTTGAAACGATAAACAACTAGTTCTAGTCCTCTAGCTCTAGATTTTACCACCCCCTACCCCCTCCTTAAAGAGGGGAGCTAGCCTTCTAGTTTCTAGCTCTAAAAATGCTGTTCAACTGAACAACAGCTGCGTTTTTTTCCAGGCTTCCCCCTGTTCCAAATGAATAAGGGCACCCAGGGCAGTGGCTTGTGGCACTTCTAGCGTCCGGATTTTGGCATCGGGGAAGTTCTGGCTGAGCAACTGCATAAAGAGCGGGTTGCGGGCAAAGCCGCCGTCCACGTAAATCAGCTTCTCGTCTCGCCGCACCAGGTTGATGGACTCGGTGAGGATGCTCATCAGCCCGTGCATGAGGTGCTGGTAGGCATCGGCGGCGGTGCTGAAGTTGCTCAGGTCCCACTCTACAACTGGCTGGTCGGGGTAGGGGCCGGTGCCCTTCATGCACCAGGGCCGGAAGCTGTCCGAAGCCGCATCGTAGGGGCGCGCCACCATCAGCGAATGGTAGAAATCGGGCTTGACGTGGAAGTGGTCGGCAATGCGCTGGACCTGAAAGTCGTGCTCGCGCCCGAAAAACACGCGGGCAGCCTTGGTCATCTCGCCCTTGGGCGAGAGGTAGCTCAGGCAGTCGCGGCGCAGCAGCTCGGGCGTAAGCGGCTCGCGGTTGAAGGGGTTGAGCGTAACGGCCCATGTGCCCGTGGATACCAGCAGAAACGACTGCCCGCCCTCCTGCCGGTAGGGCAGCAGGGCGGCCGAGCTATCGTGCAGGCCTACCCCCACCAGGATGCCATCTACCACCGAGGCAACCGAATCTTTCGTCAGCGGAGCCAGCTTTTCGTCGATGCCCTCGCGGTACACCCAGTCGTGGTAGCGCCCCAGCCTGAAATCCCACAGGCCCGTATGGCAACCCACGGACGTGTAGTCGCTAAACGCCTCGCCCGTGATGAGATAGGAAAGATACTGCGGCAAATGCAGGGACGTGCGGATGCGGCTAAACTGCTCAGGCTGCGTGTGCTTCAGCCAGTAAAGCTGCATGCCTGAGTTCAGCATGCCCATCTGCGGCGAGCAGGTTTCGGCCGCAAACTCGGTAGGCTCCGATTCCAGCTCGGCGTAAAACGCCTCCTGCACCGGGGTAGGGAGGGGCTTGAGGTAATTGTAGAGGGGTAGGATCGGCTGGCCGTTGGCGCCCAAGTGCACAAAGCTGGCCCCGTAGGAGGTGAAGTTCACGCCCTTCAGGTTATAGTGCGCGTTCTGGCGCAGGGCCTGCCAGCGGTCCAACACCCAGTGCGACAGGCGGCTTAGGGTTTCGCACGCAAAGCCATCCTCGTCCACGGTTTCCAGGCACACCTGCTGGTGCTCGTCGATGATCTGACGCGCCTCATCAAACAGAATAACTTTCTTGTTGGTCTTGCCAACGTCGAACACGGCGTAAATGGGTTTTTTCATGCTTACAGGCCGGTCGAGAGGCTGAATTTGCCGCGTTGCTGAATGAGTTGCTCACGCACTTGCGCAGCGCGGTAGGCTGCCACCGGGTTGAGCGCACCGCCGCTCTGGCGGTAAGCTTCCTGCACCAAGGGGCGCACATCGGTTAGGAAGGCATCACGCAGGATTTCCTCGGCCCGCACCACGTCGTTGTTTTCCTGGGCTTCCTGCAGGGCTGCGCGGTCTACCAGCAGGGCTTTGGCATAGGCGCCCAAAATGCTTTCTACCGATTGCAACAGGTCTTCGAGCGGGTCTTTGGTGTTGTGGCTGGCGTCAATCATGTAGGCCACGGCCGGGTTGGTCACGGCCTCGTCCTGGGCACCGTCTACTAGTTCGTTGAAGATCAGGAAGAGTTGGTAGGGCTTGATGCTGCCCGTGGTTAGGTCGTCGTCGCCGTACATGGAGCCGTTGAAGTGGAATCCCCCAAGGCGGTCGAAGTGCAGCAAGCGGCCCACAATCTGCTCGATGTTAGTGTTAGGCAAGTGGTGGCCCAAGTCTACGAGCACCTGCGCCTGCTTTCCCAGATACTGGCACAACGAGTACGACGTGCCCCAATCCGGAATCACCATGGAGTAGAAGTGCGGCTCGTAAGGCTTGTATTCAATCAGCAGGGTCATGTCGGAGGGCATGGCCTCGTAGATGCTGGCCAGCGACTCGGCCGTGCGCTGGTAGGCGCGGCGCAAGTGTTGCTGGCCGGGAAAGTTGGAGCCATCGGCCAGCCATACAGTGTGCACTTTGGCACCCAACTGCTTGCCATACTCCACGCACGCAATGTTGTGGTCGATGGCATGCTGGCGCACGGTGGCTTCGGTGCTGCTCAAAGAGCCGAATTTGTAGGAGTACGGCTGCTCTTTTTGGTCCTGAAACGTGTTCGAGTTCATCGAATCAATTGTCAGGCCTACCTCTTGCAACTGCTGCTGCACGGCGGGCACATCCTGCGGGATATCCCACGGAATGTGCAGGGAAATAGAATTAGAAGAACCGTTGAGCTGATTCAACAACGCCACATCGGCAATTTTCTCCTCCAAGCTGCGCGGCTCGCCGCCCCGTGGGTAGCGCCCAAAGCGCGTGCCGCCCGTGCCCAGCGCCCAACTCGGAATAGCCACCTGAAAAGCAACCAGCTTCTGCACTACCCCCGCCACGTCGGTACCCCGGCGGTTGAGGAGCTCCGTAAGGTGCTGGTAGCGAAACTGATGGTCCGAAAGATTCGCCTGGTTGAAATCATGGAGTTGTTGATCAGAAAGCATAGCAGGGTCTGGGGCAGGGTGGGGGTAGGGACCTAATGGCTTCGTGGCAGTGGTACCCACGTAGTGAGACATACTTTTTTAGAGAAGCAACTTACTTTTTTTACTGCCTCAAACTGTTCTGAACTCTCCTGTATAGAGGGATTAAATAGGCTTTTTGCTTCGCTTGTGTCAGCAAAACTGCCGTTTCGGCGTGGCCGCGTAGCGGCTATAGATTTGTAGCACAGCAGAATATATTAGGACTGCATAGGATCGAGCCGCGTAGTGGTGCAAGAATAGCAGAACGTTCCTTTTACCGCTACGTGGCCACGCCGAAACCTGAGAAAGGATAGTATGTCTGGTGCATTTGTACCCGTCTGGGTATGAAAAAAGCTGTCGGCTGCTTCTCCTGTAAGTAGCCGACAGCTTTTTTGGGTAGGATAAAAACTACAACGACCCGCGCCGGATGGTATAGAACGGGTTTTTCACCTTCACGCGCTGCTTGTCCAGCAGCAGCTCGGCGGCGGTGCGGCCCATGGCCTCAAAATCGGTGGTGATGACAGTGATGCCCAGCAGCTCCTTAAGCGTGCTAGAATTGAAGGAAAGAATGCCGATTTCGCGGCCCAGCAGATAATGCGTTTGCCGCACTTTCTTGATCAGCTCGGCCAGATCGGTGGTTTCTACCACCACATAGGCAGTGCCAGGCTCCATCACCTCCGGAATGGCGCTTTCCTTCACCGCAAAATCCTTTTTGTAATTGATACAAAAGCTACGGAAGCCCCAGGCAATTTCCATGGGGTAGTTGTTGCCCACACTGGGTAGGATGAGCACCAAACGATTATACTTTTCCAACAGGTCGTTCACTCCTTCCAGGGAGGTGAAGATATCCTTGTCGAAGTCCTGGTATACCGTCAGCGGTTGGTGCTTCAGCTCGGGCATCTCCTTGTCCAGCAGCACCAGCTCCCCGGGCGGAATGGCGTTCAAAACGCTCTTGTAATCTGCTTTGTCCAGGTCCTGGGTGAAGTGCGGCATCACCACGTAATGATTGTACTTGCCAGCGTTCTTCTCCATGATTTCCTGGAAGATAGAAGCACTATAGTGGTGAATTTGCAAGTCGACGGTGGCGCGCTCCCCCAGGGCCTGCAAGAAGGCGTAGTACACGATTTTCTTGTAGGAGCTGAGCTTGTTGAGCACCAGCAAAATCTTGAGCTTGTTGTTGTCGGGGGCCTGTACGTAGTAGCCTTTGCCCTGCACTGAAGTGCAGAAGCCCCGCTCACGCAACTCGCGGTAGGCTTTTTCCACGGTGTCGCGGGCTAGGTAGTACTCGGCGCTCAGCTCGCTGATGCTGGGTAGCTGGTCGCCTTTGTGCAGTTTGCCCCGCTCGATATCGGCAATAACGGACTGCACAATCTGCTTGTATTTCGGCGTCTTGTCGAAGGGCTTGAACTGTAGCTTATACATGCTTTGGATGGGTGGAAGTAGAGCAGGCATAGACAGATGAGCCAGCAGTTTTAAGAGGTAGGGAATAAGGCCAACGATTGGATAAAACCGGGAGGCGTAGAGAGGGCGGAGACGAAGCAGATACTGGCAGACGCATAAGCTACAAGGATTTCAAAATTATGCACGCTCTACTCGCTGATAAAATCGCGCAAACGTTTTCGGGAACGTTCCCATACAAATTACTATTCCCGCTAAGGAGAATAGTGCACAAAAAAATAGACCGGATTGGCAAGCCAACCCGGTCGTAACACGTGAGATATAAAATATAAAAATCAATAGCTAGCGCACAAAAGCCATAGCCACGCCGCCGTCTACGTTCAGGATATTGCCGGTCGATTTAGCTAGTTGATCATCCACGAAGACCAGCACGGCTTTGGCAATGTCCTCGGCCAGCACTTCCTCGCCCAGCAGGGTGCGCTTGGCGTAGTGCGCCGGCAGATCCTCCACCGATACGCCGTAGGCCTTGGCCCGACCAGCGGCCCAGTCGCCTTCCCAGATTTTGCTACCCCGCAGCACGGCGTCGGGGTTCACGGTGTTCACCCGGATGCGGTCCGGGCCTAGCTCGGCGGCCAGCAGGCGCGTCATATGCTGCTGGGCTGCTTTGGCCGTACCATATGCCACGTTGTTGGGGCCGGCTACAAGGCCGTTTTTGCTGGCAATGTTCACGATGCTTCCGCCCAGCTTCTGCTGACGCAGAATCTCCACGGCGGCCTGGCTCACCAGGAACTGACCTTTCACCAGCACATCATTCAGGATGTCCCAGTCAGCCTGGGTGGTGTCGGCCAGGGGCTTGCTGATGCTCAGGCCGGCGCAGTTCACCACAGTATCTACGCCGCCAAACTGCAACACGCTCTGCCGCAGCGACTCGGCAATGGTCTCGGCATCCGTCACGTTGATGGACGCGGTGAGGGCGTTGTCCTTGCCGTAGCGCTTGCGCAGGTCGGTTTGGGTTTCCTCCAGCCGGTCGCGGTCCACGGCTACCACGCAGGCACCGTTTTGCAGCAGCACCTCGCAAATGGCTTTGCCAATGCCGCCGGTGCCACCCGTTACGTAGGCCACCTGCCCGGAAAGCGACTTGGGCTTGGGCATACGCTGCAACTTGGCTTCCTCCAACAGCCAGTATTCAATGTCAAACGCCTCCTGCTCGGGTAGGCCCTGGTACTCGCTCACGGCCTCGGCGCCCTTCATCACGTTGATGGCGTTGGTGTAGAACTCGGCGGCCACGCGGGCGGTCTGCTTGTCCTTGGCAAAGCTGAACATGCCCACGCCGGGCAGCAGAATCACCACCGGGTTGGGGTCGCGCAGGGCGGGGGAGTTGTCGTGCTTGCTGCGCTCGTAGTAGGCGGTGTAATCCTGGCGGTAGGCGTCGAACTCCTTTTCCAGGTAGGCCCGCACATCGTCTTGGGTCAGCTGCTCGGGGTCGAGTACCAGCGGACGGATTTTGGTGCGCAGAAAGTGGTCGGGGCAAGAGGTGCCCAGGCGAGCCAAGCGTGGCAGGTCGTGCGAGTTCACGAATTCCAGCACGCGGGCGTCGTCGGTGAAGTGGCCCAGCATGCGGCGTTGCTGCGAGGCCAGACCGCGTAGGGTAGGCATCAGCTTCGCAGCCTGCGCACGGCGCTCCTCGGGGGAGAGGCTCTCGCTTTTGGCGCCGCCAAACACGGGGCGCTTCTGGCCGTAGTTGGCTTCGAGGTAGGTAGCGGCTTGCTCAATCACTTCTAGCGTGTTGAGGTAGGACGCGTACGAGGTATCGCCCCACGTAAATAGGCCGTGTCCGCCCAAAATCACGCCCCGCAGGCCGGGGTTTTCCTTTACTACTTTTTCCAGCTGCAAGCCCAGGTCGAAGCCCGGCCGCTGCCAGGGTAGCCACGCCATGGTGTCGCCCCAGATTTCCTTCATAATCTGCTCGCCGTCTTTGCTGGCGGCAATAGCGATGAGGGCATCAGGGTGCAGGTGGTCGATGTGCTTGAAGGGTAAGAGCCCGTGCAGGGGCGTATCGATGCTAGGGGCGGCGCACTTGGGGTCGAACAGGCAGTGGTTGAACAGGGCCACCATCTCATCTTCAAACTCCAGGCCGCGGTAGCGGTGCTTCAGCTGGTGCAGCTTCTCCACGTAGAGGTTGGCGCAGCCGGCTTTGGTGAGCGTGCCAATGTCGCCACCCGAGCCCTTCACCCACATCACCTCCACAGGCTGGCCGGTAACAGGGTCGATTTCAGTGATTTTGCAGGAGGTATTGCCGCCGGCGTAGTTGGTCAGGCGCAGGTCGGCGCCGAGCAGGTTGCTGCGGTAGATAAAAAGCGCTACTTCGTCGCCGGCAAGCTCCAGCGCCTTCGCTTCGTCCCACAAGTAGCTAACGTGCTGAAAGGTTAACGTTTTTTCCATAAGTTGAAACGGCCGGCTGATACCGGAGTCTGGTTGGAGTAATACACCAACAAAAGAAATCTGCCTAACTGGCGGCAACCTCCTGCACTCTCCTGCCTTACCAAAAATTAATGGACGAGTACTACGCCTGTGGCGACCACCCGATGGGGTAGGGGCTGGTCAGGAGAGCACAGGAGGGTTTGGTGGCCGTAACCAGACAGCTTTGATACTACCCACCACACACGAGCTTTTCATATGAGTGTCTTTCTCGGAGTTATTCTGCACGCGCTGGGCGGCTTCGCCTCCGGTAGCTTCTACCTACCCTATAAAAAAGTGAACGGCTGGGCCTGGGAAAGCTACTGGCTGGTGGGTGGGTTGTTTTCGTGGCTACTGGCGCCCATTCTGCTGGGCTACCTCACGGTACCCAACCTGTGGGGCGTGCTGGGCCAGGCCGATACTAGTACGCTCATCTGGACCTACATCTGGGGGTTGCTGTGGGGGATGGGCGGCCTCACGTTTGGGCTGGCTATGCGCTACCTGGGGTTGTCGTTGGGCATGGCCGTCACGCTGGGGCTGTGCGCGGTGTTTGGCACGTTGGTGCCGCCCATCTGGGAAGGCACGCTGGGCACGTTGTTCGCCACCACCTCGGGGCGCTACGTGCTGCTGGGGCTGGGGATCTGCGTGGCGGGTATTCTGCTGTGCGGCCGGGCTGGTATTATGAAGGAGCGCGGCCAAACCACCGCCGAAAAGCAAGCCAGCGTGGCCGAGTTCGACCTGCGCAAGGGCCTGGGTGTGGCCGTGTTTTCGGGGGTGATGAGCGCCTGCATGTCGTTTGGCCTCACGGCCGGACAGCCTATAGCCGAGCTAGCGGCGCAAAACGGCGCTAATCCGCTCTACGTCAACAATGCCATTCTGGTGATTATCCTGCTAGGCGGCCTCACCACCAACGCCATCTGGACCATCTACCTCAACATCAAAAACAATACCTACACCGATTATACCCGCGTGTCGGCGCCCATCTTACGCAACATCATTTTCTGCGCGCTGGCGGGCTTCACGTGGTATTTCCAGTTCTTCTTCTACGGCATGGGCGACAGCCAGATGGGCGAGTACCGCTTCTCGGGCTGGACGCTGCACATGGCCTTCATCATTGCTTTTAGCAGCATGTGGGGCCTAATACTGCACGAGTGGAAAGGCGCTTCGTCGGCTACGCTACGCACCATTTCGGCGGGCATTCTGCTGGTTGTATTCTCTACCGTAGTGGTTGGAATTGGGAATTATCTGGCGGCCTAACTGCATCTATTTTCAAAATTAAGCGCTTGGGTAGCGCTGATGTGCTTCTTTATGAAATACTGCCTTTTACTGCTGAGCTTCTTCATCTGGAGCTGCGCAACCACAAATCAGTCCACCACTACCCGCTCCGCCCGGCCGCTGTCGCAGCAGATGGCCGACTCGTTCATGGCGCTCTACCCCGACTCGGTGCCGGCTGTGCGCAACCGCGCCGCTCGCTGGGGCTACGAGCATGGCCTGATGCTGAAGGCAATTGAGCGCGTGTGGCAGCAAACCGGCGACAAAAAGTACCTCAACTACATCGTGAAAACGCTGGACCACTCGTTTCCGGCCGATGGCTCCATTCTGTACTACAAAGCCGCCGATTACAACCTCGACAACATCAACCCAGGCCGCGTGATACTCACGCTCATGCAGCAGCCCGGCCTCGATCAGCAGAAATACCGCCGCGTGGCCCAAACGCTGCACAAGCAACTAGACGAGCAGCCCACCACCAAGGGCGGCGGCTATTGGCACAAACAGCGCTACCCCTACCAGATCTGGCTGGATGGCCTTTACATGGCCGAGCCCTTCGCGGCCGAATACGCCAAAGTGTTCAACCAGCCCGAGGGCTTCGACCACGTAGCCAACCAGTTTGCGCAGGTAGAAAAGAATTTGGTAGACCCCAAAACCGGCCTGCTCTACCACGGCTACGATGAAAGCCGCGAGCAGCAGTGGGCCAACAAAGAAACCGGCCTGTCGCCCAACTTCTGGAGCCGCGGCATGGGCTGGTACGCTATGGCGTTGGTGGATGTGCTCGACTACTTCCCCAAAAACCACCCGCAACGCCAGCAACTCATCAAGGATTTGCAGCGCCTCGCCCCCGTGCTAACCCAGTACCAGGACCCCGCCACCGGCGGCTGGTGGCAGGTAACGGACCAGGCCAACCGCCAAGGCAACTACATCGAAACTTCCGCTTCCTGCATGTTTGTATACGCCCTGGCTAAAGGCGCCCGCCTGGGCTACATCGATAAGAAATACCAGGAAGTAGCCAAGAAAGGCTATCAGTGCATCGTCAAGAAATTCGTGGAAACCCAGCCCAACGGCCTGCTGGCCCTCAACGGCACGGTAAGCGTGGGCGGCCTCGGCGGCAACCCCTACCGCGACGGCAGCTACGAATACTACCTCTCCGAGCCCATCAAGCAAAACGACTTCAAAGGGGTAGGACCATTTATTATGGCGAGTTTGGAGATGGAGAAGTAGTCTTTCAAAAAGCACAAAAAGCCCCCAGCTGGTAATCAGCTGGGGGCTTTTTGTATAGTACTCCGCTGTTAGGCTTTCTTCAGAAATTCCGTCTTCAACACCATGGTGCTACCCCCGGCGCGGCCTTCAATTTCGGCAGGGCTATTAGTGAGGCGGATGTTCTTGACCAACGTACCACGCTTGAGCGTCTGCGACGAGCCTTTCACCTTCAAGTCCTTAATCAGCGTCACCGAGTCGCCTTCTGCGAGCAGGTTGCCATTGCTGTCCTTTACGTCCATGTGCGTGTGTTGTAAGGTAGGGAAAGTGAGAGCAATGAAGGGCGCGTGCAACGAGCCCCTACATCGTCCACAAAATCCGTGGAATCTGTTATAATCCGAGCGAATCCGTGGTCTTAGACGTTGAAGCGGAAGTGCATGATGTCGCCGTCCTGCACCACGTATTCCTTGCCTTCCACAGCCATTTTGCCGGCTTCCTTGATCTTGGCTTCCGAGCGATACTGCTCGTAGTCAGCTAGTTTGATCACCTCAGCGCGGATGAAGCCTTTCTCGAAGTCGGAGTGGATAACGCCGGCGGCGGCGGGGGCTTTGTCGCCGCGGTGCACGGTCCAGGCGCGTACTTCCTGCACGCCGGCGGTGAAGTAAGTAATCAGGTTCAGCAGCTCGTAGCTGGCCCGAATCAGGCGGTTCAGACCCGACTCAGTGAGGCCGTACTCACCCAAGAACATTTCCTTTTCTTCGGGGTCGTCCATTTCCGCAATCTGCGACTCGATGGCGGCCGACACCACCACTACCTGTGCATTTTCGTTTTGCACGTGAGCGCGCAGGGCATCTACATAGGCATTGCCGTTGTTCTGTATGCTACCCTCGTCCACGTTGGCTACGTAGATAACTGGCTTGATGGTGAGCAGTTGCAGGTCTTCTACAGCTTCCAGCTCTTCTTCGCTGGCGCCCAACGAGCGGGCGTTGTTGCCGGCTTCGAGGTGGTCTTTGAAGCGTTGCAGGGTCGCTACTTCCTTCTTAGCCTTGGCGTCGCCGCTCTTAGCCGAGCGCTCCGATTTGGCCAGCTTCTTATCAATGCTTTCCAGGTCTTTGAGCTGCAACTCGGTGTCAATCACGTCCTTGTCGAACACCGGATCAACGCCGCCCGCCACGTGCACAATGTTGTCGTCGTCGAAGCAGCGCACCACGTGAATCACGGCGTCTACCTCGCGGATGTTGGCCAGGAACTTGTTGCCCAGGCCTTCGCCCTTGCTGGCACCCTTCACGAGGCCGGCAATGTCCACAAACTCCACGATGGTAGGCACCACGCGCTGGGGTTTCACAATTTCCTCCAACACCTGCAGGCGTGGGTCGGGCACGGTAATCACGCCCACGTTGGGCTCGATGGTGCAGAAAGGATAATTGGCCGATTCGGCCTTAGCATTCGATAACGCGTTGAACAGCGTGGACTTACCCACGTTCGGCAGACCGACGATTCCGCAGCGGAGACCCATACGGTGAAATGGTGAAGTTGTGAGATGGTGAGCTGACGTTCTTTACTATGGCGTCAATTCGGGCACAAAGGTAAGGGTTTTGTAGGGGCGCGTGGCACGCGCCCGTCGTTGTTTATCCAGAAGGGGTAGGGTAGAGGTGGATAGATAGTATGCCTACAATTAAAAAACGGCGTGCATCAGCCTGAGCCGATGCGCGCCGTTTTGAATAAGCCGAGTAGCAAAAAGGGATAGTAGGGCTGTTTCGCTAGGCCGATGGGTTAGTACGTGTCGGTGGCGTTATTGTACGAATCGTTGTCGTAGGCGGGGCGGGGGCGGTCCAACTCAGCTACTTCTTCGGGCGAGAGCAATTCCTCGCGTACATAATCAACGGCATCCTGCAACGCATCTACGAACTTGGCAAAATCTTCTTTGTAGAGGAAAATCTTGTGTTTTTCGTAGGAGAAAGTGTCATCATCTCGGAGGCGACGCTTGCTTTCCGTAATAGTGAGGTAGTAGTCCTGCCCGCGGGTGGCTTTCACGTCGAAGAAGTACGTGCGCTTACCGGCTTTAATGCGTTGGGAGTAAATTTCTTCTTGATCGTGACGGTCTTCCACAGAATCTTCAGTAAGAGTGAATTATTCCAAAATGAACTTTTTGTAGGCTCAAAGTAAATCAGATACGACGAATATAAAAATACGAAGGCCGGCTTTTTTTATTGGAAAATGTACCATTTTGAGAAAATAGCGAAGCACAGCAATTTCTGTTTGCCCGTTGCCGGCACTGTTTCTCGTATTTTTACCGTTAGCACAGATTCGGCTGCCATTGGGCACCGCTCACCTCTTAGCTTGCATCTCTATGGCGCTCGATTTAGCCGCAGTTCGTTCCTTCGAAAATCTGGAATTTCTGGCCCGGCAGCTGGTAGAAGGGTTTATCACAGGCCTACACCAGTCGCCCTACCATGGGTTTTCGGTGGAGTTCTCGGAGCACCGGCTCTACAATCCTGGTGAGAGCACACGTCACATTGACTGGAAAGTGCTGGCCCGCACCGATAAGCTGTTTGTGAAGCGCTACGAGGAAGAAACCAACCTACGCTGCCACCTGCTGCTCGACGTGTCGCCATCCATGTACTACCCCGCGCCCGACCACGACAAACTGCGCTTTAGCATCCTGTGCGCGGCGGCCCTCATCACGCTCCTGCAAAAGCAGCGCGATGCCGTGGGCCTTGTCACCTTTGCTGACCAGATAGAGCTGCAAACGCCAGTGCGCTCCACTAGCACCCACCGCCACACGCTGCTACTCACGCTGCAACAGCTGCTAGAGCGCCCCGCTGCCCCGCGCCGCCCCACCGATGTGGCCGGCGTGATTCACCGCATTGCCCAGCAGATTCCGAAACGCTCGTTGGTGGTACTTTTCTCCGATATGCTGGGTCGGGCGCCCGAGGAGCAAACAGCGGCGCTGGCGGCCTTGCAGCACCTGCGCCATCAGCAGCATGAGGTATTGCTGTTTCACGTGATGGACCGCGCCACCGAGTCAGACTTCGATTTTGCCGAGCGGCCCTACCTGTTCGAGGACATCGAAACTGGCGAAACCATCAAGCTGCAACCCGCCCAGGTACGTGAGCAATACCGTGCCGCCATGCGCAGCTACGAGCAGGAACTAGCCCTGCGCTGCGGCCAGTACAAGATTGACTTCGTGCCGGTTGACATTCGAGAGCCGTTTGATAAAGTACTCTACGCATACATGGTAAAGCGGGGCAAAGCGAAGTAAGTGGTGAAGTAAAAAGCGTGTCATCCTAAGCGCAACGAAGGACCTTATGCCCGCAGAACGATACCGTACCAACGATTCATTTTAACGTGATAAGGTCCTTCGCATGCTCAGGATGACACGCGTATTTCACTCATCACCTCACAAAATCACCACTTTACATCCAAGCTACGCCACAAATACTTGCATGCTACTGACCGATATGGCCGCCAGGTTTCGGCAATTTTCGTCATGCGGCGCAGGAGGGCGCGGCCGGTTTCTTCCAGGCCGTAGTGCTGGCGCATAGCGTTTTGCACGCCTAAGTCGCCTTCGGAAAACACGTCGGGCTGGTCGAGGGCAAACATCTGAATCATTTGCGCAGTCCAGCGGCCGACACCTCTTATCTGGGTAAGATGCTTGGTGAAGTCTTCCTCCGAAAGCTGGCTGAGGTGGGCGTGGTCAAGCTGGTCGCGGAGAGCAAACTCGGCAATGGCGCGCAGGTAGCCGGCTTTCTGGTAGGAGAGGCCGGCAGCGCGTAATTCTTCGTCTGGCATAGCCACGAGTACGGAGGGCTCGGGGTAGCCATCGGGTAAGAACAGGCCCTGCACCTTGCGCCAGATGGCCGCGGCCGCCTTCGTCGAAATCTGCTGGCTGACGATGGCGCGCAGCAACGCCAAGTAGATATCCTCGTGGGCGCTGGGCTGCACGGGCGGCACCCGCGCAATGATGCGCGCCAGCACCGGATCGGCGGCCGAGAGGTAGGCATGGGCTTCGGCGTAGGGCTGAGCGTCGTCAGGCGATGTCATCGGCGTGGGTAGGAATGGTGATGGTATCGAGCAGGTCGCCGGTTGGGGAAAGGCGGATGGCCGTGAGCCCCCGCCCAGTGTAGGCGCCCGTATCGAGGTAAAAGGCATTGGCGGCCTCGTCGAAAACGGGTGTGCCATCGGGGGTAGGGGTGTGGCCTACCACTTGCCGCCGCCCCAAATTGCGCAACGGCCCGCGGCGCCACAAAATGCCGTCGGGGTTGGCTTCGCTGAGCGGCTGAGGCGTATCGGCTAGGCCCGCATGGCTGATAAACAGATGGTCATTTTCCCAGTAGAGTGGCAGCTGATTCAGCCATGCAGCGTGATGGCGCAACGTGGCTGGCGAGAGTAGCTGATACTGAAATAGTGTGCCGCGCCCGCCCCATTGTAGCCAGGGGGGGTAGGGGCCGTCGGGGCCGCAATGCTGCCACAAGCTAGCCTCGTGGTTGCCCTTCAAGAAAAAAACACTGTCGGGGTGGCGCTGGCGCAGGCTGATGGCCGAGGCTACGGTGGCGGGCGTGAAATTGCCACGGTCCACCAAATCGCCTACCTGAATCAGCAGCTCTTTGGCCGGCTGCCAGTGCCGGAGCAGCTGCTGCCAGGTGTAGTAGCACCCGTGCACATCGCCAACAACAAACAAATTCATGCAATAAAAAACTTAGTGCGCTGCACTGTTGGCTTCCGTGGGAAGGCTGATGCCCAAGCGCTTCACAAGACGATTGATAGTTAAGCCTTGCACAAGAATAGAGAAAATCACTACGATGTAGGTGACGGCTACCAGCAACTCCTGCTCGGGACTAGCGGGCAAAGAAAGGGCAAGTGCTACGGAGATGCCTCCCCGAAGGCCACACCATGTGAGTACTTTCACAGAATGCTCTGAAAATGCGTGTCGACGGCTTAATATCTGTAGAGGTAGGAAAACTGCCAACAGCCGGCCTAGCAATACCACCACAATGGCCCCTAATCCTACTAACAGATAGGTCGTCTCGAAGCGAAGAACCAAAATTTCGAAACCAATGAGCACAAACAGGATGGCGTTCAGGATTTCGTCCAGCATCTCCCAAAACTTATCTACGTACTCACGGCTTTCGTCCGACATGCCGTGTTTGCGACCATGCTGCCCAATAATAAGGCCCGCAGCCACCACTGCCAAGGGAGCCGAGGTATGCAGGGACGTAGCCAGCGCAGTGCCGCCCGTGACGATGGCCAAGGTAAGCATCACCTCCACCTGGTAGTTGTCGATGGTGCGCAGGAGCTGGTAGCCTACGTAGCCCAGCACCCCGCCCAACGCTACACCGCCCAGCGCTTCCTGGGCAAACAAAGCCCCCAGGCTACGTAGCGTAGGCGCACTGCTATCCGGAACAGTAGCAAATTCAAACAAGCTCACAAACAGAACCAGGGCAGTGCCGTCATTAAACAGTGACTCGCCTACGATGCTTGTTTCCAGTTGTTTAGGAATGCGTGCCTGTTTGAGGATACCCATAACCGCCACGGGGTCGGTGGGCGAGATGAGGGCTCCAAACAGCAAGCACCATGATAGAGGAAGTTGCAGCTGAAAGAAGGGTAGGGCCAGATATAGTGCTCCTCCAATGAATAGAGTGGAAATAAAAACGCCTGCGGTAGCCAGTGTAATCACCGGCAGCCGCTCTTGTCCGAGCTGACGCACATCGACGTGAATAGCCCCAGCAAACAGCAAAAAGCTTAGCATAACTTGCATGAGCACTGCATGAAAGTCAATCTGCCGCAACGCCTTCACAATCCCGATTAAACTAGGAAATTCAAACCGACCTAGCACAGCAATGCCAACGGACGACACCAGAGCCAGCACCATGAGCCCAATGGTGGAGGGTAGGCGCAGAAACCGGTGATTGAGGTAGCCAAAAAGAGCTGCTACCACAAGTAGCAAAGCAAAGACGTTGTATAAATCCATAAGTAAACAGAACGGAGGACGGGCTGCTTCGGTTAAAAATTATTGGTGAAACGCCTTACACCGGAACCGAAAGATCCGCCAGCGTATCTGTCACCCGTTGCACCATTGCATCGTCTATATCCAGATGCGTGACAAACCGAATCATCTGCGGTCCGAATGAAGAGGCGCGGATACCTTGCTGCTCCAGGTGCTGGAGAAAGGTGTCGGCGGGCATCTCGGGCTTGAGCTTGAAGATAACCAGATTGGTGTCGGGCGGGAGTACAAACTCCACGTAGGGTTGGGTGGCCAGCGCCTCACCCAATTGGCGGGCACGGCGGTGGTCGTCGGCTAGGCGGTCTATATGGTGCTCCAGGGCATAGAGGCCCGCTGCAGCCAGAAAGCCGGCCTGGCGCATGCCGCCGCCCATGGCCTTGCGGATGCGACGGCACTTATGGATGAAGGCCTTACTACCCAGCAGCACCGACCCCACCGGCGTACCCAGTCCTTTGGAAAGACACACTGAAATTGAATCGAAATACTTCCCGTAGTCCTCGGCGCGCTGGCCGGTAGCCACCAAGGCGTTGAAAACGCGGGCCCCGTCGAGGTGCAGGGCCAGCTTGTGTCGCTGGGCTACGTCGGCAATAGCGGCAATTTCGTCTAGGGCGTAGCAGCTGCCGCCGCCGCGGTTATGGGTGTTTTCTAGGCACACGAGGCGCGTGTCGGGGTAGTGCACGTTGTCGAGGGGACGGATGGCAGCCTCTACCTGCGCGGCTGTGAGGCGGCCCCGGTCGCCGGGCAGCAGCGCCACCGAGGCGCCCGAGTGAAAGGCAATGCCGCCTACTTCCCACAGATATACGTGAGCCGTCTGCTCGCAAATTACTTCCGAAAGCGGCTCGGTGTGGGCCTTAATGGCAATTTGGTTGGTCATGGTGCCGGAAGGGCAGAACAAGCCGGCTTCCAGCCCGAACCGGGCGGCGGCTTGCTCTTCCAGTGCCTGCACGGTGGGGTCTTCGCCGTACACATCGTCGCCGACCTGCGCCTGAAACATGGCTTCTAGCATGGCGGGGGTAGGGCGGGTAACGGTATCGGAGCGGAGGTCGACGGTTGGCAAGGACATAAAGAAGAAGGGGAAAGGTTTTCGAAGTCAAAAATAAGACTTACTTTTGCCCCTCATTCAAAAAATGACATTCAACCGACCCGGATATGACTGCTACCCGTCTCAAGCGGAAACACCGCAAGAACATTGCCCGCGCTAACAACAAGCAGCGCGTGATCAAGCAACTGCTCGCTACCCCCGTTCTGAAGAACGTGGATACCGACGAGCTGAAGGCCCGCTTCAACGGTGGCACGGCTCCTGCCGCTACCTCGGAGACGACTACTTCGCCCAACATCGCGAAAGTAAACCAGACCGGCACCGAAGGCTTCGACGAAGCTGAGGCTGTGGTAAAAGAGGTGAACAGCGACGGCCAGGAAGGCGAAAAGCCTAAGCCCGAAATCGCGCTGTAAGTAAGTCGCCACCGGCGTCGGTTGGCTTTTGCTTTATAGATTTAAAAAGGCTTTTCTGCTCTGGCAGAAAGGCCTTTTTGCGTTGATGAGGGGTAGGAGAGTGTGAGCGGGGGGTGGTAATGGTATGGAGTGAGAGTAGAAATACGGCTGTCATCCTGAGCGCAGCGAAGGACCTTATGCCAGTTGAACGAACATCGTATCGCACAACGACTTGTTCTCACGTGAGAAGGTCCTTCGCTGCGCTCAGGATGACAGCCGTATTTTTACTCACTACTCACTACTCACTACTCACTTTTTCCTATCCCCGCTCAGTGCGTGGCCCCAACTCAATAGCTTGCAACTGCTCTACCTTGCCCCGGTTGACTTGAAAGCGTAGCATGGTGCGCACCGTATGAAAGCCGTGGCGGCCCGCCGCGCCGGGGTTCAGGTGCAGCAGATGATTGCGCTTATCAGGCATCACTTTCAGAATGTGCGAGTGCCCACTGATGAATAGGCCGGGGCGGTACTCGGCAATGAGCGGCTTGGCAGCGGGGGTATAGCGGCCGGGGTAGCCGCCGATGTGGGTCATCAATACGCGCAGTCCTTCGATTTCAAAGGCCTGCACCAGCGGCTCGGTGGCGCGTACGTCCTGGCCGTCGATGTTGCCGTAGACGCCGCGCAGGGTGGCTATGGCCTCCAGGGTATCAGCCACGGCTACGTTGCCAAAATCGCCGGCGTGCCAGATTTCGTCGCAGGTGCTGAGATGATGCAGGATACGCTCGTCGAGGTAGCCGTGGGTGTCGGAAAGCAAGCCAATGGATTTCACCAGATACTGTACGAAAAGAAGCGGAGGGTAGTAAAGTTGCCCACCACGCACGGGCTGAGCTACCTCTACGCGGAAAACGCTGAGTGGAGCCAGTTAGGTAGGCCGCCCGCGTAATTGGAACACGGCGCAAGGTAACTACCTCGGCTGTTCCGCGTATCTTGCCCCACGCAGTTATTTCCGTTTGCCGATAATTATGCTGTGTTTTGCAATAAACTTCGGCTCGTTTTTGCTTTCTTGCCCTCCCAGAAGACTACTCCGCGATGAATGTTTTCATCAATGATATCCCGCTGATTATTAAGAAGAACAGCGAGAAAATATACAAGCACCGCTACGACCTGATTCTGAATCCGGAGGATGAGTTTTCGTCCAAGGATTTGGTGGGCGACGTGCTGGTGCGCGACGTAACCGACGTGTTCATCGACCGGCTGTTGCGCATGATGGAGGTGAAAAAGCTGAAAAAGCTAACCTCCCTCACACTGCTAGCCCGTAAAAAAGGCCGACTGATTCTGCATCTAAAAGACCAGTTCCGCATCGTGAAAGCCGCCGGTGGCCTGGTTACCAAAGACGGCATGGTGCTGATGATTTCGCGCTTCAACAAGTGGGATTTGCCCAAGGGCAAGCTCAAAAAAGAAGAAGACCCTGGCATTGGCGCCCTGCGCGAGGTAGAAGAGGAGTGCAACATCAAAGTATCGCTGGGCGAGAAGCTACCCAGCACCTGGCACTCCTACGCCTACAACGGCAACAAAATCCTGAAGAAAACCAACTGGTACACCATGCAGTGCCTCGACGATTCCCTGATGAAGCCCCAGGCTGAGGAGTACATCGAAGAAGTGCGCTGGATGACGCCCCAGGAGGCCCTAAGCGTACTCGACGACTCCTACGCCTCTATTGCGTTGGTCGTGCGCCACTACCTCAGCGAAGCCGCCGGGGAGACAGTCGAGAAATAAGAATGAATAATTAAGAGTAAAACTTACGCCTGTCATCCTGAGCAGCGCGAAGGACCTTATATCAGTAGAACGACTATCGTACCAACGACTCGTTCAACTGATATAAGGTCCTTCGCGCTGCTCAGGATGACAGGCGTAAGTTTTACTCTTAATTGACTTTCGGTAGCGCAAACGGTACGAAATCATCTACGTTGCCGCCGAAACGATGAATCTCGCGGATGATGGTGCTGCTGATGGCGGCCAGAGCGGGGGAGGTGATCAGGAAAACGGTTTCCAGCTCCGGGTTTACGTGGCGGTTGGCTTGGGCAATGGTATTCTCATACTCAAAATCGGTGGTGTTGCGCAGGCCGCGCAGCAGGTAGCGGGCCCCTACCTCGCGAGCAAAGTCGGCTGTGAGGCCTTTGTAGGCTTGCACGCGTACGCGCGGCTCATCCCGAAACACCTCGGCAATGAGGTCCAGCATTTGCTCCACGGGTAAGTAGCGGGTTTTACTGCTGTTGTTGCCTACGGCAATAATCACCTCATCAAACAACTGCGTGCCCCGCCGCACCACGTCGAGGTGGCCATTCGTGAACGGGTCGAAAGAACCAGGAAACAGCGCAATACGGGCCATGAGGTGAAATGGTGAATGGTGAAATTGTGACTGCAAAACCGTTTGTCATCCTGAACATTCCGCGCATCAAGCGGCGATGAAGGACCTTCTCACGTGTGAACGACAGACGTCACAACGACTCGTTTCTACGTTAGAAGGTCCTTCATCGCCGCTTGATGCGCGGAATGTTCAGGATGACAGACGGTTTTTGACCGTACGCTACTCTATTCGCACAAGTGCAGGGCGTACAGGTCGAAATAGCGGTATTCCGTTACGTCGTTGAGGCGGTAGCTGTAACGCAGGTCGAAGGGACGGTTGCCGAAGCGTAGGTGACGAATGTACTTGCGCAGAATGGAAAACAGCTCCGAGTCGTGCAGCAGGTCGCCCCACACCACTACAGGGTCCTGGTCGGGGTT
Source organism: Hymenobacter aerilatus (assembly GCF_022921095.1). Taxonomy (NCBI): domain Bacteria; kingdom Pseudomonadati; phylum Bacteroidota; class Cytophagia; order Cytophagales; family Hymenobacteraceae; genus Hymenobacter; species Hymenobacter aerilatus. The sequence continues at coordinate 845,961 of NZ_CP095053.1, forward strand.
GAGCTGTAGCTCCTGCATCACCAAGATGGTGTAGTATATCAGATCTTCGGGCGTGGTGAAGGCAAAAACGTTGCACAGCTCGGGGCGTTTGCTGCGCATCACCAGCACTGTAAGCTCTTGATGGCCAATGCTAAGGTAGACCCGACGCGGTGCGGCGGCCTCGCTCTGGTGCAACACACCTTCGAGCAAAGCGCTGGTCTGGTGCAGCAGCCGGCCGGTAGGGTAGGCCTGCCGAAACCAGTCGGCCAGTGGGCGGTCGGCAGCAAAAACGCTCACAATATCGAGGCCGGTATGGCGGTAGGCGCAGGCCATTTCGGTAGGCGCGCAGGCGTGGTGCAGCTGGAGGTACGTGGCCTCATCGCCGGGCGCAAACAGGGGGGCTGGTAGCAGCGTGAAAGCGCGGTTGTGTACGGCTAGGCGCACCTTGTTCCAGCCCGAGCGGGAAAGCAAATCGTGGTGGGCGGCCAGGGCGGGCAGTTGCGCCGCAGTTGGCACGCCTGGCTGCGCGGCATAGTCTTCTAAGGCCACAAACTTGTTGCGCTGCACATCGGCTATGCCCACGCGCACACCGGCCGCACCCACCGTGAGGTAGAGATTATAGGCGGCTAAGCGACTGGCATCCAGCGTTTCGTCGCGTAGGTAGGCCAGGGCGGTAGGAGCGGTAGAAGGGAGAGGGACAAGCGTAGCAGACACGAGCACAAACGGGTTGAGCCGCTAAAGGTACTATTTATCGGGCGGTCGTGCTATGCCCATGCGCCACCAAGTCGCGAGTAGCTTAGGGTGCAAACCGCAACTGCGGAATAAAAATATCATCGGGGCTGATGATCTGGCGCAGCACCGGGTGCACCTGCTGCATAGGGAGGGCAATGAGCTGGCGGGGCGTCAGGAAGGCCAGTTCGGTCAAGATTTGGGCGTCGGCGGCGTGCTCGGGGTCGGTGCCCAGTTGGGGTAGGGCAGTGGGGTCGGCAGGTGTCACCTCAAAGAACATTTCCAGGGCTTGCAGCGTGTCGGTCTTGAACTCGTGCAGGTGCAGAAAGCGCCCTACGTTCACTACTAGACCAGTCTCTTCGCGAAACTCGCGGCGCAAACACTCGTGCAGACTTTCCCCAAACTGCCACCCGCCGCCCGGCGGCGACCAAAACGGTGCCCCCTCGGGCAGCAACCCCCGGTGTGCGGCCAGCAGCAAAGCACCTTCGTGAATAAGCAGACCACAGGGCCGAACGCGCACCTGATGGGCATACGTAGCGAGAAGAGAAGAATCTGAAGTAGGCGTATCGGGCATCGAAAAGCAACTAGTGACGGGTAGCCTATACGGGAGCTTGCCAAAAAGGTGCGGCCCGCGCGGCGGGGGCTGCTACCTTTGCCCCATGCCTGACCTCCCTACCCCCGCTCCCGAAGAATCTCTGGAAACCCGCATTCGTCGCAAATTGGTGCGGCAAAACTTCATGCATCTCATCGGTGCCGACCTCACCCGCATTGAGCCCGGCAGAGTAGAGGCCGAGCTGACGCTGGCCGAGCAGCACCAGCAGCACCGGGGCTTCGCGCACGGCGGCCTAGTGGCCACTATGGCCGATCTGGTGGCGGGCTTCGCGGCCGTTACGCTCGTGCCGGAGGGTACGGGCGTCGTCACGGCCGAAATCAAAGTTTCCTACTTGCATCCGGGGGTAGGCACAACGATGCGCGCCGTGGGCTGGGTGCTGAAAGCTGGCCGGCGCCTGCACTTCTGTGAGGCCGAGGTGTGGTGCGATGACAAATTGGTGGCCAAAGCCACGGCCACCATGGCTGTAGTGGAATAGAGTATTCCTACAGTTCATAGGCTGATACTCTTCGCCATTCGCCTTGCCAGCGGCAGGTGAGAATACTGCACTGGTGTTATAAGAACGGTTTGTATTCAGCTTTTATCTATTGATTATGAGTTTACTGCGATTCTGCGTGCTGAGTAGTCTACTATTGACTGCACCCGCCCTGTACGCCCAAACTGCGCCTCCAGCTGCTCAGCCAAAGTCAGCCGAAGCGCCATCGTTCAATAAGCCGGTGCGCCTGGTGGTGGCGGCTGATGGATCGGGCGACTACCGCACTGTGCAGGAGGCCATAATGGCCGTGCGCGACTTTATGCAGGTAGAAGCCACTATTTTCATCAAGAATGGCACCTATAAGGAAAAGCTGCTGATTCCGTCGCAGAAAACGCACATCACGCTGCTGGGTGAAAGCACAGAGGGTGTAGTCATCACCTACGGCGACTATTCCGGCGATGCCGAGAAGCACACCACCTACACCTCCTCCACGGTGCGGGTGCAGGGCAACGACTTTCGGGCCGAGAATATCACCTTCGAAAACTCGGCTGGCAGGGTAGGGCAGGCCGTGGCCCTGCACGTGGAGGGTGACCGGGCCGTGTTTCGGCACTGCCGCTTGCTGGGCAACCAGGATACGCTGTTTCTAGCCATCGAAAACAGCCGCCAGTACTACCAGGACTGCTACATCGAGGGTACTACCGATTTTATCTTCGGGGCCAGCACGGCCGTATTCGACCGTTGCACTATTTTAAGCAAGAGCAATTCCTACATCACGGCGGCTTCTACCACGCCCCGACAGCGGTTTGGACTGGTATTTCTGAACTGCCGACTCACGGCCGCCCCCGAAGCCCAGAAAGTCTACCTCGGTAGACCCTGGCGTCCTCATGCGCGCACCGTCTTTTTGGATACAGAAATGGGGGCGCACATCACGCCGGCAGGCTGGGACAACTGGCGCAACCCAGAAAATGAGAAGACAGCTTTCTATGCCGAGTACCAATCGCGCGGGCCGGGCGCCAACCCTGAGGGGCGGGTGCGGTGGAGTCGTCAGCTCACCAGCAAAGAGGCCAAGCAGTACACGTTGAAAAATATCTTTGCGGGCACCGAGCCGTGGCTGCCTGAAAGCAAATAGGGTAGGGTGTGTTCAAGTAGAGATATAAAATGCTGTGCTACTACTCTACAACGCAAAGGCCTGGCCCTGCTCCGGAAAGATAAACCGGAGTCGAAGCGTATTATTCGTTTCGAGCTGCTGTTTGATCTGAATGAGGTTGTCGGCTGTGGGCTTGCTGTGGGTAACAACGATAGGCAGGTTGCGCAGGGCGCCAACTCCCGTCAGCCGGGCCAGCACCAACAGCTCTTGCTGTAGCCAGTGGGGCGTGAGGTGCCCGAACAGCTGGGTGTCGGGTTGGGCGTTGGGGTAGGATACTTCCATAAAAATACCCCGCAGTGTGCCGGCTCGTGCTAGTGGCGCTACCGCCTGCCACAGCTCGGCTAGGCGTGTGCTGTGCTCCACGGCATCGGGGCCAGTGTCGCCGAGGTAGAGGAGGTAGTTGTTGCCGTAGCGGAGCAAGAAAGCCGCGCTCTCGTAGCCGGGGCCGTGGCTGAGTGGAAAGGCTCGGGCCAACAGCGCGGTACCGGCCACGGCGGTTTCGGGGGCGCCAGGTAGGAGGGGGTGGTATTGATATTTGCCGAGGGTAGGGGCCGCGCCAGTAGTGCCGAAGTTGGGCCAGCTCTGCCAGTTGAAGTAGTGCTGTTGCAGGATAGCGAGGCAGCTAGGTAGGCCGTACAGGGTTTTGCTGGTGTCATCGGGGGCGTTGAGCAGCAGGCCGGCCATATGGTCGAGGTGGGCGTGGGAGAGTAGGTAGGCTTTGATCTGACGACGGATAATCTGGTCGGGAGTGCCGGGTAGGGCCCGTTGCGCTACCGCCTTTTCTACCCCGGCTCGGATGGTGCCGGCATCCAGACAAGCGTAGCTGATAGCGCCAACGGGGGCCACTAGGTAGGCCGAGAGGTTGCTTTCATCGAGGCCACCCCGTACGCCTAGGGGCACTACCCGAAAGTCTGGTTGCTGGGCTGTTGCCAGATGGCCCAGCAGAAGGAGAAGGCAAACGACAAGCTTCGACATGTATTACTAGTGGAGAACAAACTCACGTGGACCAAGCCAAAGGTAGATAGGGTAGAAACAACGACACAACCACGCCTACTCTATCTTTACCCTAGCTACCTACCCCGCACGCCCGTATGCTACTCAACCAAGCCCGCTTCGATGAAGCCATCCGCCTGTTCGACGACGCCAACGCCGAAGACCCCCACCAGGAAGTTGCGGACGGACAGTCCTACCCCAAAGAACTGCTCTATGGCCAGCGCATGAGCGCCTGTCTGCACGCAGTGGCCCCCAACGCTCCGGAAGCTATACAGCTGGCAGCCCGCTGCCAGCACATCCGCCGCTGGACCATCCCGCGCCAGGATTTTCCCATGGACCGCGCCGGCTACCACAAATGGCGCAACACGCTCAAGAAATTCCACGCTCAGCTAGCCAGCGAAATCCTGACGCAGGTAGGCTACGATGCCGAAACCATCCAGCGGGTGCAGGTGCTCCTGCAAAAGCAGCAGATGCACCTCGACCCCGAAGTGCAGCTGCTGGAAGATGTGATTTGCCTGGTGTTTTTGCAATACTATTTCCTTGATTTTGCCGCTCAACACCCGGAGGATAAAGTCATCGACATTGTGCAGAAAACCTGGCGCAAAATGACGCCCGAGGGCCACCAGCTAGCCTTGCAATTGCCCTTAGCGCCCAAGGCGCAGGCATTGATTGGCAAGGCGCTAAATAGTTAGTAGAGCAAAAGTCCGCAAATCTATACTCAGCCAATAAACCAGCTAATCAGTAAATACAGGCCAAATTTTATCAATCTGCCAGTGCCCGGTGTGGCGCGACAGGCCAAAAGCCAACCCCGTGCGGGGCATTTGCGCGTGGCTGGGCTGTGGTAACACCACCTGCGCCGAATCGGTCGTGTGGTGTTGCAGATGAGGCGTAGCGCGTAGTAGCTCGGTCAGTTCCTCAGCGTCTTGGGAGAAGATGATAGGGTCATAGTCGAAGCCTGCGGGCGGTCCGTCATATTGCGGGTGCAGCCGGAGCGTGTCGGCCCACTGCTGGTATTCTGCCCGGCGTGCTGCGGCGTAAGCCGCCGACACGTAGCCACTGCTACGCAAAGTAGTCAAGTAGGAGTCTACGGCTTCAAGGTCAACCGCGTAGATATCGGTACTGTCTTCGGAATAAGCTGCGGGCACTAGCGGCAGTTGATTCAGCTCATCAGCCTGCGGCGCATACCAGCGCAGAAACTGCTGCACTACGGCTACAGGCGTAGCGGCTGTATCGGTGGTAGTGTGGGCAGGAACTGGCCGCTCTGCGCCCGAAGCAGTAGTTTCTTCGGACGCAGAGTGCGTACAGGCGCAGCTTACAAGCAACAAAATAAGGCAGCAACGGCGCATAGTGCTTGCTTTCTACCGCACCGGCTTCGGAATCACTGGCAGGCTTTCGTGGCCTTGAGCATCCACGGAGGCCACCCCGAAGATGTAGTTGTCTTTGCTCTGGGTGAGGTCGGCTTTCGTGTCGGTCACGAATACCTTTTGCTGCCACTTGGGCGAGGTAGTTTCGCGGATGAGCACATAGTAGCCGGCGGGCTTGGGGCCGGCGGCAGGGGCGTCCCACTTCAGCTGCGTGCGGTTGGTGAGCTGGGCCGTGAGCACACCCACGTTTTGGGGCGAAGCCGGTGCCAAGGCCAAGCCGGCCAGGGTAGCCAGGTTCACGCCGGTGTTTTTGCGTAGGTAGCCAAAGTCCATGAACTTGGCATGGTCGCCGTACTCCACGCCGTTTTCGGTGCGCAGGTCTTGGTGCTGGTGGCGGAAATCTTCATTCATCTCCGTGAAGCGCACCGCCGTGAAGCCCTGCTGATTGAACGGCGTATGGTCGCCACCGCGTAGGAATCGGTCGGGGCGGTACACCACCACCACATCGAGGCCATCTACGTAGTCCTCAGCGGACTGCTGAGCGTAGCGGGCTAGTTGGCGGGAAGGCGAATCGTTTTCCGACGACAACGTGCGGCGCACCCTACCCTCGGCCTCGGTTTCAGTGGCAGGCACGCCCTCGCTAAATACGCGCAGGTGCTTATTATCGTCAGTGGAAGGGTCGTCGCCGTGCGAGTTGCCCACAATGTCGTTGTTGAGCATGGCTACCACGTTCCAGCCTTCGGCCTTGGCGCGTTTGGCCAGGTGCGTTGAGCCATAGAGACCCTGCTCCTCGCCCTGCACAGCCACGAAGATGATGGTGGCCGGATATTTCTGCTGCGACATCACGCGGGCCAGCTCCATCACGGCCACCGTGCCGGAGCCGTCGTCGTTGGCACCGGGCGCGTCGGCGGTAGCGTTCATCACATCCGACACCCGCGAATCGATGTGCCCGCTCACGATAAAGATGCGCTTGTCATTGGGGTCGGTGCCGGGTAGGGTGGCCATCACGTTGGCCATCACCACGGGCTTGTCGATGCGGCGGCCGTCAGGCTTGATGGTGAAGGTGTCCTGGGTGACTACAAGGCGGTTGCCGCTGGCTTTGCTGTACTTTCGGAACTCATCTTCCACCCAGTTGCGCGCCGCCCCAATGCCGCGCTTCTTGCTCTTGGTATCGCTCAGGGTATGGCGCGTGCCGAAACTCACGAGCTTGTCAACGTCCTCTTTCAGGCGTTTCTCCGAAATGTCATTCACCATCTTCTTGATGGTGGGGTCGGGAGTGGTCGAGGGCTTGTTTTGCGCCAGCAGGGGTAGGGCCGGTAAGAGAAAAGCAGTCAATAGGGTAGAGCGAAGCTTCATGCGGAGGTTGGTTTGGTTGAGGGCAAGCTACAGCTTGGTTGTTGGTTTGTAGTGATTCGTACTACTAAAGAACGTCATTTCGACCACGTTGCGCCGCAAGCAAGGAGGAGAAATCTCGCATGCTGACAAGCCAACGGCTGAATCTACACCAAAGACACCAACGCGCTGGCCGCGTTGCCCCCAAAACCCGCCGCATTCACCAGAATACGCCGAATAGGCTGCTTAGGCGCCGTGGCCAGATAAGTAGGAAAGGGCGCGACAGGCCATTGCTGCGTTGCCAGTATTTGCAATGCAAAATCGAGACTGAGTGCTGCCGAGGCACCCAACGTGTGCCCTACCAGCCACTTATTGGAAAGAAGCAGCGGGGGACTCCCGCTGAAAACTGTCTGTACGGCTGCCAGTTCGGCAGCGTCGCCGGCCGGGGTGCCAGGGCTATGCAGCACTAGGGCGTCTACCTCGTGCAGCTCCCTACCCGCCTGCTGCAACGCCTGCCGCATCGCTTTCTGAAAATGCTGCCCATCGGCCGAAATACCCGTTTTGCTGCCGATAGCTTCAAAACCAAATCCCACGCTTTCCAAGCGGAACAGCGGCTGGTGCGTCGCCGCTGCTTCGGTGGTGGCGGTAGTAGCGGCTACTCTCTCTAGGGCAAACACGGCCGCGCCCTCACCCAGCGTGAAGGTAGAAGGCCGCCCCGCCCCCGGCCGGCAGGGCCACGTGCCCGCCGCGAAGGGCGAGTAAATGCCGATAGCCTGCATCTGTGCTAGCGTGAACTCCGTGAGCGGCGCCTCAGCTCCGCCCGCCAAGTAGCGGTCTGCCATACCTGCTCGCAGCCAGGCCACGGCATTGCCCAGCGCCTGAAACGCGCTGCTGCACGTGCTAGAATGGCTTAGCGCAGCCCCATCGGCACTACCCGCATCAAAGGCCACCCAGCTAGCCACATTGCCCAACGTCGTAAGCGGCGACGCAGCCGCTGGCACGCTGCCTTCGCGTAAAAACTCCTCGTGGTACTGCTCTAAGTGGTGCGTGGCCCCGCGGCTGCTGCCTATGCTGACGGTAAGAGCGTGTTGATTGTAGGTTGTAGGTTGTTGGTCATGATTCCATCCCGCGTCCGTGGCGGCCTGGCGGGCCGCCAGTATGGCAAGCAACACAGTGCGGTCGAGCTGGCGGTAGGCGGGATGGGCGCGCCGCAGCTCCGCCACGGCCGCCTCGGTAGCGGGGGGTAGGGTGGCTACAGGCAGGCCGTTGGGGTGGGTGGAAAAAGGCGAATCGGAAGAAGCTGGAAAGGCCTGCTCACCCAGCGCCGACACCCGGCCTCGGCCCCGAATGATGATAAACGCCTCGTCGGCGCGGGCGTTAGTCATGCAGGTATTCGGGCAGGGTAGGGGCGGGCGTGAAGTTCAACACCAGCTCGCGCATCTGGCGCAGCACTTGGTAGAGTAGGGCTAGCTCGGCATCGGTGGTGCAATAAGGCGGCAGCAGATACACTACGTTGCCCAAGGGGCGCAGAATCACGTGGTTGTCGAAGGCGAGCTGGTAGAACGCGTCGCGGAGGCGACTGAAGTAGCTAGTGCCCTCGCCGGGGTCGTACTCCACAGCCAGCACTGTACCCACATGGCGCACGGCCCGGATGCCTGGCTGGTCTTCTAGTTCCTGCTTAAACGCGGCGTGGGCGGCCGCAATGCGCTGGCGCTGCTGTGTACACGCCTCAGCGCGGGTGAGCTCCAGGCTAGCCAGGGCGGCGGCGCAGGCTACGGGGTTAGCAGTATAGGAGTGGCCATGAAACAAGGCCTTCATCTTGTCGTCGCTCAGAAACGCCTCGTAGAGCGGCGCGGCGCAGGTGGTCAAGCCCATAGCGAGCGTGCCGCCCGTGAGGCCCTTCGAGAAGCACATGATATCGGGCTGCTCCTGCAACTGACTGCTGGCAAACAGCGGCCCAGTACGGCCGAAGCCGGTCATCACTTCATCGGCAATGCACAGCACGCCGCGCTGGTGGCAGCGGCGCACCATTGCATCCAGCACCTCGGCCGAGTAGGCTACCATGCCCGCTGTGCCCAGCAGCAGCGGCTCAAAGATGAAGCCCGCTACCTCGGGATGTTGTAAAGCTGCGTCCAGCTGCGCCAGAACCTCGGCCTCGCGGCCCGGCACCGGCACGTCGATAAACTCCACTTCAAACAGCAACGGCCAAAACGGCTGCGTAAACGCCCCCCGGCTGCTTACCGACATGGCCCCGAACGTGTCGCCGTGGTAGGAGTCGCGGAAGCAGAGGAAGCGCCGCCGCTGGGGCTGACCTTGGTTGTGGAAGTATTGCAGCACCATTTTCAGGGCTACCTCCACTGCCGTCGAGCCATTGTCGGAGTAAAATACGCGGGACTGGTTACGGGGTAGGAGTTCGAGCAGTTGCTCAGCAAGCTCCACGGCTGTAGGGTGAGTGAAGCCGGCAAACAGCACGTGCTCCAGGGTGCGGAGCTGCGCGCTCACACGCTCGGCAATGGCGGGGTGGGCGTGGCCATGTAGGTTCACCCACCACGACGAGATGCCGTCGAGGTAGCGGGTGCCGTCTTCGGCAATAAGCCAGGCGCCCTCGCCGCTGATGATAGGTACGGCCAGCGGGGCGGTTTGCATTTGAGTGTAGGGGTGCCACAGCACGGCGTGGTCCCGTTGGGCAAGCGTAGACATACCGCAAAGCTACGCGGTTCCGGGCGGACGTGGGTTCTCGGGTGGGCAGGCGCAGGCTTTTGGGTAGGGAGGCCAAGGTTCCTGTATAGGTGCGCGGAGGAAAAGCACGTAGGTGCCCAGACGCCGCCCAGTGACCTATTCTTGACTGTCATCCTGAGCTTGCGAAGGACCTTCTCACGTGAGAACGACCATCGTACCAACGACTCGTTCTCACGTGAGAAGATCCTTCGCAAGCTCAGGATGACAAGTGTTATTCCTCAATTACCCGCAAACCACTCCCGAAACTCTGCTGCATACCGCTGCACCACAGCCGCATCCAGCACCGGCTCGGGCAGTACGCGGGGCATAATGGGCACGCCAGTGTGCTGCGCAATAAATTCTTCGGTGGTGGGGGTAGGCTCGCCGTTGAATACGAGGCCGCGCACCGGAATCTGCCGCTGCCGCAGCACCTCCAGCGTCAGCAGGGTGTGGTTGATACTGCCCAGGTAATTACGCGATACCACCACCGCCGCCAAGCCCAGTTGCGCCAACAAATCCACCATCAGAAACCTTGGTGCCAGCGGCACCAGCAGGCCGCCCGCACCTTCTACTACCAGATGGTTGTCGGTGCGAGGTAGGTGGAAGGCGCTGGGCGTAGGCTCAATGCCCTCGGCGGCAGCAGCGGCATGGGGTGAGGCGGGTAGGGCTAGGCGGTACGCTTCGGGGTGGAAGTAAGAATTTGGGTTGCTGACCAAGCTGCGCACGGTGGCCGCGTCGGTAGTGGGCGTGAGGCCGGCTTGCACAGGCTTCCAGTAGTCGGCGCCCAGAGCTTCGGTGAGAATGGCGGCTGCGACGGTTTTGCCTACGTCCGTGCCGATGCCGGTGATAAAGAGGTGTTCCAAAAGAGTCAATTTAATATTCTCCCAACACCTCCGCTAGCCTATCAATCTCCGCCTCCGTGTTATACGCGTGCACAATCAACCGCAGGCGCTCGGTGCCAGTGGGGACGGTAGGCGCCACAATAGCTCGCACGTCGAAGCCAGCGTCTTGGGCGGTGGTGGCTATTTGCTTTACTGCTTCGGGGCCGGGGGAGGTAGGGAAGAACACCGGGTGAATGATGTGACTATCGGCCGGTACATGCAGACCAGGTACCGCGTTCAAGGTGATTTTTAAGTGATCTGACAGCGCAAATAGTCGCTGCCGCTCCGTATCTAGGGTAGGAAGCAACTGATACGCCGCCGCCAACGTGGCAATCATGTAGGGTGCTGGGGCGGTGGTATAGATGAAGGGGCGGCTGAAATTCAAGAGGTAGTCGCGCAGGATGGCTGAACCAGCTATAGCTGCACCCTGGCTGCCTAAGGCCTTGCCAAACGTCAGCACGCGGGCGAATATGTCGTCTTCCAAGCCCAACTCCGCTACCAAGCCGGCGCCGTGCGGACCGTAGAGGCCGTTGGTGTGGGCCTCGTCTACTACTAAGTACAACTCATGCTGCCGGCACAAATCAGCTAGTTCGCGCAGGGGAGCCATGTCGCCGTCCATGGAGTAGAGCGCCTCCACGGCCACAAACACGGCGCCGGTGGCGCGGGGTAGGCGACGCTCCAGGTCGGCTACATCGTTGTGACGGAAGCTGTAGGCCGTGGCAAAGCTGCCGCGAATGCCGTCTTTCACGGAAGCGTGCGAAGCTTCGTCGTAGAAAATGGTATCGCCGCGGCGGGGCACGGCGGCAAAGAAGCCCAGATTGGCCGCGTAGCCGGAGTTGAAAAGTAGCGCTGCCTCGGCGCGATGGAACTGCGCTAAGTGGGTTTCCAGGACTTCGGCCGCCACCGAGTTGCCGGTAAGCAGGCGGGAGCCGGTGCTGCCAGCATCTTCTCGTTGAATAGCAGTTTGCAACGCCTGCCGTAGGGTAGGGGAGCGGGCCAGGCCGAGGTAGTCGTTGGAGCTGAAATCAACCAGGTTGTCAGCGGACAGCGACAGGCGGCGGCGGGTGCCTTCAGCTTCGCGCTTGGCAAGGTGCTGAGCGAGGCGGTGGTGGAGGGGAGAGCTAGTAGACATGGTAGACTACAAAACGCGTGTCATCCTGAGCTTGCGAAGGACCTTCTCATGCCAGAACGAGTCGTTAGTACGATAATCGTTCATGCGTGAGAAGGTCCTTCGCTGCGCTCAGGATGACACGCGAAGGCTTACAGACAAAACAGGGAACTGCGTACTCTAAACGACTGCCGTTTCCTGCTTACCTAAAACCGCGGCGCCCTGCGGTACATCCTTAAACGCCTTGCGCGGCTTCAGACCCAGCAGCTCAAACATCTGCTTGTCGGCGTCGAAGTCCGGGTTGGGGGTAGTAAGAAGCTTTTCGCCGGAGAAGATGGAGTTGGCGCCGGCCAGGAAGCAAAGCGCTTGTTCGGTTACGGGCATTTCCTGGCGGCCAGCCGAGAGGCGCACAATGGTTTTAGGCATCAGCAGGCGGGCGGTGGCAATCATGCGCAGCATTTCCCACACGCTTACGCGGGGCTGCTCGGCTAGAGGCGTGCCTTCCACCGGCACCAGCGCATTCACCGGCACCGACTCGGGGTGTTGGGGTAGGGTAGCCAGCGTATGCAGCATGGCCACACGGTCCTCATCTGTCTCGCCCAGGCCAATGATGCCGCCCGAGCACACCGAAATACCCGCTTTTCGCACGTGCTCCAACGTGTCGAGGCGGTCGTCGTAAGTGCGCGTGGTGATGATGTCGTTGTAGTGCTCTCGGCTGGTATCGAGGTTGTGGTTGTAGGCGTAGAGGCCGGCTTCCTTCAGGCGCTCGGCCTGGTACTCGTTCAGCATGCCCAAGGTGCAGCACACTTCTAGGCCTATGTTATTTACTTCGGTCACCATGTTTAGCACTCGGTCGAAGTCGCGGTTGTCGCGCACCTCGCGCCAGGCAGCGCCCATGCAGAAGCGGGTAGAACCCGAGTCTTTGGCGCGTTGGGCTGCGGATAGCACCTCGGCGTCGGGTAGGAGCTTGTGGGCTTGCACGCCGGTGTGGTAGCGGGCAGCCTGAGGGCAGTAGGCGCAGTCTTCGGGGCAGCCGCCGGTTTTCACGCTCAGTAGCGTGCACACCTGCACTTCGCCAGTGGCTTGAAACTCGCGGTGCACGGCGGCGGCCTGCGCCACCAGCTCCAGCACGGGTTGGTGATAAATTGCGTTTACTTCATCGAGGGTCCAGTCGGTGCGCAGCATAGGGGTTGCCAGTTGTGAGTTGCCAAGTAGCAGAATGAAAAACGGTCCGCTCAGGCCGGAGGGGCGCTTGGGCGGACCGCAAGATACAGCAAACAGCGGTTGTGCCCTAGTGGGTGTTGAAACCGGTTTCGGTTGGTTGGGCTCCCGAACGGCTGCTCTGCGCGTCGCGCGTGTTCTTCTGCACCGCAATAGCCCCAAACAACGCCAGCATAAACGACATGGCATAAAAGCCTTTCTCACTCAGCAGCAGCGTCGCGTTCCATAGCCCTACAGCCAGCAACAAAATAGCCGAGAGCGTAGCAAACCAGCTCAGCCCGTAGTATATGCTTGTGACGGGAATACCCTCCAGCTGGTCGCGTACACTCTTTTGCAGCGATATAGCCGCAAACAACCCGTAGAGCAAAACTGTGAAATAGTACCCCTTTTCGCTGAGCGGCATGGTAGCATTCCATAGCCCTACCATAAAGGCAACCATACCGACCAGGAGTGCTGCCCACGAAGCGGCTATAAATGCATTGGATGGTTTCTGCATATACTGAAAGCTATAGAGAATAGAGGTGGGTAGGATGACTAATCAACCAAGCCAAACATAGTGATAATTGTATGAAATTGATACGTGCACTGCCCTGCTTCAGTAAGCTGCCGAACTGCACCTTTGGCTCAAACTGTTAGAAAACAAAAAAGCCCCGAATGACAAAGCATTCGGGGCTGAAGTTGTGTGATCCCGCTGGGATTCGAACCCAGGACCCGTACATTAAAAGTGTACTGCTCTACCAGCTGAGCTACAGAATCAGAAGAAATAAAAGCTCTCGTGCTGGTGCGGGGTAGGGCTTAGCCTACCTTTGTGAGAGACGAAAAAGCCCCGCCAATTGCGAGGCTTCGTGTGATCCCGCTGGGATTCGAACCCAGGACCCGTACATTAAAAGTGTACTGCTCTACCAGCTGAGCTACAGAATCAAATTGCAATAACAGGAGCGTTTTCCGTTATTGTGGCACAAAAGTAGGGAGTTGACGCCCGATTGTCCAAATATTTTGTTGAAAAAGGTTTTATTTTTTTCATTTCTAGCGCTGCTGTTCAGCCAACCAATTCTGGCTCAAAAAGATACTGAAGCGCTACAAAAGGCAGATTCTTTGTTTGCCGCCGACTCGGTGGAGGCTGCCTACCCCATTTACCAGCAAGTGCTGCGACAACAGAAAGCCTACTCGCCCCGCATGTTGCTGCGCATGGCCTACGTGCAAGAAGGGCTGGGGCATTATCCGGCGGCTCTCTACTACCTAAGTCTGGCGCAAGCCCGCCAGCCCCGGCGCTCTACCTGGACCAAGATGGCTAGCCTGGCCCAGCGCCACCGCCTCACGGGCTACCCCGATACGTGGCGGCAACAACTGCGCATTGTGTTTCGGCGCTACTACTACCGCCTGTTGCAGGCTGCGCTAGTAATAGCGGTGGTGGGTGGTACCGTGCTGTGGCTGCGTCGCCGCGAGCGGCGGGGTTGGTGGATGGCCTATGCTACTTATGTGCTGGCTACAGGAGCTTTTCTGAACTTGCTACAACCCGAGCGTAGCGGTCTGGTAGCCCGCTCGCGCGCTGCTCTCATGGCCGGCCCCAGCCCCGGCGCTACCTGGCTGACTACCGCTGCCGCTGGCGACCGGCTGGTCGTGCTGGGTCGGCAGGACGTGTGGTACCGCGTGCGCTGGCAGGGCAAAGATGCCTACATCCGGCAGCACGACTTACTGGAGGTGCAGTAGGGGTAAGGGATTTGTTATCCTGAGCTTGCGAAGGACCTTCTCACAGTAGAACGAGTCGTTGATACGCCTGTTGTTCTCACGTGAAAAGGTCCTTCACTGCGTTCAGGATGACAAATAGCTAGCTATACTATAACCTTACAGCGAAAAGTCAGCTTCCTCCTTGCGGAAGTGGTTAAGCACTAATTTGTCAGACAGGCCGGGTAGGATCTTGTTCAAGAAGACCGTGAGCTTGCCCATGCCGGTGAGCACCAGGTCGCGGCGGCGCTGCTGCACGGCGCGCAGAATGTGGCGGGCTACTTCCTCGCTGCTCATCATCTTCTGCTCGTCGCGGGGCGACTCGCCCTGGGCAGACCCATCGGCGGCCAGGGCGGTCTGGCGGATGTTGGAGGCCGTGAAGCCGGGGCAAGCTACCAGCACGTGCACGCCCTGCGGGAGTAGCTCCGTGCGTAAGGCTTCCAGGAAGCCCTGCATGGCAAACTTGGAAGCCGAGTAGCCCGTGCGGCCGGGTAGGCCCCGGTAGCCGGCAATACTGGAAATGCCTACGATAGAGCCTTTGTTGGCTACGATATAGGGTAGGGCAAATTTGGTGGTGTACACAGTGCCGAAAAAGTTGGTCTGCATCAAGCGCTCAATCACGCTCAGGTCAGCATCGGCAAACTTGGCCCGCATGGAAATGCCCGCGTTGTTGAGGAGCACATCGAGGCGGCCGAAGGCGGCCACGGCTTCGTCTACCGCGCGGGCGGCATCGGCCTCCACGCCCACGTCGGCGCGTACGGTGCGGTGCGCAATGCCCAGTTGCGTGAGCTGTTGTGCGGTATCAGCGAGGCGGCTTTCGTCGCGACCGGTTACAACGACGCTGGCGCCGGCTTGCCCAAATGCCACGGCGCAGGCCCGGCCAATGCCGGAAGTGCCCCCGGTGATAAGTACAACTTTTCCTTTCATAGCAGTCAACCAAAAACAACGGTGGATATAGACGACAAAGCTACTGCTTTCCGGTGGGAGCGGCGGCTGGTCGAGTGAGGAAAGAATCCGGTCGATTATGCACGGGGCAGCCCAAAAATGTCTCTACTTTAGGCCGTAGTATTGCGGAAGCTGAGAATTGCTTCTGCCGAGGTATGGTGCCTGCTTCTCTGGATTGTACTGTATGCGTGTAAGTCTACTGCGAGTAATATGGTTGATGTTGGTGCTGGCGGGTGTGGCCGGGCAGTCTGCGTGGGCGTCGCACCTGTTGGGCGGCGAAATCAGCTACCAGTATCTGAACGCCAACGGCTCAGCGGCCACGCCCTACCAGTACCGGCTGTCGATGACTATCTATTTCAACGCCGACGTGCTGACCTCGCAGGTGCCAGGCGGAAGGGCTAACGCAACAGTGGGTATCTATAGCCGCACCACGGGGCTGCTGCTGCGTTTCGCAACGCTACCCCGCACGCAGAACACGATTATCAGACCAGCCAGCAACGGCTCGTGTACCGTCACAGGCAATACAGCGGTGGAGGTGCGACTCAATCGGTACGAAGCCACGGTGGCGCTACCCGCCGATGCCCGCGGCTATTACGTGTTCTTCTCCGAAACGGCCCGCAACAACGACATAACCAACATCATACGGCCCAATAACGAGGGCATGACGTTGTACGCGGATATGGCGCCGCCCAGTATTCCCAACAGCTCGCCCAACTTCTCGGACACGGCTGTAGCCGTTATCTGTCAGGGCGATACGTCTATCATCGTCAACAATGCCTACGACCCCGATGGCGACCGGCTGGAATACTCTTTTGGCACCCCGTACGGTGGTACGTACCGTACGCTGCCCTCTTACTTTGCTCCACCACCTCAGCTGATTAGCTACCCCGCGCAGTACAGTGTGCAGCAACCTTTTGGCCCGGCAGCTGGGAGCTATGCATTCCTGGATAAGAACACGGGCCTAAGCCGCTACGCAGCGCCCGCGCTGGGCAAATACGTTATAGCAGTGGACGTGCGCGAGTACCGGCGCATTGCCGGGCGCGATAGTCTGGTGGGCACTACCCGGCGCGACGTGCAGTTGGTGGCGCGCACCTGTGAGCCCAACAAAGCGCCCGAGTTTAGCAGCGGCAGCGCTACGGCGCAAGAGCATACGGTGCTGGAAGGTCAACCCTTAACGCTCACTACCACCGCCAACGACCCGGAAGGCCAGCGCATAGCGCTGCGTGCTGCCAGCGTACTGTTGGATGGCGCTGGGGGCGTCGATGCTACCTTCAACAACGACCCTGGCACGGTGGCTACCCCCGGCAGCACAGGCACGGCGGTAGTGACGGGTACGGGCAGCGTCACGGGTACCTTCCGGTTTGTGCCGGCTTGCGGATCGGCTCGCACCGAGCCGTACGATGTGATTGTGACGGCCACTGATAATGCCTGTAACAGCAAAAGCGCGGCGGTTATTTACCGTGTGCGGGTAGTAGCTGCTCCTACCGTAACGGCGGGTCCCGACCGCACGGTGTGCTCGGGAGAGACAACGCAGCTGGGCGCGGCGTCCGTGCCGGGCATCAGCTACCAGTGGAGCCCCGCCACCGGACTCAGCAGCCCTACTGCCGCCAACCCTACCCTGATTCCTGTGAATACTGGCTTAGAGCCCGTGGTGGTGCCCTATGTGCTGACGGCTACCTCGGCCGGTGGCTGCACGCAGCAGCGCACGGTGCGCATAATGGTGAACCCCGCGCCAGCTCTGGATACTATTAGTGGTAGTCGCTCGGTGTGCCCCACGGTGCAGGGCGTCACCTACAGCGTCCGCAACCCACGCAACGCTACTTACCAATGGACCGTGGCGGGCGGCACCATCGCCAGCGGCCAGGGCACCAGCAGCATCACCGTAAACTGGGGAGCGGCCAACGCCACTGCCAGCGTGCAGGTGCTAGGCACCACAGCATATGGCTGCCCAGCGCAGCCAGCTACGCTGCCCGTTGTCATCAATCAGCAACTAGCTACTGAAACCCCTGCCGGCCCGGTGCGGGTGTGCCTGGGGAGCACCTACACCTATCAGACGCAGTACACTAACGGCTCTAGCTATGCCTGGCAGATTACGGGCGGCACGCAGGTGAGCACCAACCAGGCTACCGTGCAAGTCACCTGGACGCAGCTGGGTACTACCCGCTTGCAGGTGACGGAAACCAGTAACCCCGGCGGTACGGTACGGTGCCTGGGCGTGAGCGCGCCGCTGGTGGTGGAAGTGGTAGCGCCACCTGCTAACAATCTGGCCATTGCTGGCCCTGACCGCGTGTGTGTGGGAAGCAGCTTTGTCACGTTCTCGCTACCTGGATTTGCTACTTCTACCTATCAGTTTGCGCTGCTGAATACGGCTACGCAACAGTCGACTACGCTCACGGCAACGGGCAACAGCACCACGTTTGCGGTGCCGGCTGTGGGCACATACGCCATCACGGTCCTCGAAACCAGCGCTTGCGCAGGGCCACTCTACTCCAAGCAATTTGTAGTTGATCCGCTACCCTTGGCGGTGGCTATTGCTGGCCCTACCCGCGTGTGCCCCGAAAACCTGACGGGCCTGCGCTACTCCCTGGCGGGTCTGGCTGGCTCTACCTATCAATGGACCGTGATGGGCGGCACCATCACCAGCGGCCAGGGCACCGGCAGCATCACCGTCGACTACCCCAACAACGCCAGCGTGAAGACCGTGCAGGTGCTCGAAACCTCGCAATACGGCTGCTCCGGCCCAGCAAATGCCCTGCAAGTCCGCCCCGACAACATCAGCCTCGACCTGCAAGTAGCCAGCGTAAGCCTGACCAGTGACCAGCAGGTGCAACTCACGTTTCGGGCGCCGCTGAATGCCGATAACAACCAGCGGATTGTCGTTCAGCGCCGTGTGGCCGGTACTACGGGGGGCTTTACCAGGGTAGGCGACGTGCCCAACACGGCCACTACCTACACCGATGCCGCCGATACCGACACGCAGGCCTACGAGTACCGCTTGGCCCTCGCCAACGCCTGCGGCACCGAACTTACCAGCCCGGCGCATACCATCATGCATACCACTGCTTTGGCTACGGAGGCTGCCGGTGGCCGCGCCGAAGGCTCGGTACTGGTGCAGTGGAGCGCCTACCAGGGCTTTGCCGTGCAGCAATACGAAATATACCGCGTGGCCGACCAGGGCGCGCCTACCCTGGTAGCCACCGTGCCGGGCACTACCCTGCGGGCCTCGCTTACGACCAGCGCGGCGGGCTTCAACCAATGCTTCCGGGTGAAAGCCATTGGAGCGGGCGCATTGGTTTCGTACTCCAACGATGCCTGCGTAGACTTCGCCAATAAAATCCTGCTTTACAACATTATTACCCCGAACGGCGACGGGTTCAACGACGTGTTTTTCATCGACAACGTGGCCCTGTACCCTGGCAGCACCCTCACCATCTTCGACCGGTGGGGTAGGGAAGTGTATTCCGCCCGCGACTACCGCAACACCTGGGGCGGCGAAAAAACCGGACCCGGTACGCATTATTACGTTTTCAAACTAGCCGACGGCACGCAGTACAAAGGGTGGTTTGAGATTGTGAAGTAATGTCTGAACCACGGATTCGCTCGGATTTATCGGAGTACACGAATTTTGTAGGTGATTATGATGCGCGAAATGGTGACTTGTAAGTAGACTGTAGAGCTTTGATGGGTGGAGTAACCCGCTTCGAACGGCTGGTGTGCGTGTACTTTGGGCCAGAGGGCGTAGTTAGTAGCTGCTCCTTTGTTTCTTTGCGGTTTCGCTACTCGTTGCTATGCTGCTTACACTTCTTAAGTCTCCGTTTTATTTACTTCGGCTTGCGTTTGTGGCCTACCGCAGCCGCTACCGGGGGCGCGAGGGACTGGAAGTGTTTCGGGTGCTGACGGCGCTTTGGCTGAAAACCACCTTCAAATGGACGCCGAGTGGCGGTATGTATCGGCAGCGGCTGTTTGGGTTTACGGTGGAAGGCAGCAGCTACGAGCTGCTGCTGCGACTATTTAAAGAGTTGTTTTTGGTAGAGCCCTATGCATTTGAGCCGGCCACGTCTACCCCCTATATTGTGGATGCTGGGGCCAACATCGGCATGGCAGTGCTGTACTTCAAAAAGCAGTTTCCGACTGCTCATATTATAGCCTTCGAGCCGAATCCAGAAGCCTTTCGGCTGTTGGCATGCAACGTGGCTGCCAACAACCTGCGCAACGTGCAACTGCACAACGTGGCCCTGGCACCGACGCAGGGAGAGCTACCGTTTTACTTTGGCACCGATGGGGCCAGTCTTACCGGCTCGCTGCACCCACACGCCACGGGCGTACAGACTGTGCTGGTGCCTACCCGCCGCCTCGCCGACTACTTTGATGCTACCCCTATCTTCCACCTACTGAAGCTGGACGTGGAAGGCGCGGAAGCCGGCATCTTGGCCGACCTGGCAGCAACTGGGCTTCTGCCTCGCTTTCAGCAGTATGTAGTAGAGTTTCACTACTCCATCGGCACGACAGAAAGCGCTCAGTTAGCGGCTTGCCTGCAAGCGTTTGAGCAGCGCGGTTTCGCGTACAGTATCCGGCAGGCTTTGCCGCGGCTGGCCCATTCGCAGGACATCATCCTGCACTTCTGGCAACGTTCCTATTTGTAGACTGTCAGCTACTTACAGAGGCTGCAAAAATGGTTTTCGCTACGTCTGGGCTGCCGCGATGTGCCTATCCACAACCGCAAGCCCGCTCACAAAATCCGTGTAATCCGGAAAATCCGAGCGAATCCGTGGTCCAGACAGATTATCTTTGCCCTGTGAACAAGACTGCAAAGAAAATTCCCGCGGAGGCGCTCCGCGAAGTAGAGATTCAGGACATGGTGGCCGAGGGCAAGTGCATTGTCCGCCACGAAAACCTCGTCATTTTTGTGACCCAGGTAGCACCCGGTGATGTGGTGGACCTGCGCATCACCAAAAGCAAGAAGAACTTCCTGGAAGCCGTGCCCACGCACTTCCATAAGTATTCCGACCTGCGCGTAGAGCCGTTTTGCCAGCATTTTGGTACCTGTGGGGGCTGCAAGTGGCAACACCTTGGCTACGATACCCAAACCAAGTACAAGCAGCAGCAGGTAGAAGATACCCTGCAACGCATTGGCAAAGTGGAAATTCCGGAAGTGCTGCCCATCGCGCACTCGCCGGCCTTGCAGTACTACCGCAACAAGCTGGAATTCACGTTCAGCTTTATGGGCTGGCTGACAGAAGAGCAAATTAAGGACGAAACCGCGCAGTACGACCGACGCGTGCTGGGCTTCCACACGCCCGCTCGCTTCGATAAGATCATCGATGTGGAGCACTGCTGGCTGCAACCCGAGCCCAGCAACTCTATCCGCCTCGCCATCCGCGACTACGCGCGGGAGAATATGCTGCGCTTCGGCAACATCATCAAGCAAACCGGCCTGCTGCGCAACCTCATCATCCGCACGGCCGAAAGCACCGGCGAGCTGATGGTGATTTTGCAGTGCTACCGCCAGCACCAGGCCATCGAGCCACTGCTGGACTACGTGTACGAGAAGTTTCCACAGATTACCTCGCTCAACTACGTCCTCAACGACAAGGGCAACGAAACCTTCCACGACCTGGAGGTGGTGTGCTACAAGGGCAAGCCCTACATTGAGGAGGAGATGGAAGGCCTGCGCTTCCGGGTAGGGCCGAAGTCATTCTACCAAACCAACTCGGCCGGCGCCTACAACCTCTACAAAATCACCCGCGACTTTGCCCAACTCACCGGCAACGAGCTAGTATATGACCTCTACACTGGTGCCGGTACCATTGCCAACTTCGTGGCGCGCCAGGCCCGGCACGTGGTAGGGGTAGAGTATGTAGAGCAAGCCGTACAAGACGCCCGCGTGAACTCCGAAATCAATGGTGTAACGAACACCGAGTTCTACGCCGGCGACATGAAAGACGTCCTCTCCGCCGACTTCATCCAGCAGCACGGCCGCCCCGACGTAGTCATCACCGACCCACCCCGCGCCGGCATGCACCCCGATGTAGTGCAGCGCCTACTAGAAATGCGCGCCCCGCGTATCGTCTACGTCAGCTGCAACCCCGCCACCCAAGCACGGGATTTGGAGCTACTTGACGAGGCGTATAAGGTAGTGAAGGTGCAGCCCGTGGATATGTTCCCACATACTCACCACGTGGAGAATGTGGTATTACTGGAGCTGCGGTAAATCAAAAACTGTTTGTCATCCTGAGTGCAGCGAAGGACCTTATCACGTTAAAAAAACGAGCGTAACAACGACTCCCCTAACGTGATAAGGTCCTTCGCTGCACTCAGGATGACAAACGGTAAGATAATAACACTAGATTTTAGTAAATGGACTACGCCAACGACCCCGAACTGAATGGTAAATACCTCGGTACCATCACTAAGGATTTTGCCGCCGTTTCTGATACGCTGCAAGAGGCTTCCGCCCAGATTCGGAAGCGGGATATTTCCAAATACCCGGTGTTCATCTTTGCCCGACAGGAGGTGCCGCTGGGCACGCTACTGGTAAATGCCGATGATGCTGGCTTGGAGTGGCACGTGTTTGCCTCCTATCTGGAATTGTTGGTGCAGCAAGGCATTGTAGGTATGGAGGGTATCGAAACCTTTCAGCAGACCTACAAAGATGCCGACGAATTCTGCTGCCTGTTTGTGGTAGATGAGGAGTTCACCAACTTCGTGTTTATTCCCTACCCGGAGGATTAAGAACTGTCTACAAAGTCTGTCATCCTGAGCGCAGCGAAGGACCTTCGCTGCGCTCAGGATGACAGACTGTTTATTTGCTCTCTATTAAGCCGACTACCCCTCCGATACTTTTCGCAGCACCCGGCACGGATTGCCCACGGCCACCACGCCCGCCGGCACATCGCGCGTGACAATGCTACCCGCGCCAATGACTGAGCCCGCGCCGATGCTCACGCCGGGCATCACCTGTACACCGGTGCCGAGCCACACATTGTCGCCGATGGTGATGGGGCGGGCAAACTCCCAGCCAGCAATGCGCGGCGCGGTTTCTATAGGGTGGCCGGCGGTAGTCAGCACCACGTTGGGCGCCAGAAACACGTTGTCGCCGATGGTAACGGGGGCGCAGTCCAGCACAATCAGGTTATAGTTGGCGTAGAAATTCTCCCCCAGCCGGATGTTGTAGCCGTAGTCGCAACGGAAGCTGGTTTCGATGTGGGCATTGGTTTCGTAGCCAAGTAGTTCGGCCAGTACTTGTTTGTTCAGCTCTACGGGCTCTTGGTTGTAGCGGTGGCAGAGCTGCTTGGCGCGGAGGCGCTCGGCTACCAGTTCGGGGTCATTGGCCTGGTACAGCTCGCCGGCCAGCATTTTTTCTTTTTCGGTAGGCATGGGGTAGGAAGAAGAAAGTTTAGATAGAAAGTAAGGCATGCAAGATTTAAAAATAAAACGGGCCACTCCTGAGTAGGAGTGGCCCGTTTGTAAAGTGCCAACGGCAGTTAGCCCAGCGTGTGGTACACCGCCTGCACGTCGTCGTCCTCCTCAAACCGGTCGATGAGCTTGAGCACTTCCTCGGCCTGCTCCTCGTCCAGCGAAACAGTGGTATTGGGCACGCGCTGCAACTGCGCGCTAATCACGTTGAGGCCTTTTTCTTCCAGTGCTTTTTGCAACTGACCGAAATCGGGGAAAGCGCATTCTACCACGATGAGGTTAGTTACGTGGCCATGCTCGTCCTCCTCTTGGTCTTCGTACACGTCCTCAGCGCCGAAGTCAATCAGCTCCAGCTCCAGCTCGTCGCGGTCGAGGCCTTCGGCGGCCAGCTTGAACACGCCCTTGCGGGTGAATGTATAGTCGGAGGAGCCAGAGGTGCCCAGCGTGCCGTTGCCGCGGTTGAAGTACATACGCACGTTGGCTACCGTGCGGGTAGGATTGTCGGTAGCCGTTTCGACCACAATGGCCACGCCGTGCGGGCCGTAGCCTTCGTACACAACCTCCTGATAATCTTTTTCTTCACGGCTGCTGGCGCGCTTAATAGCGGCGTCTACCCGATCTTTGGGCATGTTCACGCCCTTCGCGTTCTGAATAGCGGTGCGCAGGCGAGCGTTGGTATCGGGGTTGGGGCCGCTTTCCTTCACGGCCATCACGATTTCCTTGCCGATGCGGGTGAAATCCTTGGACATCCGGTCCCAACGCTTCATTTTGCGGCCTTTGCGAAATTCAAATGCGCGTCCCATCTATGGTGAAATTGTGAAATGGTGAGTGGTAAGTTTTGGTGTTCGGCATGAGGTCGAACGGGGTTGCAAGTTAGCAGAAAGCCAGGCCGGGCGCAATGTTGAGTATGACGCGCCGGGTTATAGCGGATATACACTCCGGTTTTGCCACTGTTGTCAGAGTATATATCAAAGGCACCGACATAGGCAAACGGCGCAGCCGCGGCCACTAGTGCCGTTGCTGCGCCGTTTGCGCCAAGCTATACTATTGTCGCTTATTCCCAGGATCTGGTGCTTTGGCGCCGAAATTTCTTGGGAGTTTTGTGCGTAGGACTCTCGGGTTTCACTCGCTTGGCCTTTTTCTTCTTTTTATCGAACAAGAACGTGAGGCCAGCCGCCAACAGACCCGCACCAGCTAAGGCCATCAGCTTCTTGGGGAGCTGGTCGGGCGGAGCTACAGGCAGGTGAGCCACGCCGTTTTCGTCGAGGCGGGCGGGCGTGTAGGCGTAGCGGCCGTAGAGCGGCAGCGGAAACTCATCGGCCAGGCGTTGCAGGCCCATGGTGGCTTCCACTCCTGTAATCACCGGGCCGTGGCCGCAGCCGATGGCCTGTGGTTGCAATTCGGCCAGCTGACGCACAGAGTCACGCACTTGCTGCCAGTCGTAGTTGAAGGGCGCGCCGGCCACGCTGATGCAGGGCCGTTGCAGCAGCAGCGAGGGCACCGACTCGTGATTGGCCGTAGCAAACGCGTCGCCGCCGATGAGGGTGCGGTCCTTCTCACGGAACAGCGCCACCTGGCCAGGCGCGTGGCCAGGCACATGGTGCCATTGCCAATCGGGCAGGAAAGGCGGGTCTATGTCGTTGTTGGGTAGGGCTTGCACCTTGGCAAGGTTGAACGACTGCGGCGGAAAAAACCGGCTCATAAATGCCAGCGAGCCACCGCCTTCCACGGTAGGGTCGGCGGGCGGATACACGGCTTTGCCAGTCAAGAATGGCAGCTCCAGCGGGTGCGCCAGCACTGGTACGTTCCAATGCTCCGATAGTGCTTGCGCCGAACCAGCATGGTCCATATGGCCGTGGGTGAGGATGATGGCCTCGGGGTGCGTGCCAGGGTAAAATAGCTTATCGGCTGCCTCAATAATGGCCTTTTCGGAACCGGGTAGGCCAGTGTCTACCAGCACCCACTCACCCGGCGTGCCGGTCTCGACGAAGTATAAATTAACGAAGCGTTGGATGGTGAGCTGGTGTACACCAGGGGCTACTTGTTGCATAACAGTCAGGAAAGAGATGAACGGGAGGTACCGTATACGGAGAGTAGTCAGGCAGGGTAGGGATATATGCGAAAAGCCCCGCCCAGCTTTCACAACGGAAAACGGGACGGGGCTTTTAGGACTAAAGGCGATTTTCGACTCGCCTATACTGCTGAGCTTCTCGAAGCAGGATATGTAGTGTTACTGTGCTACAGCTTCCAGCTCCAGCACTTCGCTGGTTTTGGCGCGTAGCTCCTCGCACAGCGCCGGGTTGCTGGCCAGCTCCTGCCCAAAGGAAGGAATCATAGCCTTGAACTTAGCCTGCCACTCGGGGGTAGCAGCTTGCTCGGGGAAGCAGCGCTGCACCAGGCCCAGCATAATGCTGACGGCCGTAGAAGCGCCGGGCGAGGCACCCAACAGCGCCGCAATAGAGCCGTCGGCTGCGGCTACTACCTCGGTGCCAAACTCCAGCACGCCGCCTTCCTTGGCGTCTTTCTTGATCACCTGCACGCGCTGACCGGCCACTTCCAGCTCCCAGTCCTCGGCGCGGGCCGTGGGCAGGTAGTCGCGCAGGGCGTTCAGGCGGTCTTGCGGCGACTGGCGCACCTGCTGAATCAGGTAGCGGGTGAGGGGTAGGTTTTTGGCCCCCGCAATCAGCATAGGCCGTACGTTGCCAGCCCGGATGGATTTCAGTAGATCAAGGTAAGAGCCTTTTTTCAGGAACTTGGTCGTGAAGCCGGCGTAGGGGCCAAACAGTAACTCCTTACGGCCGTTGATCTGGCGCGTATCCAGGTGCGGCACCGACATGGGCGGTGAGCCCACGGCCGCTTTGCCATACACTTTGGCGCCGTGCCGGGCAATCACCTCGGGGTTGGTGCACTTCAGCCACTGCCCGCTCACGGGGAAGCCACCAAAGCCGTGTCCTTCCGGAATATCCGATTTTTCGAGCAGAGGAAGGGAGCCGCCGCCCGCGCCAATGAACACGAACTTGCCGTACACCTTGCGCGAAGTATCGGCGGCCCGGTCGCGCACCCGGATGCGCCAGGTGCCATCGGGTTTCTGCTTCAGCTTCTCTACCTCGTGGTTGAGGTGAAACGACACGCCCGGCATTGCCTGCAGCCGCTCGAACAGCGTGCGGGTGAGGGAGCCAAAGTTCACGTCGGTACCAATGGGCATGTAGGTAGCTGCCACAGACGTGTGCGGGTCGCGGCCTTCCATTACCAGCGGCATCCAGTCGGCTAGCTGCTGCCGATCCTCGCTGTACTGCATGCCCTGGAATAAGGGCGACTGAATCAGCGCGTCGAAACGCTTGCGCAGGAAATCCACGTTATTGTCGCCCCACACAAAGCTCATGTGTGGCACTTGCTGAATGAACTCGTGGGGCTCTGGGAGCACGCCCTTCTGCACGAAGTAGGACCAGAACTGCTTGGACTGCTCAAACTGCTCGGCAATTTTCACGGCCTTGCTGATGTCCACAGAGCCGTCGGGGCGCTGGGGCGTGTAGTTGAGTTCACAAAAAGCCGAGTGGCCGGTGCCGGCATTGTTCCAGGCATCGGAGCTTTCGGCGGCCACCAAATCGAGGCGCTCGAAGATGGCAATGGTCAGGTCGGGTTGTAATTCTTTGAGCATCGTGCCCAGCGTGGCGCTCATAATACCCGCGCCAATCAGAATGACATCGACAGAAGAAGAGGTAGGGAGCGAAGGGCTCATAGGTTGATGGTACAGAGCAAGAAATCAGGAAGAAAACGCAAAAGTATCCGAGTTGTTCGGTTTATGCACACGAAAACCTATTAACCACAGCAGTACCGCCTGTCTTAGACGGTACGCCAGCACCTCAACAATACCTGAGGCAAGCGGCTGAAAACGAACATTTTTTCGTGAAAGTGTGTATTAAACACACCATAAGTTAGTCTGGTTGCGCATGCCCCTACACTATATTGTCTACACGAGTGTGGCCGAAAAGCCTTTCACACCGGCGGAGTTGGAACAGATTCTGGTTCGGGCGCGGGCCAAAAACCACACCCTACGCGTGACGGGCATGCTGCTATACAGCGCCGGCCAGATTCTGCAAGTGCTGGAAGGTCCGCCCGACGCCATCGAGCAACTCTACGCTACCATTGCCAACGACCTGCGCCACCGACACGTGCTCACTGTGGCCGAAGGCGCTAGTGAGCGACGCCTGTTCCCAGACTGGAGTATGGGCTTCGGCGAAGCCTCGGCGCCCGAGTTTGCCCGCTTGGCCGGCTACGTCGACTCTAGTCGCACCACTTTTTTGCTGCCGCGCGCCCACAATCTGCCCGTAGAGCTGCGTGATATGCTGATGCGTTTTGTTAGCAAGCCTGATGCGGCGTAAATAGTTTTGAATACGATATAAGATTTTGGTAATCAATAGGTTGTATTAAGGTAGAAAGATGCTTCCTATTGCCTTCTAAGGACCTTTCTACCCTGCTTTGGTGTTGTGCTAAGTGATGATCGACCTACCACAACTTCCGCTTTTCGATACTGCTCCCGTTCGCACGCACGCCGCCAAAATCTGGCTACCCAAGCGTGTGGTCTTCACTCCCGATGCCCTCGATGAGGAGTTTGGTCAGCAGATTCTGAGCCGCGTAGAGGCGCACGGCCTGGAGGTAGAGCTGCTAAAAAGCAACCGCATCACCAACCTGCGCGGCGCCGATACCGCTGAGACTTACCGCCGGGCCAAGAGCACGTTGGCCGTAGTGAAAGCCCCGCCCAGCGCCCTGCGTCTGCAACCTACACCCCCCTCCGCCGACTGGCAGATGAACTTGGCCGAAGGCTGCCCTGCACACTGCCAGTACTGTTATTTGGCTGGTTCGCTTTCGGGGCCGCCGGTGGTGCGCGTGTTTGCCAACCTACCCCAATTGCTGGAAAATACGGCGCAGTATGAGCAGCCCGGTCGCCTCACCAGCTTCGAGGTGAGCTGTTACACCGATGTGCTGGGCATTGAGCACCTCACAGGCAGTTTGGCCGAGTGCATCCGCTACTATGGGCAGCGTGAGGGCGCCCGCCTGCGCTTTGTGAGTAAGTACGACCATGTGGATTCCCTGCTTTCCCTACCCCACCATGGCCATACCCGCGCCCGTTTCAGCCTGAACGCCGAGCCGGTAGTACGACGCCTGGAGGCCGGCACGGCCTCGTTGGAAGCGCGCCTGCAAGCGTTGCGCCGGCTGGCCCTACCCGTGGCAGAAGGCGGTGGGGGCTACCCGGTAGGCGTGGTGCTGGCTCCCATCATGCCCATTCCCGACTGGCAGCAGCACTATACCAACCTGCTGGACCGCTTGGCCGCTACCCTCGATTTCGACTGCGACCTGACGGTGGAGTTCATCAGCCACCGCTTCACGCCCGGCTCCAAAGACGTGCTGCTGCAGTGGTACCCCAACACTTCCCTCGACCTCGACGAAGCTACTCGCGCCGTGAAGCGCAACAAGTTCGGCGGCCACAAATACGTATACCAGCCCGACGATATGCGCACGCTTAAAGAGTGGTTCTACCAAGAGTGGCAACGCCGCTTTCCTAACGCGCCTATTAAGTACTGGACGTAGGGAATGGTGAGTTTGTGAAGTGGTGAATGCCAAAGTGGCTGTCATCCTGAGCGGAGCGAAGGACCTTCTCACGTGTGAACGACTATCGTAACAACGACTCGTTCTGCGTGCATAAGGTCCTTCGCTCCGCTCAGGATGACAGCCGCTTTGGCATTCACCACTTCATCGTGCTCCTCACCCCAAAAACACAAACTGCCGCACCGATTCCCAGGGGCCGCCGCGGTAGGCCCATAGGTGCATACCTTTGCCTTGGGCCTCGAAGGGCTGAAACGATGTACTCAGCTCCTCGTGGAGGGCGCGTGCCACCTTGGGGTCTACCTTGTTTTGGATGGTGACGTGGGGGCGGCGGCGCTGCTGATCCTGGGGCGTGAGGTAGGGCCACCATTGCTGCTGCAATTCCTGGTGCAGGGCTTGCAAAGCAGGGCTTTCGAGGGAATAGGCCACACCGCGGCCCAGAAACTGCACGCCCGTGACGCTTAGGGTAAGCGCCGTCAGGTGGCGAGCACGGGTGGCCAATTCCCGCATGATGGTCTCGCGCTGCTCGCTGGGCAAGTGATGAAACAGCGTGAGGTGTGCCGCCAGGTAGTTGCGCTCGGGCGGAAAATGTTCTTCGCGCAGGCGGTTGAAAAACTGCTGCGCGTCGGCGTCGAGAGTGAGTGTGAGGATAAGGGGTGCGTCCAAAGAGGTAATCGTTACGAAAGTAAATCGGCACTGTGGACCAGCTGGCCGCCGCGGTGCTGTACGTCGGCGCGGGCGCCGGCATAGCCCTCCGCATCAATAGCGCGGGTGGCATCCTCTATCACATACGTGGCAAAGCCCTCAGCCAGCGCATCTTTGGCCGTGAAATACACGCAGTAGTCGGCGGCTAGGCCGGCCAGGTATACCTCCTTCACGCCCCGGCCGCGTAGATAGTCAGCCAGACCCGTGCTTTTCAGGTGGCCATTGTCGAAGAAACCACTGTAGCTGTCAATCTCCGGGTTGGTGCCCTTGCGGAAGATGGCCTCGATGCGGTGTTGATCCAGTTGCGGGTGCAGCGCGGCGCCGGGCGTACCCTGCACGCAGTGGTCGGGCCAGAGCACCTGCTCGTGCCCGTGCAGCGAGATGCGGTCGAACACGGCATGGCCGGGGTGGCTGCTGGCAAAACTCTGATGGCCAGCTGGGTGCCAGTCCTGGGTAGCTACCACCAAGTCAAAGTGCGGTTGCAAGGCATTGGCCAGCGGAATGACGGCGTCGCCATCGGGCACGGGCAAGCGGCCGCCTGGTACAAAATCGGGCTGAATATCAATGAGCAGGAGAGCTTTCATGCAGTGTATACAATAAACGTGGTAGGGAGCGGGGCGGTAGGGTAGGCCGCCTGCGGCAAATTAGCCGACCTGCCGGAATTTCTTCTACACCTGGCAAGCCAGACCAAGCAACGACTGGAAGTAGTGCCGAACCTACCCAGCGTAGACCACCGAATTTTCCGTGCGATTTCACCCGCCACCCTGTACCTTGCCGCCGAGATGCTGGTAGACAGCAGCACCAATAGCGGCATGAAACAAAGACTAGCGTTAGGCATCGGAGGGGGTAGGGTAGGGCTGATGGTAAGCTTCGGTTTGTTGATGGGGCACTTATCAACAGCGCAGTTATTAAGCAAACCTTCTGAGGGACTAGCAGCTGAAACCCTACCGGCTGGCTACGTGCGGATACCCAACACCCGTCTGTTGTTGTTGCCCCCAACCGGGTTTGGTACAGCGCCGGGCTTTGCGGGTCTGCGCCACGGCAACGATGCTGTGCAGGTCTATGAATTACCGACCACTAACTACTACACCAACGCTGCCAGCTTTGGACCAGCCAAGATTACGGCCCGCGGGGGCAAGGTACTGTCCGATGAGCAAGTGCAGGTGCAGGGCTACCCGGCCCGCCTGATCTGGGCCGAGCCGCAACCTACTCGCCGCAGCTATCAGCTGGCCTTCGGCGACTCTGCCTTTGCCGTGCTGCTCACCACCACGCCCTACCCTGCCGCCGATACGGCCACCGGCACGGCGTTGCGCCGGGCCCTGCTCTCGGCCCGCTACGAGCGTGGCATGGCCGCCGACCCTTTTGCTCGCCTTGGCTTCACTCTGGATGATAAAGCCTCGCGCTTTGCGTTTGCACGCCAGATGGGCAACCAGCTCATTTATACCCGTGCCGGCAGCCGCGTGGAACCCCTCGGCAACGAGCCTGTAGTCACGGTTATTCCCATGCCCTTCAGCTCGGCTATGACGGCCGCCGACGTGGCCGAGGACCTCATCACCACCCTGCGTCAGTACGGCCTCACCGAGTACACCGTGCGCCGCACCGCCACCACGCACCCCCACGAGCTGGAAAGCTACGAGGTGGAAGCCTACGGCAAACTGCGCGGCCATAAGGTGTTAATATTCCAGCAAATAACCGTGCTGCGTAACACGGCCATAGCCCTGGAGGGCATCGCCCGCGACGACTACGAGACGAACCTAACAGAGTTCCGAAAGCTCACACAGTCTATCCGGAAAAAGTAATATCGGGTACTCAATATTTTCACTGCTCTTTCTTATGCTGCTGCCCCTCTACCAGGTCGACGCCTTCACGGATACACTATTTGCCGGCAACCCGGCCGCTGTGTGCCCACTCACGGCATGGCTGCCTGCCAGTATCATGCAGGCCATTGCCGCCGAAAACAATTTGGCCGAAACAGCCTTCTTTCTACCGTGTGAGGGCCAGGAAGGAGAGTACGAAATCCGCTGGTTTACGCCCGCGGTAGAGGTAGAGCTGTGCGGACACGCCACGCTGGCCTCGGCTCACGTGCTACTACGGCATCTCAATTTCAAGGGCGATGCGCTGACATTCCATTCTAAAAGCGGCCCGCTCCGGGTGAGTCGGCACGCCAGTGGCCGCCTTACGCTGGACTTCCCCAGCCGCCCGCCTCACCCGCTCGACGCGGTGCCGGAAGGACTGCTGAATGGGCTGGGCGCTACCCCCCAGCAGGTGCTGGCCGGCCCCGATCTGGTGGCGTTGTTTGCCTCGGCAGAAGAGGTAACGGCCTTGCAGCCCGACCAAGCTGCGTTGCTGCAAGTGCCCTACCGGGGCGTTATTGCCACAGCGCCGGGCAGCGGCCAGGTTGATTTTGTGTCGCGGTTTTTTGGGCCGCGAGTAGGCGTGCCCGAAGACCCCGTAACCGGCTCTGCGCACACTACCCTCGTACCGTATTGGGCCGAACGGCTGGGCAAAACCGAACTACGCGCCCGGCAGGTGTCGCCCCGTGGCGGCGACTTATGGTGCAAGCTGCGCCAGGACCGGGTGCTCATCAGCGGCTACGCCGTGACGTATTTGAAGGGCGAAATTGAAGTAGGGTAGCAAACGGACAGCCTAGCAATGCGACTATTTCTGCGCTACCTCTTTGCAACTGTGTGGCTCGTGAACGGCACGGTGAAACTATTGCATCTGGTGCCACGGCATGAAGCTATTGTAGCGCGCATTGTGGGAGCTACTCACGCCACGGTACTTACCCGCCTGATTGGCGTAGCCGAATTAGGAATGACTATATGGGTGCTGAGCGGGCGCTGGGTGCGGGTGAATGCTGCCCTGCAAATAGCAGTGGTACTGCTAATGAACGTGTTGGAATTTTGGCTGGCACCCGATCTGCTCCTGTGGCATCGACTTAATATAGTATTCGCCGGTTTGTTTGCGCTGGTGGTCTACTACTATGGTTTTGTATTGCAGCCCGCCGCTACGGTACCCACCGCCCAATGAGCTGGCTGAAGCACCATCCGTTTGGGGTAGAAGCGTACCTCACCCGCACGACCGTTCTCACTTTTGCGGCGCCCACTACGGTGCTACAACCATTGCTGCCGGAGTGCCTGACGCTGGACACGCTGGATAATACGTGGGGCTTTGTGGCAGTGGCCCTAGTGCAAACCCGCAACTTGCGTCCGCAAGGTCTGCCAGCCTGGTTGGGCCACGATTTTTTCCTGATCGGTTGCCGCGTCTTTGTACGCTATACCACCGCTACCGGTAAGCGTCTACGCGGGTTGTATATCCTAAAATCGGAAACTGATAAGCGAAAAATGCAGTGGCTGGGCAATGTATTTACCAGCTATCAATACGGCCTCATTGATATTGAGCAGACTACCGCGGGCGAGAAGCTGGCTTTCAAATCGAAACAGGCTGATCTTGCCATTCAAGTGGAGGTGCTACCCAATGGAAGTGAGCCAGAACTGCCCAGCGGGTCACCGTTTGCCAGCTGGCAGCAAGCCCGGCGGTTTGCGGGGCCGTTGCCATTCACGTTTTCCTACGAGCCGACTACGCAGCAAGTGACCATTGTAGAAGGTATTCGGGAGGCGTGGCAACCGCAGCCGGTGCGTGTGCAGCAAGCACAGATTGGGTTTCTGGAACATGCACAACTTCACGGCCTACAGTTGGCCAGCGCCTTTACTATGAGCGATATTCCTTACCGTTGGCAAAAAGGTCGAACTGAACGATGGCATCCATAGGCACTAGAAAACTCGGTCAGGGTACTTGGAATATCATCCGGTTTAACTGGCACTTTTATGCAATGATTGCTGGTGGGTTACTGCTGCTCACTGTACTTGCCTTCTACAGTGTTTCGTTGCGTCCCTACTTCTATTTGCTGATGGGAGCATTGGCCGGGCCTACCCTGCTATCCTTGGCCGTGTCTTATTACGTGTATGACTATTCCAATCTGTATACATTCAAATGGCTAACGAATGAGAAGGGAGCGTGTAAAGGATTGGTGTTGAACATTCACGCCGGTTTTGACGAAACCAGTACCTTATTACAGCAGCGTTTCATCTCATCTACGCTGCGCGTACTGGATTTTTATAATCCGGCCGAGCACACGGAGGTATCCATCCGGCGGGCACGGGTCGCCTACCCACCCTACCCAACTACTGAGTCTGTGCAGCCCCATGCGCTACCTGTTGCCAATGCATGTGCCGAGTGGATATTTGTGGTGTTGGCTGCGCACGAAATTCGGCAACCAGCGCAGCGTGTTGCTTTCTTTACGGAGCTACGCCGCGTTGTGCATCCGCATGGAAGAATTGTGGTGGTAGAGCACCTGCGCGACCCTGCCAATTTTCTGGCCTATACAATTGGGTTTCTGCATTTCTTTTCTCGCGCCACGTGGCAAAGCACCTTCCTGCGCAGCGGGCTAACGCTGGAGCGAGAACAAAAAGTGACTCCGTTCATCTCTGCGTTTATTCTCCGCCCAAGTGGAAGTGCAGCTTAAAATCATTGGTGGGCTGCTGGTCGTGCTGGCGCTTCTGCATGCTGGCTTTCCGCGCTACTTCAAGTGGTCTGATGAATTGCAGCCGCTCAGCCCAATTAATCGACAGATGATGTATGTGCATACCTTGTTTGTGGCCTTCACGGTGCTACTAATGGGCGTGCTTTGCCTGGGGTTTGCTGCTGAACTAGTACATACGCCGCTAGGCCGGGTAGTAGCACTAGGGCTAGGAATCTTCTGGCTGTTGCGACTCCTGATACAGTTCTTCGGCTACTCAGCTACGCTATGGCGAGGAAAGTATTTTGAGACAACCGTGCATATTGTCTTTGCACTGCTCTGGACTTATATAACGACAGTTTTTTTCTTGGTTGCTATGGGATAAGCGCTTACTCTATGCACACCATGTAATACCCAGACGTACACGCTGACCTTCAGAAGCCGTCAGAAAAACCAACCATCTGCTACCCACAACCTACCTATCTTACCTGACCACTCCCTGATGCGAATGAAATACTTACTATTAGTTGCCTGCCTGCTGTCCGCCGTGGCCAGTTATGCCCAGCGTAGCGCCACCATCACCTACGATGTAACTTACCACGGCAAAGCCGTTCCCGAAGGGCGCCTGCAATTGTTTATCGATGGGCCGCGGGCACACGTGCAGCGAGTAGCCGATACGCAGGCCAAAGAGCAGCAATACCTGGACTACGCCGCCCAGCGCACCTTGCAGGTGCTCACCCTACCCAACGGGGGGCACGTGACGCAAGCCAAGGCCTTTAGCGCCTACGAGCAGCCTGAGCTGCTTCCCGATACGGCCACTATCCTGGGCTATCCTTGCAAGAAGGCCAAGGTCATCATTCGCTCTAATACGGTGGAGGTGTGGTACACCAATGCCCTACCCCTAAGGGGTACGCCCAGCATTGGGGTAGCGCCAGGCCTGGGGTTGATTCTGAAAACGGTCCGTAATGGCGAGCAGGCCGTTACCGCTACCCGCATCAAACTCGGCTCCGTTAAGAGTGCCGATTTGGCCTGGCCTACCCCGGCCACAATGGGCCCAGTGGTGGATGCTGCCACCTACAACCGCCAGGTGATTGACAGCCGATTTACCACCATTCCGGTGTTCCGGCAGGAGCAGCTTTCCTTCGGCAACGACCAGCCCAACCCGGCGGCTGGGCAAGCCAACGTCACCTACCACTACGCCGGCGGCACGGTTATCCTGAAGAAAATCAAGCTGCCCGAGTACAAAGCCGGTACGCAGATTTTGGCCGAGCTGTCGCAGTATTCCAACGGCGACGCGTACGACCGAACAGGGTCGGTGTTTATGATTCCGCTGGACAAGCAACAGTCGTTTCTAAATGGCTTGCAGCAGAGCGTGAAGGCTTTGCCGGTGTACAAAGAGAAGTACCAGGGTGTGGTGGCTACCGAGCAGTACCTACCCCCGCTGGAGCTGATGCGCTTTTTTACCCCCTTCGGCGTGCGGGCCTACAACGCGGCTTCCACCATCAAAGGCTACAGCTGGGCCGATTCGGCGGTGTTTCGGCAGGACGTGACGGAGCTGGCGCCCCGCTTGCAGGGCGAGGTATGGCTGGGCGTATTTATCGGCAACTACGACAAAGGCGGACACAAGGTGAGCCTGCGTCTGCAATACTACCCTGGTGGCAGCGCCGACAAGCCAACGGCCGCCCCCGCGGTGCTGCCGCTGTTCAACTCTACCAACCTCATGGAAATGGCCGGGCAAGAATACGGTACCATGTTTGGGCAGGACTCACTAACCGTTACGGTGAATATTCCGCGGGCCATGAAGAACGTGCAGCTGCGCTACATCACCACGGGCCATGGGGGCTGGGGTGGCGGCGACGAGTTCAATCAGAAGCTGAACGAAATCTTTCTGGACGGCAAGCAGGTGTACCAGTTCATTCCCTGGCGTACCGATTGCGGCACGTATCGGCTGCTGAACCCGTCGTCTGGCAACTTCGGCAACGGCTTGTCTTCGTCCGATCTGAGCCGCTCGAACTGGTGCCCCGGCAGCCTGACCCCGCCCGTGTACATTCCCCTGCCCGATTTGCCCGCCGGGCAGCACACCTTCAAAGTAGCTATTCCGCTCGGCAAGCGGGAAGGTACCGCATTTAGCGCCTGGAACGTGTCGGGGTGTCTGCTGGGCACGGCCAAGGAATAGAGTGATGCTTTGGGAATAGAAATGGGCTTGTAGCTGATAAAACGCTTACCAGTTACAAGCCCAAAACTGCTACGGGCCACGGCCGTAGCGTAAACAATAAAGCTATAGCTGCACACCTATTTTGACGCCGGCCGGAAAGTAGAAGCCCCGATGCCCGTAGTTGGAAGTGCCGCTCTTAAACTGAGCCGCAACAGCATCCGACTGATTGTGTCGTTGCCGCCAGCCCACACCTGCGTA
Organism: Hymenobacter aerilatus; assembly: GCF_022921095.1. NCBI lineage: Bacteria > Pseudomonadati > Bacteroidota > Cytophagia > Cytophagales > Hymenobacteraceae > Hymenobacter > Hymenobacter aerilatus. The sequence continues at coordinate 881,845 of NZ_CP095053.1, forward strand.
CAAGTCTAAGAAAACCCGGCCGGGGGGTAGGGGCGCTTGGTAGCCCACCGTGGCCGCCGCGCCATAGCGGTTGATGGTGGTGCGGGTAGGAATGCGGCCGTACTCCAAGTACTCTAAGCCGTTGGGCCCTTTCACCTCCCGCCAGCCCAGGGTAGGGTAGGTCATGCGAAAGTGCTGGAAAGTAGGGCCGTAGCTGAAGTAGAAGCCGGTGGGATAGGCTTGGCGTTCCGCTGCCCGGAGGTACAGGCGATGACGCAGTTCTGCACCCACGCCCCGCACCGATTCGCCAGGGTCGGAGGCGGCGTAGCCCGGCACGTTGGGCCGCCCGGCCGGGCCGTGGTACAGTTGTGCCGTGAGGGCCACGCTCTGCTGCGGGTGGCGCGGCAGGCCATACTCCGCCTCCAGCCAATAGCCACTCAGTACCACGTGCTGCGGCACCACCTTCAGCGCCAAAAAGCGGGCGGCGGGGAGTGGAGCCTGCTGGGCCGCAGCGGGTAGTGCCCCCCCGGCCAGCAGGGCCGCGCACGCCCACCATGTTATTCTCATAAGACGAAAACGTGCGCGCACTAGGGTAGGGGCGTAATGGGCAGCAAGCTCAGCTGTTCGAGCTTCGTGCCGGTGTAGCGGTACTGATAAAGGCCGTCGGCACCAATAGCCAACAGAAGGCCTGCGTGCGGAATTACGTCCGTCACCTTCACCTTGAAGTGCTCTTGTAACGTGAGCTGCGGTGTTTGCTGGGTAGAGAAGGTTTTCAGACCGTCGCTGTCGCATACAAACAGTTGCCCGTTGTCGACTCCCAGGCCCTGTGGTCCCGTCATAGGGTAGGTTTGGGCCAGGCGGGGCTTGTCGAGGCTGGTGAGGTCGATAACCTGGAGCTGGTTGGGTCCGCCCCCGCAGAATTGCCCGCTGCGCAACGTCACGTAGGCGTACTTGCCATCCACCACCACCGGGTCGCAGCTCACCACGTGCTGGTAGTAGGATACTTGGCGCGGAGCCTGGGGCGTGGCGGCGTCGAAAATGTACATGCCCCGCTGGGTGCCCAGGAACAGGTAGTGGTCGTAGGGGAATATCGTTTCGACGCCAAAGGCCAGCTCTATCTTGGCGCCCGCTACCGGCGATGCAGGCGTGCGCAGGTCAAACAAGCGCAGGCTCTGGTTGTCAACCGTATACAGCATCTGGTTGAGGATGGTGAATCGGGCCAGCGACCCGCTTTTCCCGGTCAGGTTGCCGGGTGCGGCCGAGGCAGTACCGGCGCTGTTACTGAAAAATACGCCCCTGTCCCACAAGCTCGGAAAAGTTGTGCCCCCGCCGGGCGCCGGAATATTGACGTGTTGCCAGCCTACTACTATTGTATTCTCGGGGCGGGTGGAAGCGCAATTGTATGCCACGTATCCCATCGGCGGTAGCAGCTCCCGGAAAGCGTTGCGCACGCGACTGGTGATGCGGGGCGCCTGCACGTTGCTCACGTCCAGTGTCACCAGGTCGGGTCCGTTGTCGACGTAGAGGTAGTTGTTTTGAATGGCGAGGTCTACGTTGCCCGGTACGCGCAGAAACCCTAGCGCTTTGGGGTGGCTGGGGTCTTGGTTATCCACGATATGCAGGCCCTCATACAGCTCGTTGATGAAGATGTACTTTCCCCACAGGTAGATCTTGCCGGTTTGGTGCATGGCCCGTGCGGGCAGCACCGTTACGGATTCTTCCAGCGCCGTGCGCGTCATCAGCTGCGGGCAATACCCATAAGCGGAATTGCTCCACATGGTGTCCGTGATGGACGGCTGTGGTTCCTCTTTATCGACAGAAGAACAGGCCAGCAAGCCGCTCAGCAGCAAGCAGCTAAGCCAGCGAGTATAAGTGCGAATCATACAGATAATGAATGAAGATGTGAAATAGTAAACCCTGCTTTTTTGGTAGAGGCCACCGTTGTTGAAATGGTTGCAGGTCTATATGTGATTTTTATATATAGTTCACTAGAGGGCACATAGAAGCCTTCGGAGTAGCCGAGAAGAAAGTTAGTTGCCGAGAATAGAGTGCTATTGAGCTTGCTGCTCGTGCACAATTTGGACGCTGGGGTAGAGAAACGCTACCCCTTGGCCCGCACGGCCTTTTTGCCGGCAACGGGCGCGGCCAGCTTGTCTGGGTTGTCGGCCAGAAACTTACCCCAGCTTTTGCCGCCGGCTTTCTGGTTGTTGCCTTTTTGGTAATGGTGGCACATGGCCACAGCCAGCGCATCGGTGGCATCCAGAAACTTGGGAGCTTCCTCGATGGGCGGCAGTTGCAGGGTTTGACGCAGCATGTGAGCCACTTGCTCCTTACTGGCTGCGCCCGAGCCCGTTACCGACTGTTTTACCTTGGTAGGCGCGTATTCTACGTACGGAATTTGGCGCGACAGGCAGGCGGCAATGGCCACACCCTGCGCCCTACCCAGCTTCAGCATACTCTGGGCATTCACGCCGTAGAAGGGCGCTTCGATGGCCAGCTCGTCGGGCAGAAACTCGTCAATCAGCTCCACCATGCGGTCGTAGATGCGCTTGAGCTTGAGGGCGTGGTTGGCCAGCTTTTTCATCTCAATCACATCGTAGCGCAGCACCTTCACTTTGGAACCCTGCACCTCAATCATGGCATAGCCCATGATCTGCGTGCCAGGGTCGACCCCCATGATGATTTTGGGAAGTAAATCGGTGGCGGTGAGGGGTGCGAGCATGAGCGAGTGATTTCGGGGGCGGGTGGCCGGTAGAAGCAGATACGTGTCGGTTTTCAGGTAGCAGTATCTGCTAGAAACCAGTTCCCGACAACCAACAACTAGCAACTGACAACTAACTTGCCGGGACAACAAGCTTTTTCTCTTTTGCCTCCCGACCCTCTACAAAACTACGCCCAAAAGCCGGATAATGCTGGCCGGCGGCGCAATTGGCTGGTGCTGGCGGGCAAATTACTCGTGACGCTGCTCACGCTGGGCTTGCTGTACTACTCTGTGTTTGCCGATGCTGCTACGGCCGCCGCCTGGCGGCAGTTGGTAGCCGCCTCGCTCACGGGCGCGGGCCGCGGGCCAGTACTGGCCGCGCTGGCGCTGGTGCCCGTCAACTGGGGCCTGGAGGCCTGGAAGTGGTGGCGCCTAGCCCGGCACCTAGAGCCCGTCTCGTTTCGGCGCAGCTACCGCGCCGTACTCGTGGGCCTCACCCTGGGCTTCGTGACGCCTAATCGGGTAGGCGACTACGCCGGCCGCATCATCGAGTTGAAAAGCCGTCGGCTGGATGCCTTGGGGGCCGTGTTTCTGGGCCGCTATTGCCAGCTGATTGCCACAGTAATAGCCGGCTCGGTAGGCATTGCCTACTTTCTGTTGCGGTTTTACTTGGTAGGTTACCCGGCCACGCAGGTAGGCGTGGTGGTTGCCGTGCTGCTGCTGAATGCGGCTGTGCTGCTGCCGTACTACCGCTCGCGCCTGTTGCTGGCTGCTCTGGGGCTAGTGCGACCGTTGCGCCGTTTTCGCCGGTTTCTGGCCATCATGCCCAGCTACTCGGCCCGCGCCCTCACAGTAGTACTAGCCATTGCCGGACTGCGCTACCTAGTGTTCTGCGTGCAATTTGGCTTGCTGTTGCTGGCCTACGGCGCCCGGCCGGGGGTAGGCGAGGGGCTGGCCGCCGTGGCAGGCACGTTTTTGTTCAAGTCGTTGGTGCCCTCGCTCAACGCCCTGGCCGATGTGGGCGTGCGGGAGCTGTCGGCCACGCATTTGTTTGGCTTGCTGGGCCAACCGGTGCTGCCGGTGCTCAGCGCCAGCCTCAGTCTGTGGGTCGTCAATATTGCGCTGCCCAGCGCGGTAGGGCTGCTGTTTGTACTGCAAGTGAAGGTTTCCCGAAAGAAAAAAGCCCGTCGGGCCACTCATTCATGAAAACGAACTGGCTAGGGGTAGGGCTTGTAGTAGCGCCGCTGGTGTACGCCGGCGTGATGGTAGTCCTGCGCCGGGCGTGGACCTCAATGGGGGCCTCACCCCCTAGCCCCCTCTTCGAAAAAGGAGAGGGGAGACTAGTTTTAGAACTAGAAGCTAGAGTAAATAAGGTATTATTAAATTTAGAGCTAGAAAAACTAGTAGCTAGTTCCCCCTCTCCTACGGAGAGGGGGTTAGGGGGTGAGGTTTCCCATGAACCCTACTTCTCCGTCCTCATTGCCGCCCGCAACGAAGCCGCTACCCTGCCGCATCTGCTGCACGACTTGCGCCAGCAAACCCTACCCGCCGCGCAGTTTGAAGTCATTCTGGTCGACGACCATTCCACTGATGCCACGGCAGCCGTAGCTGCTCAGGCTGCTACTGATTTCCCGCTTCACCTCATTCAACTAGCCCAGCAGCCCGGCGCGCCTACCGGCAAAAAAGCGGCCCTGCAAGCGGCCTTGGCCGTGGCCCGCGCGCCCTGGGTGGTTTGCACCGATGCCGATTGCCGCCTCGGCCCCGACTGGCTCCGCAGCTACGCCCAGCTCATCTGGCAGGCGCCTACCACGCGCTTTATCAGCGGCCCCGTGCTGCTCACTGGCCCCGATACCGTGCTGCACCGCCTGATGGGGCTGGAGTTTGCCGGGCTAGTAGGGGTAGGCGGCGCCTGCATCCAGGCCGGTTTCCCCACGATGTGCAACGGTGCCAACCTTACCTACCGTCGCGACTCCTTCGCGGCCGTGCAGGGGTTTGCCGGCAACGAGCACCTGGCCAGCGGCGACGACGAATTTCTGCTCCACAAACTGCACGCGGCCTACCCTGGCAGCATTCGATTTTTGCAGGCTGAGGCGGCCGTGGTGCGCACGGGCGCGCCGCCTACCTTAGCAGCGTTGCTGCGGCAGCGGGTGCGCTGGGCCAGCAAATGGCGCCACTACCAAGCCGATGCGCCGCAACGCCTGGCGGTGCTGGTGTTGCTGGCTAATCTGTCGTTGGCGGCCGGGCCAGTGCTATGGCTGTGGCAGCCAAGCCTGGGGCCGTGGGTAGGAGCGGGGTGGGCACTCAAGCTCGGCGCCGATGTATGGTTTCTCCGTCCTGTGCTGCGCCTGTTGCACCGGCAGCGGTGGCTACGCATGGTGCCGCTGTTGCAATTAGCCTACGCGCCCTACGCGCTAGGGGTAGGGCTGCTGGGCCTACGCGGTGGCTACCAGTGGAAGGGGAGGCAGGTGAAATAAAAAGCGTTTTTTACTTGAGAATATAACGCGCCTGACGGTACTTGAGGGGGTAAGCAATAACAATTAACAACTTCATCAAATATACTATGAGTCAGGCATCGATACGCGGCGCATTAACGGTAGGGATGGGGGTAGTAGCGTGCGCCATAGGAGCAGTTTGTTTGTCGGCAGGCGGGCTGTTGCACGAGCCGGAAGAGATAGAAATGGTTGAGGTTGGGGGGTGTGGAGTGGTAAGCACACCTGTTTCGCAAGAGGCGGAATTGCCAGTGCTGGCCCCGGAGGAAATAGCACGTTTTGCCGCCGGCGACGCGCTATTTAAAGGCAACTGCGCTCAGTGCCATGCAATGAACGACGTCGTGGTCGGCCCTGCATTAGCTGGCATCACCAAGCGACAATCAGAAAAATGGATTGTGAAATGGGTGCAGAATTCTTCGAAAGTCATTGCGAGCGGAGATGTATACGGGGTGAAACTGTACGAGCAATACGGCAAGCAACAGATGCCCAGCTTCCGGCTTTCTGAGCAGCAAATCAAGAATATTGTAGCCTATATAGAGGTGCAGCAAGGTGCTAGCAGAGTAGCGTATAATTGAGCTACCCACACGGCTGCCTGACTTTCTCCCGGCTCAAGCTTATCTTTGCTACCCTCCCCGACCTACACCATCCCGTGACCGACGCCGAATTTGATATTCTCGACGAACTATATTTCGTCACGCCGTTTGCCGAGCTGAGCCGCAAAACCGGCCTTGCTGCCCCCGTTTTAGAAGAAAATCTGCGCAGCCTGCTGGAGCAGGACCTCATCCGCAGCTTCTGGCCCGATGCCGATACCGAGCAGGCCTACGAGCCTACCTCCTTCGGTGCCATCTGCCGTGACGCGTTTTTTCTGGCCTCCAAGGAAGGCCTGCTGCAACACAACACCCGCTAGTTGTGGCCGCACCTACCGCTCCCGCGCCCACTGTAGCGGCGGCTGCCCGGCCGCCCGGCTACTACGTGCGGCAGCGGCTGCTGCAAAATCGGCCCGCCATGTTTGGGCTGGCTTTTATTGGGCTGTGCACGCTGCTGGCGCTGTTGGGCTACTGGGTGCTGCCCGATAACTCCTCCAACGCCAACAATGGCCTAGTGCAGTTGCAAAAGGAGTCGCCGGGCTTCCAAGTTACCATCCTGAAACTACCGTTGCCTGCGGCCGCCCGCGCTGCTGCCACCGACAACCCGCTACGGACGTGGTGGCAGGGCAGGAGTCGCCAGTTTCAGGAAATTCCGGTTGGTGGCCGCCCCACCTTCACCAACGACTCGGCCTTTTTCCCACCTTACCAAAACCACAGCGCCCTACCCGACCCGCCGCGCCGCTACAGCCTACGGCAGCTAGCTGGTAAAGACGGTTCACCGGCCGAGCTGCAACGCTTCATCCTCGAGGAGCGCGTGGAGCAGCGCACCTACTGGCTGGGCACCGACAAAGCCGGCCGCGACGAGCTGAGCCGCCTGCTACTAGGCACGCGCATCTCCCTGGGCATTGGCCTGGTCGCCGTCCTGATCTCGCTGGCCCTGGGCATGCTCATCGGGGCCGTAGCGGGCTACGTGGGCGGCTGGGTCGATAGCGTGCTGCTGGGCTTGATGACGGTGGTGTGGAGCATTCCCGGTATTATGCTGGTCATTGCTATATCGCTGGCCCTCAACAGTAAAGGCGTATGGGTGTCGTTTGTGGCGGTGGGCCTTACCATGTGGGTAGATGTGGCCCGCGTGGTGCGCGGCCAAATGCTGAGCCTGCGCTCTGCAACGTTTGTAGAGGCAGGGCGCGTATTAGGCCTACCCCAGCGCCGATTGATAGCCCGCCACCTGCTGCCCAACATGATTGGTCCGCTGATTGTGTTGGCTACCAGTAACTTCGCGGCGGCTATTCTGCTGGAGGCCGGACTAAGCTTTCTGGGCCTGGGCGTGCAGCCCCCGGCCCCGTCGTGGGGATTGATGGTGAACGAGGGCTTTCAGCTCCTGGGCACCGAGGCCGGCTTGTGGCTCACGCTGCTGCCGGGCCTGGCCATCAGTCTGCTGGTGCTGAGCTTCAACCTGCTCGGCAACGGCCTCCGCGACGCCTATGATCCTAAAACACCCGTTGCCAATGTCTAAGTATATATCGCCCGAAAAGCGCCTGTTTCTGAAAGAGCGCGAGCTGGGTGCCCTGTTGGAAATCACCCAGGCCATCACGCTCGACTCGCCGGAGGCTGCGTTGTATAAAATATTTCAATTCACCCTACTCGGCCAGCTCAACATCCGGCGCATGGTGCTCTATGTGAAGGAAGAAGGCCAGTGGCAGTGTGTGGTGAGCTTTGGTGGCGGCATGGTCGATTTCTACCGCCTACCCCTGCCCGAGCATATCTTAGAGCACAGCCCTACCCAACCCGTACCCGTGGCCGACTTAGGCCTGGGCGACGAGTGGCATCAGCTGGAACTGCTGATTCCGGTGCAGCACCGGGGCGAAACCCTGGCCTACGTGCTCATCGGCAACGTGCACGACGACTATGTGCCCGAGGAGGCCACCAAGTTTCTGGAAACGCTGAGCAATATTCTGATCGGGGCGGTGGAAAACCGGCGCCTGGGCCGGCAACGCGTGGCGGCCGCGGCCATGCGTAAGGAAATTGAAATTGCGCAGGAAGTGCAAACCATGCTGTTTCCGCGCAGCCTACCCAACGATGCCGACGTGGCGGTGCATGCCAGCTACGTGCCGCACACGGCCATCGGGGGCGACTACTACGACGTGGTGCCCATCGATAAAAACCGGTTTTTGTTCTGCGTGGCTGACGTATCGGGCAAGGGCGTACCGGCGTCGTTGCTGATGTCGAACTTCCAGGCGGGACTACGGACGTTGTTGCGCCAGCAAGCCGATCTGGCAACTATTGTGGCCGAGCTGAACAACCTGATTTACCGCAACGCCGTGTCGGAGAAGTTCATCACGGCCTTTTTCGGCATCTACGACCGCGCCACCCGCGAGCTGGAATACGTAAATGCGGGCCACAACTCACCCATCCTGCTCTGCGACGACCACCACCACGAGCTGCTGGCCGACGGCACTACCATGCTCGGTATTTTCGAGGAGCTACCCTTCCTGAAAGTACAGAAGACCAACGTGCCGTCCCGCTCCCTGCTGCTCACCTACACCGACGGCCTCACCGAAGTGTTTGACCAGGAGGTAGAAGAGTTTGGCGAAGAGGGCGTCCTCAACTTTCTGCGCCAGTCACGCTACGTACCGCTCCCTACCCTGCACCGCGAGCTGCTCCAGGAAATAGAAGGCTTCAACAGCGAAGGCAGCCACTTCGCCGACGACATCACCATCCTCACCTGCCGGTTTAAGTGAGATGGTGAGGATGAGTGGTGAGTGAAAAAAGACGCGTGTCATCCTGAACGCAGTGTAGGATGACACGCGTCTTTTTTCACTCATCGCTTTCCACTTCATTCTCCAACCACGTCTGCATCCGAATCAGGATGGCCATATTGATGAAAAAGAAGGAGCCGACTTTATCAGTTTCTACCAATTCGTTCAGTAGTAGGTGGAAGACGATGATGAGAAAGGACAAGCTGCTGGCCAGCACAATGTAGCGCTGCGCGGGCAATCGGCTGCGGTGATATAGTCGCTCACAGAGAAGCAGTGTAGCGCCAACCAACAGCGTAAAAAGCAGGAAACCCGGAACGCCTTGCTCCGCCATCAGCAGCAAGAAGTAGTTGTGCGTGGTAGAGCGCTCGGGGTTGCGACTGACGTAGGTATGAAAGCTCCAGACGGTGTAGCGCTTGTACTCGGGGTAGAACGTGCTGGGGCCGCTGCCCATCCAGGGGCGGTCGGCTACCATGTGGCCGGCTGCCACCCAGCGGTACACACGCTCCATCCCCGACATATCTTCGAGCTTGTAGGTGGCCTCCAGGTGCTTTTCGAAATCCTGCCCGTTGAAGACAGTACGCTCAAAATTAGGGGCGTACTGCAAGTAGGTATTATCATGCACCAGGTAGTAGGTTAGGCCGATGGTACCCACCACTACCCCTACCAGCATCAGCCGGGTGAGGCGGTAGCGGATGACGAAGTAGTACAGTGCCGCGACGGGCACCGACAAGAGCGACGCCCGCGTAAAAGACCCCAGCAACCCAAGAAAAAGCACGAGCGTAGCCGCTCCCCAGAGCCAGCGCGTACGGCTGCGGCCCGCCGCACGCATACCATACAACGCGTACGGTAGCAGCAGTGCCAGCACTGTGGCGTAGATAACGTGATTGAGATAAAAGGGCTGAATAGCCCAGTTAATGGTATCAAACGAAAAGCCCCGCGTGGCGTGGCGTACCAGCGTGTATGCAACCGTGAAGCACACGCCGCCCAGATAAAGCGCGCCAATGCGCCACACCCGGTCGGGGCGAGTAAGCAGCAGGAGGGTGCCAAACAAGAACGGCCCCACGTACCACAGCTTGGCCAGCAGAAACTTCACTGACTTCACTACATCCACCGACGAAAGCATCGTCAGGATAGCCCAGCCGTAGCCTAGCGCCAGCAGCAGCAGTAGCGGGTGGCGCCACTCCCGGCGGGGTAGGGCGCCAGGGTGCAGCAACAGCGTGAGGCCCACGTTGCCCAACAGGAGCAGCATGAGGGGCTCAGAAGGCATGTCGAGGCTGAGGCCGCCAACTAGGCCACTGATTTCATACGAGAAAGGGAGCGTACATAGGAACGCATAATACAGCAGGCGCCACTCCACCGCAAAAACCGCGCCCGCTAGTACGGCCAGCGCGGGGAGTAGCCACAGAGGAGAGCCGGCCAGCAGCGCCAGTACGCCCCCCGGCAGCAGCAGCAGCAAAAACAGCACAAAGACGCGCTGAAGTTGGTCGGCAGGGCGCAGCAACTGCAACAAACGACTCATGCGGGTGAGGCGCTGGTAGCCGGCACTTGATTGGCACGATACAGTTCCAGCAGCATAATCAGCAGCAGCGACAGCACAAACGTGACCACCACCGATGCGGCCACGACGAGGCCACGCTTCGGAGAGACTTTTTCGCCAGTAGGGTAGGCTGGCTGTATCACATACAAAGAGGAGCTACGACCTTTGAGCGCTAACTTGGCGGCATCATAATCTTCTTGCAGCTTGTCGAGCCGCTTCTGCACATTGTCGAGGCGGGCATACATACTGCCTAGCGTATCGCTGCCTTCCACATAGCCTTCTAGGCTTAGGGTGTTACCGCCGTCAATCTTGGTGAGGCCGCGTAGTGCCCGGCGCAGGCCCGCAATCTTCGCTGCCGAAGCACCGCTGCCTTCTGCTTGTCGCAACTCATTTTCAGTGCGGATAATTTCCCGTATCAGGTAGCGTGTCTGTTCCTGCGTGAAGATACCGTAGTGGTAGCGAGCCGCTATCAGACGGTTGCGTAGCTTTATCTGCGTCTTTTTAAGCGTTGGATATAGCTTGTATTGTTCTAACGCTTCGTAGTGCGTGTGCAGGGTAAGGCGCTGATTGGACGTGTCGATGGCCGCCACCAGCGCATTTGCCACTGCGGCTGCTACCTGTCTGTCTGCATCTTTAAAGGAAGCTTCAATAACGTCGCGCTCGTTGTGCACGAGTGCCATGTGCTGCTTAAAGTGTTCGATGGCCGCCTCAGTGGCCGCTGGGTCGCCTGGCTGGCCTGTGCCATAGTGCTCCTGTAGGCGAAAGCGCAGTACTAAAGCTTGTGCCACTGGCTGCGACTGGCCAATGGTCAGGATGCGGTCTAAGTCTTCGCCACGCGTACTGGGTTGGCCATTCTCCGGGTTGGCCGGGTAAAATAGCGCTGTCGACTTGTAAATGTTTGGTAGTAAGAAGGTAGCCAGTAGGCTAACAACAAAAGCCAGTGCTACCGCAGCACCTAGCAACGTTTTCCAGCGGTTAATAATAGGCCACACATCGGGCAGTGAGTATGAGCGAACAGCCATAGAGGGGTTTGGGCAGACAATAAGACAGGCCAGCTGGCACGGCACGCCGACAGCAGGGTAAATATACTGGTAAACTTGGTGCTGCCTAGTGCCCTCATGGTAAGTGGCCGCCCCGGTACTAGCGCCACGTAAACGTCTATAAGGCGTCTTTCCTACTTAATTACTATTGCTTTTTGAAGCGGTAGGCAAGACTACGAATAACGGTGGGTAGGCAGGTAAAACAGGTTATTGTAGTAGCTTAGCAGCCGTTTTTCAGCCTCTGTTCTTCACACCTATCAAACGTTTTCTCGGAAATATCAGCTTTGTCTTGCTGTTGAACCTACTGGTAAAGCCAGGGTGGCTAGTGGTCGAAAACCTTGTGCAAAACCAGGTGGGGCACGCTGAGTACGGGCTGTTTGCAGCCCTGCTCAATCTGGCCCTGATTACGTCGGTACTGGCCGATCTGGGGCTGGCACAACACACGACCAAGCGCATTGCTTCGGCACCCGAGTACCTGGCCGAGTATTTTCCTACCGTGCTGCCACTCAAAGTAGCGCTATCCGGTTTGTTTTTGGGAGGTACCCTGCTTGTCGGCTGGCTGTTGGGCTATCGGGGCCATACGCTTGTATTGCTTGGATTAGCCACCGGTATTGTGCTGCTGACGCAGTTTACTGCCTTCCTGCGAGGAGCACTGCAAGGGTACCAGCGCTTTAATATAGATGCAGTGCTGTCGGTACTGGACAAGGCCACGGCTATACTATTGCTGCTTGGTGGGCTAAGTCTTGGTGTCGCACTGACGTTGGATGGTTACGTGATAGTGCGGGCCGGTGCTACCCTGCTTACGTTTGTAACACTCTACGCGCTACTCACCCGACTCTACGGGCGCGTGCCATACCGACCGCGCTGGTCGCAAGCCCGCACAGTGCTGCGGGAGAGCCTGCCGCTGGCTGCTATTGCGCTGGTATATGGCCTCAACGAGCGGGTAGACGGGCTGATGCTGGAACGGCTGGTCTCGGCGAGGGAGGCGGGCTACTATGCCGGCGCCTACCGGTGGGTAGACGCTGTGATGATGTACCTGTGGACGGTGCTGCCGCTGTTCTTTGCCAAGTTTGCCCACGCCACTGCCCGCCGCGACGAGCAACAAACGCTACTCTGGTTTGGGCAGCGCATCGTAACGGTGCCGCTGCTGCTGGTGTGCGCGTTTGTGCTGTTTCGGGGCGAGGTGCTATTCTGGCAGTTCACGCGCAGCACGCCCGCCGAGCTGGTGCGCATGACGTGGTGCCTGAAGCTACTGTTTCTGAATGTGCTGGTGCACGCGTTCTTTGCCATCTACAGCACCCTGCTTACGAGCACCGGGCAGGAGCAACCTGTGAGCTGGCTGGTGGCGGGAAGCACGCTACTCAATATCAGCCTGAACCTGTTGCTGCTACCCCGCTACGGCGCTCTGGCCGCCGCCGCAGATACGCTGCTGTGTGCGCTGTTTGTATCGGGCGGGTATTTGTGGCTGGTGACGCGCCGGACCGGGGTAGCCGTGCCCTGGGCTACGCTGGCACGGCTGCTGCTTGCTTTCGGGCTGCTGTGCGCCGCATGGTGGGGCCTGCGTTGGTGGCTGAATACCTGGTGGCTGGAAGCAGGGCTGGCAAGCGGCTTGTTCGTGGGCATCCTGTTTCTGACCGGCAACGTGCGCGTAGCCGAGCTGCGACAGTTGTTGCAACGTAAATAAATTGCGTTGTGCGGTGCGAGTTAATAGGTTGCCGTATACATATCTCTCACCACTCTCACCCTGTAACTGACAACTCAATTACCGTCTTGAATATTGCTGTAAACGTACGCTTTCTGCTGCCCGGCGACAAGCTGGAAGGCATTGGCCGCTTCACCTACGAAGTGCTGAAGCGGATGGTAGCAGCGCGTCCCGAGCATACTTTCCATTTTCTGTTCGACCGGCCCTACGACGAGCGGTATTTGTTTGCCGAGAATGTGGTGCCGCACGTGCTGCTGCCACCGGCCCGGCATCCCTTGCTGTTTGTGGCCTGGTTTGAGGGCGCTGTGGCACTGTGGCTGAAGCTAAACCGGCCCGACGCTTTCCTGAGCCCCGATGGCTTCACAACCTTAAATACACGTGTTCCGCGCCTTACAGTGATGCACGATCTAGCCTTTGAGCACTTCCCGCAAGACGTAACCGGGTCGGTACGGCGCTACTACCAGTTTTTTTCGCCGCGCTTTGCCCGGGCGTCGGAGCGGCTGGTGGCGGTGTCAGAGGCTACGCGCCAGGATATCGTGCAGACCTACGGTATTGCACCCACCAAAATCAGCGTGGTCTACAATGCCGCCGATGCCTGCTTTCGGCCTCAGCCCCAAGCTACGCAGCAAGACACCCGCGACAGGTTCAGCGCGGGCAAACCGTATTTCCTGTTTGTGGGTGCGTTGCAGCCGCGCAAAAACCTGGTGAACTTGCTGCGCGCCTTCGATCAGTTCAAAACCGCCACCGGCTCTCCGGTAAAGCTGCTTGTGGTGGGACGCACCGCCTGGAAAGCTGGCCCCATCTTCGAGGTGTACCAGCAACTGCACCACCGCCACGATGTGCACCTCACCGGCCGCGTGACGGATACCGAGCTGGTGCAGCTGTATGCTGCCGCACTGGCTACTACCTATGTACCTTATTTTGAAGGCTTCGGCATTCCTATTGTGGAGGCGCAGGCCTGCGGCTGCCCGGTTATTACGTCCAACGTCAGCTCCCTACCCGAGGTAGCTGGGGCCGCTGCCCACCTCGCCGATCCATTTTCTGTGGATAGCCTGGCCACGGCCCTGACAGACGTAGCCGGCAACGCCAATCTGCGCGCTACACTGGTGGCGCAGGGACTGCAAAATGTCCGTCGCTTCTCCTGGGACGCCAGCGCCGCCGCGCTGTGGACCGCACTCAGCGACATGCTGAATGAATTTTCCGCAGATTAACGACTCCAGCCTATGCGTATCTTCCGAATACCCGCCTTAGTGCGCCGCCTGGTACCCCAGGGGCAATGGCGTATGCCGGTAGGGGCCGGAGAGAAAACGCTCTACCTCACCTTCGACGACGGCCCCATTCCCGACGAAACGCCCTTTGTGCTGGAGCAGCTGGCTGGGGTAGGAGCACGCGGCACGTTCTTCTGTGTGGGCGACAACGTAGCGCGCCACCCCGAAGTGGCCCAGCAAGTGCTGGCCGCTGGCCACCGGCTTGGTAACCACACCCACCATCACCTCAATAGTTGGAAAACGCCCCCGGCCGACTACCTTGCCGACATAGCCCGCTGCCAGCAAACGCTGGATGCGCTAGAACCCACGGCCGCAGAGACCCGCCCTCTGTTGCGGCCGCCTTACGGGCGTATCACTCATCCCTTGGCTCGCACCCTGGCCGTCACGCATCAGCTCATTATGTGGGACGTGCTGACCTACGATTTCGACGCTACTTTTGCCCCCGAGCAGTGCCTGCGCGCTGCCGTACGCTATTCCCGGCCAGGCGCCATCGTGGTGTTTCACGACAGCTTAAAAGCTAGTCGTAACCTGCGCTTTGTGCTGCCACGTTATCTACAGCATTTTGCTGAGCAGGGGTATCAGTTTCGTAGTCTGTGAAAGCCCCGGACTGCTTACGCTGCTGCGTGGTCTATGCGCTGATCGGCTATCCATTACACCTCATAGCCGTTAGGCAGCTAAGAAGGCGTTAGCGTTAAATCGGTGGGCCGTTGAAAGAGTGTAGAGACGCATACTTGCGTCTCGTCGTTGAGTGGGATATGGTCTTATGATGCATGCGACGAAACGCAAGTATGCGTCTCTACATGCTTATAGTTAACTCAAACAGCTTTTTTGGTTATCATATGATATGGCTGACGGTCTACTTCGCTTGCTGGTTTGTGCTTCTGGGACTGTCGGTGCTGTCGTTGGCGTGGCGGCGCGGGAGCCCGCCCCAACCCCTGCCCGACGCGCTGCCCCGCGTGAGCATTCTCATTGCCGCCCGCAACGAGGAAGCGGCGCTGGGCCGATGCCTGCACGCCATCCGACAGCTGCGCTACCCCGTGCACTTGGTAGAGGTGCTGGTGGGCGATGATGGCAGCACCGACCGCACCCGCGCCGTGGCTGAGGCTGCCATGCAGGGCTACGCAGGCAGCTTTCGGTGTCTCGCCATTACTGAGGCACTGGGGCAGGCCCGTGGCAAAGCCAATGTGCTGGCCCACCTCACCCGCGCCGCCACCACCGACTATTTCTTCATCACCGACGCCGACATTGCCGTGCCGCCCACCTGGCTCACGGGACTGCTGGCGCACGCCGCGCTGGGGGTAGGCACCATCACGGGCCTCACGCTGGTGCAGGGGCCGCGCCTGTTCCACCAGCTACAGGGCCTGGACTGGCTTACTTCCCTAGGCCTGGTGCAGGTGGTATCCGATTGGGGCGTGGCCGTCACGGCTATGGGCAACAACATGCTGGTGACCCGTGCCGCCTACCAGGCCACCGGCGGCTACGAAACGCTACCCTTTTCCGTCACCGAAGACTATGCCCTGTTTAAGGCCACTGTGCAACAGGGCTTTGGGCATCGTATCCTGTTTCGGCCCGAGGTGCTGGCCGAGTCGCTGCCGCAGCCCACGCTGCCAGCGCTGCTGCACCAACGGCGGCGGTGGTTGCGTGGGGTAGAGCAACTGCCGTGGTGGTTACAAGCCAACCTGCTACTGTACAGCGGTTTCTATCCGGCACTGGCAATTCTTTGCTGGCTAGCCGGACCAGCTTCCGCTCTTAGCGTGTGGGCAGCCAAGTTGCTGATGCAGGCGGCCCTGACGCTAGTGTGCTACCGCCGCGCCGGGCGCCAAGCGCCCCTGTTGCTACTGCCAGCATTCGAATTGTACACGCTGCTGCTGGCGGTTGGCCTGCTGGGCTTTCGACTGCTGCCGTTGCCGTTTGTGTGGAAGGGTAGGCGCTACACTCGCTAAAGCTTGGCAGAGTTTCAGTCTTTAATACAACAGCGCTATAGCGCTACGCGAAGATTAACTTTGATTAAACGTAGAAAATAAGTGGAAAACAGATTGTTATAAATACCTTGTTGATAGCTAATTATATCATCACTATGCTGCCTATCTCTCCTTTCCTGATTCCGCCTGACGATGCTGCCCGCCTCGTTACACTCCGGCGTTATGCTATTCATCGGTTTTTAGATGAGAAGGTATTTAATGAGCTGGTGTCTTTAGCGGCGCGCATCTTCAGCCTGCCTATTTCCCTCATTGCCCTTGTCGACGAGACTGAGGTAGAATACATAGCGAACTATGGTATGCCCGGCAACGACGTGCAGTCGCGGCAGGAAGCGCTGTGCGCCACGGCTATTCTGCGCAATAGCGCGGTAGTCTACAAAGACTTGTTGGCTGACAATGAGCCATTCATAACGCCCCAGGCGGCTCAGGCGGCGCAGCAAAACAACATTCGGTTTTATGCAGCGGCGCCACTCCGGATGCCCGACCGATGCAACATCGGCACTCTGTGCATTATCGATTATCACCCTCGTACACTTATCGCGGCCGAGCAGCACCTGCTGGAGCATTTGGCCGATGTAGTGAGCCACGCCCTCGTAGTACGTCGGCAGTGCCAGGACCGGGGCGCTGCTGGCGAGCTGCATTGGCAAACCATTCGGGCGCACCTCGCAGCTGAAATTCAAGGCTTGACAGCACTAGTGCGCTATATGCTTACGCGCTACGGCGTGCAAGTACCGCTCTCAAACGAAGTACTGACGCAAATAGAACGGCGGCTACCCGATTTGCACGAGGTGCTGAGGCCAGTGAGTGAGTCGAGGGTAGGAGGTTAGGAGGTTAGGAGGGTAGGCAGGATGCCCTACCTTTGTGCTTCGTTGCTTACCATCTCACGCCTTACTTTCCTTTCATCGTGCACCTCACCGATTCTCACGCCCACGTCTACTCCGAGCAGTTTAAGCCCGACCGCGACGAGATGCTGCACCGGGCCTTCGAGGCCGGCGTCACCACCATCGTCATGCCCGCCATCGACCATACTACCCTCGATAGTATGCTCGAAACCGAGGCACGATTTCCGCAGCAGTGCTTTGCCATGATGGGCCTGCACCCTACCTCCGTGAATCAGCATTTCGAGCGTGAACTATACGCCGTGGAGGAGTGGCTGGGAAAACGGCCGTTTGCGGCAGTAGGCGAGTGCGGCCTCGATTTGCACTGGGATAAAACCTACTTTGCCCAGCAACAGGAGGCCCTGCGTGTGCAGATTGATCTGGCTAAAAAGCACAACCTGCCCCTGGTCCTGCACACCCGCGACGCCTTCCAGCAAACCGCCGACCTCATCGAAGCTGCCCAGGACGGTACGCTGCGCGGCGTGTTTCATTGCTTCTCGGGAAGTAAAGCTGAGGCTGACCGGGCCATCAGTCTGGGCTTTCTGCTCGGTATTGGCGGCGTGGCGACCTTCAAAAACAGGGGTGCCGATAAAGTCCTGCCTGGCCTCGCCCTGAGCCATCTGCTGCTGGAAACCGACTGCCCCTACCTGGCGCCGGTACCGCACCGCGGCAAGCGTAACGAGCCGTCTTATCTGCCGCTTATTGCACACCGGGTAGCCGAGCTGCTGGGAAAAGACGTGGCGGAAGTAGCCGAAGCCACCACGCAAAACGCGCAAAAGCTGTTTAATCTGTAGCAGTTGGTTACCTTCTTAGGCAGCGTGTTGTTCCAGGCAGAGTAGGGAAAGTGCCGATTGCCTGCTAGCTTGCGAATTCGGCTGCGTGGTTGCGCAGCTGATTACGCGCTATTTCCCGCCGGCATTGGACACAAGCTACTTTAATATTGACACGGCCGCACCGGCTACTCCCGAGGTTTCGGTACTATTAATTTACACGGGCGGTACCGTAGGAATGGCCTACGACGCCGATGGGTCGTTGGTGCCCATGCGGTTTGATAGCATTATGGCAAATATTCCGGAGCTGCGCCAGTTTCGGATGCGCCTGTCGGTATACAGCCTGCCTACGCCCATCGACTCTTCCAACGTGACCCCCACGGTGTGGGCCGAGCTAGTGCGCATCATTGCGCAGAACTATGAGGCATACGATGGCTTCGTGATTTTGCACGGTACCGATACCATGGCGTACTCGGCCTCGGCGCTGAGTTTCATGCTGGAAAACCTGACCAAGCCAGTTATCTTCACCGGGGCCCAGCTGCCTATTGGGCGTATTCGCACCGACGCCCGCAAAAACCTGCTCACGGCGTTGCAACTGGCCTCAGCCCGCCACAAAACCACCGAGGCAGCCCGCATTCCGGAGGTGTGCATTTACTTTCACAACGTACTGCTGCGTGGTAACCGGGCCAAGAAGGTAGAGAGCGGCCACTTCGATGCGTTCAAAAGCGAAAACCACCCGCCGCTGGTGCGCGCCGGTATCGACCTGGAGTTCAATGATGCCGCCATCCGGCCTGGGTCGGTGCTACCTCGCAAGTTTCATCAGCACCTCGATGAGCGGGTCGTGATTCTGAAGCTGTTTCCGGGCATCAGCGAGTCGGCCGTGCGAGGCATTTTGGCCATCGACGACCTGCGAGGTTGCGTACTCGAAACCTTTGGTTCGGGTAATGCCCCCACGGCCCCGTGGTTTACGCAGGCCCTGCGTGAGGCCCTGGATCGGGGTGTACACATGCTCAACGTCAGCCAGTGCGACGAAGGCCGTGTGCAGCAGGGACGCTACGAAACCAGCGCCCACCTGCGCGACCTGGGCGTCATCGGCGGCGACGACATCACCACCGAGGCGGCCGTTGCCAAGCTCATGTTTGTACTAGGGCTGAATCAGGATGCTCCTACCACCCGCCGCTTGCTGGCCCGCGACCTGCGCGGCGAAATTTCCAACTGGGAATCATAGAAAGGTTGCGTTTCTGATAAAACCCCCGTTTCTTTGCGCCACCATTAGCCCTAGAGAGGTGTCCGAGTGGTCGAAGGAGCACGCCTGGAAAGTGTGTATAGCCCAAAAGGTTATCGTGGGTTCGAATCCCATCCTCTCTGCATAAAAACCCGTTTGCGAGCTGCGAACGGGTTTTTTTATTTTTTCGGGGTACGTGTAGGGGTACACACTCTTTTTGTGGAGTGTATGGATCGCAAGTTGCCAGCGCTTTTTGGCGGCGGTGGGCTATCTTTGTTTTACCCGCCGGGTAAGTAGTTGCCAGCTCCTACCTAAGGGCAAGGGCCGCCGCGTCAATCGACTTGGCGGCCCTTCTCTTTATTTAGCAGGGTGTCCTGCTTCCAACTTGTTGGGTTGGTACTTCTGCTCACTGCTGAGAAAAAGCCCCGCTGTAAATGGTGGGTGTTGCCGACTTCTTGCGCCCTATTCCCGGAGCAGCCGGCGGGCGGCCTGTCTGTTGGCTTCGCGCTGCTCCGGGGTACCGCCGATATGTAGGGTAACTGTTACCGGGCTTTCCTCATCATCGGCAGCCAGGGCGGTGCGCTGCAGCTTGGGGGTTATAAACTGGGCAAGCTTTACATACGAGTCTATAAACTCCTTGCCGTTCAGGCTGAGCAGGTGCGCTCGAAGTATATCGGCATCAAGGCCAGCCAGGGCCGCCCCGATTAGTTCCCGGGCGTGGGTGGTAGCTTTGTTCTGGCTGCCTTTTGGCCGACCGGCAGAGTTGCCGCTTTGACCTTGTTCGTACTGCATAACTGCTGTTATTGTCTGTTCTTTACAGGGAATATAAGGCGAAAGGAGTGGGCTAGCTGGGTACGAATTTTTGGTTTTGAGTTTTGTACGCGTGTAGTTACGGGATAGATAGTGGTTGGCGCGTTAGGTAGAAAAGAATTTATTCCTTTACCCGTTGCAACGTCAGGCTTGAACGTAATAAGTAAGCGTTACCTCTTTTCTCTAGATTTTGCACACATGAAAAAAGCGATGGTTAGCAACTGCCATTTGCAGAAGAAATAGACCTCCTACCCAGTATGGGCTGTAAGTAATAGAAAAGGGTATACCGTTTCGGTATACCCTTCGGAATTGTTGCAGGTGTGCAGATTTGTGACCCGAAGCTGCCGGGTATAGTGAGTAGATAACTTGCTAGTGAAGATAACAAAAGATCGCGCCGCCGCAACTAAGCCTCAAATGTTAGAGCGAAGGCTATAATTAGTCATTGCACTATTAGCAAGTTCCAAAGCATTCATTTCTTGCCAAGGGAATGGGCGGCCGTGGGAAAGTGCGCGTTGAATTACTTCGGCTAAGGTATGCTGGCTATTTTGGTGCTTAGCAACGTGAATTGCTTCGAGGTAACGAGTGTAAGGCATTTTTCGGCCTTGGTACCTTGGCATTGGGTAATTAAAATCTTCTTGAATTGAAATCCATTTAATAGAACTAAAAAGTTCTTCAATCGTCAGGTCAGCGGAATTTCCTTCCCTTTTATATGATTTGCCATCATGGGCTAATTGAGCATAATTTAATAACGCTTCGGAGGGTGAAGTAGGCCGATAAGGCAAACGGGTGGCCAAGGCTTCGTAATCGATACCACAGTCACAGAGTTGCTCAAGCAAAGCTTGCTGCAGATCATCAGGATTCATATTACCGTTTACAACCTTGTTATATATATCAACAATAAGGTTCGCATGAGAGAGGGGGATACTGGCTTGACCGGGCTTTGTAATATCAACACGATAGTCAGGTCGGAAAGGGTTCAATTGAGCTTTGTAGCCAGGGAAGTGTACGGTAAGTTCGGCACCGCTTGCGCACCGGTGTACTTGGTGAGCTTTCTGTTGCTTCGTTGATAACAATTGCTCGAAGCCGTGAGACTTAAACACGGCGTACAGGTCATCTGTAACTTTATTGTAGCTCATTTTGGGTGTAATTATTAGAATGACCCCAATAGTAGCTATTCGCAAGTGTCAAATCATATAAAAATGCAAAATGATACTTATTGTCGGTTGAGCTGCATACAATAGGTATCTTCCTTTGACGGATGAGAGAAAACTCTCTTAAAGCCTTTGGCCTTACTGTCCGTTTCTACCGCAACGAGCTAAGAATTTCTCAGGAAGAGCTAGCTGAACGTTGTGGGTTCCATCGCACATACATAGGGCAAGTTGAGCGCGGAGAGAGAAACCCCTCGCTAATCAATATCATAACCCTGTGCAAAAGCCTGGAGGTAACCCTTCCCGATTTTTTTGTGCGCTATCAACAAAATAGTGACTCGTAGCTATAATACCGTTGGCGGTGGTGCTAATACCAATCTCAACGGTCTGGAATTTGAACGTGGTACCGACCTTAGAGAGGCATTTGCAAACCATCCGCAATACAAACTAAGCGGTGATTCTATAATAGACCGGACTACCCAAGAGGTAGTCGGGCGACTCTACGAAAAGAATAAACTATATAAAAATCTTCTTGAAGCTAATCACATCAACTACAAGAATATTATCTCCAAAAAGCTGCTTCCAGATGACGCTTTAGTAGTTGGTAACACATTGTACATCATCGAGAAGAAATACCAAGCTGGTGCTGGTTCCGTAGACGAAAAGCTTCAGACTTGCCACTTTAAGAAGCGCCAGTATATAAAGCTCATGACCTCATTGGGACTTGAAGTTCAGTTCTACTACCTACTTAGCGACTGGTTCAATGCACCCTCGTATAAAGATGTTCTTGACTACATTGAGGAAGTAGGCTGCAAATACTTCTTTGGTAAAATTCCATTAGAAAAGTTGGGTCTCTAAATCAACTCTGGTACACCTTGATAGTTACTGATTAACAGCTCACTAATCTTACCTCGCTCAGTGCCCTTCGAATTGATGTTACGGCTTGCCTGAATGCGTCGGATATTGAAACCGTCGTATAGGTCATCAAAATAATGATTGTCCGCGTCGGTATTCTTAACATCGGAATTACTCAGCAACCAGTAATGTTCTTGCTCGTCAAGCGTCCGGCAGAAATTGGCTAAGCGCTGCTGGCTTTCGTCGTTGAATACCTCTGAAACGTACGCATTGAATGAGGCTGTAGTACTCAACGGTTTGTAAGGCGGATCGAAATAAAAGAAAGCCCGGCCGGAAATATGCTTAAGTGTCTCCGAGAAATCGCCCGTTAGGATAGTAACACGCGACAGGAGGTGGCTATTGGCACGGATGGTAGCCGAGTCACAAATCAAAGGCTTTTCGTACTTGCCAAATGGTACATTGAACTTACTCTTGCTGTTCACACGGTACAAGCCGTTGAAACAAGTCTTATTCAAAAAAATAAGTAGGCAGGTGTTGCGAAGGCTATCTAAAGTCCGTGTATTAAACTCAGCTCGAATCTTATCGAAGAATTCTCTTCGTACATCTTCGCCAATCAAAGCGTAATATTCGGCTTGCATAGCTGCAAGCTGCTTAATGAGTTCTTCAGGCTGCTCTTTAATAACCTGATAGGCTGTCGTTAGGTCAGGATTAATATCGTTAATGATAGCAGTCGTGATGCTGCGGTAATGTTGCAACATCCAAAACATTACGGCTCCGCCACCAATGAATGGTTCGACATAGGTAGTAACCTTGCGTTCGAAGTCAGCAGGTAAAGCTTGCTGAATAGCTGGAATTAATTGCCGCTTACCACCGGCCCATTTTAAGAAAGGCTTAGCGCCGCTCACGTCTCCAAATAAATTCATGGACCAAAATTAGCTGCTTTTGTTGTTGAAACCAGCGTTAAGTTAGAGTTACTAAGTTTAGTAGAGTGCTGTAGCAAGTAGTGACAGTATATCAAAATGGCGGATATCCTTCCATCTTCAGGGCTAACATATTGTTTAGCACTTGCTGTAGTAGGTAATATCCTTGTAGGTCGTCCGGCGGCATCTTAGCATACAGGACGGCAAGTTGCTGGGCAGCGTTTAACACGGCATTAAATCGGGCCGTTAGCCGTTCGTTGGCTATGTCCTCATTAATTTCCTGTTCTATCTGTTCGATAATTGGTATAGGTACCATCCGACCGCTTTCATCAGGCCGGTACATAGTTATTTCCTTACCGCTTACGGCCGTGAACATCTTACGTAGAGCAAAATCGGTTTGATGTTCTACAGCCAAGGTAAAACGGTGAAAATCAATTGGACCACTGGTGCCAATGTATTCGCCGTGGCTTTCGGGGTCGGGAAAGAAGCGGGCTAGCTCGGCGTGTAGGCCGTACTCTGCCAGGCGTGCCGGGTCGGTGGTGTCGGTTACTTGCCAGCCTTCGCCCGCGTCGGGGTTGCCGGTGCCGGTGTGGTGCCAGTCGTCATCTTCGCCGCCGCCGTACTCTTCTAGCAGGCGTTTCCGGTTGGCGGCCGCGTAGGCGGTTAAGTCGCCTTCGTACACGGCAAAGAAGCTGTCGAGCAACGCGGCCGCGGCTTGTACGTGGCCGTGCAGGTGGTTCAGGGCGTTGCTCAGTACCGTTAGCTCGTAGTAGCGTTGGGCCTGGGCTACAATGGACAGCGGGGGCTTTGCGCCCTGGGCTTCGGTGGTAAACGCTACCCGACAGGCCCGCATGGATTCGCGGGGCGTGCTGAAAATATCCAGCGTTGAAAGACCGGCCAGATAAGCATTAAATAAGTGAGCCAACGGGGTATCCGCGTCGATTTTTTCCAGGATGGTGAAACGCATAACTGTAGAGTAATTAGAAAGTGTAGTAATTGGAGAAAGTGTAGCGTAGCACTTTTGCTACACGCTACGCGTCGAAGCGCAACCAGCGCGCAACGGTGGTAAAATGCACGCCTACTTGTGAGGCTATTTCACGCACACCCAACCCTTGCCCGTGTAGTTCCTGCACCCGGGCTTCCTGCTCCGCTTTCCCGGCGTACTTGCTGGCTGATTTGAAGGCAGAGCCGACGGGGCGGGGTAGTCGCTCATACAAAGCCAGCGCGTGTTGCCGGTACACATCGGCAATGGCTAGGGCAGCGGTTAGGTCGGCATCTTCGCAGGTGAGGGTACGGTCGGTCGGGGCTTCCCCGTTCTCAAAGCAGCGTAGCAGCGTCAGCAGCATGCAGAGGCGGAAACAGGCGCGGCCGTGGCGTTTAGAGGCACTACCAGAGCCCTCCCCGAAGTCCGCTATTCCTTCGCATAGCCACTGCTGCCAGGCCGCGTTGAAACGTTGTTCCTGAGTTGGGCTAAGGCGTACCACTATCCGGCCCGCACTGGCGGCGGCTATCATTTCCGATACCCGCACCGACAGCGCATCAAACCACGTATCAAGGGAGCCGCCGGCGGGCGCGGCAAATGGGTCGTCCCAAACGTGCGGAGACTCAAAGGCATAAAACCAGAAGCGCGAAAACAACCCATCCTCAGCAGTTGGAATAAGCCGGGCCACCTGCTCCGGCGTACCTCCCAGCGCTACCGATAAGGCCGGCCGGCTCAACTCATAGGTGCCGGCAGTTTTGCGGTCGTACTGGTGCGGTTCATGTTCGGAGCATTTGCGCAATAGAGCAGAGTAATCGCCAAAATCCTGCTTTAGCGCGCCGCTTAGGGTGTCGGCTTCCGTTTCACAGATGATACCCCGCTCGTTGTTTTCGGCCAGCGTCTTTACCACATTGGCCGCGCCGTTATCAGCTGGGATAAAGAGGCGGCGGCGTGGGGGCTCTGTTGGTTTCGGAGGCAGCGGCCCGCCGGCTTTGGCGGCGCGCTTCTGTTGCTCGTATTCCTGTAGCTGCAACTCGTATCCGTCCCGTTCCCGCTGGCTGGCTTCGCGCACAGCCAGGTGGTGAGGCCAGGCCAGCCGGCGGGCCCAATCCAGCGCGCCCTTGCCGGAGGCCGCGGGTGCTACTACAAAGGCATACACGTTGGCCCCAATAATTTTGCCCCGGTACATCCCTTCCAGCGTCGGGAAGCAGCCCGACAGCACGGCCAGCGCACCGGTCAACAGCACATCCCGTTCGCGGGCTGTGGGCAAGGGCTGGCAGCACTGTTGCAGGAAGTTGGGTAGCAGCTGGTATACTTCCGCCGAAATGGTGGGGGTATTGAGGGGCGCGGCCGGCAAGGGGCCGGAGCCCGTGCCGCCGGGGCTACGTCCGGCGCTACCGTACTCAGCTCCGGCGGTTGAGTTAGACCGGGCCGTGGGCGGCTCCCAGGGTTTGCTGTTGTGCTGGCTGGTTCCCCGCTGGTAAATACCGCGCACGGTGCGGGCTATTTCATCGGCGGAAAAATCGGCGGCGGCATACCCGGCGGCGTGGCTCTCAAAATCGGGTAGGGCTACTCCCTTTTCATTGCAGAAGAACGCCAAAGCAGTTAGCCAGGCATTGCGTCCGCCCTTAGCCGGAAAGGTGCCGTGCCGCGCTTCATGTTGTGTTACGCACCAAGTAAGGGCGTCGAGGGTAGGCATTCTCGGACCATTACGCGCGTACGCGTGCGCGCGCGTAGGGGTGTCCTGTTCTGTCCAGTTGGCAGTTTCGGGAGCAGTACGCGCGTACGCGTGCGTGCGCGTGGAACTGTCAACATTTGTCAACATCGGCGGCGGAGTTTCGCACCCATCGCGCGCGTGCGCGTACGTGCGCGTATTGGTCTCGAAACTCCCGGCGGCGGGTTGCGCGGGCGTTGATGTGTCGGGTTTTGTCGGGTCGGGCTCCGGTGCCGGGGTAGCGGCCCGGAGGGCGTTTAAATCTAACGTCATTGCCAGCTCTGTTGAAAATGTAGGGTTTTGTAGGGTTCACTGTGCCTATTAATTTTATAACCTCCCTTTTTATGGGTATTTAAGCCGCAAAACCTAGTTTATTCTTCGGCTCAATTCTGAGCGAAAGCCCGGCGGCTTACCCCGCAAAGCGTGGGCTTAGCCAGGCGTCGGCATCGTGGCAGACAAAGCAGGCGCGGGCCACATCTTTGCCGCTGGGGTCGGGCTGTAACTCCGGCCCGTAGGAGCCCAACAGGTAGCCCGATAGCACCCGGAAGTTGTCAAGGTGAGAAGCTGTCGGGTCGGTTTCCAGAATAACCTTTAGCCCTTCCCCGCCGGGGCTGGTAAACAAGACTACCAGCGCGGGGCTCAACAGCGGATCAGCTAGTAAGGCGGTGCGGGCCGCGCCCACGTCGGGCAAATGGTCAAAGTCCAGCACCAGCAGGCCCGAAGGGGTAACTAGGTTGCCATTGGCACGGGTAGGAGCGAAGGTGCCGGCGGGCGTTACGTAGTCGAGTCGTTTTTTCCATTCGGCGCGGGCTTCACTACCCGCCGGTGCTTGCCGGAGTTGGGTTGTAGCCGGCGCGAATAGAGGCCCGTGTACCATTTCCCAAAGTTGGCGCGGGGTAATGGCCGCATACGGGGCGGCGCTCCTAATACCGCCCCGGAAGTAGCTGAATTGGGGTGGCTCCGGTGCCGTTGAATCCGGGTCTGCTATTACTGCTTTGCTTCTGCTATCGGCTGGTAGCTCCGGCGGTGTGGCCTCATTAACCGGAGTCGGATTTATTCCTGCTTCATACCTGCTTTTGTCCGATTCTTCGGAATAATTCCCTGTTATTTCCCTGCTTTCTGTTGGCTCCCAAGGTGCGCCAAATACACCCCGCCGCGGCTCCCGGAGGCCACCCGCCTGGAGCATGGCTAGCCAGTCGGAGAGAGGCCCCGCGTAGCCGTGCCGGTGCAAAGCCGCTTCCAGCTCGGCGGCGGTGCGTGTGAAGGTTGGGCTGTAGTCAGAGAATAACGCGCGCACGGCGGCCGAATCCATGGCACGGGTTTCAGCAGCCAGCGGTCCACCATTAGCCACGGGGGCGGCGGGCCGGGCCCGTTCTGGTAACTACAACGGGTGAAGCCGCGGCAGTCGGATTTAACAAGTAGAGGCGCTTTATATCAGATGCCTCAAAACGAAATACCGGGTCGTCATTGGGGTGCGGGTCAGCTGGAACAAAGGCTATAGCGCCACCTCTGTAGGAAGTGAGTAGATTAGTTACTGCCTTACCTACCCAAAGTATACGCGGGCCGAAGTCCAGCCCTTCCCCGGTGGTGAGTAGTGCGACAGCAGAGCCAGCGGGCACAGCGGGCCAATCCCGGCGCCGCACACGGTAAGCTAGGCAGGGCCGGCCGCTGGCTAACAGCAGCACCGGTGCTGAATCTAGAAGCAGTACGTTAGGCACGGCGCGTTCCTCCTTTCCCGGCTGGTTTAGCCGTACGGTGCTGACGTTGCAGGCTAGCGAGCAGTTCGCTCCGTTTCAGATATACACGACCTCCTAAGCGGTGCTTCGTAATTAGGCCACGACGAGCAAAGTCGTGTACGGTCTGCTGGCAGATGTCAAGCAGCGCGGCGGCCTCCCGCACAGTTAGCAGTTCCGGCCCGGTGGCTATATCGGTAGGCACGGCCGGGCCGGAGCTACTGACCTCATGCCGGATAATGGCCCGGAGGTCGTCTAAAAGTTGGGAGTAGGTTACTCCGCTGGTTAAAATGGTTTGCATTGTACATCATGCCCGCCGGGGTGTGGTTCGGTCGAGATGATGCAAAACTGACTTAGGCCGACTAGTCGAAATTAGCCGACTAGAAAAGACCTAAAAAGACCAGTTTATTTAACCGTGAAGTGTGTTTTTATAACGTCGCAGATACGGGCTGTTTCCGTATTCTTGGCAGGAGTTTTATCTTCTATTTCATTTCTGTAAACCGAACTGACACTGCTTTTGCTTGTTTTCCCATTAAAAGACACAGCAATTAATTCAGGTACTCGCTCCATAGTAATCTTCTGTACATACCCCATCGAGAACAGAGCCCAATACAAACTTGCCCATTGTCCCGGCTCAGCAGACGCTTGCTTGCTAGCAACATCATAGAATGCCAAATGCTGTCTACTTACCAATGCTGCTAATTGGGTTGGTTTGAATCCACCTGCAAGAGCTCCCTCAAAAGTTGAAGGGTAGACACGCGGTTTTCTTCCTCGGCTCTTTGGCTGAGGGCTTACTATTCGCATAGTTGGATAAAGCTCTGGCATAGGTAACCATTCACATTCTGGCAGCCTCTTATTTATCCAATCATTGATGTGTTGCTTATGCCAAACTTCCATGTTTGCTCTAGGCAAGAACCCTTGTAAGGCATAGACGAAGTTCAATCCAGATTCACCACCTGAAAACGACTGCTTTTTATATTCTCCTTCTAAGTGTATGGGAATATCAATTCTGCCTAATTGACCTAAGACACAGCACAGCTTTGTAAAAAAAGTCAAGGTACTTGCGGCCTCTACACTTACATCAAATTCCTCTCCGTAGAAATTAGCCTCTTGGATATGAACCGCTCCCTGAGAACTAGCCTGTATAAACATGGCTTGATTAGTTATCTCTTGCGCAAAGCGAGTCCATTCCTTACCCGAACGGCCTCTCAACATCAGAGCGGGCATAGCAATTAGGGCTTCTAACTTCGTTTGAAAGTGCGCCTGCTGATACTTTACTCTCAAATAGTCAAATTCTACTATTCTAGTGCTTGCTCTCATGGCTCTAACTGGTGCCAATGATGCATGAACTGGAGCAGGTATTCGAGAATTAGACTGATCTAACGTTGTCCCAAAAGATAGAGGTTGAGCTACAGGTAATAGGCTATATTTTTTCATTCGACTTAAGTAGATATAGTTACTGAGCTATTTTAAGTAAAGAAGGCATTTCATAAACGCGGGCAAACTCTCGTTCTACTGCTTGCTCTGTAATATTCACATAGCGTTTAAAAGACTTCCAATCCCGGTGCCCGGTTATCTTCATTACCAACTCCGGCCGTAGGCCCCGTTCTAGGCTTAGGGTTACGAATGTACGGCGGCCAGTATGGCAGCCTAAGCGGTGCCACTTGGGTACGGTATGGCTTTCACGGGCTCCGCCCCGGTACCGGATAACTTCTACTAGCTCTGTAATGCCGGCTCGTTCTCCTAACTCCTTTAGGTAGTCGTTGAGCTTTTGGTTGGTTATTGGCCGCACTTCACCGGCAATCATCCGACGCACAATGGGCAAGGCGCGGGCCTGTAGCGGGATGGTTACTGCTTCCCGCGTTTTCTGAGTAGTGAGGCGTAAGGTTTGGCCGCGTAAGTGTTCGGCCCGGATGCTTACTAGGTCGGAGTAGCGGAGGCCAGTATAGCAACTCAGTAGGAATAGGGTACGGGCATTGTCTAGGTAGCCGGCTTCGGGTAGGGGCAAGGCTTCCAGCGCTTCTACTTCCTCAGCAGTAAGCGTCATTATATCGGGCTCCTGTCGTTTCCAGGTTAGCCGCTCGTACCCTATGCTTTGATGGTAGCCGCGTTCGGCTGCCCACTTCATAAAGCGTTTGAGCGTCATTACCTGCTTGGCTACGGTGTTATCTGTTAGGCCAGCAGTACCTAGTAGGTAAGTCGTGAAACGATCATTGAAGGTCGTAGTAACCGTGTCAAACCCTACGGCGTACTTCGCTTTCTTCTCGAAGCCGCGTAAGTGCCGGCCGGTGGTTTCATATACGGAGGCGCTTCGGGCCTTACCACGTACGCGGGTCAACTCTACCCATTCCGTATAGTAGTCCCAAAAGGTGAGGGTAGGGGCCGCTTCGGGCGTTGCATCCTGTTTTTTTGGCGCGGCGGCCTCTTTAAGTTGAGCTGCTGTCGGAAGTAGCCCCTCAGCCAAATAAGAGGCGTAGCAATCTTCTATCTGCTTCCCCTTGACTTCCAGCGCATCATTAACAGCTGGGTTATCCGGGTAGCCGCGTTCCAAGGCTTTTTGAGCTTTAGTCAGCCATTGGTTAGGATGGATAGAAAGGCCGGTATAAACCTTTATCCGAGTGCGCCGATCAACAGTAAGCAGCGCGAAAATAGCCGTAGGGCGGTCAGCCTTAGGCTCCTTCAAATGGAAGGATACAGTTGCCATAAAACGGGGTAAGTAGTTGCCGTTCTAAAGCTACTGAAAAATGTTTTTCGGGGTACACACAGGGGTACACACTTGCCGATTTATCCCGACTTTACCTGATTTGTTCTTTCAGGGTACACACTCAATATACCTCTATGCGCTGCAAATGGGTATTATTTCAGTCTTATGTCATCGGGCATGCATATAGGGAGTAAGTCCCATCCTCTCTGCCCTTATCTTTTAGCAGCCCCCGCCCTCCCCAGGCCGGGGGTTTCTTTTTGCCGCTATGCGCCGCGTGAACCGCGTTTCTGGGCTGCTAGGCCACTTTCTGCACGGATACCCGCCTGGCTACCCACAAAAAAGCGTCGGCTACACATAGTGATTCGTGTATCTTTCATCCAATAGTCTTAGTAACTAGGGTTAGTTATACTAATCTTTTTAGCTACTAGGATTCATGCAACACTATATGTGTATACGTTTCATCTTCCGCAAAAACGCTCGGCATCCCGAGCGGGAAGGTGCTATTACGTGTCGCATTACCGTTGATAAAACCTACAAGCCGTTTACTACCCCCGTGCACTGCCTGCGCAAAGAATGGGATGCCAAAGCCCAGCGCGTAAAAGGCAACAGCCAGCGTGCACGGCTACACAATGCATTGTTAGGTGATATCGAAAGCGACATCAACCGCATCTATTATGATATGGAGCGGGCGAAAGAATACATCACGCCCGAGCGGTTGCTATCCGCCTACCAGCGAGGCGACCAACCCCGTACTACTTTGCTGGTAGCCTGGGAAGAGTTTGAGCAGAGCCGGGCCCCGCTCATCGGTGTCTCGCTTAGCAAGGCCGCTGCTGAGTCCGTGCACGTCTGCTACGAGCATCTGAAAGCCTACCTCGAAGCCAACGGCCTGCGCGGCCTGCTGCCTGAAGAGTTTGGGGCGAAGCATGCCGACCGTTTTCAAACATGGATGCTCACCAAACGCAAGCTCTCGCAGAACTACACGGCCAAGAAGATTCAGAACATCAAACAGGTGCTTCGCTGGTGCGTGCGCCAGGAGTACGCGCAGCTCAATCCGCTGGATAGCTACAGTCTGAGCTTCGAAGCGCCCGCCGAACCTGTCTTTCTTACGCCGGTGGAACTGGGGCGTATCTGGAGCTACCCGTATGCCGCCGAGCCCTTGCGCAAAGTAGCCGACCTGTTTCTGTTTCAGTGCTACACGGGCTTGGCCTACGTCGACCTAACCCGCTTTGACCGGCGCCGTGATGTGCAGCCTGGGCCGGATGGGCGGCCGTGGCTGGTCATGCAGCGCTCGAAGACGCGGAAGAAAACCGGGCAGGCTGCCACGGTGCGGCTGCCGCAGGTGGCGCTCGATATCCTGGACCGTTACGGTGACACGCTACCCGTACCGACGAATCAGGTATTCAACCGTTACCTGAAAGAGATAGGGGCGCTACTGGGCCTGGGCAAAACGCTGACCACGCATGTAGGCCGTAAGACCGCCGGCATGTTGCTACTCCAGGACGGTATGAGCCTAACGGCAGTGTCGAAAATCCTTGGCCACGCCTCCGTTACGATGACTGAACGGCATTACGTCAGCATCACGGATGACGTGGTGAGCAAAGAATACGAGCGCGTGTATGGGAAGACTGGCACCGAAGACTAGCTATCTTTACACCCTATGCCCGCACTCACCTTCCTACGCGTCAAGTTCACCAGCAACAACGTGATCTTCCAGCTCTCCGACAATAGCACCCACTACCGCTTGTACACGGCCATGCCGTTCACGTTCCTCTACGAGACGCAGGCCACGCAGGCGCAGCGCGAGGACTACGACATTATTGCCAATGGGAAGATTGTCGAGTGGGCGGAGCTGGGGCAGATGGTGACGGTGGAGCAGGTGGTGGGGTAAACCATATCAACTAACCAACTTAGATTTGTACTTTATAGGTATAATTAAATTTTTTATGTGATATGTTTAAAAAATGACAACCAAACGCAACCAAACGCAAACTGTATTTGTATATTTGGCGAGTCCACGGTTGTGGATACGCGGGTGGAGCCGCGAGGAAATCAGGCATAGCCGTCTCGTCTAATCGGGATGATTCAGCTGTGTTTAAAGCCCCGACGTTGCTCCACACACGTTCGGGGCTTCTGCTTTTAAGGCCCTCTGGTGTGTAGCGAAAGGCTACAAATAACGCCAGCAGCGAAAACGGTAGCCCTCAGGCGGGACGGTCTTAAAGACCCCTGTGCGACAGTAACGGCACGGCGGCGACTGACTCCTGTTAAATGCGGGTAAGGACTTCTGGTTACTTGCTCACCTGCCCGCAGCCTCACCTATGACGAGAACTCACTGGATGCACACTTGCACTATGCAAGTTGGTCAGGATAGTATTTAATCCTCTGGATACCCTTACAATTTGTAAGGGGGATTTAGGGGGTTACTTGCTTTTTCCTGGCCTACCTACAACTTCGAATCTTCTAGCTGCACACCACAACGATTTAATTAACGACCGGAGGGAGTTAATTAAATCACTCATTTGGTACACCAGAACGATCTAAATCTGTTAGTGACCAGCGGGAGCTAACAGATTTACACTCTCAACAAAATTTGAAAAATTGCTTTCTAAGTACATTAATTGCTTTGAACTGATGATCAACAATTTAATGACCTTCTATGCTTATACTTTTATGGTATAAAGCAAAGGCCATTTTTTTGTCAGTTAATTTCCTTACTGGGAAAAGGAATTTCAGCTGTCAGATTGAATATGAAAACAACTTTAGTTTTTCTTCTTTAATGCCTCTTAATGTAGAAGCATTAACTGTAATCAGACACAGACTTAATATTGCCGTTGGAGCGGCTTTTGAACATAAACTATGGCGCACCAAAGCATCGAGCACGATGGGGAAAAACTCACGTTGCAAATCGAGGCGTTTATTCTGAAGGAAGGCAAACATTACGTAGCCTATTGTCCTGCGCTAGAGCTTTCTTCTTATGGATCTTCTCCGGAAGATGCGAAAGAGGCATTCGGTGAAGCTATTGAAATTTTTCTTGAGGACACCGCTGAAAAAGGTACTCTTGAAAAACTTTTACTAAGCTTAGGCTGGACGCTACGAAAGCGGCCTACTCCAGAATATCAACCGCCTCATTTTACTTATCAGCAGATAAGTAACCTAGGGTCACAATTCGGAACTAGTACTCGTGGTCCTATTGACACCATTAATCAACGTTTAGCTCTTTCTGTATAAGGATATGCCGAAAGCAGTTGAAATGTGGTTATGGTTAGAGTTTTTAAAGGCTCAAGGATTAGTGTACATACGTACGCACGCAAGTCATGATATTTATGATCGACCTGATAATTCTCTTCTGAGAAATATTACGGTACGTCCTAATAAAGATGACGAAGTCCCTATGACTCACATGAAAACTTCTTTGCAGACTCTGGGCTTACAGATGAAAGACTTTACCGAATGGCAGAAGCAGCGTGGTAAAGGGAATAAAAAGAAGAAAGTTGTGCAACCTGAAAAAAAGGCAACTGATTCAGAATAGTAACAATATAAATTCAATTCAATGAAAAGCCCCAGCCTATAGACTGGGGCTTTTATTTATTAGCAATCTCCACAAGACCTGGCTGTTTTCATGTACTGTTCCTCTAATCTCCATTTATTCCCCTCCATATCCTGAAAATCAGCATAGGCAACACCGGTGCTATGTTTATTTACTGTCAAAACTTGCTCTAACTGTCCTGAATCATTTATTCTTTGACACTCAGCTAGCACATTTTCTACATGGACTGTCTGAGGGATTGGGTCAGCTTGAAGCTCAGTGCTTGGTGCAAAGAATTCCGGATTGCCAGCTAACATAAAAGTATTGTCAGCAATATCGGGCTGAAATAGCTCCCCGAAGATGGCAGCAAGTTGCGCTCTATGTTCAAGAGGTCGTGTTGACCGGATGTAAAAGATATTAGGTTGGATAAGACTCATAGGACTGTATCTGATTTTCACTAAGATAAACGTTTTATAATTCGGGCAAGTCAATATACACCGCGTAATCTTCCAGCTCCTCTTTCCGCACAAACGTCCTACAATGGTGCAGGTGGTTGACCTCCGGATCATAGTACACCTCGGCAAAGAAGCTGCCCATGTGGTAGAGGTTCACCGTATCCTCTTCCTCGAAGCGTGTGGCCAGGAAGGTACCCTCGAAGACGACGATACCGAGTCGTTCGCTTAGGGGTAGCTGGTCGAAGGAGGCGCGGGATGGAATAGCCATGGTGGCAAGATAGCCACCGATTACAACAAGCCCCGCGCCGTTGAGCGTGATACCCGCGCACACAACGCATAGTTGCAGTCATCCAGCCAGCGCTCTACTTCTGACCAGTTCATAAGTTCCCCACAGTCCTCAGAATCAAATGCAAGCGGCTGGTTCCCGAAATGGTGGGCACGCAACAACAGCCGCGTAGTGCTTGGTTGCTCAAGCTCAACTTGCCAGCCCAAGAGTTGCGCAGGGTTCAGCATTGCAGCAAGCAAATGATGCACAAAAGGCAGCTGTTGAGTAGAAATTATCATACTCGAAGTTCAACAACTAGAATAGCGAAGACAAGCGCAACAGAGAAGATTTATAAAACAAACGCCCCGACCAACCGGCCGGGGCGTTTGTGTTGCAATAGATCAGGGCGTTTCTTTATTCATTCACACTCCTCATAGACGGGAGCTACGGCAGAGGGTTGCGCGGCTGATCTAAACGGGGCCGCCACGTTGCGAGCGGGCGGCGTACGGTTGTCGAGTCTACTATACGTGAGAAGGTCCTTCGCAAGCTCAGGATGACAAGCTACTTCGCAAATAACTTGTCAAATTTGATAAGCTTTTTGCGAAGCTACTTCCTGGGCGCCTGCCAATACCCGCGCCGGGTGCCAGGCCTACGCACGCCCTAACAGCACGGCCGCTGCGCTAAAGAGGATAACCCCAGCTAGCTTCAGGTACGCATAGGTGCGCCCACTTAACTGCCATTGCCCTACCTGCTTATCCAGGGCTGCCGTGTTGGCGTCCTGTCCTACGTAGTACCGCCCCAGCGCCCGCCGTAAGTTGAGACGGATATCGAAGCGCAGGCCGAATAGGCAGGCAGCGGCGGCGAAAGCACAGGGTGGCGCCAGCGCTGCCCACCAATGCGACACGCCACGGTGGGCGTAGGCTAGCACCACAAAGCCAGTAATGGCAGCAATCCGTTCACGGGTTTCCCACAGGTGCGACACGTCGAAGTCCCGCTTAATCTGGTAGGCATTGCTACCAGCCGCAATGCCTGCGTAAATAAAGGTAGCTGCCAGCACCAGCAGCAACGGAAGCAGTTGCGTAATCATACCCGCTTGCGCCGTTGCTCTTTGCTGAAGTAGGTCACGCCTACATTGAAGCCCTGCACCACAGCGGCAGCGGCTGCCACCCACGGGGCGTTTTCCGTCTCGCCTGTCAGGATGAAGATAATAGCCAGCAGCAGGATGAAGTTGAGGCCCCAGAACAGCCCCTTGTCGCCGGGCCGGCCTTGCAGTTGATACCAGTAGGTTTCCATAAAATGAGGAGAGCTAAAGTGAAAATGTGGAGAGTTGAGAGCTATAATGTGGAGAGCTAGGCCACGAACGGTGCCGTGGTTCGGCTCAGCCAGGCATTCAAAAACTTGCGCTGCGAGGCGTCGGGCCGCAGCTTCAGCTCGGTGTGAAAGAAGGTGTGCCACGCTGCCAAGCTGCGGTTATCCTCTGCTTTCCAGGCGTTGGCGCGGTAGGTGTGAAAAGCTCGGCGCATCTGAATCAGATGGTCGTACACCACAGCCGCCGGTGCGGCATTCAGCGCGTTGATGGTCTTGCGGCCGATAATGCCATCGACGGCAATGCCTTCGATTTCCAGTTCCTTCGCCAGCACGTACTGCACCAGCTTAGCCGGCCGGGAAGTGCCGGCATTCACACCGAAATCCGCCAGCTGCGTGGCAATGCTCTGGCTTTCCACTTCATCCAGGCGGAGCGGATTCCAGTACTTGGCTTTGTAGAACTGTTCGACCATCTTCGATAGCGCGGCGTTGCCCGCTACGTGCCGGTCAATCATAGCCCACGAAGCGTAAGCAACGGGGCGGCTAATGCCTAGTGCCTTCATAGCAGCCAGCACGGTAGGCCAGCCCGCCCACTCCGGATGGAAGTTGTAGGCAATGCCGCGGAACGTCATGCCGCCTTTATCACTCGGGTTGTCGGCGAAGCCACCTTCGTGGCCCTGCATGACGCGAAAGAATTTAGAGAAGTCAGCCATAACAATAACTAAGGAGTGGTGGGTGGTAGAGAATTGGTGGGCTCGGCAGGGAGTTGGGCGGCATCATCGACCGCCAGCGAGGCCACCGTGGCGGCGCCCGTGAGCATCAGTGTCAGGCCGGCAATGCAGTAGGTGCCGATGTGCACCAGCGGATTGTCTTGGGGCAGCATGGCCAGGCCAGCCGTGGCCGTGCCGAGCGTGCCCGCCGCAACGAGGGCGCGGGCGCGAAGCTTGCGCCAGAACTGCGGCGAGGGCAGGCGCAGGCGGTGGTAGGATTCAGTGAGGAAGTTCATTTGCGGAGCTTGTTAAGGAGCCAGATTAGGAAGAGTATCAGCAAGAAAATCAGCGCCCAAAACCATGCTTTCACGGCAATCCACAGGGTCTGCCAGAAGGTGGGCTCGATGATTTTCACCGGCTGAAGCGGCCCGGTTTCCGTCACTTCTTTTTCCACCTTGATATTCTGCTCCTTGTTGACCGAAGAGATATGCACAATACCGCGCGCATCAACCCAGGCCTTGACGACCAACGGGCCTACCTGCTGCTCAACCGTATCTCGGCTTAGCTGCGGGCGCTGGGCCAGAATGGTGTGCAGCCGCTGGGCAAACGCGGCGCTGTCGGCTTGTTTGAACTGATGGGTAGCGGATTGCAATAGCGAGTCGACGAGGCGCTTATCCGTCTCCGGAGTGGAAGCCGCGGGCACCGTGACCGTGATGGTCTGACCGGGCACCTTCACGTACTCGATCTTCGTGACCACTCGCGTTGTCTTGCCTACTAGCTCCGGATGCTCTTGCACCAGTTCGGCTAGTTGCTCCTCGGGCGGAAGTGCTGCCTTACGGGCCGCTTCCTTTTTCTGGGCAGCCTCGAACTTGCGGGCGGCCCGCTGGGTGGCGCAGCCCGATAGGAAGGCCACCAGTAACGCGTAAAAGAATAGCTGTTTCATGGCTGCTTATTTAGGTGTAGCGGCCGGCCGTGCGCCTACCGCAATGCGGATTTGGGTAAGCGTTTCCTGAATCTCCGAGCGCCACTTCTCATCCTTGTCGCTCTTGGCTTGCATGGCCGCCGACATGGCTTTGAATTGCTCGTTGATGGCCGTTTTGTTGTCGCGTACCTCGTTGATGTGGTTTTCTTTCCACGTCTTCAGGTCCGCCACGTCGGCGCGGATGCTGTTGCCCCACCCGGCCAGCGCTAGGATGATCGTAACCATGATAGCCAGCAGCGGAAACGGCAGCGTAATCGAATTGTCGGGGTTTACTTTCAGCGCTGCCATAGAGAGGGTAAGCGGATGAGCACAGGTAGGATAGAAAAGGACTTAGCGCCGGCAGCCAGTTGGCCGGCGGATCGGTTGCACTACTACCGAGGGCGTGCGGCCGGGCGTACTGGTGCCACATCCACAGGTGTTGTGTGGGTAGAAGTCACCGAAGCTTTTGGCGTTGGCCAGTAGCCACGTTTTCAACTCGACCTCATAGCTCAGTGCCTCACCATCGTAGACCGAGGCCATGCGCGCCAGGTCCCGCCCATCCGTCGCCTCGCTGTGCTGGCTGTTCTTCATGCGGATGCCGTTGCTGGTTATCGTCGACTGCGCAAACGGCATGTAGCGAGCCAGCGAAGCTGTTGCCAAAACGGGTACACACTTGCTGAGTAAGGTCAAGTAGGGCTCCGTCAACTCGTTTGCCTTGTACAGTCGAGCTAGTTCCGCATATAGCTTCTCAGTGAGCAGGGGCCGCAGGCGCGCCCGCTGCACCGCCAGAATGTGCGGGGTCAGCCGCTTCATTTCCAGCGACTCGGGCATGTCGGCGTAGGCCGCGTAGTCTTCTTTAGCTAGGAGTAGGTGCTGATCCATTACCGGTGTTGTTGGTACCGGTAGTCAGGCTAGCGGCCTGCTCCAGCGTGAGGTTTTGAATGGAGAAATCTTTGGTGGCATTCAGGGCACCGGGCTGCCCTCCAGCAGGCTGAAACAGCTCAAACACCGCCCGAAAGCCACGTTCTAAAGCCCGTTGCTCCCGGTTGATGACCATGCGCTGCACGTACTTGACAGCATTGCCAAAGTCGTCGGAGGTGCCCAGCTTGCCCGCTACTTCGCGGCCGATGACGGCGGAAGGGAGCTGAAACACTTCCCGGATGTTGACCTTTATAGCCTCTTCGTCGGTGGCGTAGCGCTTGCTGGCGTCAGGCGCTGGCAAGGCATCTACTTGAGGCTTCGTCGTTTGCTCAGCTGCATACTGTAGTAGAATGCGGCTTGCATTTTCGCCTACCATGGTGCCGTACTTGACGGCGTTGGCGTCTAGTACTTCCTGCGAAGGATCAGCGCTGCCAAACTCGGTAATCATCACCTGGGCTTTGAAGCCCTCGGCAATGTCCCCGTGGCGCGAAACCTTCAGGCGGGCCTCGGCATACACGTCTTCTAACACTGAGTCGTAGACCGGGCGCGGGTGATGGTGAGCACCAGGGCGCTTACGCCACCAGTAGTACACCTCACCAGGGTAGCCTTCAAGGCCTACGGGGTTGCCCTCCTTGTCTTTCCAGGCGTTGGCGCGGGCCAACCGCTCTTCTGGCTTTTCGCGCGGGTTGAAGACTGGGTGCTTCACGGCATCGGCCTTGCGGTAGCGCTTGCCCTCGCTCGGGTCGAATACCTGATTAAGCAGGTAGGTGTAGCGCAGGGGCTCCTCTTTGTCGGGGCGCCACTTCTCAAACGGAGCATGCAGCACCTCGGCCGGGTAGCCGTTGGCGTTGATGTTGATCAAGAGCGCGTAGCCTTCAAGCTGCGCCACGTCCTGCGTGGCCAGGCTCAGCAGCTCATCTACGGTCTGACCCTGGTCGTTGCACTCGGCCTCGTAAAAATCGTTGTCGTTGAAGCCGTTGCCCTCAATAAACTTGGCCTTCGTATCCACACACACCGAAGCCGTACCGCTACCTGCTACCGCCTCGATCAGGCGTTGCGGGTAACGGTTGTCATCTCCCCAGCGGCGAAAATCGACCTGAGAGTTGAACACAACAATATTCGGGCGGAGAGGTGCCTCCGCCCGAATCGCTTGCTTCTGTACTTGTTGCGTGGTGAGCGGCACAGCTTATTTCTGAACGGTGGCGCGATACTTTACCAGGGCGGCAATCAGCTCCCCTTTGTTTGCGAAAGCCTTCGCTGGGTCGCTGTCCGGTACTTCGCTGGTATACAGCGCATCGAGTTCTTCGCGCTTCAGCTTGTCGAGTTCTGCCGTTTGCTCGGCTATGGTCGGAGCAGTAGGCACTGGGGCCTCCGTGGCCTTCAGCAGCTTTTCAAAAGCCGGGTCGGCCTTGATTAAGCGCTCGGCCACAGCATCTGTGAGGTTGGCGTTGTTGTACACCGAGGGTGAACCGAACGGGCGGTAGCTGGTGTCATCGGACACGAAAGAGTATTTGCGGGCTTGCTCAGCCATAGCAGTAGGGGTTGAGGTGGAAGTAGGCTGGCTACTCAGCCAGCGGATAATGCGGAAGTAGGCAGGGCCGTATTTGCGGGGGCACGTCTCACAGACGGCCTCGGCGCTGGGGAACAAACCCGCGTGCACCGCGGCTATTTCCTGCGGGGTAGCGTGACTAGCGCCCGTCAGCTGCAACTGACGAGCGCGTAGCACCCACTCACCCAATTCACTGGAATTCACCACGAGCTATAAAAACTAGGCGGCCGGAACGGCCACAAACAGCGATTCGAACAGCGTGCGCGTGGCAGCCTCGTCGTAGTTGCCTTCGTCGTCCAACACCATCAGAATGTCTTCGCGGCCACCCTCTTTGGCGCTGGAGATGGTCTCCTGTGAGCCGCCGCCAAGGTCCTCGTTTGCCGAATCGTAGACGTCAGCACTCAGCTTGAGGCCCGCACCCAACCCGAAGATTTTGTAAAAGCCGTCGTTAGCCTTGATAATGGCAACGGAGGGCGTTTTCGCCATGTCTTCGATGGTCTCCAGGTTCTCGGGCGTATTGGCGAAATTCACCAGATCGACCTCATGCAGGTAGCGTCCGCCGAAGCGGTTGGGCGTATAGGTGGCGCGGCCCACATTGCTATCGGCCAAGCCTTCGAAGAAGAAGCCTTTTTTGCCGGTGGCCAGCGAGATACCAGTAACTATTTTGCGCTTTTCGGTGCTGCGCTGCACACCGATGATGAACGCCATGGGCAGAAGGCCCAACAGGGTAGTCAAGCCGCCGGCAGCCGGCACGCAGGGGGCGGCCATGCCGCGTTTTAGTTGGCCACAAGATGGCATAATTGAAAACAGGTTGAGGTGAAAAAGAAAGGCCCGCCCACCGGGGCGGGCCTGCTTTAGGTCTGAGGGAGAAAGCCTAGTAGGCAGCGGCTACGAGGTCGTAGCTCATCACCTTCACGTCCATTTTGAAGTTGGAGCGCATGTGGTTCATCTTCGTCTCTATGTTGAACCATGCGGCTACGCGGGTCGCTGCGTCGTAGGAGTCGAAGCCCAGCTGCAGGTTGCGCTTCGTGGTGTAGAGCACACGGTGGGGCAAGTCTTTCTTGCCAGCGATTTCGAAATCGGTTTCAATGATTTCGTCCAGCTCATCCACGGCAATCAGCGGCACGTTGCGGTACTTGGCCTTGGTGGTACCCTCTTCCTGCAACTGGAAGCTGGTTTCCAAGTTCTGCGACTCACGGTAGTCCGACCAGTTGATAGCCAGCGAGTCGGTGATGATCATCATGCGCTCAGGGTCACGCTTCAGGTGACGTGGGGCCTTGTTGTGCACGGCACGGAAGATTTTCAGTGACTCTTCCGGCTCCAGCTCCTGGCCTTCGCGGGTGTTGGCTTCAATCTCGTACACGCGCACAGCGGGATTTGAAGCAGCCATTTCGAACACCTGCGTGTACACCCCGTCGACCTGGTTGTAGTTCTTCACGTCGTCCGCACCGCCAGTGAGTTGGGCAGCTGTGATGGTCTTCTTGCCGAAGAAACCAATGCGGAAGATGTCCGACTTGAGGGCGGCAATAAACTGGTCCTGAATGAACTCCGTCCAGTAGCTGATAGCCTGTGCGTCGGAATCATCGGCCGCCTTTACCTTGATGAGGGCCTGATCGAGGTCGTAGCGCTCGTAGCCGAGGCCCAGGCCCCACGCCAGGAAAGTTTTGTCCAGCTCATCGGCACACTCAGTAATCCAGGCCTCCAGCTTCACTGGGTCCCAGGTCAGCTTGTCGAGTGGAATTTGTGGAGTAGTGGGCACCGAACCGCAACCCGCATCCAAGTGCGTGATTTTGGTGAAGCGGCCAACGAACAGCACGTCTTCTTTCGCCTTCACGCCGTTGCGGATGGTGAAGAGCACAGCCACATCAGGCGACTCAATAACGGGCTTTAAGATGAACTCCCGGAATTGTTCCGGGCCGTACACTACGGACAGGCCCGCGAGTGCGGCCATGCCCAGAATGCTAGGAGTAGATGCCATTTTTTACGTTGAAAAGGGCGTTTGTGAAAGCCGGCGAACCGCGCCGAACGGGCCTAGTGAGTAGGCGGCCTGCCCGGTGGGGCTTATTTTTTGCTGTTGCGGGCGGCGCGACGGTCAGCAGCTAGCTGATCAGCGGTTTTGCCTTCTTCCGTCGTGTCCGACGTGGTATTGCGCGTCTCAGCGTTGTCGTCAAGGTTCACCTTACCACCCGATTTTACCAGCGAGTTGACCTTGTTCGTCAGGTTGGTGATGGCTGTGCGGTCCTGCTTCATGGCCTGCACGTCTTTGGCGAGGTTGGTTACCACGCCAGCCAACGCCGTAACGGCTTCGGCTAGCTGCGTCACGCCCTCGGCATCAGCTGTGTTGGTTGCGCTGTCGGTGTTTTCCGTGGCCACGATGGACGTGATAGCGCCGGCGGCCGTGGTGATGGTGTTGCCATCGGTCAGCGCATAGCTGTTGTCAGCTACAGCGTTGCCCTCGGCATCCGTAACCGCATCACCCTCAGCGTAGGTATCCCGGTCACCGGTGTCAATAGTGAGGGTAACAGGCGCATCGCCGGTGGTGGTAACAGACAGGTTGGTTTTCGCCGCCGTTTCCAGGTTCGTTACGGCGTCCTTAATGGACTTGAGAAAGTCGGTGAAGCCTTTGGCCATAGTGGTAAGGGCCGAATCCGACGAGGCGGCGGCCGGTTTGGGTTGAACAAGTGCGTTTTTGGGAGGGGCAATAGCCAGCGCCGTGACGGGCTGCACAATCTGCGTGGCGAAGCCCAGGGACAGCATAGAATCAGCGGATTGCTCCACTTCCTGCGCCATCACGGCGGCCATTTCTTCTTCCGACCGGCCGGTGCGGGCCACGTAGAGGTCGATGATCTTCTGCTGACAGGCCGCCATTTCATCGGCCCACTTCTGCGCCTCAGAAGCCGTGGCGCCAATGACGCCACCACGGGGTAGGTGCACCAGGCAGACGGTGTGCTGATGAATCAGACGCACGCTGCCGGCCAGCATGATAGCGGTAGCAATGCTGGAGCATTGTCCCAGGGCCTCCGTCGTGATGGTCACGCCGGGTAGGCTACGCAGGTAATCATAGATGCCCAGGCCCACGTCTACCCGCCCGCCAGGCGAGTTGATGACGACCCGCACGCTATCGAACGGCTTTTGCCATTCGAGCTGCATGGTCACGTCTTCGAGCGTGGTGTAGGGGTAGCCATAGCCAGAAGCCTCAGCTTCT
Organism: Hymenobacter aerilatus; assembly: GCF_022921095.1. Lineage (NCBI taxonomy): Bacteria > Pseudomonadati > Bacteroidota > Cytophagia > Cytophagales > Hymenobacteraceae > Hymenobacter > Hymenobacter aerilatus. Next base: position 924,516 of record NZ_CP095053.1, read on the forward strand.
GCGCTGTCAGCGACAATCGGACCCGAGATATATACTTTAGCCTCTGCCATGCCCCAAAATTCCTATGAGCAGGGCCGGGCAATAGGATATTTCTGTCACGAATCTGACAGCACCAGCAATCGAGTTACGCTTTTGGCAACTCCGTTACGCTTTTGCGCTTGATCGTTTGCTAGCGGGCCTGTATTAGAGGAGTTTCGGGCTGTATTCATCCCGACTTCCATGGCCGACCAGACCGAAAAGGTTCTCTTCGAGATTCGTCTCGACGATGAGCAGTATAAGCAGGAAACCAAACTCATCCGCGAGTCATTGGTCGCGCTGGTGCTGGACATCGATAAGACCAAAGCGCAGCAAAAGCAGCTCAATGAGCAGCGTAAGCTAGGCGCTATTACCGATGCCGAGTATGCAAAGAAGGCCGTTGAACTACGCCAGCAGCTTCGCGCACAGCAGGCCGACCAGCGGGAGCTAGAAAAGGGGCTGGTAACACTGGATAAGGTATACAACAGTGCCGCTGGCAGCATCGACCAACTGAAAGCCCGCTCGGCAGAACTGACCACGCAGTACAATGCGATGGCCAAGGCTGGCCGTCTGAACACGGAGGAAGGTAAAGCGCTGACGGCTGAACTCGGTGAGGTAAATGCAGAATTGTTGAAAGGTGGGCAGGTCGTCAACGACAACCGGCGCAACGTCGGCAACTATACGGCCTCGTTTAAGGCTGGGCTAGAGCCGCTAATTGTAGAGCTGGCCAAGGTGCGGGCGCAGATGCAAGGGCTAGATCAGAGTAGCGAGGCTTTTGATGGCTTAAAGCGCCGAGCTATTGGTTTTGAGACAGCTGCAATTCGGGCTGGGGCGCAAGCTGGGCTCAGCTTTGAGCAGGCCGAGGCGAAGATCAAGGACTATGGCGCGCAGATTCAGCCTGTCGTTGAGAACTTGGTACGCCTGGAGCAAGAGCAGGAGAAGATAGAGGAAGGGTCAGAGGCTTACCGCAAGATTGGCTTTCAGATTGCGGCGCTGGGCAAGGAGTTGGAGCAGGCACCAGCCGACACCAAGAAGCTGAGCACCGCCTTAGTTGAGGCGGCTGGTAACACGGACTTGCTTGGTGGCTCCGTTCAGAAAGCCACTGAACTACAACAGGGCTACACGCGGGCTCAAGAGCTTGCCCGTATTGCTATGGGCACCAGCACAGGAGCAGCTAAAGCGCTTCGGATTGCTCTTATTGCAACGGGGCTCGGCGCCTTCTTGGTGCTAGTAGGGACCCTGTTTGCCTACTTTACTCAGACCGCCGAGGGTGGCAAAATTCTGGAAACTGTCTTAGCTCGTATCGGGGCCACCGTCGACGTGCTGACGGACCGCATTGGTAACTTCGGCAAAGCGGTAGCACAGTTCTTTAGTGGTGACTTTGAAGCCTCTGCTGAGACGGCCCGCCAGTCCTTCGCGGGTATCGGAGATGAGATAGAACGGGAAACCAAGCTAGCTGGCGACCTGAGCAAAGCCCGCCAGCAGCTGGAGCGCGATGAGATTAATAACATCGACACGAATAAGAAGCTGCTCAACCAAGTTGAACGGCTGAAGAACATTCGCGACAATGAATTCAACTCGTTGCAAGTCCGGAAGAAGGCTAACGAGGATGCTTATAAAATTGAGTTGGAGCGGGAAAAGACACTCGCTGACCTGGCAGCACGCCGGGTTGAGATTCTACGCCAGGAAATTGAGCGGCGCGGCGGCATGACCAAAGCCACTAACGACCAGCTCAAAACCTTTAAGGAGGCACAGAATGAGCTAGCCGACATTCAGGAAGATGCAGCGGGTAAGCAAAACGAACTGATCACCAACCGCTACCAGCTGGATAAAGAAGGCCAGGACGCCGCGAAAGAACGGGCGAAAGCTGCGGCCGATGCGGCCAAAAAGCGTGAGGAAGAAGCGTTGAAACGTCGTCGCGAAGCCATTCAACTAGAACTAGTAGCGCTCGATCAGCAGCTTAAGGCAACCACCGAGGGCAGTGATGAGGAACTAGCCATTCTGGAAAAGAAGCTAGCCAAGCAACGCCAGCTAGAGCTAACCGCGAAGGACCTTACCATTGGGCAAAAGAAGATCATCGACGCCAAGTACGAGGCTGACCGAGATGCACTAGTCGTAGAGCAGAACCGCAAGCGCATTAACCTGGCGCTGCAGGAAGAGGCCAACAACATTGCCGCCCGCTTGGTGGCCGTGAAGCGGGGAAGTGATGAGGAGTTACGCCTCCAGCAGCAAGTCATTGAAAAGCAGCGCCAGCAGCAGTTGGCCGCCATCAGTGAGCGGGCCAGTGCTGACGACCGGGCTGCGCAGGAGCGGCTGATTAATGCGCAGGCCGAGGCCCAGCAAACCGACCTCATCTACCAGAATCGGGCGGGCGCTGTCAATGCTTTCTACCTGCAGGAGCGTAACGCCCTGGAGCAGGCCCGTGCGCAGGGGCTGGTAACAGAGCAACAGTATAGTGATGCGCTGTTTCAGCAGGAGTTGGGTCGCCTCACCGCGCAGCTGGAGGTAGCCAAGCGCTACGGGCAGGATACCGCCGAGATTGAGCAGCAGATAACCGAGTTGCGGATCCAGAACATTGACCGGGTAACCGCGAAGGACCGCGAAGCCAAGCTGCAACAGCTCAACTCGGCCATTGCTTTCGGTGAGCAGTTGGGGCAGCTCTTTGCCGATACCATGAGCGAGACGGGTGCGCAGCTGCAGGACTTTGCCGCGAAAGCGCTGGTGCTGATTCTGGATACCATCAGCAAGGCCGTGATTGCTGCCCAGGTAAAGATTATTACCGAGGCGCTGGCCTCGCCTGAATCGGTGGCCACCTTCGGCGTGGCAGGCTTCGTGAAGGCGGGTCTTATCATTGCCGGCCTGACAGCGGCCACCGCTGGGCTAAAGGCCTCGCTTACCAAGTCTACCCCGAAGCAATTTGCCGAAGGTGGGGTAGTGCACGGCCCGAGCCACGCCCAGGGCGGCATTCCGATGTACCACCGCTCGGGCCGCTATGTGGGCGAGATGGAAGGGGAGGAAATTATTCTGACGCGCAACGTGTACCGTACGCCAGCGCTACGGGCCGCCGCTTCCGCTATCAACGTGGCGGCCGGCGGTAAGCCATTCGCGCAGAACCTACAGCAAATGGTAGCTATTCCACGCCACTACGCTGAGGGCGGGGTAGTTCGCTACGACCCGGCTACCATGGACCCGATGCGGGCAGGCACTAACAATGTGCAGGTGATTCAGCAGCCCATTGACTACGACCTATTGGCGGCTAAGCTGGCACCCGCTTTTGTGGCGGGCGTGCGGGCGTTGCCACCGCAAACCATTGAGCCCACGCAGTTCAAACGGTTAGCCGAAAATGAACGCCGCACTCAACTCACTAGCGACAACTAACCATGGCTACACTCATTTCGATGCTCAATACGCTGGCCGAGTCGGGTCAGCTGGCTACTCTCTACGCCGCGGGCGTGGTGAACCTGAAGACTTACAATTACCGTGATGTGTACCTGTACTACCAGGCCCTACGGACCACGCCGCGCTACGTTGATAACGCCACCCAGGCAGTAGAAGAAACGGCCCGGCAGTGCGGCGTCTCGAAAGAAACCGTCTACCGGGCCGTGAGGGAAATGGAGCAGGATGTGTGAAGGGTTGATTAACCGTATACAATAAGAAAAGCCCCGACGTATGCCGAGGCTTTTCTTATTGTATAGACAAGGTCTTATCAGTGCTGAATGATCAACCGATCTGTATGAGGCACGCCTTTTTTGATAGAGCGCACCTGATAAACACCGGACGAAAGACTTTGAACATCTAGCTGCACTTGCTCGTCTCCTGACGGGATTTGAGCCGATTTACATAACACACCTTTGTTGTCATAAACCGACACAGTAGATTCAGTATCCGCCCCTACGATAGTGACAGAGGATGACGCGGGATTTGGATACACTCCAGGGGCAAGGGTGCTGACTGATTCGTTTTCTGGAGAAGCGTTTGTAAGATCCTCCGTTTTCGACTTGGCCTGCAAATTTCTGTTGTACCAGGGGCTGGCAGTTATATGTATCTGCGCTGTGTTAATATTTCCACACTGATCTGTATACGTCGCTTGAAGGGTTCCTTCTGTTTCGTATCCAGGTGATTGCAAGGTTATGGATGGCCCTGTATAACCATAGCTGTTAAATCCATAAGGGAGGGACCATTGAATATTAGAGTTGCCAGCCCCCACTAGGTAGTAGGTTGAAGTAGCATATGGATTTGTACTGATGTAGGCTGGGCCGTCTATGTAGGAGTTCGGCGCCATGCCGACAATGATTTGAATTGACTTGTAGCCATTCGATCCACACGGCCCTTGGCTTGACACGTGCATTTCGTAATTCCCTGCTGGGGTATTAGCAGGGACATCTACGGTGATTTCGACCGAACCGCCTACGTTATGGCTGGACTGATAAATTACGCCTTGCCCGCCGTTTATGCGCCAATTAGCATTTGGTGCCGACCAATTAGTGGTAGTGGCTGGGTCGCCATCTGCTGGCGTAATTCTAATCTTGAAGGAGCTGCCAGCGCAGGCGCCGTACCCGTATAAATCTGTTTCGGGTGGAGGCGGAGGTACACCTATTTTAACGACGTTGCTGGTGTACCAGTGGTCGCGTCTGTCTATGCGATCCCAGTCGAATCCTGCACCCAAACCTGTACGGTAAAGGAGATGGGTAGAAACACGACGATAGTATGTGGTGCGAGTAATAGCCCCAGGTTGAAAGTTACGATCAGTAGCTCCCGAAATGTCATACCAATCCCTATTATTATAGCTATATTGCCACTGTACCTGTTCTTCTTCTTTTGCCCCTTTCCCATCGAAAGTATGGTAAGAAAATGCACCAAAATCCTTTTTATCAGGAAGGCAAGATGAAGCAGTATTCATATAAATTAGATAGCTAGCATCATTGTTATTAGCGAGCGCTCGACCTGAAATACGGGTAGGTGCCGAATTATATGGCACGCACTGATCTCCGCAGATAGCATTATATACATCTCCGCAAGGATATACTGCCCCTGTAACTACAACTGGGTTAATACCACCACAAGGAGATGTAGGCGGTGGCGTCGTGGGCGGTGGCGTCGTGGGCGGTGGCGTCGTTATAAATTGCAAGGGAATAGGGTCGCTAACTGATTTCTTCCCAAAAACCCGGTCTGTAAATACTGCTCGTATTTGGGTATAAGCAGACAATGTTTGAGGCTTCACGTCGCATTGCCCAGAAGTCGTAGCCTCTTTTATTCCTGAGCGTGGCCCTGGCCAAACAACTAATTGTTGCGCCGATATAGCCGGGCCACGAGTGCCATCTGCTTTCTCTGGAAAAATCTCTACGTACCCTTCAGTGGGGTCACTTTCTGGTTTATATAAAGTCACTACCCAAGAGGCCCTTGGGTCATTTTCCCTTACTTTCAAAGGTGTCTTGCTTGAAGATATACCTTCGCGGCACATAAAGTCTTGTGGGCTAGCCGTTCTAAATCGCACATCAGATTGCACTTGCGCAACTGCTTGTTGCCGCCCACAGAGCAACAATATCAGCAAGGCGAGAAATTGGTAAAGATTTTGTCTCATACAACTAAGAATTTAAAAAGGTGATAGATAGTAGGTGTGAAAAGGTAAGGACAAGGTATTGGCCTTATCCGAGTTAAAACAGGACACAATTAGGCCAATTGTGACTATAACATATATAATATTATATGTTATATAACCTACTCTGACAACCGCAATAGCTCTGCCTCGCTACTCGGCTGATCTGCTTCCCACTGAGCCACTTTGTTCACGTAGAAGAAGCTCCCTTCTTCCTCCAACCATACTGGCTGTAGCTGCTCAAATGCCACAACCTCAGCAGCGCTCAGCCGCACGGAGAGCGTCAGCGCCAAGGGCCGTCGTAGCACGGCAGCCAGGTGCGGGTAAAACGTCGGCAGCAACACGGAAGCAAAGTCCAACCCGCTGAACGTCGCCACCGGCAGTGCCACATCATGTAGCGTCGCTAGGCCATCCGTCAGATCAACTGGCCGGCTGTTGGCAGAGGTGTACAGCAAACGAGGCTGTGGACTTTGTGTGTCGTATTGCAGCGCAATCACCTCCCGCCGGGCTGCCTCGCGCTCCAGCTTGCTTTTCTTGGCGTCAGCCGCAATAGCTTTTTGCTCCGCCAGCTTCGCCGCGTCAACCGCATCTTTCTTCTTCCAGTAGGGCACCAACGGCAAGCCAGCCGCACCCGTAGGCGTGGCGGCAAAGGGTAGCGTCAGCACGTCTTTCGTAGCATCAAGCGTGGTATTGTCGCACAGCAGACTACCACTGCCCAGGTCCTTCAGCGCTTCCGGAGTGGTGCTGTCTTCCTTCCAGCGAAACCAGTTCACCTGCGCATAGTCGCCTACCCGCCAGCTGCGGCTACTGCTCTGACTCGCGTCAATGCGTCCGGACCAATCGGGCGCCGTGCTCAGGCGCGGCATAACGTTGGCCGTAGGCGTGAACAGCACGGCCCCGCTGTAGGCGTCTGTGCGCTGCGTCAGGCCATACAGCCCGATGACGGTCTTCACCAGTTCCTTTTGCGTCAGGTCGGGTAGCCAGTCCTGCAGGCGCACCAGGCCACCAGGCGGGAAGTCTTCCAGTAGTTCTACTTCGAAGATGTCCAGGTCATCCAGCGGGCTGTTGCCGTACTCCCACCGCTCGCCTACCACAACCTTCGTCCGCTCCTTGCCGCTCAGCCGTACCGTGACGGTGTCCCCAGTCTGCAACAGCATCCGCTCTTTTTCAGCCAATAACCCCACAGCAGCGCTGCCTGTGCTAACAAAATCCTGCGCTACTGGCTTCCCGTTCACCAGCACTTCCAGCGTACCCGATACGCGGCCCACATCGCAACGCAGGAACAGCCTGAGCCCTGCCTTCAGTCGGTAATAGCCCGCCAGTTGAATGGTCCGTACGCCCGTGGTGGCGTTGTAGCCGCCGCCGGGGTCTACGTAGCGTGGCGCCGCTACCGAGTCATACACCAGCGTATGCGTAAACTCACTGGTCTTCAGCACCCGGCCAGCCGTACCCAGACCACCGGAGCGCTGAGCGGCGCTGGTGTGCTCCTTGCGCACCTTTTCGCCATAGCCAAACGGCTCCGTCGCCGGCATCACCAACTGGTCGAACTCGGGCGGCATCGGCCCACCCCACACGGTACCCGCTTCCTTGAAAATTTGCTCCCAGACAGCACGCACGTAGGCAGTAGGCCATAGCCCCGCCTCAAACACATTCAGCGCCGTGTCGGCCACCGGAGCACCCTGGCCACGGTCGTACAGCTCGTAACGGTAGGCACTGGTGCGCAGGCTGCCATCCAGGATGCCGTTCAGGCTCCACACGTGGTCGTACTGGCTCAAGTCCAGCTCACGTAGTTTCTTATCCCCGAGGGCCGCGTAGAAGTCGCTGTTGCCGCCAAAAACCTGCACTTCGAAGCCTTCGTGGCGCGTGTGGCCCCAGGTAAGCAGTTGGCCCCGTGGCACTACCTCTACGCCACCCAGGCGCAGCACCGCTGGCACCTTGCGGTAGGGTAGTTGCGTAGTGCTGGTGCCTTGCTCGGCATGGCCCAGGGCCCGGCGCACCGGGGCGGCATCCGGCAGATTGATGGTGGTCGAGTAGTCCGACTGCACCGAGTCAAGCTTCGTCAGATCGTTGTCGCAACGCGTGACAGCCACGCGGTCGACCAAGAACGTAGCGTCGGAATCAGGTAAGAGCAGTTCGTTCATGGCTAGTTGCTCAGCGCGTTACGGGCGGGTAGCTCCAGTTCGAAGCTCAGCTCATGCAGGCCATCTCGGGGCGTAAACTGTGCAGAGCCGGGCACTAGGTACACGGGTGTGAGCTTGCCGCTGTAATCTTGCAGATAGACTTGTGGTGAGTCTAACAGGGTCGTCAGCGCCTGTACCTGCAAGGTATCCAGGCCACCCGCATACAGCACTTGCGAGGTGTAACCAGGGCGCCGCACAGCGACAGTGCGGCGGGTACCGGCGGGCTGCCAGCTGGTGGCATTGCGCACCTCCGTTTTCTGGTCGTCGTCGCCGCTAAATAAAAAACCTTCGAGGTTGCCTAATGGACTGAGCCAGCGTAAGTACGTGCCGGCCGGTGGGCACAAGTCGATTGCGATGAGAAGCGGGGCTGTGTAGGGCATAGGGTAAATATCCTATAGCCTGTTAGCCAGTGCAAAAGAACTTGCCGAAAGCGTAACTCGGTTTTCAGGCAGGCACAAAAAAGCCGCCTGCGGGTGGCAGGCGGCTTTCATGATTACCATCCAAACAGGAGGATCAACGTAAGAAATACTAGAAAAATGATTATTGCTAGAAACCAACCTATCCGTTCAGGTACTGCTGTGCTGCGTACACGTCGCCTTCTGCCAAAAAATCTCATATTACCAAGTAAGTTTGCGTCACCAAACATCTATGTTAATGAAGATCTGGAATTATATCGTTCGTTGGTATCAGTTACGGGAGTTAAAAAGACGTGCACGTGGCATCACTCCAATCTATCCGCTCGATTACGACGACATCGCAGAGGACTAGAGGTACTGTTCGAAACGGTAGAAGTTATTCTGGCCGCCGTCGACCGGATACCACTGGATAGTATGTGTGGCGCCATCGTTGAATTTGAAGTCGAACACAATCTGCCCGTTCGCAACCGGAAAAGGACCAGCGACAGCAACGCCATCCACGGTTACGACCATCGCACTAGGATTCGTAGTGCCGAACAATAGGTTCGAGCCAGGCGAGTCTGCGGAGGAGGCTGGCCAGCGTAGCCGACCGCCTTTCGTGCTAGTATGCCGGTACCACAAGGCGGGGTCGCGGCCGACCGTCCTGAATTCGGTGTTAGCTGGCACGCCAGATGGACCTGAATTGCCAGTGGAGTACAGGTAGCCGTACTGTCCATTCTCTGAGATATTGGCGTGATTGAACGGAATTTCTACGAAGTCCAGTACGACAGTAGCCTTCGTAAATGCCTGACTTTCTCGTTCTAAGCTAGCGTAGTAGTTGCCTACAGCAATCGAGTACACCACAACTTTTCCGTCAACGTCACCGACGCTAATTAGTCCATCTGACGGCACGGGCTGCGCTGTAGCAGAGCCAGGCAAGCGGTAGCGGGCGGCGGCTAGGCCAGCTGCGTTGGCTACTACTCGAATTGTATTATTCGTGTCGTTGTAATCTGCGAAGGTTGGTGCTGCTGGCGTCGTTTTTTGTGGTTGTGTTGTGCCAGTAGCCACCAACTGAATGATAGGTAATAGCTGCTGGGCATATTCCTCGTGGCCAACATTTCCCCAGTGGAAGCTATCGAACGGCACACCACCATTGCCAGTGCCTCCCACGCCCCCGAACATATCCAGCGCGAAATAGTCTGTGTTACTCGGGTAGTTCAGGCGGTTTATTTTGTCATTATTGTAAAAGTCTGCGAACCCAGCCGCGCCAACACTGCCCAGCGCGTTTTGCTGCAACCACGTACAAAAATCTCCAAACCATGCAGCATGTGGACGGCCTTGGTGGGCGCTTGGTTCTATTGCACTAGACACGATTAATTTACCGCCTAACGCTTCTACCTTTGCTTTGGCATCGATTAGATTTTGTTTCGCCTGTGCAGTGCTGACGCCGTTGTTGTTATCATTGGTGCCCATCATATAGCACACTACTAGGCCAGGATATTTAGTCTTATCCCATGCCGCGCTAGCTTGGTCTATCTGCCCCGAAGCGTTAGCGCTAGTAGCGCCGCCAAAGCCAAAATTTGCGGTGCCATAATTGGTGCCCGACCAACGCTTTCCATCCGTTTTTGTGGCGCCTAAACGTTCAGAAATAAGCGAGTAAAACGATTTGCCAGGACTGGTGAAATATGGCTGTGCGGCGGTGCCTTCGCCGCCGTCGGTGTTGCTGTCACCCACAAAGGCGATAAAGGTTTTTTGCCCGCCCGTTGCGGCTGCCTGCACTGTCACGCTTCGCACCGTCGAAATCCTCTGCGTCCCGGCTGCGTCCGTAACCGTGTTGGTGAGAGCATAGGAGCCGGCCGCGGTTGGCGTCCAAGTACCAGAATAGGTGGCGGCGCTACCTTCATAAATCGTAGCAGGCACACCGGTCGCACTGTTTTCCGCTACTACCTTCAGGCTGTAGGGCGCCGTGCCGCCACTGGCCGTGGCCTGGTAGGCAATGGCGGTGCCGACTGTAGTTGTGTTGCCGTTTGGCAGCGTCAGGCCCGCCGCCAGCGTTGCTGCTGCGGCCTGTGTTGTCGCTGAAGCACTCGCATAGTCCGAGTCCTGATAGCCCGAGGCCTGCGCTTTGGCGCGGGTGTAGTAGGTCGTGTTGGCCGTGAGCCCTGACCAGTTCTTGGTGGTACCACTTTGCGTAGCAGCCTGCGCATTTTGAGTGAAGCTGCTGTCAGTGGCTAGCTCAAACACGTAGCTGGTGGCATTGGCTACCGCGCTGAGTGCTGTGCTGATGGCGTTGGCAGAGGTAGCCGAGGCCTGATAGCCCGTAGGCGTGCTGAGCTTGGGTAACGTGGCAGGCTGCACGTTGAGCGTGATGCTAGCCACCTGCACGTTGCCGGCAGCGTCGGAGGCCTGTGCCTGGAGCGTGAGCGGACCGAGCGCTGAGGGAACGACGAAAGGCAGCGTGTAGGTGCTGCCGTTCTTGTTGGCGACACCTATCGTTGCGCCTGTACTACCGTTCGTATAGCTAACAGCTGTCACAGCTACGTTATCGGTGGCGATTGATGTAAGCGTCAGTTGCTGGCCAGGGTTGACGGTAGCACCCGAAGCAGGCGCGGTAAAGGTGAGGTTTGGTGCGGTGGTGTCGGTAACGGCTGGTGGTGTCACCGTGCTGCCTCCTCCAACAGCTACCCCAATCGGTCGCCACTTGCCACCGAATTTGCGGTAGACTGACAATGTTTTGTCGTTCGGGTTCGTATACAGCCACAGGTTGTCATCCACGCCCAATGCGTCATCCGGCGCATAGGCCTCGGCAAATACGATGGTGCCATCCTGCCCATCGTCACCATCCTGCGGCTGTTGATAGTCGATACCTGCCTGTGGCTTGGCCCCGTCGCTGCCCTTGGCAATGTACTGGAACGCATAGACACTATTTAGCCGCTGGTACACACGCCCGTTGGTGGTGTCGGTATACGTGTCGTAGTCCTTGCCGAGCGAGTTAGCGGGTAGCCCAGCGCCAAAGCGTGGCACCGAGGCGGAGCCGGTAGCGCGTAGGGCGAGGATGTCCGTTTTTACGGCGTTGAGCACGGCCCGCAACTCAGCGGCCGTGTTGCTGCCGCCGTCTTCAAACGCGGCAATGAGTTGATTGTATTGTTGCTCCGTTGCCATTAGCGGTAATCTGAAGTGTTAAAGTCTGAGGAGTTGAAGTCGCGCGGGGCAGGCTTGACGGGTGTCGTCGTGGGTGGCGTCACTACCACGGGGGCGCAGTTAGCGGCGCTGGTGCGGTCGATGTCCATCAGCGTCAGCTCTACCGAGGCCGCACACACCGGTGGCAGTGGTGGCACGCGCAGGCGTACCACGCCAGCGGGCAGGTCAGCTGGCAGCGGCACGGCCTTGACTTCCACCTGCCGGCCTGCGCTATCGAGGTAGCGCCACTGCGCGTACCAGGTGCCAAGGCGGTCAGCGGGCAGCACGGCTGATACCTCCAGCGGGTAGCCAACAAACTGGGTAGGCTCCGCGAAGGCCGTCAGGGGGAGGGCGTCACTACCCGCGATATAAGGCCGTAGGCTGCTCTCCGGAGCACTGAGCACCGCGTAGTGCGAGGCGGGATGCTGGCGCCACTGGCCAACCCCTTCGCTGTCCACCTCCCGGTATCGGTAGTTGAACACGACAGTGGCTGTGTCGTCGACGTAAGCATCGACGCGCACGGGCACAGCCTCCGTATCCAGTAGGCCCCGCAGATAAGGCTCTGCGTTGGTCGTCGTGTACTGCGAGCGGACAGCTTGCCGGAGCCGGGCAAACGGCACTGTCTCAGTAATTCGGTATAGTTCCACCTCCACATACAGCCCTTGGCGCGGGGTTTGGTCTGCCTTGAATAGCGAGGACACCGGCGTAGCCAGCGCCGCCACGGGCGGGTAGAGGCCACCCACAGCAAACCACTGCGAGCCGGGTAACTGGCAACTGCCATCATCATCGGTCGCGTCCGGATTCCAGTTGCTAGCGAAGGGATTGGTACAGCCGCGCACCTTTGGCACCACAACCTGCACATTGCGCAACACCGTGCAGTTGTTGGCATCGTAGGCATTCAACTGAAACTCCCCCTCGGGTATATGAGGCCACGTCACGCGTCCGTTGCCATCAGCCGCCACGTAGTCGAAGTACGGGTTGTAAGCATCACCCAACCCATTATTCAAGCGCGCCCGAATGCCGCCGGCGCTGCTGGTAAAGCGTACCGTCAGATAGGGGCCGTTCTGAGCGAACTCGGCTATTTGCAGGTCACAAGCCATATCAGAGTTTGCGGGGTATAGAAGTAGCTATATCACTGGTCAGCCCACTGCGCACGGCCTCCGTCAGGGCAGCGCGTAGGCGGGGCAAGGCAGCCTGTATGGGCGCCTGAAAGGTGTCGGTGGGCTTTTGGAAGCGTGGGTCTTCGCCACGGTAGAGCAGCGTGCCCAGCTGGCTAATGCGTTCGGCTACGGCGAAGGGGTTCAGGTTGAGCCGCTTGGCCTGTATCCACTCCCGGATAGCCTGCACCGACACGCCACCAGGGCCGCGGCCGTCACGCAGGTAGCGCACGTGGCTGGGGCCCAGGAGCTGGCCCAGGTTGGGTGCCACGACTTCACGCACAGCCCGCAGGGTTTTGCCGGTGGCTATCTGGTCGTTGGCCACCATCTGGTCGCCTACGTCCTGCTTGAGGCGTAGCAGCTCACGGCTGAGGATGTCGCTGAAGTCGGTCATACTGCTAATCCTGAGTAGTGCCACATCAATAAAATCACCACGCAGTGCGCGTACTGATCAAGACCGAAAACGCACCAGTGCAACACGTTTTGTGGGTTTTGCAACACGACAAAGTGTTGATTGAGCATGCCTTTGGCAGTGTCGATACCTGCGTGGGTCCATGTTTGAAATATGTACAGCTCAACCGCGCGTATCTGCTCCACTCCAAAGAGTAGCAACACAGCAAACATGAGCGTAGCATGTATCAGACCGTGCATGAGGATTGGTCCGAACGGCTTGCCAAAGCGCTTGGCGGCCAACATATCCGGCCGGGAAAGCCAAGTGTAGTCAGCTAGCCAATGGCAGAAGAATAGGGCGAGTAAGAGCTTCATGCCTGTGGTTGGTCTAAGGGTAAGCACACATTCACCGTGCCTTTCAGCGTGATATCCAGAAAGAGCGTCACGCCGTCCACAGGCCTATCGAAGGGACCAATGGCCATGATTTCGGCGGGTCGCACCTGCTTAATGTTCTGTACCCGCATACCTAGGTCTGCTAAGAACCTAGCAGAAGCATCAACCATGGCCGCGCTACGGGGTAGGCGCTGCTCCGGGGTGTCGTTCAGATCGGAGGGCACCAACAGCATAATCAGGCAGGAGCAGGTAAGACCTGTGATTTGCTTGTACTTGTTGACGTTGAAACGGAAGGGCATCTTGTCGTCGAGGAACACGATGCGGTCGGTGCTGCTGGTCTCGTCCAACTTGATGTTGGCTAGCTCCTGCTCACCGTGCAGCCAGAAGCAGCCGGGTAGTACCTGGCTGGCAGCGGCTTGAATGAGGGCGTGGGGTAGGTTCATTTGTCCGTAGCAGTGAATTGTACAGAAAGTACCACGTAGGGCGACATAGGCGAGCCAATGGAGCAGGTGGCATGCTGAAGGCCGATGATCTTCTTTTCTGGATTGGCTGTCATGTACCCATCAACTATCTGATTGAAGGCAGCTGGCACTTGATCGGGCGTGCACTTCGCAGTGCTGAGAGAGAAGTAGGTATTCATCGTGTGGCTTGCCGAAAACCTATCGGCTGAGGTTTTTCAGCTTCTTGTATTTGCTTGCGGAGGCGCTTATGTAGCTTGCCCAGCACTTTTGCCTTATCCTCCTTATTCAGGCTCTCCACTGAGGTATTGAGTGTGGCTAGTAGTGTCTTAGCGTGTTGCTTGTGCTTCATTATTTCCTCTGTTTCTCCTGTTGCTGACGCAGCCGGTAGCGGACGTGCGCTTGATGGTTTTCGTACTCAATCATCACGTTTACCTCGGCCCAGCTGAGGCGGAAGAAGTAGGGCCAACGGGTCTTGTCGCCTCCACTGAGCGCGTCCACGACGGCCACCGTATCCCACTCCGCCACCAGCTTATCCAGGCCGGCCGCACGCTCTTCAGGGCGGAGCGGTATCTTTTTAAGCTGCCGAGCGTGCTGCTGCCTGATGCGCTCGTACTGCGCAAAAAAAAAAGCGGTGATGGGCAGGGCTTCATCTAGCGTGGCCTGCATGCAGATGTCTACAAAGGCCTCGATAGCGTCCGAGTCGTAGGCGCAGCGGTAGTACAGCGGGTAGAAGTAGATAGCCAGCACCTTAGCGTGCTGCTGGTAAGCGCTCAGGCTGGTGTCGGTGAGTACGGCGGCCAAGTCGACGGACTGGCCGAAGCTCAGGCTACTGATGTCCTGCGGCACAGCCATTGACACCCACTTGTCTGGGCCAGCGCCAGGCAGGGCAAAGTATTTCGGCACCGACAAGGTGCGCAGCTCGGGCATGGGTTGGCCCAGGAAGGCTAGACACTCCAGTTGGCCGGGCGTTAGCACCGAGGCGGGCCACTGCATAATGTGCTCCGGAGACACGCCACAGAGAGCCGCCAAGTAGTCGTAGATATCCTTGCCAGCGCTAAGAGCATCGGCCTGCTGTAGCGTCACGTCCTGCCAGCGGTCGGGCAGGATAACGAGGCGGTCGGAGACGGGGAGGTGAAACGCGTAGGGCATAGACTAGCGGCGGCGCACGGCGCCGAAGGATTGGGAGTGACGGATAGGGGTATTCACTTTGTGCTCCAGCGCGTAGGAGTAGGTGCCGTAGCGGCCCGCGTCAATAGCGTCATCATTGAGCTTCACTGGCTCATCAAGAATCTGCCCGGTGCGCAGCGTTTTCCACTTATAGGCCCGTAGTTCCTTGATCAGGTCCACGCTATCAGCCGTGACGAACAGCGGCTTGCTTTTCACCTCGTCAATACCCGCCTTCACGGCCTTGTCGGCCTCCTTGATGGCAAAGCCAGCGCGCCGGATGTCCTCAATGATTTCGGGGCGGGCATGGTCGGCATAGATGACTTCCCGCCGGTTCGGTACCGCCACCTTCAACTGCTCAATCAGGTCGGGTGTTGTGAGGTGCGACTGATACAGCCGCTGCTGCCAGTAGCGGGCCGTTTCGGTTTCCGTTACTTCCACCAGGCTAGTGGGGTGGTTGAAGCCAAAGTCCAGCCCGTAGCGACGGTGGGCGGCGGATGGTGGCACACTAGCTACCTGCTGCCAGTGCGTGAAAATGGTGGTGCCAGCGGCACCCCGTTCACCCAAGCCATAGATGCGCCAGTAGTTGGGGTCAGCGGCCTCCAGCAGGCGAATTTCCTGCATGATGCTGACAGGTAGGAACGGATTGTCGAGGTAGGTGCTTTGAATGAACACGCAGTCCGGCCGGGGCAGCACCTCGTCATAAATCCAGTGAAATTCCTCACTGGGGTTGAAGTCAATAAACAGCACCCGGCTAGTGCGGAAGATGAGCTGGCGCCAGTCGTCGAGGCGTAGCTCGTTGGCTTCATTAGCCAGTAGGTAGTCGCGTTTGCGGCCGCGGATCTTCTGCGCGTCGTCGATGCTGAAATATTCTACCTGGCTGCCGTTGGGGAAGGTGTAGAGGTGGTCCTTCTTGTTATGTGAGTCCAGCACCTGAAACAGGCCCAGCGTCGTCAGCTGCTCCTCAAAGTCACGTAGCACCGTGGCCGTTAGCGCGGGTAGCGTCTCCCGCACAATGCTGATGAGAATACCCGCTTCCATCAGGCATAGGTAGATAGCCAGCTGTACTAAGCTCACCGTCTTGCTGCTACGGGTGCCGCCTTGGTTCACCACAATGCGCGTGGTGGGCTGCTGGCAAGCCTCAAGGTTGCGCGTGAATACGCTGGTGTGGCGAATGTCGAGGGTACTGCTCATGGCTGGCCCTCCCGCTTTACCTCCGTTAGCCGGATGGTGGTGAGCTGAATCGGGCCACCACCTTCGCCCGTGTGCTCTTTGCGGCTGAGCTTGGGCCGTACGTACTCCTGCAACTGCAAAAACGCCTCGACACGTTTGGCGGGCGTTAGCTTTTCCAGGTCTTCGAGCAGCGTCTCGTCGAGCTTGCTCAATACGTCCTCAATCCGCTCGGTGAGAGCGGTGGTAAACTTATTTTTGGCGCCTTTTTTTCGGCCACCCTGTCCAGCTTTGAAGGAAGTTGAGGTTTTCGGCATTGCCCTAGATAGCCCTACTTTAGGGCCGTTCCCCGAACTTCCGACTCCTTTAAAGCCTTACAAAACGCGCCCTTCCAAATCCGTAACTCGGCTGCAAAAAGCGTAACTCAATTTGCATTCTGGCTGACTTGCTCTTGCTCGGCAGCCTTACGGAGCAGGTAGCGCAGCTGCACGGTGCTGATGGCCAGCTCCCGTGCGACGGTGCTCCGGACGCGGGCCTGGGGCCAGCTCGGGTGCTTGCGGCTGATGTCGGTTACCCGGCGGGCAGCGGTGGTCATCTCGGAGATCAGGAAGCTGCGGGAGCCAGGCTGCGGGGCGGGAGCTTGGCAGGTAATGGGAAGAATAATAGCGGTGAGAGCGGGACGCATAGTAGGGATGGGATAAGGGTAGTACATCAGGCCGTCAGCAGGGGCACGTTTTGAATCAGCGGCATCGGCGTGGGGTGGTTAGGGATGTAGTTGTTGGGCTTTATGCCACAAACGGGCAATGCGCAGCTTCTCTGGCAAGGCCCGCCGTAGTTCGTAATGGGCTACAGATAACGGGAACTGTCGGCCTGTCTCTACCGCCTTTGCGCTTAGTTCACAGTACTCACCCAGTCGTTTAGCCGCAAAGTTTAATGAGGGGAAATACTTGTAGGGACGCTGCCGAAGTAGACTCTTGCGATACTGCTTTTGAGCGCGTTTATAGAGGAAACTCATCTTCTTAGGTTATAACTGTTGGGGAATACCAGCGGCCTGGCAGGCTTGGCGTAGGATGGCTACCTGGGCCTCACTGATACCGTGGCACACGAAGCGGTAGGCGTTGGAGTCGGGCCATGCTACTACACGGTAGGCAGGGCGCAAGGCAGGAGGCTGCTGGGTATCGGTTTTCTGGCTTCTGGCAGCACTTGGAGCGGCGGGCGGGCGTTTCCCTTTCCCGCCGCTCGGTAGTGCGCCTGCCGCGATTAATTGGGCGCGGACTGCTTCAGTCATCTTCACAGGGTTCTGTCTGCTGAATCTCAATGCCCTTACTCCGCAACACCTCTCGTAACTCAAGAAAGGCTTTGTGTTGAGGCCCATCCTCACTGAAAGGCACCATGTAGATTAGCGTAGGCAGTGCTGCGGCCAACCCATGAACTGCTTCGGGTGACAGGCGGATAGTTATACCCTTCCTCATTTCCCCTCACCTCCTTTCTTACCCGTGCAGGCCGGACACCAGTCAAGCCACTTGCCACAGAATAGCTTGAACTCATCCAACCTATTGCAGCCGGTTACAGTGCTATGCGCCTCACAAAGCACAAAGTATTTACAACCGTTGGCGGCCGGGTGTAAAGGGTAGTTTTCGTAAAGTAGTATTCTGCCGACAGGGCCTTTTGCTGTTTTTAGTAGTGTGTGGCTCATGTTATTTGTAGTAGGCGGGTTTGGGTTGCAGTTGCTTCAGTCGTTCGTCTATGGCCTTCACGACCTCCCGTTCGTTGGGGTAGAGCCGGCGTAGGCGGTGCAGCTGGGCCTCATCGGTGCCGGCGAGGTGCTGCTGAATTTTGGTGCGGGTGCTCATGTCAGCAGCCCTTTGCGTCGAAATAATGAATCCAGTACTGCCACACACCCTTCACGTAGAAACCCCACTCGCGCCGTCGCTTTGTCATCAGCACAAGGGTTATAGCTTCAGCAGGCTTTAGCCGTTTGCCCATAGCGAACTTGCCTGGCATGTATTCTTGCTGGCTTGGTTCGTCCTGCCACTTGTTGTGCAGAATGACTCGGTGGGTATGCCTGGCGGGGCGGTAGTACAGCCGCCCTACCTTGCATTCGCGAATTCGGGTAGCGTGTGGCTGGCCTGGCGTGGTGGCGTACTCTTCTTTGTAGCCGTGCCGCAGTGGTAGTGTCCAGAAATTCCAAGGATGATCATGCAGGTCATCCGCATCCGAACGGTGAAACACATGCACACACAATTGAAACCAGCGTGTGCTCAGCAGTGTGTAGCGAGTCAGGTAGGGGCTATCTGCGTCGCCGCGGGCTTCGCAGCCATAAATGATTTTCTTATTCATGCCGCTTCTTCGTTGGGCAGCGCCAGGCCGCGGGTGGAGGATGGTCGGCTGTTGCGCACCGCGCGCATCAGCTGTCGGTAGTAGGCGTGCAGGTCAGCCTGGGCCTGGGCAATGGCTGCCTGGGCGGCGGCGTTGGTGAGCAGGCCGCTGGGCACGTTGCCCATCACCTGATCGATGTACTGCTGGGGCGTTTTCATCAGAATGGTGGGTCTTCGGCGGGAAATCGGGCTTTAATGCCAATCAGTAGGCAGATAATTTCGTCGGCATCTTGCCGGGCGTCCTGAATGCGTGGGTCTTGGCGGCTCAGCAACTCCTCGTCTGTCATCGTGTCTTGCGTGACGAAGCCGCGGCGCTTCATCGCCCAGCGCACCAACACAGCGCGGGTGCGGTCCCTGTCGTCAGTATCGACGAGGCGGGCAATACAGTTCTGGCAGAGGCTCATGCGGCGTTCCGATTAGGTTTCTTGCCCCAGTCCTTGCGGTCGGGCCGGGTCGTCATCTGACGGTGCTCTGCCTGCACCTTCTCGTGCTGCTCTTTCGAAATCAGGTTTCGGGCAGCACGGGCCTTTGCTAGGCTGAGCCGGCGCCGTAGCCGTTCGCGGTTGGGGTGGTCTTCAGGAATGCGGGCAGCAATGTTGTCCAGCACCTCACCTGCGCTGACAGAGAAGGTGCGCAGCGCAACCGCCTCCGCCGCTTGGCCCATCACCTTCTGATCGTAGTGCTGATTTTCGAGGAAGTCCGCCTTCTTTTCGAAGTACTTATTCAGGCCGGCGTAGATGGTGCTGGGGTCCAGCGACTGATAGAACTTCGTGCCCTGGGTCCGCATATCCTTCAAGGCCAGTACAATGTCCTTGATGCTGTCGTGGGTGTAGGTCTGCGCCAGCGTGTCCGCCATTTCGATGATGTCGGCCGCGTCGGGCTTGGTCGGCACCTTCACAGAGTCCACGAAGGATTTCAGAATCACTACCAGCAGCTTCACCACCGTAGCCTCACCGAGTTGCCGATTGAGCTGAAAGAGCTTCGGTGCCGAGGTGGCCACCGCCGGGGTAAGTCCTACCGACAACTCGGCCAGCATCATGCGGGCGTCGGGGTTCTCCGTGCGGGCCAGCTCACTGATCGTACCGGGAGACGTAACCAGGGCGAGTAGCGCGTGCTCCGGCGTGGGCAGGGGCGCGCTGAGTGCTTGGGTCGAGGACGAGGCTGTTGGAAGAGATGTCATGGAGGAAGAATTGCTTTGCGGTGGCTAGCCAGTCTTTGCGCCGGGGTACTTCTCCCTTCTGGCGCCAGGCCGAAATCTTTTCGTGGTAGTAGCGCAGGTTGGCCAGCGCGTAATCGGTGCCGACGAAGGCTGCGGCGAACGTGTCGTAGTCGGCGTACTCGGATTCGAGGAAGGGCACTTCAGGCCGAGAGGTGCGCGGCGCCTTGGGTAGCCGGCTCTTCTTGGCGGGCTTGCTCGGCGCGGGCTCGGCCGCCCCCCCAGTGTGCGGAGCCTGAGCGGCTGGGCGGATAGGGTCGACTTGAATTTCTTCGGCTGCGACCTGCCCAACTTCTTCACTTTCCACCGCCGCCTCGTGCGTAGCACTGGAAGGTTTAATGGAATGTTCTATTGGAATATTAGTAGTGGAAGTATTACCGCCGGAAATTCCGGTTTGTGAAATCGGAAATTCCGGTTTGTGGAAGCCGGAATTTCCGGCGTGTGGAACCGGAATTTCCGGCGTGTGCAAACCGGAATTTCCGTCTTGTACACGCCGGAAATTCCGGCGTGTGTTTACCTCCACATCTGGGTAGGGATTGGTAGCAGCCTTGGCGGTAATAGCGGCGGGGTTGGGCGTTAGCGTCCGGTACTTGCCGCCCTGAACGGGTACCACTACTTTGCTTATCAAGCCATCGGCTTCGAGTAGCTTGATGGCCACACTCACCGTGTCTTTATTGACGCTCAGCCGAGCGGCAAAGTGTGGGTCGGATGCATCGCACAGGCCAGCGTTGCACGCATGCAGCGAGACGATTTCCGCCAGCACCAACCGCGTTGCCGGTGGGTACGGCAAGCGCAGCACATCGGCGCTTAGCGTGAGGGGCAACTCGGCAGGGGTAAGCTTCATAACGGGGCGGGTAATCGGAGTGAGCGGGCTTCCTGCACTCTCGGCGTGCAGGAAGCGGTTCGGGCGGTGGCTCATGGCGTGGTAGGCAGTAATTGATATTGCAGGCCGCGCATGCGCTTATGGTGTAGCTTCACGTTCTCGGGCTTTGCTTCCATGCCGATGTAGGCGCGGCCGTGGCGCAGGGCTTCCTGTCCGGTGGTTCCGGAGCCTGAGAACATATCTAGCACCACGTCGCCGGGGCGGCTGCCAGCCAGAATGCAGGGCTCAATCAGCGCCGGCGGGAAAACAGCGAAGTGAGCTTCGCTATAGGGCTTGGTGGCCACCGACCAAACTGAGCGCTTGTTGCGCAGGTCATCAGCATCTACCCAAGGCACAGAGCCCATTTGATTGCCTACTTGAGATTCTGGCGCATCTGGCCGAGGCTTGCGCTCTAAATTGCCAGAGGTGCGCTTAACTGCCTTCATCAGTTTTGCGCCGCCACCGTAGGCGCGTGCACTTCCC
The DNA here is from genome assembly GCF_022921095.1 of Hymenobacter aerilatus. Lineage (NCBI taxonomy): Bacteria > Pseudomonadati > Bacteroidota > Cytophagia > Cytophagales > Hymenobacteraceae > Hymenobacter > Hymenobacter aerilatus. The sequence goes on from NZ_CP095053.1 coordinate 945,556, forward strand.
TCTTGTTGCTCGAGATCCTGAGCGAGTCGCGCAACGGAAGATGAAGCCAACGGCTCGGCTATTGCCTTGTGGTCAAAGTAGTACTGCTTTGACTTGCTGAATAGGAAGATGTACTCGTGAGCCTTCGTGCACCGATCTACTGTGCTTTCCGGCATTGGATTGGGCTTGTGCCAAATGATGTCTTGGCGGAGTATCCACCCATCAGCCTGCATAGCTAGCGCAAAGCGCCAAGGAATACCCACCAAGTTTTTCGCTTGGAGGCCTCCAACCTGTACATCGGATCGAGGTACTGCCGTACGGTCACGGCGACGGCTTTCCGTTTGAGCCTGCAATACTTGCTTGCGGGCCCCAACCGACTCAGCACGCCCGCGGCCGGACTGCTTGCCTTGAATAATGCCAGTATTGCCGCCACATCGGCTACCGCTATAAGTATCCCCCAGATTGACCCACGCCGTGCCATCCTTGCGCAGCGCTGGGGCAGCCAAGCGAAACACATGCAGCAGGTGCCCAATGAATGCTTCGGGCGTAGCTTCCAGCCCCAGGCAGCAAGTCATAGCGGGTATCACCAGCGCAGGCAGGCCCGCCATCGGGGCGTAGCTGATTTCGGGCCACTCAGTCGGGGCAATGCCGTAATCACGCAGCCCCCAATAGGGCGGGCTGGTGATGATGGTTTGCACGATGCTGGGGGCAAGGGTCGGCAGGCCGTTGATGCAGTCGCCGGCGAGAATATTGTAGCTGCTCATGCTTCTTTCGGTAACTGGTCCTTCGGTAGCAGCAGCGACAGTGGCATAGGCAGGTGCTTGCGGCGGCGCGGGCCATCGGGCACGCTCACGGTGTAGAAGCCATCTTGGCGGGGCTGGCTGTTCTCGCACTGCCAGGCGGTACCGGCCAGTGGGCCGCGCTGAATAGTACCCGTTTGGCCTTTTTGCAGAGGTGGGGTGGTCTTCGGCATGGCTTAGCGCGCATTGTAGTCAGTGAGCATCACCGGCATCAGCAGGCACAGTAGCCCGTCGCTGGCATCAGCGGAGGTGAACACACCCGGTTGGTTGTTGCGGCCCATGTTGATGCGCACGCTCTGGCAGGGCATCTTTTCCAGGAAGAAGCGCAGGAAGTTGGCGTTGAAGCCAATGGTCATATCTGCGCCCTCGTAGGTGCCCGGTACCGACTCGGTGGCCTTGCTGATCTCATCTTTATTTTCGGCCTCTACCTGGCAGCCAGCAGGCGAGAGGATAAACCTGACTTGGTGCATCGTATGCGGAGCGAAGAGCTGGCAGCGCTTGATAGCCGCTAGCATCTCTACCCGGTGCACGGTGAGCATATTGGGGTTATCGGCTGGGATGACCTTCTTATAGTCAGGATACTTTTCATCAAGTAGGCGCACCTGCAACTCGCCCCGCTCCATCTTCACCAGCAGTTGTGAGGCGCCTACCAACAGCTCAATGGTTTCGGCGCGGTTGACCAGCTTTAGCAGTAGTTCAGCCGCTTTGTGGGGCAGAATAAAGCTGCGGGCTTCGCCGCTCAGTACGTGCTCATCATCCTTTGTGATGGCTACCAGGCGGTGCCCGTCCGTGGCCGCGAATTCAATCGTTGCCGCGTTTACGGTCACGAGAATGCCCGTCATAGCGGGGCGCAGCTCATCGCGGCTCGTAACAGGCAGCGTAGCTTGCAGGGCGGCCAGCAGTACGTGGCCGGGCAGGGTGAAGGAGGTCGCAATCTTGCCCATCGGGTGAGCTGCGGGGTAATCATGGCCCGGGTCGCCGCTCATCTCGTAGCGGGCGGTTGCGGTATGGGTAGGAATAAAGCCCAGCGAGTCGGTCACAGCATGCACGTGCAACGAGGGGTATTTGCTCTCGTCGCTTACCACGGCTAGCGTTAGGGGCTGGTCGGGCAGGTTTTTGAGCAAATCAATTAGCTGACGGCCACGCACGCACACGTGTACATCCTCGGTGCCACGGCGCTCAATCGGCAGGGGGCAGGAAGTAAAGCGGTGCTCCAGGTCGTAGCCCGTGAAGGTGAGCTGAGAGCCCGCAACTGACAGCAGTAGGTTTTCCAGAATGGGTACAATCGGCTGATTCTTTGGGGCGGCCAGCTGCGCATGTTGCGCAACACGTAATAAGGCGGCGCCAGAGGCAATGAATTTCGAAGTGGTAGCGACAAGGGTTTTCTCGACAGTTGCCATATCTTTGGGCTGTGTTTAAGGTTGTTGAAGGGCCGCGCTATGTCAGTAGCGCGGCTTTTCGTTTTCTAGGCCGCCTGTGCGTGCTGTTCTTGTTCGGTGCGGCGCTTGGCGTAGCGCACGCTCAGTTCGCGGGCCATGTTGATGAGCGTCTCGTAGGGTCGCTCGGTGCTGTGGCAGAAGTTCTGCTGGGCGCTATCCAGGCCCGACAGGCTGTAGTAGGGCAGGGCCAACCCGCGCAGGTCCATCTTGGAGGTAGCCAGCGCCGTGCAGCTGGCGCAGTGGAACTTGTCGGCTAACTCCTGCGCCTGCTGGCAGAAGCGGAAGAAGTCGTGGCCGGTGTCGGCAATGCCGTACTTGGTGGCTATTTCGTCGTTAGTGCGTGCCATGGTTAAAAGGGCAACTCGCCGTTGATGTACTTGATCAGATTTTGCACTGCCCAAAGGCGGTTAGCGCAAGCGGCCGTAGCAGCCTCTAGTGCACTGGTTGGCGAATATTCGACCGTGGAGACAGTGAGAATTTCTATTATCGGCCGGCTGGCCTCTATCACCTGTTTGTAAGCCTCAGTCATAGCCAGTAACTGCTTTTCCTCGGCTTTCAATAGCGTGAGCTTGGCTTGCTCTACTGGTGTCAGCTCTCTGTTTTGATTATCCATCTTAGTAGGTCTTAGAGGTGAGGCGGCGCTGGGCCTGCTGGGCGCTGCGGTACTCGGCATCGAGGAGTAGGACCGGGCGGCTGTGGTAATTGGCCGGGCGGTGCACGCGTAAATCGGCGGGGCGGCGGGCACACCCACCGAGTAGTAGGCCGATGACAGTAGCCAGCACCAGCAGGAGGTAGGCGTGCGCCTCGCGCTTTTGGCGGGGTAGGCGGTAGTCGCCAGGAGTGCCACGCATTACCGCGCGCTCGTTTTGACAGCCTCCAAGGAGCCTACCAGGTGAGCAATCGGCATCGGGCCACGGCCACCACGGGGCACGTAGCGTTTGGCCTTAGCGGGCACTGCCTCCACCACGACGGCGGTTTCAGCCGGTAGGCCCGCGCCTTGCAGTAGCGCCTGGGCATCCGTGCGCACCTCTTTGGCGGCTTTATCCTTGGTTTTGCACGTAGCGCAGGCCAGTAGTTGGCCGCAGCGCACAGCCGTAGCCGTATGGCCATCCTGTGCGGGGGTAATCGTGATATGAAACATCGGAGTAGGATTAGGAGAAGAGAAGGATACAGGCCACCATCAGCACGAAGGCGAGTACACCCACCGTGCGCAATAGGCCAGGACTCAGGCCGGGTGTCTCGTAGCCGCCTTGCAGCAGGCTGCGGTCGGTCGGCTGACCGTGTTCGTCGGTGCGGTGGTGGCGCATGGTGTTATTTGCCTTGCAGGCGTAGGTATTCGGATTCCAGAATCTCAATCATGTCGGCCACTGGCTCGTACTTGGCTTTGCCTGTGTCCACTAGGATTTGCTCCTCTCCCCAAATCACCCCTGGACGCGAAGCCCAATACATCTTGTCACCATCGCAGACTGTCTGAAACTTGTAGTTGAGCAGACCATTCAGGTCGTCGTTACCAACTGTAGGCAGGGCCGCTATAGCATCGTGCAGTGGGCGGTTCGCCTTTGTTACCTTGGGATAGTAATAGTTGGGTTGCTGCAACAGCCTGTAGCCTTCTGGCTTGTCGTCGAAGCATAGGGCGGCAATGCCACCAGCTATCATATTGCGGCCTGAGGCGAAGCCGTTTGCACCTTGCTGGTCGGCTAGCGCCCGCGCTGCCTTATTGCATTCCGTGCATTTAGCCTGCAATTCAGATAGCTTTTCGAATAAGGCAGTGCCTTTTACAATCTTGAATTTCATAGCAGTAGGCTTAAGCGAGTCGTAAAGGATTAGCCAGCACGGCCCGGCGGCGGGTTTCGGCAGCCAGCAGAATGGGCGTCTCTTCGCGGAAGCGGGGCTGCGTGCGCGCTACCTCATCACAGCGGCGGGCCAGCTCAGGCAGCGGCACCAGCTGTGCCAGTGGTTCAGGAATGACGCGGGTTACCAGTTCGCTGTAGTCGCGGATGCAGGGCTTGCCAGCCGGGGTAGGGGCCGCTACCTGCATGTAGGTGGTAGCGGGAAAGCCTTGGTGGTTGTCGAGAGATTGGTACATTTGCAGTGCAGTTATTTGTTGAGTGAGGCCCCGCTATTGGTAGTAGCGGGGCTTTGTGTTTAGTGACCGAGTAGATCGTAGAGTGCCTGCCGGAAGCAGTGTTGGCCGTAGAGGCGGCATTCCATCAGTGTGCAACCCAGGTCGCGGGCGGTGCCGTAGCCGATAGCAGCCTGGAAATCGGCTTGGCGGTAGATGGCAATCAGGCCGTTGGCGGTGTGCATGGCTAGTCGGCCCAGTGTCGTAGCACGTCGCGCACATCATTGGCGGCGTACTCCAGATTATCTGCCAATTCAGCCAGTGAGCTTTCTAGCTTAGCAGTAGCAGTGCTTGCATTGGCCTCGTGCATATCATGCACCCGATTAGCGAACTCAAGTAGTTCGTGTCGGATGTTTTCCAAGTCCGACTTTTCTTCTGGCAGTAGTGGCATGGTAGGGGTTGTTGAGTGAGTGTGTTACTTATTGATACAAATGTGTGTAATATATCACACATAAGCAAACATGAATTGTGAAATATTACACACTAGCAGGCAAAAAAATATCAGGCAGCTAGTACGCCCTTATTGAATTTGTCGCACCATACGTTGCGCAGCACCTCAAGTAACTGGTCTTGTGTGCGAATGAAACCCATTTTTATGGAGAAAGCCATGTTCTCTTCCAGGCTGGTCAGCTCCTTTAGTTCAGCGGCTGTTCCCAGTTGTCTTATACCTGCTTCGTGCTTTCCGAATACAATCAGATTCAAGGCGCGGGCCACGGCGGCATAGTCTGGCTTGGTGAAGTTGGCAATAGCGGCCGATAACCCCCGGTACATGTTGCCTGCTTCAATTCGGTTGAGTAGTAATGCGTCAGTCAGCCAGATAACTGTCTTCGCATAGATCATCGGGTTCAACTCCATTGCAACCAGTGACCAGATATAGGGGTTGCACCACGTTGTTTTTGTTTGTCGGGCGCCAGTGGTTTTATAGCTCTTGCAGGCTTTTAGGTATTTGTAAATACCCTGCTTTTCAATCTCTTCTATAAACGTATGAAAGTCTACGTTTATAATTTTTAGCTCTTGGAGCAGGTAATACACCCTTTCGCGATTCTCGACCTGGGGTAGGATGTGGTCAATGCGCTTCTCTGACCAGCCGTATTCTTCACGCGCTACCGCGTAGGCGGCTTGCAGGTCGGATAGGTTAAGGTGGCCTGTTTTTGACTCTTGACGAATCTTGATGCCGAATAACTCCCGGTCTGGCGAGAGCATCACTACGTTGGTCTTCATGGCTATGCTTCTACAGGCTGGGGCATGAACTCTTCGAACCAGTAGGCCAACACATCCCAGTCAATCACAGCGCGCTGCTTCACATGTTGAATGTGAAGTAAAGTGCGGTTTGGGAATTTACGCTTGGTCATGCGTGAAAAAAAGTGATCCATATGCGGAACCACCTCAGCAAGAGCCTCTTTAAAGCGCTCCTTTTCCTGGCGATTTGTCTCGCCTTGGACTTTTTGAAGGATGTGTTTCATATTAAATTATTTAAATGTTTTGTTTTTGTGTGCGATGAATCGCACATTTGTAATGATATGCGGCACTGATGTAACAATATTACACACTGCAAAGCATAAATGCAAAATATATCACACTAAATTTCACGCCTGACAATGGATACTATCAACACCCGTCTAGCTGCTTTGCGAAAGCACTTAGATATGAACGTGACCGACTTCGCGCGGCACGTTGGTATAGACCGCAGCCGCTACACGCGTATTGAGACTGGACCTAATAAACCGGCGCTTGATGCAATTGAAGCCGTGGCAGAGCGAATCCCAACCGTTAGCTTAGATTGGTTGCTTACTGGCAACGGTGAAATGCTGCGCGAGAGTCGCAGCCTCGCACCGATGCCGAAAGACCCCAAGCCCCAGCAGCCCCAGGCTGTGGTCGAATCTGCCGAACTAAAGGAAGTAAAGGACGACCGGGATAAGTGGCGCAAGATGGCGCTGGAGCTTATGGAAGAATTGCGTAGCCGCCCACGTCGGCAGTTGCAGGCCACGGGCACCGATGGCGAGTCTTTTAACTCGGACAACGATGCAGCAGTTGAGCAGCCCGTTTCTATGTCTGTCTCCTGGCGTGCGCCTGAGACGGAAGAAGAGCTGGCCGCTTAAGTCGTTGTCCTAGCAGCCTTGCTTTCGGCGTTCCGGCTACACACCCGGTTACACACAGAGAAAGCTCGGCTGCAACCTGCTAAAAGATAAGTAGTTACGAGAGGTGTTCGAATCCCATCCTCTCTGCAAACCCCGTTTTCAAACTGAAAACGGGGTTTTTGCTTTTTAGGGAACATTTTGGTTCTGGGTAATATTGTATAGCAGCGCGAAGTTGTATTTCTATAAAGTATGGAAATTAAAGGTGCGTTCTGCTTTTGAATAAAACTTGCATTACACAAAAAGGCCCTAACTATTTTAAAAGCTAGGGCCTTTTTGTACGAAATAACCTTCTTTACACCGAGAAACTTTCACCACAGCCGCAGGTACGGCTGGCATTGGGATTGTCGAAATAGAAGCCTTTGCCGTTTAGCCCATCCGAGAAATCGAGTTCGGTGCCGGCTAGGTAAAGGAAGCTTTTCATGTCTACTACCACCCGGACGCCTTTGTCCTCAAACTCCTGGTCCATGGGCTTCACCTCGTTGTCGAAGTCTAGCTTGTAGGACAGGCCCGAGCAGCCGCCGCCTGCCACTGATGCACGCAACCGGTAGGTAGCATCTAGTTCGGCATCGCGCATGAGATGTTCGATTTTATCTTTTGCCTTGTCAGAAACGGTAATCATGGCAGTAAGGGTAGGGGTAAGCGAAGCTGACCGATGTGGCCATTTCTAGTACAAAAGTACACCCCAAAAGGTTTAGTTTATCTGATACCTTTCTAAATAATAAAGGGTAGGAAGCAACAGCTATTTTAGTTGCTTCCTACCCTCTACAATGGTATGCACCCGATAATACCGGGAGCCAACTTAGTGGTGTGACTTCTCCAACTCCAGGGCTGGCAAGCCATTCTTCACGCGGTAGTCGTTGATGGCCGATTTGATGGCATCTTCAGCCAACACCGAGCAGTGGATTTTCACGGGCGGCAACGCCAGTTCTTCCACAATCTCCATGTTGTCGATAGCCAGTGCCTCGTCTACGGTTTTGCCTTTCAGCCATTCCGTAGCAAGCGACGAAGAAGCAATAGCCGAGCCGCAGCCGAACGTCTTGAATTTAGCGTCGGTGATGGTGTTGGTGGCTTCGTCTACCTCAATTTGCAGACGCATAACGTCGCCGCACTCAGGAGCGCCTACCAAGCCAGTACCTACGGTTTTTTTTGCTTTTGTCCAGCGTGCCCACGTTGCGGGGGTTGCTGTAGTGGTCAATTACTTTATCAGAGTAAGCCATGACGTTGTCAATTAAGAATTAAAAATTAAGAATTAGAAAATTGAGTTTCAAATCAAAAGATAGTCAGGATAGTGAACCACCTTTCGGTTTTTAATTCTCAATTTTTAATTGATTCTAGTGTTCTGCCCACTCAATAGAGTTAAGGTCGATGCCTTCTTTGTGCATCTCCCACAGTGGCGACATCTCACGAAGCTTAGTCACGGCTTCTTTTACGTGGCCGATAGCATATTCGATTTGCTCGTCGGTGGTGAAGCGCGACAGGCCGAAGCGTAGCGAGGAGTGTGCCAAGTCGTCGCTCAAGCCGAGGGCCTTCAGCACGTAGCTAGGCTCCAGCGAGGCCGACGTGCAAGCCGAACCCGACGATACAGCCAGGTCCTTCACACCCATCATTAGGCCTTCGCCTTCTACATACTTGAAGCTGATGTTGGCTACGTGGGGTAGGCGGCGCTCCACAGAACCGTTTACGTAGCTTTCTTCCAGCGTCAGCAGTTCTTTTTCGAGGTGGTCACGTAGTTTGCTCAGGCGCTCAGCATCCTGGGCCATTTCGAGGCGGGCCAATTCACAGGCTTTGCCGAAACCTACGATGCCGGGTACGTTCAGCGTGCCGGAGCGCATACCACGCTCGTGGCCGCCACCGTCCATCTGGGCCGTCACCTTCACGCGGGGCGATTTACGCCGCACGTACAAAGCGCCTACCCCTTTGGGGCCGTACATTTTGTGAGCCGTGAAAGCCATCAGGTCAATGCCGTCAGCAATAACGTCTACCGGAATCTTGCCTACTGCCTGCGTGCCGTCGGTCATGAACAGCGCGCCGTGCTTGTGGGCAATTTTGGCGATTTCCTGGATGGGCTGAATCGTGCCGGTTTCGTTGTTGCCGTACATGATAGTCACCAGAATCGTTTCGGGTGTCATGGCGGCCTCCAGGTCTTCCAGGCTAATCAGGCCCTGCTCATTCACGGGCAGGTAAGTAACCTTACCACCCAGCTTTTCGATATGCTTGCAGGTGTCGAGTACTGCTTTATGCTCGGTAGTAGCCGTGATGACGTGGTTGCCCTTCTGAGAATACATCTCGAACACGCCTTTGATAGCGAGGTTGTCCGACTCAGTAGCGCCCGAAGTGAAGATAATTTCTTTTGGATCGCAGTTGATCAGTTGCGCGATTTGCTCGCGAGCGTAATCCACAGCCTCCTCAGCGGCCCAACCGAAGGGATGGTTGCGAGACGCCGCATTGCCGTATACTTCTGTGAAGAACGGTATCATGGCATCCAGCACCCGTGGGTCGAGAGGGGTAGTGGCGTTGTTGTCGAGGTAGATAGGTAGCTTGAGCATGGCTCGGAGTCAGTGAGTTCAGCGGAGAATCATTCGCATCTAGAACAGCAAAACTACTAAAGAGGTTTTACTTTGCCAGTGTAAATGTCTTTATAATCCTAATACTGCTATAGAGACCTTCTATAGCCTTTCTGCCTAGCTTCTCATGCTCACGAATCTCGAACACCTTGGCCTAGCCGTCCACGATTTGTCGGCGGCCACGGCCCTCTACACAAAGCTGCTAGGCGTGGCGCCCTACAAGCAGGAGCACGTAGCCAGCGAAGCTGTAGATACCGTGTTTTTTAAGGTAGGCGGTTCCAAAATTGAGCTGCTGGCCGGTACGTCTGCTGATAGTGCCATCACCAAGTATCTGCTCAAAAAACCAGAAGGTATTCACCACGTGGCCTTTGAAGTAGATGATATCCGAGCTGAAATGGCGCGGCTGCGGGCCGAGGGCTTCGTACTGCTCAACGAGGAGCCCAAGCGCGGCGCCGACAACAAGCTCGTGTGCTTTGTGCACCCAAAAAGTGCTGCCGGCGTGCTAGTGGAGCTATGCCAAACGATAGGCAATAGTGAAGTAGTGCGTAGTGAAATTGCGAATGGTGAGGTGAACTATCCATCTGCCTGAGTTGCGAAGGACCATTTTGGGTAGGCACCAGTTGCTAATACATTTGCTTCCTCACTGATACGAAGGCTCCGTGTACACCCAGACAAGCAAACGCTTCCACTCGCCATTTCACCACTTCACCACTTCTATGAACCTATTCCAGCAAGAAGTAGAAGCAGCCGTAGACGCGCTGCTGCTGCAACAAGTCATTCTCTACCCCACCGATACGGTATGGGGCCTGGGCTGCGACGCCGAATCGACGAAAGCGGTGGAGCGGCTCTACAAGTTGAAGGGTAGGCCCGAGGGCAAGCCCAGCATTGTGCTGGTAGCCGATGAGGCCATGTTTGCCCGCTATGCTGCCACCGTGCCCGACAACCTGGCCGAGCTACTGGCCGCCCAGGAGCGGCCTACTACCTATATCGTGGCTGCCAGCCGGCATATGGCACCGCAACTGGTAGGGCCCGATGGTACGGTGGGCCTGCGCATTCCGCGCGACGAGTTTTGCCGCAAGCTAGTGCGCCGGCTGGGGCACGGACTGGTGTCTACATCGGCCAACCGAAGCGGGGAGCCGACGCCGGCCGTCTACCGCGACGTAGACCCGCAGCTAAACCGCGGTGTGGACTATGTGGTGAGCTGGCGCCAAGACGACGACACGCGAGTAGCGCCCTCGCGGGTGGTACGGGTGCTGGTAGACGGTAGTCTGGAAACAGTACGTGATTAGTCGCAGCAGAAAAAAGTAAGCTCGACAGGGGGTTACATTTAGCTGGGTAGCGGTATGAAGGCCAAACAACTCCTTCACCTTTTCACTGATTGACCATGAAATTCTCGTTCAAATCACTGCTCGTTCTGGCCGCTTTCGCTCCTTTCGCCCTGGCTTCTTGCTCCGAAAAAACGCAGGAAAACGCCGAAGCTACCGCTGAAAGCGCTACCAACGATGCTGCTGCTAATGTAGACGCTGCTGGCGATGCCGTTGAAAACACCGCTGATAAAGCCGCTGCTGAAATGGCTCCTGAGTCGGGCGACACGGCTGTAGTGCGCGACGTTCCTGCCGATAAAATGGTAGAAGAAACTCCCAAGCAGTAGTTGTTTGGCGGGTTACCGCTCTAAAAAGCGCCTTCGGAATTCTCCGAAGGCGCTTTTTTTTGTACAAGGCGATGGTTTGGCATATTGGACGAGAGAACCATTTTAGGGGCGTTGCTACCTTTGCGGCATGAACAATCCGCAGCTGCCCGACCTTCCCCTGTTTCGTACCATTGCTGAAGCCGCCGGCGAGCTGGGCTACCCCGCCTACGTGATTGGGGGCTACGTGCGCGACTTGGTGCTCAGCCGGCCGAGCAAGGATGTGGATGTGGTGTGCGTGGGCGACGGCATCCGGCTAGCGCAGGCCGTGGGCAAGAAGCTGCCAGGCCGGCCGCGCGTAACGGTGTTCAAAAACTTCGGCACGGCCATGCTGCCTACCCCCGAGATTGAGGTGGAGTTTGTGGGTGCCCGCAAGGAAAGTTACCGCGCCGAGAGCCGCAAGCCAGAGGTAGAAGCCGGCACGCTGGAAGAAGACCTAGCCCGCCGCGACTTCACGATCAATGCTTTGGGCATCAGCCTGAATCCGGCGGATTTTGGTGCGCTGGTAGACCGCTACGATGGCATAGGCGACATCCGGCGCAAGACCATCCGCACACCCCTCGACCCCGACGTTACATTCTCCGACGACCCGTTGCGCATGCTGCGCGCTATTCGGTTTGCTACTCAGCTTGATTTCGATATTGAGCCGGATACCTACGATGCCATTGCCCGCAACAAGGACCGCATCAAGATCGTGTCGCAGGAGCGCATCACCACAGAGCTGAATAAAATTATCCTGGCTGACACGCCCAGCTATGGATTTAAGCTGTTGTTTCAGTGCGGGTTATTGCAGCTGATTTTCCCGAAGATGGCCCAATTGCAAGGGGTAGAGCGGGTAGGGCAGCACGCGCACAAAGACAACTTCTACCATACCCTGCAAGTGCTCGACAACGTGGTGGCCACCGGCGCCGACCTGTGGTTACGCTGGGCGGCCATTCTGCACGATATTGCCAAGCCCGCCACCAAGCGCTTCGACAAACGCGTAGGCTGGACCTTCCACGGCCACGAGGACAAGGGTGCCCGCTGGGTACCGCAGATTTTTGCCGATCTGAAATTGCCCTTAGGCGAAGAGATGCGGATGGTGCAAAAGCTGGTGCGCCTGCACTTGCGGCCTATTGCGCTGGTTAAAGAAATCGTGACCGATTCGGCCGTACGGCGCCTGCTCTTCGAGGCCGGCGACGACATCGACCACCTCATGCAGCTGTGCCGCGCCGACATTACCAGCAAGGACCACCAGCGCGTGGCGCGCTACCTGCGCAACTTCGATGTGGTGGAAGAAAAACTACGCGAAGTGGAAGAAAAAGACCACTTGCGCAACTTCAAACCCGTCATTACCGGCGAAATCATCATGGAAACCTTCGGCCTGAAGCCCAGCCGCGAGGTAGGAGAGCTGAAGGAAGCCGTGCTGGAAGCCATCCTCGATGGCCGCGTGCGCAACGAGTATGACGAGGCCTTCCCGCTACTGCTGGAGCTGGGCGAGAAGAAAGGGCTGGAAGTGGTGAAGTTGTGAGGTTGAGTAGTTAAAACGCGTGTCATCCTGAGCGCAGTGAAGTGCCTTCTGCCGGTGGAACGAGTCTTTGTTACGCCTGTCGTTCTAGCGTGAGAAGGTCCTTCGCTGCGCTCAGGATGACACGCGCTTTTTTATTCACACATTTCTCAACCTCACAACTTCACTCTTATAAAAAGGAGAAAGCCCTTTGCCCTTCCGTTGCAGCGGGGTAGGGAAAGGGCTTTCTTGGGTCACGGGCTCACTCACCACAAACCAGCGACCCACCGGCGGATTCTAATAGGGTAGATGGCGGTAGTTGCCAAAGCGTTGCCTGTGCGATAGTTATTCGCGGATGGCTACCAGGGAAGAGCCGCGGCTTACATCTTTCGAGATACGGCTGGGGTTGCCAGCATACTTTACCTCACTGGCGCCGCTGAGGTCCACTTTCAGGCTTTCCTGCACACGGGCTTTGGCGTTGCTGGCTCCCGATAAGTCGAAGTTGGCAGTACGGGCAGTTAGGCCCAGAGCATCCACCTGGCAGGCCCCGGAGCCATCTACTACTAGGTCGTTGGCTTGGCCGCGCAGGGTAGTTTGACAAGCCCCACTTAGATCCAGCGACAGGCGCGTTGCATTCACGGCGAGGGTAGCGGCGCAGGCACCGTTCTGCTCCACATTTAGATTGCGGGCCTCGTTGAAGCCAGCTACATCAGCTTGGCAAGCACCATTCAGCTCTAGCTTATCTATGGCAGGCATGGTTACGCGCACTAGCACGGGGTTGCGGTTGCCTTTCCAATTCGACCAAAAGCCCCGCTCGTGGTGCCGAATCAGCAACTCATTGCCGTTGGTAGAAATCTGCAAATCGCGCAGGTCACGGTCCTCGCCGGCAGCTTCTACTTTAAACTCGCTGCCCTGGCGCACCAGCACCCGGTAGGCGCCGTTGGCTTGAATGGTGCGAAAGTCGTTGAAGGAGTAGGTGCGGCGGCCGTCACCGTAGGAGTTGAAGTCAGTCGGAAACTCTGCCTTGGGAATGTCAATGTTCACTTTTACATTCCCGTTCTCATCGGTATCCGTATTGATGTGCACACCGTCTTCAGACTCGTTAATGCGCACATCCACACCGTCGTTCTCACCTTCTTCATCGGTGGTCTGCTCATCGTCGCTAGCAAAGTCCGAGGAGGTGCACTCGATGCAGTGCAGCTGGCTGCCGATGATTTCGTAGGTACGTGTTTCGGGGCTTTCGGGCTTCTCGTTGTTACTGAAGTTCTCAGAGTCGAGGCGGTCAGCAAACTCCTTGCTCAGACGGTAGCGCTTGTTTTGGGGTAGGCGCAGGGTCACGTCCAGGTCCTGGTCGCGGAAACGGGCGTCGGGTTGGAAGGTGAAATAATCATCCAGTATCAGCGTAGCGTTGTCGGTAGCGCGGGCAGTGTAGCGGATGGAGGTAGAGGCCGTACGAATAGCTTCCTGCTCCGTAACCCCGCGTGCCGAGAGGTATTTCACCACTTCCAGTACTTGGCCGCTGTCGGCTTCTGTCAGGTTCAGATCCACCCATTTGTGGCCGTCGTTGTGCGTGGTACGGTTGTCGAGCAGAACGGTAGCGGCCGTGAGGGTAGGGAAACGTTCGGTCTGCGTCACCTCGCCTTCCATCTGAAAGTCGCGGCTGATACGCACGCCGGCTGCGCTAGCCCCTACTACGCTCAGCAGCCACAAGCCCAGCAGCGAGAGACCTGCAATCCGGCTTAGAATAGGCCGGCGCAAAATCAACCCAAGGCCCAATAGAAACATAGCCAGTACCGGAATGGCCCCGGCGGCGTAGAAGGCTAACAGCGCCCACGAAGGCACACTGTTGGTGAACAGGTAGGGAGGGAATGGGCCGGTGTGGATGAAGCCCTGCGACTCGGGCAGCACGCCCAGGCCCACGCCCAGCGCAATGGTGAAGGCCAGTAGCAACCCAAAGCCCGTTGCAACCAGCAGCACGCCAGCGGCCACCCGAATCAGCGTACCTACAAAGCCCACGGCGGGGCGCAGATTGCGGCCAGCACCCTCAATAAAAGTCCCGATTGGGCGGTTGCCGGGCGTCACAGCGCCTTCTTCCGATGCGCGCAGGTTACTATCTAAGGCCGAAAGTGTTACAGCATCGCCCCGCATCCGAAGACGGTCGGAGGCCGTTTTGGCCTCCGGTACCAGAATCCATAGAATGATGTAGACCAGGAAGGCAAAGCCCCCCGCGAACAGGCCCGCCAGGAAGAGCACCCGAATCAGCACCACATCGGTGCGGAAGTAGGCCGCTAAGCCAGCCGATACGCCGCCGATTTTGCCGCTGTCCACGTCGCGATAAAGCTTGCGGAAATTGGGGTCCTCGTCGCTCAGTACGTTGTCGTAGCGCTTGGGTAGGGCAATCCAGAGCACCACGTAGGCAATCACAGAGAAGGCCGATAGTTTTCCGCCCAGCTCTTCTAACCAGCTGATATCGTCAAGAGCAGGACCAGCGAGCAGCAGCCCCACAAATGCCAGCCGGAACCACAGCGGATTGACGGCGAAGTAGCGACCCAGACCAGCGGCTACGCCGGCTACCTTGCGGTTGGCCATGTCGCGGGTGAGGCGGCGAGGCTCGTCGGAGGCGGCGGTAGCGGTATCGGGGTCGGTCGTGTTCTTCGTGCTGCTAGTATAGGCCCGGCCGCTGGTGCTGCCTGTGCCACTGCTAGTGGTGCCCGTGTAGAAGCCCTCGGCAGTGCCGCTGGCCACGGCCGAAGCCAGTGTTTCTTCGTCTTCTTCGGCCTCATCGGCGGCCTGAAAATCACGTACACGGCCCATCTTCGCTACCATCTGCTCCACGTCTTCCAGCGAAATAATCTGCTTGCTAGGCGACAGCCGCGACACAAACAGCTCGGCAATGCGGCTCTCAATATCGGCTACGATTTCCTCGTGCCCGCGGTAGCCAGAAAAGTGGGCTTTCACCTCGGCCAAGTAGCGGCCAAGGACTTCGTATCCATCTTCCTCGATGTGGAAGATGATGCCCTGAAGGTTGATGCTGATGTTCTTTTTCATCTCAGTGCTGCAACTAGTTCAAGTGAAAGGGAGTGGGGAGAGGGTAGCGGGCTAGGCCGCATCAGAGGTAGGGGAGTGGGAGCGAATAATGCGAATGGACTCCTCTACTTCCTCCCAGGTCAGGCGCAACTGGTGCAGAAACTCCTGGCCTTCTGGCGTGAGCGTGTAGTACTTGCGGGGCGGTCCGCTGGTCGATTCCTTCCAGGTATAATCCAGAAGGGCGGCATTCTTGAGGCGGGTGAGCAGCGGGTAGAGGGTGCCCTCCACCACAATCATGCGGGCTTGCGTGAGCTCCTCCAGCATGTCGGAGGCATACACCTCGCCGCGGGCAATGATTTCCAGGATGCAGAATTCCAGAATGCCCTTCCGCATCTGCACTTGGGTGTTCTCTACTTTCATGGGCTGAGGACAGATATCGGTGAAGAATGAGACAAAGGTAACAGAAGGTACTATGTAAAACAAGGTACTGTGTAAATTTATTTTTGGTTGTCATTTCAGCAGATTTTTTTGGCTGGAAATGAGATGCTACAGGAGGGGATTAGTTACTGAACAATCTGATTATCAGATGACATGCAGTTGAAAATTGCATCGGCCCGATTTGTGCTAAGCGCCAGTTGACCGCTTTTGCCGAAACCGCAGGGAATGAAGTAACTTGCGTGTCGGCCGTAAATGCGGCAGGTCGTTTTACCCTGTAAGGATACTATGATGCACTTCTCCCGCTATGCTGTTCTTAGCGCATTATTATTCGGGTTGTCGCTGGGGCAACAGGCTAAGGCTCAGAGCACCACGCCCAAATACAGCAACGAGTTTCTGAACATTGGCGTGGGTGGCCGGGCCCTTGGGATGGGCAACGTACAGGTGAGCTTGGCTTCCGATGCCACCGCTGGCTATTGGAATCCGGCGGGCCTCACGCGGCAAAAAAGCAAGTACGACGCCGTACTGATGCACTCTGAGCTGTTTTCGGGCATCGTCAAAAACGACTACGCTGCTTTCTCCATGCCGCTCGACGAGCAGAGCGTTATCGGCGCCAGCCTTGTGCGCCTGGGGGTAGATGATATTGCCGACACGCGCAACCTAGTGAACGAGTACGGCCAGATCGACTACGGCCGCATCACCTACTTCTCCATTGCCGATTATGCCATGCTGCTGTCCTATGCCCGCAAAATTGGGAGCGTGGAGGGTTTGTCGGTAGGGGCCAATGCTAAGATCATCTACCGCAACGTGGGCGACTACGCCAATGCCTGGGGCTTTGGCATCGACGCGGGCGTGCAGTACAACCACGCCGGCTGGCAGCTGGGCCTGATGGCTCGCGACATCACGACAACCTATAATGCTTGGTCTATCAACGCCGACAAGTTCCGGCAGACGCTGGTGCCCGGCGAGGCCATGCCCAAGGGCGGCCCCGAGGTAACGCTACCCCGCTTCATTCTGGGCGCTGCCCGCCTGATTAAGCTGCC
Organism: Hymenobacter aerilatus; assembly: GCF_022921095.1. NCBI lineage: Bacteria > Pseudomonadati > Bacteroidota > Cytophagia > Cytophagales > Hymenobacteraceae > Hymenobacter > Hymenobacter aerilatus. Next base: position 962,276 of record NZ_CP095053.1, read on the forward strand.
GGGTGAGTTCACAGCCCTACCCGCCGTAGACCTGGAAATGACTACCGACGGCCAGCGCAACACCCTGATTTCGTCCAGCGCCGTGAGTATTGACCCCCGTGCCGGCATCGAGATAGGGTACAACAACCTGGTGTACCTGCGCGGCGGGGTAGGCAATTTTCAGAAGATCAAGTCTTTCAGAAGCACCACGCAGGAAGACTGGCACGCCCAGCCCAGCCTGGGGGTAGGGGTGGCCCTCAGCGGCCTGCGCCTCGACCTGGCCCTCTCGCGCCTGGCCGTCGAAAACACAGGCGGCAGTGCTTCTCAAACCAACTCGGTTATTGTGTCGCTGGGCTACGGCTTCAAATAAACGCGACTTCTACTTTCTTGACTTTTAGCTACTACTAGAGTATCTGATTTCTATGAACTACACCTACAATTGGGCAGTACGCGGGCTGTGGCAGCGCCTGTTGGCGGTAGTGATGCTTATGCTGGGCGGGTATCCAGTGCTGGCCCAGTCCGGACCGTACGGCAACGAGTGGATTGTACCCGGCCAGCAGTACTACAAGGTACAAACCGTGCGCGACGGTCTCTACCGCCTCGACAACGCCTACCTCACGCAGGCCGGCATCAACGGCGTAAATCCAAGTCAATTCCAACTGTGGCGGCGTGGTCAGCAAGTGGCTATTTATGTGGGTGGCAATGCCACTACGCAAGATGCCAGCACTTATATCGAGTTCTTCGGGCAGGGCAACGATGCCAAGCTGGACCGCGGTATGTACAAAAGAGCCCAGGACCAGGCGCAGCCCTACCATAGTCTCTATACGGATACTGCCGCGTATTTCCTGACGTGGTCCAGCGCTTCTCAGACCAAGCGTATGGCCCAGCCGGTGGCAACCGCACCAGGTACGGCGGCGCCTTACTGGCTACGCCCGGAGTTGCAGGTGCACGGGTATCTCTACGCCGATGTAGACGAAACAGCCTACCTGTTCCAGCCATGGGCCGAACCTGGGGAAGGCTTCTTTTCCGGAGCGATGAATACCAATGGTTTCACATTCCCGATTGGTACGGAGCAGCGTCAGAACATGGCTGCCGGGGCACGCTTAGAAACACGCTTGGTTGGTTCATCCAAGGCAAATCATATTGTTGAGGTAGCCATTGAGCAGCCCTCTGGTACCCGACGTCTACTAGGTGCCGAACGATTTGACAACTATGCCAGTCGGAAGGTATCCTATGCGTTGCAGCCTGCCGATGTGCGGCCGGATGGTACTATTCGCGTGCAAATCAAGCCCAGCAATACAGCTGAGGGCCAACGCGACATTGCACGTATCTCTTATTTTAAAGTTACCTACCCTCAAACCGCACGCTGGATAGCCACTCGGGAAAGCCGCCATTTTCAGAGTGACTCCACCCTGAACGCGCCGGCTTACTATGTGCTCGACAGCATTCCAGCCAGCGTATATGGCTACGATGTAACCGACCCCTACGCCGTACAACGTATTACAGGAACTGCCGCCACTGGTGCAAAGCGCGGTTTTTATTTCCCATCGGCTAGTGCCTCCAGTTCCCGGCGCCTGCTGCTGGCTGACACCGAAAAGCCTTTGGTGCCGGTGCTGCCGGCTCGGCGCGTCAATTTTCTGGCCCTACAGCCAACGATGGCAAACTACATCATTGTCACGAGCCCCGTGCAGATGCGGCCGGCCGGAGGCGTTGCCAATCCTGCTCAAGCCTATGCCGACTACCGGGCCTCGGCCGCGGGTGGCAAATTTGATGTGTTGATGGTGACTAGCCAGCAGCTTTACGACCAGTTTCACTACGGCGAAAAGTCGGCGCTAGCATTGCGGCAGTTTGCCTTGTGGATGCTCACGGACAAGAGTCGTGAGAAATTCCTGTTGCTGTTGGGTAAGGGCTACCACGTGGGCGAAGGGTTCAACGGCACCTACCCACGCAATATGCCAGGAGTGGAGCAGGTACCTACCAGCACGCGCAGTGCCTCGGATATATTTTTTACTGCTGACTGGCCCAATAATAATTACACTGCCGGCATGGCCACCGGCCGTATCTCGGCTTCCACGCCGCAGCAGGTAGTCAATTATCTGAACAAGTTAAAGGAACACGAAGCCCTGGGGCTGGAGCCCTGGCGAAAGCGGGCTATAAACCTAGCCGGTGGTGCCAACCTGACGGATTATGCAGAGTTCAACGGCTATATTGATAAGTACAAGCAGCTGATTGAAGCCCCTTGCTTCGGGGGAGAAGTGGTAAAAACCTACCGCCGTTCAGCGTTGGGCTCAGTTGGCTCATTTCCGGTAGGAATTAATATCTCAGAGGAGTTGAACAAGGGCTTATCCATGATTACGTATTTCGGTCACGGCTCCACTACTACCCTTGATTTAGATATAGGCAGCGTTAATGACGCTACCAAAAACTACAACAATAAAGGCAAGTACCCGGTAATGTTCGTGAACGGCTGCGCTGCGGGCAACACCTTTACTCCCTACGCTACGCTGTGCGAAGATTGGGTATTCACTCCCGACAAGGGCTTTGTAGGCTTCATGTGCGAATCGGGCTTTGGCTTCTCCAACGACCTGAACGAAAGCCAGACGCTGATGTACAAGCTGTTGCTGAACGACCCGGCCTGGTATGGCAAACCCGTGGCGCGAGTATGGAACGAGGTAGCCCGCCGCCTGCAACCCATTGCGCAGTATAGCCCTTCCACGGCTTCCAACTTGATGTGCACCATCTGGCAGGGCGACCCGGCCCTGCGCCTGTTCTCGCCCGCCAAGCCCGATCTGGTCGTTACCAACGACAGCCTCCACATTCCGGCAGCGGCCAACGGGCAGCCCGTGCTGGCTTCGGCGGAGTCGTTTAAGCTGGTTATCAACGCGGGCAACCTGGGGAGCCTGTGCGGGGCCGAAAAGGTGGATGTATGCGTAACCCGCAAATATCCCGCTACCTCCGGCCGCCGAGACGACGCGTACAGCTTCTCCTTTACCGCTACCCAGCGCGACAATACCTACACGGTGGACATTCCGAATACGGGCGACGTATTCGGCGAGAATACTTTTATCGTGAAGCTTGATTGCAACAACCTGATTGACGAGCTGGACGAAACCAACAACGAAGCACAGCTGAAATACAACTTCCTGCGGGGCGGCGTCACGGCCCTCACGCCCACGGAGTTTGCCATTGTACCCTCGGGTACAGTGCGGCTGGTAGGGCAGAGCAACCTTATCAGCACCGAGCCGCGCTTGTTTGATATGGAGCTGGATACAGTGCCTACCTTCAACAGCCCTCTGGTACAGCGCAACAACACCGTTTCGGGGCGGCAGCTGGCCAGCTGGTCGGCTACGGTGCCTACCGTTGCCGGGCGCGACAGTGTGGTGTGGTACTGGCGCCTGCGTCTGCAAACCCCGCAGGCTGAGGAAAGCAACGCTTGGGCTACCAGCTCGTTCCGGGTGATTCCGGGTAGTGCGGGTGGCTGGTCGCAGAGCCATTACGGACAGTTGCAGCGCAACACCCAGCAGCGCGTAGTCGTGGCGGCACCCAATGGCCGCTGGAGCTTCACGGAGGCCGATGGCGGCAGCGGGGTAGTCACCTCCACGCTTATTGGCCCGGCGCAGCAGTGGACTACCTTGTTCCATACTGTGCGTACGCAGGAAAACGACAGCTACACGCTACGCCTGCTGGGCGTAGATGCTACGGGTGCCACTACTGTGCTGAACCCCAATGTCACCAGTCGCACCTATTCGCTAGCCGACGTATCCGCTACGCGCTACCCTTATCTGCAACTGCAAGTAGTGCTGCGTGATACCCTTAGCCGCACAGCGCCGCAACTCAGACAACTTTTGGTGACGTACCAAGGCGTGCCTGAAGGCGTTGTGCGCCCGGATCTGGCTACGACCGATGCCTACGCGGCTGCCACACTCACTAGGCAGGCAGCTAGCGGTACACTCAGCTTTCCGGTATACTTCCAGAATATTTCTACTACAGATTTTGGTACGCCGCTGAAGGCGGAAGTAACTCTACGCGACGCGGCCAACCGCACCAGTACTACCCTGGTTGAATATAAAGGCGGTGTACTGAAAGCCGGTGAAACCGCCAAAATCGACGTGACAGCCAACGTGGTGAATCTGGCTACCGGCGTTGTAACGGGCTCCGTGAACGTAAACCCGCGCCTGCTGCCCGAGCAGTACTACTTCAACAACCAGCTAGTGCTGCCAAACTTCAACGTGAATAACAGCAGCACACCGCCTACCCTAGATGTAGCCTTCGACGGGCAGCACATCCTGAACGGCGATATTGTGTCGCCCTCGCCGCTGGTGACGGTGCAGTTGCAAAACAACAACCTGCTGCGGCCGGTGAAAGAAGCCAGCAACTTCAGCCTGTTTCTGGTAAAGCCGGGCGAAAGCAACGCCACGGAAGTAAACATGAACTCGTCGGCGGTGGCCTTTATGGCCGATTCGGCTAAGGGGATGGCGCGCATTGAGTACCGCCCCATCACGGCACTGGCTGATGGTAAATACACGCTCATCGCGCAGGGCCGCGACGCCTCCGGTAGTACAGCGGGTAGTCAGGAATACCGCGTGACGTTCGAGGTCATCAACGAGTCGACCATCACCAACGTGTATCCCTACCCCAACCCCATGACCAGCAAGGCGAAGTTTGTCTTCACGCTGACCGGGGCGCAGGTGCCACGCAACATGAAGATTCAGATTCTCAGCCTCACGGGCCGTGTGGTGCGCGAAATCATGATGGCTGAGCTTGGCCCGCTGCGCATCGGCAACAATATCTCCGACTATGCCTGGGATGGTACCGACGAGTTTGGTGACCGACTCGCCAACGGCACCTATCTCTACCGCGTGGTGCTCGACGACCCCAACAAAGACTTCCAGCACCGCACCACCGCCGGCGACAAAGCCTTCAAGAAAGACTGGGGTAAAATCGTGCTGCTGCGGTAGCAAATGACTGAGTAGTGAAATGGTGAGTTAAAAAAACGCCTGTCATCCTGAGCAAGCTCAGGATGACAGGCGTTTTTTTAACTCACCATTTCACTACTCACCATCTCACTACTTACCTCCTTCGCAGCGTCACGAAGCTATAAGCGAAGGCGTGTTTGAGGTCGGGCTCGTGTCGTTCACGAGTTTCTTCTTGCCATTCGGTGCGGTTGAGGTCAGGGAAGAGAGCGTCGCCTTCCACGGTTTGGTGCACCTCCGTGAGAAAAATAGTGTCGGCGGCAGGTAGGGCCTGGCGGTAGATTTCGGCACCGCCAATGATGAAAATATCTTCGTCGAAGGTCTGGGCTAATTCCACCGCGGCGGGTACGGAATAGGCTACTTCACAGCCTGCAGGCTGCCAGTCCGTTTGCCGTGTCACCACAATGTTTTGCCGGTTGGGCAGCGGCTTGCCAATCGAATCAAACGTGCGCCTACCCATCACAATAGGGTGACCCGAGGTAAGTTGTTTGAAATGCTTAAGGTCATTGGGTAGGTGCCAGGGCAGGGTGTTTTCTTGGCCAATAACGCCGTTTTCGGCCACGGCTACGATGAGGGCTATCATGAGGTGAAGTGGTGAAATGGTGAGTAAAATACGCGTGTCATCCTGAGCTCGCGAAGGACCTTCTGCCAGTTAAACGAGTCGTTATTATGTCTATCGCTCTAGCCTGATAAGGTCCTTCGCGAGCTCAGGATGACAGGTTTTTCTCGTTCAGCATTTCACTGTTGAATCCGCGTAGAAAGTCCTGCACGGGCATGCGCTTTTTGCCTTCCAATTGCACATCGAGCAGGTCGAGCATGCCGGAGGTAGTGGCAATGCGCAGGTAGGTACGGCCGTCGGTGGCCCAGGAGCCGGGCACGGCGGGCTGGGGCGTAATGGCCTCCTCGGGCGTGACCACGCCGGCGCGGAAAATCTTGAGCGTGCGCCCGTCGGGGAGTTGGGTGAAAGCCGTGGGAAAGGGCGATAAGCCCCGGACACGGTTCACCAAGGCCAGTGCGGGCTGCTGAAAGTCTAGTCGGCCTGTCTCCTTACTGATTTTGGGCGCCGTGCGTAGGGTAGGGCTATTGTGCTGAGGTGTGGTAGGCACGTGGCCAGCCGCCACGGCTTGTACCGTGCGTAGCGCCAGCGCGGCCCCAGCCACTTTCAGCTTTTCGTAGAGCGAGCCAAAATCGTCCTCAGGCTTGATGTCGACCACATCCTGCAAAATCAGGTCACCGGTGTCAATTTCGTGTTGCAGGAAGAAGGACGTGACGCCGGTTTGTGTTTCGCCTTCGATGAGGGCCCAGTTGATGGGCGCCGCGCCCCGGTACTGGGGTAGGAGGGATGCATGGATGTTCAAAGAACCCAAGCGGGGCATGGCCCACACGGCCTCGGGCAGCATCCGAAACGCCACCACCACCTGCAAATCGGCGGCGTAGCTGCGCAGCTCCTCCTGAAACGCCGGCGACTTCAGGTTGGTGGGTTGCAGCACCGGCACACCGTGCGCCACCGCCGCCTGCTTCACCGCCGACTCCTGCAGCTGTCGGCCGCGCCCAGCGGGTTTGTCGGGTGCCGTTACCACGGCCACTACTGCGCAGCCAGACCAAGTAAGCAGGGTTTCTAAGGTAGGCACCGCAAAATCGGGCGTGCCCATGAAAATAATTCGAAGCATTATATGAATGGTTGGATGGTTGAACGGTTAAATGGCTGAATGGCTGAATAGTTAAATGGTTAATTGTTCGGTGTCTCCTCAACAATCACTCATTTAATCTTCTAACCATTTAACCATCTAGCCATTCAACCATTAAAATCAGGATACAGCAGATACTTCTTGCGCAGCTGTTTGTACTGGCTTAGGCCCGGCTCCCACGTCTTGCGAATTTCCGCCTCCGTTTTGCCCGCAATAATCTGCTGCCTCAGCTCTTTGGTGCCAGCCAGTCGCTCAAAACCTTTGTTGAAGAACTGGTCTTTGGCGGTGCTTTTCTGGTAGAAGTCGAGCAGATAGCGAAGCGTGAAGCCCTCTACCTTCGCGTCGCGCAAGTTCACGCCGCGGCAGGGCTGGCCTTTCTGGGGTGGGTCGGTGGAGCCGGGGTTGGGGGTAGGGACAAACGTAAAGGGCCGCGAGGCTGGCTGCTTCGGGCTTCCTAGAATCTCGAACGGCGTGTTGGTGCCGCGACCCACGCTCACGTCGGTGCCCTCGAACAGGCACAGCGAGGGGTAGAGCGCCACGCTCTGCGCAGTGGGCAAGTTAGGGGAGGGGCGCACCGGTAGCTCATAGCGCGTAGCGTGGGTGTAGCCCGCCACCGGCACCACCGTGAGCTTGCACTGCACACCGCCGGCCAGCCATTTTTCGCCATTCAGCATCTGAGCCAGCTCGCCTACCGTGAGGCCGTGCACAATGGGCAGCGGGTCGAGGCCGACGAAGGACTTGAGCGCCGGGTCTAGCACGGGGCCATCTACGTACCAGCCGTTGGGGTTGGGGCGGTCTAGCACCAGCACTTCCTTGCCCTGCTCAGCGGCAGCTTCCATCACGTAATGCAGCGTGCTGATGAACGTGTAGAAGCGCGTGCCCACATCCTGAATGTCAAATACCAACACATCCAGATCTTTCAGCATCTCGGGGGTAGGCTTTTTGGTGGCGCCGTAGAGGCTGCGCACCGGCAGGCCGCTGCGGGCATCTTTGCCGTCCTTAATAGTCGCGCCATCGGCCGCCTCTCCCCGGAACCCGTGCTCGGGCGCGAAAATCGTTTTCACGCCTACCCCCTGCGCCAGCAGCGTATCCACGAGGTAGGACTGGGCCACGCGCGAGGTTTGGTTGACCACCAGACCCACACGCTTGCCTTTCAGCTGGGGCAGGTAGCGACCAAACTGCGCGGCGCCTACCTGCAACGCGGGGGCTGCGGGAGTTGCGCTAGCAGATGCCGGCCGGGTAGGCGGAGTAGTTGCCGTGGGCGCGGCAGCGCGGCTGCAATCGGTGGCGAGCAAGGCAAGGCTCAGCAAGCTGGGAAGAAAGGATACTGTCATCGGAAGAAAAGGGGCTAGAAAACTGCCCGCAGACGCGTAGCTTTACGGCAGTGAACGTCTCGCAGTACATATCCCACAAGATTGATGGGGCCGACTCAGGTTCTTTTACCTCGTCGGTGACAAAAATAGCCATTATCAGCATTGCCATGGGCTTGGCCGTGATGATTGTGTCGTTTGCCATCCTGGAAGGCTTCCGCAACGAAATTCAGAACAAAATTTTCTCGTTCGGGGCGCATCTGCAAATCACTAAGTACGACACCAACAACTCGCTGGAGGTGGCGCCCATCAACGGGCAGCAGCTCACGCAGGAGCTGCGTACGTTTCCGCAGGTGAAAACCGTGCAGCCGTTTGCCATTAAAACGGCCATTATCAAAACCCGCGATGAGGTGCTGGGCGTGGTGCTCAAGGGCATCGACGAGCCGCAGGCCGGTAGCTCGCCCATGCGCCAGAACCTGGTGGCTGGCAAGTTTCTGACCTTCCCCGACACGGCAGCCAGCAACGACGTGCTACTCTCGCGCAAAGTAGCCGACAAGTTGCGCCTGAAAGTAGGCGACGAGGCACTGTTCTACTTCATCCAGAATCCGCCCCGCATCCGGCGCTTCAAGGTCAGCGGTATCTACCAGACCGGCCTCGACGAGTTCGACGAGGTGTACGTCATCGGCGATATCCGGCAGATACGCGACCTGCGCGCCTGGCCCGATTCGCTGGTGGGCGGCATGGAAGTGGTGCTGCGCGACTTCCAGCAGCTCAATCCGGTAGCCGACAACATGTACGAGCAGCTTCCCTACGACCTGAAGCTCGACAAGATTACGGAGCAGTATCAGCAGCTCTTCGACTGGCTGAAGCTGCTCAACCGCAACGTGGTTATCTTCTTGGTGCTCATTATTGTGGTGGCGACGTTCAACATGATTGCCACCATCTTTATCATGATTTTGGAGCGTACCAACATGATTGGGGTGCTAAAGGCCATTGGCGCCACCGACAACCAGATTCGCAGTATGTTTTTCTTCCGCGGCCTGAGCCTCACGGTGCGCGGCATGCTCTGGGGCAACGTGATTGGGCTGGGCTTCTGCGCGGTGCAGTACTTCTTCCATGTCATCCCCCTCGACCCCGAGAACTACTACATGGACCGCGTGCCGATTCATTGGGACCTGCTCATCATTGTGGTTCTGAACGTGGCTACGTTCCTGGCATCGTTGCTAGCCGTGCTAGTGCCTACCTACCTCATCTCGCGCATTCGGCCGGTGACGGCTATTAAGTTCGACTAACTGTCTGAACCACGGATTCGCTCGGATTTTTCGGATTACGCGGATTTTGTGGCTGCGGTGTACGCGTACTGGGCTCTGTATAATACTCTTTCTCAACCGGAAGGGATGATGCGCGGTTGGTTTTTGAGGAAGCGTTTAAAGCGTAAGCTCGTCTCCCCGAAATTGATTAGTAGGCCTACCTCCAGCTTGTAGGCTTCTAGATAGTTGATGGTCTGAGCAAAATGCACTGCGCCAATTTCGGTTAGTGCCTTCAACTCCACCAACACAGTATCGTCCACCAGAAAATCGACGCGACGGGAGCCTACTTCTGTATCCCGATAGTACAGTGGCATTTCTACCTCACGAGCGAAAACCAGCCCTTCCCGCTCCATTTCCAGTGCTAGATAACGCTGGTAAATCACCTCCTGAAAGCCATTGCCCAATGTGCGATGCACTTGCATCGCACAGCTAATTACAGCTCCTGTCAAAGTATTGTAGCGCGTATCAAGCAACATATATCAAGGTAAATTAGAGAGCCAAATAACTTCTCGACCCTCCATCTACCTCACAAAATCCGTGCAATCCGATAAATTCAAGCGAATCCGTGGTTCAGACAACCTGGCTTTGCAGAATCAAATGCGGATCAGGACACAGCGCTGCCCATTGCTCCCGCTCTGCTGGGGCCGCCACGCCCGGAAAGTCGCCCTGGCGGCCTTGCAGGTCGGCTATTACCTGGAAATGCAGGTGCGGGGGCCAGTCGCCGTTTTCGGGTGGGGGGCCTACCTCGGCAAAGGTGGTGCCTTGGGCGACGGTCATGCCGGGACGCAATAGCGCTGTTTCGCGGCGGGTGAGGTGGCCGTAGAGGGTGTAGAAAATCGTGTCTTCGAGCTGATGTTGCAGAATCACGGTAGGGCCGTAGTCGCCGAAATTGGCATTGTCGGCCAGGCTGTGCACCACGGCATCGAGTGGGGCTAACACGGGCGTGCCGGCGCGCAGCCACACATCCACGCCTAGGTGCAGGGTGCGGGCCGGGGTTCTGTCGTCGGCGAAGAGGGTAGGGCTGCGGTGGTAGACAGCGCGGTTTTCGAGGTAGCCGCCAATGCCAATATCGGCCTGCTGTGCGGCGAGCATGCGCGCCACCAAATCAGAAAAAGCATCCGTATCGCGCAGGTCAACATCAGCCAACAGCGCATTGGCCGCAGTGAAATCCAGGCGAGCCACATCGGGCGCACTAAGGTCAACAGGCAGCACTGGTCCAAACTCGTGTTGGTGGCGCTCTAGCAGTTCGGCAAGGGAAGAAGACATAGCGTTTTTAGGGAATGAGGGCCTGTGGCGTTGGGTACTAGGTAGGGTAGGCGAAAATACTGTACGGCAGGTAATGCCCAATCTGCCAGCAAAACACGTAAATACGGGCATAAGCTACGTCATCCGGTGCGGAATCCCGTACTTTGCGCCCCCCAAACCGGTAGCTCATAGCATTGTTTACCTGCTGAGTTCCCTGGTTCCTAAACCCCTCAGTTCCTAAGTTTACCTAGCATGTCTTACCTCACGCTGAACGTCGTTGACCTCACCCAGGAAGCGCCCGACGCCGTTACGATTCACCTCGAAAGCCCCGACCGCCAGCCCATTGCCAGCCAGCCCGGCCAGTTTCTGACCCTGATTCTGCCCTGCGGCCCCGGCGGCAAAAAAGAGCGGCGGGCCTACTCGCTTAGCAGCACGCCCAGTGAGGCCCCGCGCCTGGCCGTCACGGTGAAGCGCGTGGCCGGTGGCCTGGTCAGCAACTACTTGCTCGATACGGTGCGGGTAGGGCAGCAAGTAGAGGCCATGGCGCCACTCGGTAACTTCACCCTGAAGCCTGATTCCAGCGCGGCCCGCTCGTTGGTGCTCATCGGCGCCGGCAGTGGCATCACCCCGCTCATGAGCATGCTGAAAGCGGTGCTGCGCGAGGAGCCCCGCAGCCAAGTGCTGCTCGTGTACGGTAACCGCACCGAAGACTCGGTGATTTTCCGGCAGCAACTAGCTCAGCTGGAGGCACAGTCGGGTGGGCGCTTGCAGGTAGAGCATGTGTATAGTCAGCCGCACACGCCCGCCAGTGGCAAGCCGCACCAGTACACCGGCCGCCTCAACCGCACCATGCTGCTGCGTATTCTGGAGCAGCGCCACGCCAGCTTGCCGGCGCAGGCTGAGTATTACATGTGCGGACCCGAAGGCATGATGAACGAAGCCCGCGCCGCCCTGGACCTATTGGGCGTGCCGGCCGCGCAGATTCACCGCGAGAGTTTCGTGGCCGCCGCCGACTCGGCTGAAACTGCCGCCGCGCAGCCCAGCGGCCACGGCGACGTATCGACGGCCGATGACGACGATGCCTCGGCTACCCGCCAGGTGACCGTTCAGTACGAAGGCAGCGAGTACCAATTTGACGTGGCGCCCGATCAGACTATTCTGGAGGCGGCTCTCGACCTGGATATCGACCTGCCCTACTCTTGCCAGGCGGGCCTGTGCACCGCCTGCCGTGGTAAGTGCTTGAGTGGTAAAGTGCACCTTGATGAGCGTGAAGGCCTGTCGGACTCTGAAATGGCCAAGGGCTACATACTAGTGTGCGTGGCGCACCCGCTCACCAAGGATGTGGTGATTGAAATAGATTAGCAGTCGAGCTAGCATTTGCTTACCTTCCGTCATGGACACAACCCGGTGGCTGACCATTGCCCAGCGCCTACAGGCGCTAGCGCAAGCTGGTCTGGAATACTCAAAAAACAGCCCGTTCGACCAGGAGCGCTACGCCGAAATCAGGGCGCTGAGCGTGCAGATGGTGGCCGGACTGACGGAAGAGCCGCTGGAAAAAGTAACCGCCTTTTTCACCTCCGAAACGGGCTACCAGACTCCCAAGGTGGATGTGCGGGTAGTGGTGTTTCGGGGAACCGATGAAGTGCTGATGGTGCAGGAAAAAATGGACCACAACCGCTGGACCCTACCCGGTGGCTGGGCCGATGTGGGCCTGACGCCCTTTGAGGTAGCCGAAAAAGAAGCCGAGGAAGAAACTGGCCTGCACGTGCGGGCGGTGCGCCTATTGGCCCTGTTCGATAAAAAGCAGCACCCGCATCCCCCACAGCCCTGGTACGTGTACAAGTGCTGCGTGCTATGCGAGGTGGTAGGCGGCGAGCTGGGCAACGACAACGTGGAAACCGGCGAGGCCCGCTGGGTACACGAATCGGAGCTGGACAACCTGGAGCTGTCTACCGACCGTATTACCAGGTCGCAGTTGGCTACCCTGTTCGAATTTGCCCGCCAACCTGACAAACCGACGCTCTGCGACTAAAACCTGTACGGCTGCTTGGTAGTTACGTAGTATTGACCCGGTGCAATCTCGACGGGCCCTTTTCCTACCCCGAATTAAATAACAGACTATATGAATCTTGCTCCCGCGTCGGCTACTGAGCTGGCTACCGATACGCAGCGTCTGGCGCGCCGCTACCTGCCCGAGTCGTTTGCGGTAACCGATTGGGCTTCTTTACAGGCCTATTTTGAGGAGTTGCGCGACCGGGAAATTACCTCCGCGGCTGAGCTGGAATCCTGGTTGCTCGACCGTTCGGAGCTGGAATCGGTGCTGAGTGAGGACTTGGCGTGGCGCTACATCCGCATGACGTCGGACACGCAGAGCCAGGAGCGGGCCGAGGCGTTTCAATTTTTTGTGAATGAGGTGGAGCCGCAGGTAGCGCCCTATGACCATGCCCTCAACGAAAAGCTGATGGCTTCGCCCTACCTGCCCGAGCTGGACCAGGACCGCTACCGCGTGTTTATCCGCTCGGTGCGGCAGGCCCTAGACATCTACCGCGCCGAGAACATTCCGCTGAAAACCGAAACCAGCACCAAGCAGCAGCAGTACGCGTCTACGGTAGGCGCCATGACGGTGACCCTGGACGGGGAGGAAGTAACCCTACCCCGCGCCGCCGATAACCTCAAGAGCACCGACCGCACCGTGCGCGAAACGGCCTACCGCGCCATTCAGGAGCGCCGCTTGCAGGATGCCAAGGCCCTCGACAAGCTATTTACGGAGCTAGTGGCCCTGCGCGACCAGATGGCCCGCAACGCTGGTTTCGCCAACTTCCGCGACTACATGTTTGCCGCGCTGGGCCGGTTCGACTACACGGCCGAGGACTGCTTCAACTTCCACCGCGCCATTCGTGAAACCGTGGTACCCCTCATTGATGACCTCGACCTGGAGCGCCGCCAAGACCTGGGCCTACCCGAACTGCGCCCCTGGGACCTCGACGTAGATACCTCCGGCAAAGCGCCGTTGCGGCCGTTTGAAACAGGGGAGGAGCTACTGGAAAAGACCATTACCGTGTTCCAGCGCCTCGACCCCTTCTTGGGCGAGTGCCTGCGCACCATGCGCCAGATGGGCCACCTCGATCTGGAGTCGCGCAAGGGCAAGGCGCCGGGCGGCTACAACTATCCGCTGGACGAAACCGGCGTGCCGTTCATCTTTATGAATGCCACCGCCTCCCTGCGCGATGTGGTGACGCTGCTGCATGAGGGTGGCCACGCCGTGCACTCTTTCCTGACGCGTCGCCTACCCCTCTCTGCCGACAAGCACCCACCATCCGAAGTAGCCGAGCTGGCCTCGATGAGCATGGAGCTGATGAGCATGGATTACTGGGACGAATTCTTCCCGGACCCCGACGAGTTGCGCCGCGCCAAGCGTACTCACCTCGAAGGCGTGCTCGAAACTTTCCCCTGGGTAGCCACCATCGACAAATTTCAGCACTGGGTATACGAAAATCCGCAGCACACCGAGGCCGAGCGGCACCAGCGCTGGACGGAGATATTCGACGAGTTCAACCAGCGTACTGTGAGCTGGCAGGGCTTAGGTACTTACAAGCCCTACCTCTGGCAAAAGCAGTTGCACCTCTACGAAGTGCCGTTCTACTACATCGAATACGCCATGGCCCAGCTAGGCGCCATTGCCGTGTGGCGCAATTACCGCCAGGATGCACAGGAAGGACTGGATGCCTACAAGCGTGCTTTGGCGCTTGGCTACACCGCGCCCATCGGAGAGATTTACGAGGCAGCCGGTATTCGCTTCGATTTTAGCACGGAATACCTGCGCAGCCTGGCCGATTTTGTGCGCGAGGAAATGGCGAAGCTGTAGCCTCTTACCAGTATTGCTTTTACCAACGCCCACCTGCACAAGGTGGGCGTTGGCCTTTTATAAGGCGGCTTGCCGGCGGCTTCGCAAACCGACACGATAGTGCGGGCTCTATGAAGAGGTAGCAGGTAGCGGTGTAGAAGTCTTTGGCAAACAGATTCTAAAACAATATTATGATAAACAGAAGCTGAGCAGTAACCCACGCAAACCGGCGCTGGTATAGCTACTCAATTCTCACCTATTCTCCTCCTGTATGCTACCCCTACCTCACCCCACCAAGCACCGTTCTCTACTGGCGGGCCTGTGCCTGCTGCTACTTCTGCAGTTCACTGGTTGCGGCATTTCCGATCAGGTGCAGCAAGCCAAGGCGTTTAAGGACGCACAGATTCGTCTGGCATCGGTGCAGCAAGCCACCGTGGCCGGCGTCGATATCATGCAGATCCGGCAGCTTAGCGACCTGAGCACCGTGGACAAGGCCCGCCTGGCCGCCGCCTATACCTCCGGCAACTTGCCCCTGCGCATGCTGGTGAATCTGGAAATTCGCAATCCGAATGATGAGATGGCTGCCCTAAATGAGTTGGATTACATAGCGCTCATCGGCGGGAAGCAGGTAGCCAAAGGCCGCTCCACGCAGCGGATTGAGGTAGCGCCCAATGGCGGTACTACCCTGGCACCCATCACGGTGGAAAGTAATTTGCGCGAGATGCTGAGCGAGGAGTCGGGCGAGTCCTTGGCCGATTTGGTGCTGGGCTTTGCCGACCGTGACCGTCAGCCCGTACGCCTGACCATGCGCGTGCGCCCTACCTTCGTTACCAACAGTGGCCGTCGTATCACGCCAGCTGGTTACATCAACCTGAGTAAGGAATTTACTGCGAGTCAGTTAATTGACGCCATAGAAAAGCGCGACTCGCTAAACACACGTCCGTAGCCGCAGCACTCTTGTAGATTGTGCTGCTCTAGCTCGCCGACCCGATTTACCGGGTCGGCTTTTTTGTGCACCAGATAAAATTTATTTAAATAAAATCTAAATAAGGCTTGCATCTGAAATGTGGGAGGCTACTTTTGTGTCACTGTTTAGAATATTTCTAAACAGTGGTTTGGTGACCATCGGGGCTGTTCGGCGGAATGGCCCCGATTAACCAAGCTGTAACCGCAACGACTTCTTCCACTATGGCTTGTGTTCGTCTTTGTTTGTTGTTGCTGACTGCTCCGCTGGCCGCATTGGCCCAGCGGCCAGTAGCGCCGGCAGACACGGTTCGGCTCCGGGGGCGCACGCTAGGCGAAGTGGTTGTAACAGCCACCCGCACGGAAAAGGCCCTGACGGAAGTGCCAATTCCGGTGACGGTGGTAAGCAAAGCGCAAATCCAGGCCATGGGCTCATTGCGCCTCAACGACGTGCTAAGTGAGCAAACCGGCCTTACCCTCGTAGCCGACCACGGCCGGGGCGTGCAGCTGCAAGGCCTCAACCCCGAGTACACCCTAATCTTGGTGGACGGTGAGCCGCTGATTGGCCGCACGGCCGGTACGCTGGAATTGTCGCGCTTGGCGGTGGGCAACATTGAGCGAGTAGAGGTAGTGAAGGGGCCGGCCTCGGCACTGTGGGGCTCGGAGGCGCTGGCGGGCGTGGTCAACATCATCACCCAAAAGCCCCAGCCCGGCACCCGCGGCGACGTGCGCCTGCGCTACGGCTCCAACCGCACCACCGATTTGGGCGGTACCTTCAACACCAAAGGCGAACGGCTGGGCCTCACGGTTTTCGCTAACCGCTACAGCTCCCAAGGCTACACCCTGCAACCCGAAAGCGGTACGGCCACGGTGCCTCCCTTCGCCAGCTATACCGGCCAATCGCGCCTCACCTATAGGGTAGGGGAGCATACCAATTTGAGCGTGTCGGGGCGATATTTTATTGAAAATCAAGAAAGCACGATGCCCATAACGGGCGAGGATGGCACCATAGCCGACGTGCGCAGCAAGGGCCGGCAGTTGGACTACAGCGTAAATCCGGTGCTGACGCACACATTCTCCGACAAGCTCTTCGGCACGGCGCGCTTCTACCACGCTGGCTACCGCACCAAGGAAGACTACACCTACACAACTACCGGCGCGCCCTACGACGCCAGCTACTTCCACCAGACGTTCACGCGCCCCGAGGCCCAGCTCGACTGGCAGTTGCACCCGCAGCACCTGCTTACGGTAGGCGGCGGTTACCTCACCGAAACCGTGGAAGCCACCCGCTACGACCAACGTCAACGGATGCGCTCGGGCTATGGGTTTGTACAGGATGATTGGTCGCCGGTGTCGGGTCTGAACCTGGTGGCTGGCGCCCGATACGATGGGCACAGCCAGTACCGGGGACAGCTCAGCCCCAAGCTCTCGGGGCGCTACCAGGCGCTACCGTGGCTGGCGGTGCGCGGCTCGGCGGGTAGGGGCTTCCGGGCCCCCGATTTCCGCCAGCTTTACCTCAATTTCGCCAATCCGGTAGTAGGGTACAGCGTGTTCGGTACGCATCAGGTAGGGGAGAAGGTAGCCCAGCTGGCCGCTCAGAATCAGATTGCCCGCGACGCCGCTACGGGCGAGTTGCTGATCAGCCAAACGCTGCTCGATCAGGCCAGTAGCCTCACTGCCGAAAGCTCCCGCGCCTACAATGTGGGCGTGCAGCTCACGCCCGGCAATAAGCTGAACCTGACGGTCAACCTCTTTCATAATGACCTGAAAAACCTGATTGAAACGGCGGCGGTGGCGCAGAAAACTAATGGGCAGTCGGTGTACTCGTACCGCAACGTGAGCCGGGCCTACACCCAAGGCGCGGAGGCGGAAGCCAGCTACCCACTGCTGCCGGGCCTCACGCTGAGCGCGGGCTACCAGTACCTGATTGCCAAAGACAAAGCCGTGGTAGAGCGGCTGAAAAATGGCGAGGTGTACCGCCGCGACCCTACCTCCCTTGTCACCGAGCGGGTGCCGGTGGGTGACTACGGCGGGTTGTACAACCGCTCGCGCCATTCCGGCAACGTGAAGCTGTTTTACCAGGATATGCGGCGGGGCTACTCGGCCAGTCTGCGCGGGATTTACCGGGGGCGCTATGGCTTGCAGGACCGCAACGGCAATCAGATCCTGGACGCTGATAATGAGTACGTAGCAGGCTACTGGGTCTGGAACCTGGCTGCCAGCAAAACCCTGCGCCAGCGCTACACCGTGCAGGCCGGCATCGACAACGCTCTGAATTTCACCGACGCGGCCAACATTAGCACGCTGCCGGGCCGCCAGTACTACGCCAGCCTGGTAGTGGCCATCGGGCAGAAGTAGCCCTACCCCAACGATTTCCCTTTTCCAATCACTATACGCTGCTTTCAGATGAACGCTCTTCTCTCCCGTGTTGCCCTACTTACCCTGACCACGGCTACCTTAGGCCTGACCGCCTGCTCCGACGACTCGGCTGACACCAACGCCGTGGCGCCGGCCTTGCAAGTGCAGACGGCCAGCAACCTAGCCCCCGCCGTGGGTAGTGCCACCGGCACCGGTCAGCCCTCCACGCCTAAACACCACGCGTTCTACAACCTGGCTACCAACAAAGAGGTGTCCTACACCGACTCGGCCTCGACGAAGTGGGACATTGCCGTGCGCGGCACCGACATTCTGGTGAATGGCGGCACCAGCGGCCCCGGCAAGGGTAGCGCCCAAGTGGTAGATGGGCTGTTTACGGAAATTACCGAAGCGCCCCCAACCGGATATAAGCAAGATGCCGGCACTGCGAAAGCCATTCCCAAGGGCTCGGGCAATGGCTGGTACAACTACAACTCCACCACGCACATCATTACGCCCCTTGCCGGCAAGGTCATTATGCTGCAAACCGCCGAGGGCAAATACGCCAAAATGGAAGTGGTGAGCTACTACAAAGATGCGCCTGCGGCGCCCACAGCTACCTCGCCCACTGGCTACACCTTCCGCTACCTATACCAGCCCGACGGCTCGCGCAACCTGAAATAAAGTCCGGTCTGGGTGGGTAGGCGCGGCGATATGGAGCGCCTACCCTACCTGCCTGGTGCCGGCACAAATCACTCGTTCACCTTCTCTTTTCATTGCTCATGCTCAAGCAATTTCTGAAACCGTTGCTCTTATTCTTGCTGCTGGCTGCCGCCGAGCTAGGCTATGCCGCCGCGCCCGCCCGCATTGTGTCACTGAGCGGCACCATCAGCGAAATAGTGTGCGACCTGGGCCAACAGGCCAACCTAGTGGGTGTAGACGTAACCAGTACCTACCCCACCGCGCTGGCAAAGCTGCCCAAGGTAGGGCATACCCGCAGCATCTCGGCCGAGGGCGTGCTGGCCCTGCGTCCTACCCTGGTGCTGGGTACTACCGAATCGATAAAGCCGGAGGTGGCGGCGCAGCTGCGCTCGGCGGGCGTGACGGTGCACCTGTTCAAGCAGGACTACTCGGTGGCGGGCACCAAAAAGCTGATGCAGGAAGTGGCAGCCGTGCTGGGCGCTACGGCACAAGTACCAGCGCTTACCAAAAAGCTCGACGCCGACCTCACGAAAGTGCAACGACCCGCCAAAGCGCCGAAAGTGCTGTTTGTGTACGCCCGCGGCACCGGTACCATGATGGTGGCCGGCCAGGGCACCTCGGTGGAAAAAGTCATTCAACTAGCCGGTGGGCAGAACGCGGCCGTTGGATTCTCTGACTTCAAACCTCTTACCGCCGAGGCCCTCGTAGCGGCCAACCCCGACTATCTGCTGCTGTTCGACAGCGGCTTGGAAAGTCTGGGCGGAAAAGCGGGGCTGCTGCAAGTGCCCGGCGTGGCCCAAACCACCGCCGGCCGCACTGGCCGCGTCATCGAAATGGATGGCCAGTTGCTCACCGGCTTCGGTCCACGCCTGGGACAAGCCACGGCTGAGCTAGCGCGCTTGATGAAGTAACGAAAACGCAATAACCTGCGCGCGAGCTTTCTTCCGCTAGTTGGAACAACAATCATATCTACTTCCCTATGCCTACCCTCACTGCTGCACCGATATCTACCACTCCTACCCTCACCGCCACTCGTACCGGCGCGGCTACTCGTCGTCGGCTGATGCTGGGGGGCGCGGTGGTGTTGCTGGTGGTGGCTGTGGTGGTAAGCGTGGGCGCGGGTGCCATGCGTATTGCCCCCACGGCGCTGCTGGGTATCTTACTGGCGAAGCTTGGTGTATCGACCAGCCTGGCGTTTGAGCCGCAGCAAGAAGCCGTGCTGTGGGCCATTCGGTTGCCGCGGGCTTGTTTGGGCGTGTTGGTAGGCGCCAGTTTGGGTCTGGCGGGGGCGGCTATGCAAGGGCTATTCCGCAACCCCCTGGCCGATCCGGGGCTGATTGGCATATCGGCGGGGGCATCGTTGGCGGCGGTAGCTACTATTGTGCTGCAAGTCACGCTGTTTCAGACGGTAGGTGAGTGGCTGGGATTGTATCTGCTACCAGTGGCGGCGTTTGTAGGTGCGTGCGGCACTACGCTGGCCGTGTATCAACTCTCGAAGGAAGGGGGTAGGGTGGTGGTGAGCACCATGCTGCTGGCGGGCATTGCCATCAACGCGTTGGCGGGTGCCCTCACGGGGTTGCTCACCTATGTAGCCACCGATGCGCAGCTGCGCAGCATCACGTTTTGGGGGTTGGGGAGCTTGGGCGGCGCTTCGTGGCCTGTTATCCTGAGTGTGCTACCATTTCTGACGGTGCCGTTGCTGTGGCTGCCTCGCTTGGGCAAGCAACTGAATCTGTTGGCGTTGGGCGAAGGTCCGGCCGCTCACCTGGGGCTGCCGGTGGCTTCGCTCAAGCGCCAACTGATTGTACTAAGTACCCTGGCCGTGGGCACGTCGGTGGCCGTGGCAGGAGCCATTGGCTTTCTGGGGCTGGTAGTGCCGCACCTAGTGCGCTTGGTGGCTGGCCCCGATCATCGGGGCGTGCTATTAGGCTCGGCGCTGAGCGGAGCGGCTGTGCTCACCCTGGCCGATACACTGGCCCGCACCGTGGTAGCCCCCACCGAGCTGCCCATCGGCATCCTGACGGCCCTGCTCGGCACACCGGCCTTCATCGCTATTCTACTGCGCGAAAAACGGCGGTTGTTTTAGTTTTTCGAACTGAACGTTTCCCACATAACACGCAAAGGCAGACCTTCCATCGTCTGGCTCCCCCTCTCCCCGAGGTAATGCGCATCAAGCATTTGCGGGGGCCGGGGGGTGAGGTGCCCACTGTAAGAATCACTACCCATGTTCGACGTACAAAACATCAGCTACCACATCGGACGGAAAACCCTGCTGCAACAGGTTTCCTTCTGTGCCCGCCCCGGCGAATTGATGGTGATATTAGGAGCCAATGGGGCGGGCAAATCTACCCTGCTGCGCCTGCTCAGCGGCGACCTGCTACCTAGCGGCGGAAGCATCTTCTTTCAGGGGCAGCCTCTGATGAGCCAGTCGCCGGGCGAGCTGGCCCAGCAGCGTGCCGTGCTCACGCAGCAGCACGCGCTGGCGCTGGCTTTCTCGGTAGAGGAGCTGGTGATGATGGGCCGCTACCCCCGCTTCGGGGGGCAGCCTAGCGCCCGCGACTACCACGTGGTGGAGACTGCGCTGGCAATGGTGGGCATGACCAGCATGGCCCAGCGTAGCTACCCTACGCTGTCGGGTGGGGAGCAGCAGCGCGTGCAGCTGGCGCGGGTGCTGGCCCAGGTGTGGGAAGCCGACCCTGGCTACCTGCTCCTCGACGAGCCCCTTACCGGCCTCGACCTGCACCACCAGCATCGCACCCTGGCCGTGGCCCGCGAACTGGTAAGTAAGGGCTTTGGGGTGGTGGCGGTACTGCACGACCTCAACCTAGCCGCGCAGTTTGCCGACCAGGTATTGCTGCTGCATCAAGGGCAACCGCTAGCCTATGGCCCGCCTGCCCAAGTGCTGACGGCCGCCAACATCCTCGTCGGCTTCGACTTACCCGTGCAACTCGTGCCGCATCCTCATCATGATTGCCCACTCATTGTGCCGTGCCCGACGGTGAATTGGTAGGGAATCTATGTATTCTGTCATTTCTAAATTGTCATCCTGAGCAGAGCGAAGGACCTTATCACGCGAGAACGAGTCGTTGGTACGTTCATCGTGCAGGCGTGAGAAGGTCCTTCGCTCTGCTCAGGATGACAGACGTAGAGTAGAGATGACAAAATAAGAAGGCTACTATTTCACAATTTCACAACCTCGCAACTTCATCATTCCCTATGTCAATCGCCACTATCTCAATTCCTGCCCTGGCCCGACGCTGGGCCGAGTACCGCCAGCAACACCCCAAAAGCCGCATCCGCAACGCGGCTGAGGACCTGGGCGTGAGCGAAATGGAGCTGCTGGTAACGCAATGCACCGGCCAGGCCAATGCGCCTGTGACGCGGCTGCGCGCCGAGTTTGCCGACATCCTCAAGCAAGTGCCTACCTTGGACCGCGTGATGGCTCTCACCCGCAACCACAGCGTGGTGCACGAGCGCAAAGGCCCCTACCTCGAGGTGGCCATCAACGGCCCAATGGGGCTGGTACTGGGCGAGGATATTGACCTGCGTTTGTTCCTGATGCACTGGCAGCACGGCTTTGCGGTAAGCGAAGGTGGCCGCCGCAGCCTCCAGTTTTTCGCCAAAGACGGCGAAGCAGTGCACAAAATCTACCTACTCGAAGAAAGCAACGCAGCCGCCTACGATGCGCTGGTAACGCAGTTCCGGGCCGAGGACCAGTCGCCGGACGTGGCAGTAGAGCCCGCGCCTACCCCCGCCGCCGAAGCCGCCGACGATACCATTGACGTGGAAGGCTTCCGGGCGGCGTGGCGGGCCTTGCCCGATACGCACGCGTTTTTTGGTTTGCTGCGTAAGTTTGGCGTCACGCGTACACAGGCCCTGCGCCTGGGTCCACCTGAGCTGGTGCGGCAGGTAGGCAACGACGCCGTAGACCAGGCTCTGCAAGCCGCTGCCGCCCAAGAGTTGCCCGTGATGCTGTTTGTAGGTAGCCGCGGCTGCATCCAGATTCATACCGGCCTTGTGCACCGCATTGTGCCCATGGGGCCGTGGTTGAACGTGCTCGACCCGGATTTCAACCTCCACCTCAAAGCCGAAGACGTGGCCGAAAGCTGGGTGGTGCAAAAGCCTACTACCGATGGCATCGTGACCTCGCTGGAGCTGTTTGATGCGCAGGGCAACAACCTGCTGCTGTTCTTTGGCAAGCGCAAGCCCGGCATCCCCGAGCAGGACGCCTGGCGCAAGCTGGTGGCGGGGTTGAACTAGGGTAGGGCAAGGGGCGACGTCGGCATCGGTTGCTGCGTAGAAGGAAACACCCTGGCCCGGCCGCGTGTTGTGGCTACCTTTGCCAGTGCGTCGGCCGTTTGGGCAATCCAATGTCCAAACGGCTGGCCCTACCTTCTTCAAGATTCCTACCCTATGAGCTCTGTTACCCCTTTAAACGCCCTCGGCGAGTTCGGCCTAATCAACCGCCTGCAGCAAACCATCACGCTGCGCCAGCCCAGCACCACGCTTGGTATTGGCGATGATGCGGCGATTCTGAGCCCGGCAGCCGGACAGGATACCGTTATCAGCACCGATTTGCTGGTGGAGGGCGTGCACTTCGACCTCACGTTTTGCCCCCTGAAGCATGTGGGCTACAAGGCCGTGGCCGTGAACGTGTCGGATGTGGCGGCCATGAATGCCACGCCTACCCAGATCGTGGTGGGTATTGCTGTGGGTGCCCGCTACTCGGTGGAGGCCATTGAGGAGCTGTACGAAGGCATGCGTCTGGCCTGCGAGGCCTACAACGTGGACCTGGTAGGCGGCGACACCACTGCCAGCCGCGGTGGCCTCACCATCAGCGTGACGGTGCTGGGGCAGGTGGCGCAAGGCCAGGCCGTGCGCCGCAGCGGCGCGCAGGCCAACGACCTACTTTGCGTGACCGGCGACCTGGGCGGCGCCCTGCTGGGCTTGCAAGTGCTGGAACGCGAAAAGCAAGCCTGGCAAGCCGACCCTGAGTTTCAGCCCGAGCTGGAAAAGTATAGCTACGTGGTGCAGCGCCAGCTTCGGCCCGAAGCCCGCATGGATGTGATTTACGAACTGCGCGAGCTGGGTATCATGCCCACCAGCATGATCGACATTTCGGATGGATTGGCTTCCGAAACCCTGCACCTGTGCCAGGCCAGTGGGGTAGGGGCGCGCGTATTCACCGAAAATCTGCCCATCGCCAACCCTACCCTGGAGGTGGCCGAGGAGTTCAGCCTCGACCCCATTATGTGCATGCTCAACGGTGGCGAGGACTACGAGCTGCTGTTCACGGTGCCCCTCGCCGACCACGACAAAATCAAAAACCACCCCGACATCACCATCATTGGCCACATGGTGCCCCAAAGCGAAGGCGCCAATCTCATCACTAAAGCCGGTCAAGCTGTGCCCCTGCGTGCGCAGGGCTTCAAGCATTTTTAGGGTAGGGAAGAGTTAATAATTACGAACGTCATGCTGCGACAAGCTCAGCATGACGTTCTATTTACTGTTGTTGCTGTTGCTGCTGTTGCAAGTCCAGGTACTTGCGATAGGAATTGACGGGCAATATAGGCGCGGCTACCTCTTGCGTATAGATGGGCTCGGTGGGGGTAGGAGCAGTCAGGGGCGTGCCGTTTTCGATGTGCACGGACACCTCTAGGCGGTGGGCGCTGGTGCCTTTGTAAGTGCCCTTCACGGGTGTGCAGTCCGAGAAGTTGCGGCCGATGGCCATGCGCACGTGGCCGTCGTTCACGATGCAGTTGTTGGTAGGGTCGAGGCCCAGCCAGCCGTAAAACGGGATGTAAGCTTCCACCCAGGCGTGGGTGGCGCCGGTGCCGCGCACGCCCTCATCCTTGGGGCAGATGTAGCCGCTCACGTAGCGCGCCGGAATGCCGTAGAGGCGTAGCATAAAGAGTAGAATGTGCGCAAAGTCCTGACACACGCCAGCTTGCAAGCGCCAGATTTCTTCTGTGGGCGTTTCCACATTGGTCACGCCTTGCTGGTACGCAAAGTGGTCGTACACGTATTCCGACAGCACCAAGGCGTTTTTTAGCGGTTTCTCCGTGCGGTTCACCACAGCATCCAGGGTCGCACGAATGGCCTCGGTAGCAGCTGAGTGCTCCGGAGCGAGGAAGTCGAAGAACTCAGCATCGCCGCGCAGGGCGTGCAGGTGCTGCCACTGCTCGGCGGCCGGCTGCTCGTCCATCGGGAACTGGATGGGGTGCGTCACCACTTCCGCCAGCGAGTCAATCAGCAGCTCCGAGTGCGGAGCAATCACCGAAAATACGCCGACCTGGTTGCCGAAATAATCGGTGAACACCTCCACTTCCGGGGTGTGTGTGATAATCAGCTCGTGCTTCTTCACCTCCAACCGGTCGTCGGGTAGGGGGTACACCATCACTTGGTTGGCGCAGTCAATAACCGGCGCGGCGTAGGCGTAGCGGGTGCGGTGCTTGATGGTATAGGCAGGCATGGGGGTATAGGTAGGAGGGAATGGGGGTAGGAAGGTAGGAGGGTAGAAAGTTATAGAGATAGGAGAGTAAGAAGTTTGTCATCCTGAGCTTGCGAAGGACCTTCTCACGCTAGAACGACCATCGTATCAACGACTCGTTCAGCCGCGATAAGGTCCTTCGCTCCACTCAGGATGACAAACTTTTTTGAATGGCTTAAATAGACTTAGTTATACCCAAAATAAGACGTATTCAGTGCGCTGGCCACGTCCAACAACTGTTGGCGGGTTTGCAGCAGAAAGCTGGTCAACTGCTCGGGCTCTTGGGCCGAGAGGCTGCTGTAGCGCACGGCGGTGCGTACTTTGCCAATCAGAAACGCAACGTGCGCGTGGCTTTCAGGGAGGCTCTCGGGTTGCAGGCGGCCGAAGTAGTAGGCCAGCTGGTCGAGGCTGTAGAGCAGCGCGTGCGGAAACTGCGTGTTGTAGACGATGAATTGCAGCACGTTATCCGTATTGAATGTGCCCTTGTAGGTCTTGATATACTGCTCGTAGCCCACCAGCGAGTACAGCAGGTAGCGCAGGGCAGGCGCATCCAGCGGGTGCACGTTGTGCTCCTTCACGGCGGCCCACCGCACGCGCAGGATGTCGGTGGTTTGGATGGCGCGCTCCAGGCACTTGCCGATGCCGAGGTAAGCGTAGCCCTCGTCGCGGGGCATGGTGTGCTGCACGGTGCCGGCATACAGCAGCGCCTGCCGTAGCAGCGCATCCAGGCCCGAAATGGGGTCTTCGTGCGTGATTTGCTGCCCTACCTCCGGGTCACGGATGACGTGGTAGAAGTCGTTGAGCGACTGCCACACTTCCTTGGTAATGTGGTCCTGCACGGCGCGGGCATTCTCGCGCCCCTGTAAAATGTTGCGGTAGGCCGAGGCGCCGTTATGCCGGTCCAGTACCAAATGGGTCAGAATGGGGGTAGAGTGGCCGTCCAGCTGCGCCAACTCGTCGGGCGTAAGGTCGCCGTAGAGCTGCAAAAACGGCCGCCAGTTGAAATCGTAGATTTCGTTTTGCGAGGCAATGTAATTTGTGCGAATCACCTGAAGCATCGACTGCGTGCGCTCCATGTAGCGCGCCAGCCAGTAAATCGTATCCGCAACGCGACTAAGCATGTGGTGAAGTTGTGAATTTGTGAAGTTGTGAAGAAGGAAAAGGCGAGGTGGTGAGTTTGTGAAATGGTGAATCTACTGTTCTGCCTGCGCCGATAGCAAGTTCACCATTTCACAAGCTCACAACTTCACTATTCCCCTAGCACCCAGGTGTCTTTGCTGCCGCCGCCCTGGGAGGAGTTCACGACAAGCGAGCCTTCCTGCAACGCTACCCTAGTGAGGCCGCCGGGCACAATGTCGATGCCGGAGGGGCCGTAGAGGGCGAAGGGGCGCAGGTCCACGCGGCGGGGCTGGAGCACGCCGTTGAGGTAGCACGGCGTCGATGACAGGCTGATGATGGGTTGCGCAATGAAGCTGCGCGGGTCTTCCAGAATGGCTTTTCGGAAATCCTCCATCTGCTCCTCGGTGGCCGCGCTGCCAATCAACATACCATACCCGCCCGACTCATTGGTGCGCTTAATCACCATGCGGTCCATCTGGCTGAACACCAGCTGGCGCAGGTCGGGGTCGGCCATCTGGTAGGTAGGCACGGTCTTCAAAATCGGCTCCTCGTTAAGGTAGTACCGAATCATCTCGGGCACGTAGCTGTACACCGCCTTGTCGTCGGCCACGCCGTTGCCCATGGCATTCACGATGGCCACGTTACCCTTGCGGTAGGCCCAGTACAGCCCCGATACGCCCAGGGCGCTATCGGGCCGGAACGCAAGTGGGTCCAGAAACTCGTCGTCGACGCGGCGGTAAATCACGTCCACGCGTTGCAGGCCCTTCGTAGTTTTCATGTACACAAAGTGATTGTGTACTATCAGGTCGCGGCCCTCTACCAGCCGGATGCCCATGAGGCGGGCCAGGGTGCTGTGCTCGAAGTAGGCCGAGTTGTAGATGCCCGGCGAGAGCAGCACCACCGTGGCGTCGCTATCCTGGCGGCCGGCGAGGGCCAGCAGGTTGCGGTAGAGCAGGTCGGGGTAGTCCTTCACCGGCTGCACGTTGTTTTTGGGCAGCAAGTCGGGGAAGATGCGGTAGGTGATGCTGCGGTTTTCCAGCATATACGACACCCCCGAGGGCGTGCGCAGGTTGTCTTCCAGCACGTAAAACTGCCCATCGTTGTCCCGAATCAAATCCACGCCTGCAATGTGCGTGTAGATGTCGTGGGGTACGTCTACGTGCATCATCTCGCGCAAAAACTGCGGGCACGAGTACACCAGCGCCGCCGGAATCAGCCCATCTTTTAGGATAAACTGCTGGTGATAAATGTCCTTCAGAAAGATGTTGAGGGCGCGAAGACGCTGCTTGATGCCAGCTTCAATGTGCTGCCACTCCCGCTGCCGAATGATGCGCGGAATG
The DNA here is from genome assembly GCF_022921095.1 of Hymenobacter aerilatus. Classification (NCBI taxonomy): domain Bacteria; kingdom Pseudomonadati; phylum Bacteroidota; class Cytophagia; order Cytophagales; family Hymenobacteraceae; genus Hymenobacter; species Hymenobacter aerilatus. The sequence continues at coordinate 989,594 of NZ_CP095053.1, forward strand.
ATGTCGAAGGGAAAAATCTTCTCGATGCCCTCGCCGCTGCTATACACCGTGAAGGTGATGCCTTGGCTCATAAACAGCTTTTTGGCCAGCTCGTCCTTGCGGGTCATCTCTGATGCCGGTAGGTTTTCGATGGCTGTTACGAAGTGCGTATACTCTGGCCGGATGCCATCGGCCCCAAACATTTCGTCCCACACCTGCGGCTGCTCCTGGTAAGCCTTTAGTAGCGAATCGTCTTTCATAAACAGAATAGGTAGGCGGTAGGGTAGGGGCAGTCACCAGTCGGCCAATAGCGCGCTGGTAGTGTAGGTAGTACGGCAAACTACTGAAAAACCGCTAACGAAGTGCGTCAGGAGAAAGGGGTATTTTCAAAAAAGCGGCTATAATTTGATGAAAATAGTAAGTGGTAAGACGCGTCAACTTATCCAATGATTCTCCGTTTGATAGGGCCAACCTGAGCTGCTAGCCCCTGCAAACTGCTCGCGCTAAGCCGCCTACCCTTTCCATGCGCCTCTTCCACTGCACCCACTGCGGGCACCTGCTCTACTTCGAAAACAACCGCTGCGAAAAGTGCGGCTATGCGCTGGGTTTCGACGCCGGCCAACTTCAGCTTTTCCCCTTAGTGGAGCAGCAGCCCGGCATTTTTGAGTTGTACGATCAGCCTACCCACGGCACCTTCCGCTACTGCGCCAACCACGCCCATGACGTTTGCAACTGGTTGGTGCCCACCACCAGCGACAATATTTTCTGCCAAGCTTGCGACCTGAACCACACCATTCCCAACCTCAGCAAGCCCGAGTACCTCACGCGCTGGCGCAACATTGAGGTAGCCAAGCACCGCTTGGTATACACGCTGCTGCGCTTGGGCCTACGCGTGGTCAGCAAGCGGGTAGAGCCGGAAACCGGCCTGCAATTCGACTTCAAAGCCGACGAAAATCCCGACAGCCAGCAGGGCGAAAAAGTAATGACTGGCCATGCCAACGGTCTCATTACCTTGAATATAGCTGAGGCTGACGACGTGGAACGCGAAATGGCCCGTCAGTCGATGGGGGAGCTGTATCGCACCATGCTGGGCCATTTCCGCCACGAGGTAGGGCACTACTACTGGGACCGACTCATTGCCGACTCGCCCTACCTGCCCGAGTACCGCCGCCTGTTTGGCGATGAGCGCGCCGACTACGGCGAGGCTCTGCAACGCCACTACGACCAAGGTGCCCCCACCGATTGGCCCCAGCACTACATCAGCGCCTACGCCACCATGCACCCTTGGGAGGACTGGGCCGAAACCTGGGCGCACTACCTGCACATCACCGACACGCTGCAAACTGCCCACGCCTTCGGGCTACGCATCAACCCCCAAGAAGCTGAGACGGAGGCCAACCTGCGCGCCACCATTCAAGACCCCTACCAGCTACCAGACTTCAAGGAGATTCTGCAACAATGGCTGCCCCTCACGTTCGCCATGAATAGCCTCAACCGCAGCATGGGCCAGCACGACCCCTACCCCTTCGTGATTGTGCCCGAAGTAGCCGAGAAGCTGAGTTTCATTCATCGAATTGTGAAATTGTGAGGTTGTGAAATTGTGAGTAAAGAATACGGCTGTCATCCTGAGCAGAGCGAAGGACCTTCTCAGGGTAGAACGAGTCGTTGTTACGTCAGTCGTTCACGCGTGAGAAGGTCCTTCGCAAGCGGACGCCAGATCAGGGATGACACGCGTCTTTCCATTCACAATTTTACAATTTCACCACTCCCCAAGTGCACCCGGAAGGTGGTACCCTCGCCTACGGTGCTGGCCACGTCGATGTGGCCGCCGGCTTGCTCTACCAGACGGTTTACCAGGTAGAGGCCCACACCAGTGCCGTGTACGTGGTCGTGGAAGCGGCGAAACATCTGGAATAGGTCGGCGCCGTAGCGGGCCAGATCTATGCCCAGGCCATTGTCTTGGACCACCAGCACGGGTATACCCGCTGGCGTCGGCTCCGTCGCTACCCGAATATGGGGTGGCCGGTCGGGGTGGGCGTATTTTAGGGCGTTGCTGAGCAGGTTGTAGAGGATGCTTTGCAGGCTGAGCTGCGCAAACTGGAGCGTGGGCATCTGGTCGAACTCCAAGGTAAATACCGCCCCGGACGCGGCTACCTGGTGGTGCATGCTCTGGATAACGGCCTGCGTGAGCGGACGTAGCTGCACCGTTTCGACGGGTAGCTGGCCATGGTGGCGCTCCACCTGCACTATCTCGGCCAGACCCTGCACGGTGCTGTGAATTTGGGTGAGGGCGCCCTCAAACATAGCGAGTAGCAGGGGCGCATCGGGGTCATGGAAGGTAGCCGTGCGCTTTAATTCCTCAAAGATGCCGGCCATATTATTGACCGGCTGCTTGAGGTCGTGTGAGGCCGTGTACACGAAGTTGTCGAGGTCCTGGTTGATGCGCGTGAGCTGCTGGTTGGTGTTGCTTAGCTCGTGGTTGGCCGCATCCATCTGGTGGCGGGCCACTACCTGCTCGGTCACCTCATACGCAAAGACCAAAACCCCGTCAATCATGCCAGTGGCATCGTGGCGCGGCTGGTACACAAAGTTGAAGTAGATATTTTCGAGGGGGCCGCCATCCTCGCGCGCTGCCTGAATCAGCCACTCGTTGCCTTCGTGCGGCTCGCCGGTATGGTACACGTGCTGTAGGATATGCCAGATGGGTTGCCCTACCAGCTCCGGCATCGCTTGGGCAATGGGGTGGCCCAGCAGGCGCCGCCCCGGGAAATGGCGTTGGTATGCCGGATTTACCAGCTCATACACCAGGTCGGGGCCGTCCAGAATGCAGATGGCGCCGGGGGCCTGCATAAACAGCCGCTCCAGGCGGGCGCGCTGCTGCTCGGCCTCTGCCTGCGCTAGTTGGAGCTCGTAGGTGCGGTGCTGCACGCGGCTTTCCAGCTCCTGGTTAAGTAGGCGCAAGGCATATTGTGTGTTAAACAGCTCATCGTTGTTGGCGCGGATTTCCTCGTTGGCGGCCTGCAATTCCTCGTTGGCAGCGGCCAGATCCTCGTTCAGAACCCGTTGCTGCCGCTCGCTGGCTTCCACGCGGTGGCGGGCCACTACCTGCGCCGTTACCTCGTAGGCAAACACCTGAATTCCATCAATATCGCCCTTGTAGTTGTGGGTAGGCTGATAGATGAAGTTATAGTAGTTATGCCCCAGTGTACCGGAGTTGCCGTGGTCGAGCTGCACCAACATTTCGGTGGCGTAAAACGGCTCACCAGTTTGATACACCCTGTCGAGCAGACCAAAAATGGGCTGCCCGGCAAGCTCCGGCATGGCTTCGGCAATGGGCTTGCCCAGCAGGGGGCGTGGCCCTACCAGCTGCTGGTATAAAGGGTTCACCAGCTTGAAAACATGTTGGGGCCCCTCAAAGATGGTAATCATGGCCGGGGCTTCCATAAACAGCCGCTCCAGGTGCACACGCTGCGTCTCGGCTTCGGCCCGGGCAGCGTGCTCGCGGGCTTGGCTGAGGCGCAGCGCCTCCTCAATACCAGGGCCGCTGCGCTCTATATTGGGGTTGAAGCTCACCAGCAGCCCATTGCCGGCCCGCCGCGCCGAAATGTAATAGGTGGCATTTTCGAGTGGATAATCGAGCAGGTGGTGTGCTGGCTGGCCCGAGAGAAAGGTGTGGTGGAGAAAGGTATACACGCCATTGGTACGGCTCTCTGGGTAGATGCCCAGCTGCGTACCGCCAGGCTGGGCCGGAAGCTGGAGCAGTTGCTGGGCAATGGTATTAAGCCGCAGCAATTCAAAATCGATGAGGGTAATGCCATCCTGAGCCCACACTGGCTTCATCAGCACGATGCCGGTATGCGACACTTCCAGCAACCCCGTAAGAAGCTCATCGGGGGGGAAGGTAGGCTGCAGCTCGGCAGTAGTAAACGTGGCAGGGTCGGGTAATGGCATAGAAGCAGGTAGAAATCAACAGCGTCAGACAACCAAAGCAGGTACGGGCGGGTAGTAGGGATACTGCTTTGCGGCAAGAAAGTAAAATAACGCAAATCTGCGGCGCTGGTCGGCCTGAGGCTTCCAAAGAATAGCCTGGGCCCACGCTCTATGCCCCTATGCTATGAAAATTACAAAATATAGTCATTCCTGCCTGCTGCTGGAGCACGACAGCAAGCAACTGCTCTCCGACCCCGGCATGTTCACGTTTGCCGACGGCGCGGTGGCGCCCGATACGTTCAGGGACGTGTCTACCGTCTTCATCACCCACCAGCACCCCGACCACTTGGATGTGCAGGCGCTCCGGCAGATTGTGCGCCTAAGCGGGGCCGGGGCAGTCCGTCACGGTGTAGTTTTCAGGGAATATCTGTCGTTGCTGGAAACCTGCATGCCGGCTAGGTGTTGAAGCTGTTTAAGAATCTTCAATGTGCGCGTCAGATCAAGCATGACGTGTAGCTTGCTTTGTTGAATTTCCTAAGCCGCTTCTTTGTCAACTGACCGGTACGCAGCCGGTCCGTTCCGCCTTTCTTTTATGTCGCATTCCACCGTTTCCATCGACCAGGCTTCGTTTCGCAACTCCTTTGCCGAAGAGCTGCGCGGCGACACCGCCGCCGACCTGCGCCCACGCCAGGTGCCCGGCTACCACTACTCGCACGTATCGCCCACTCCCGTGCGCGACCCGCACCTGCTGGCGTGGTCCGAGGAGTTGGCCGATTTTCTGGGCCTGACGCGCCCGCCCGAACGCGGCCCCGCCGTGGAGGTACTGGCTGGCAACCGCCAGGCGCCCGGCATGCAGCCGGTGGCCGCCCGCTACGGCGGGCACCAGTTTGGCAGCTGGGCCGGACAGCTCGGCGACGGCCGCGCCATTTCCCTGGGCGAGTTGATGGCCCTGGATGGCAGCAGCTGGGAGGTGCAATTGAAAGGCGCTGGCCCCACGCCCTACTCGCGCCGCGCCGACGGGCGAGCAGTGCTGCGCTCCTCGGTGCGGGAGTTTTTGTGCAGCGAGGCCATGTACCACCTAAGCGTGCCCACCACACGGGCGCTCAGCCTGGTAGGCACCGGCGACGAGGTAGTGCGCGACATGTTCTACTCCGGCAATCCATTGCCCGAGCCGGGTGCCATTGTGGCGCGGGTGGCGCCGTCGTTCGTGCGTTTTGGCAGCTTTCAGATCCTCACGGCGACTGGCGAAATCGACAACCTACGGGAATTGGCCGATTACGTCATCCGGCACCACTATCCCGAGCTGGGCGCGCCTTCGCCTGCGGTATATTTGAGCTGGTTTGCGGAAATATGCCGGCGTACGGCCGTGATGGTGGCGCACTGGCAAACCGTGGGCTTCGTGCACGGCGTGATGAACACCGACAACATGTCCATCTTGGGCCTCACCATCGACTACGGCCCCTACGGCTGGCTGGAGCCCTATGACCCCGACTGGACCCCCAATACCACTGATTTTGGGCAGCGCCGCTACGCCTTCGGGCAGCAGCCGCGCGTGGCCCTCTGGAACTTGATGATGCTGGCCCAGGCCCTGGTGCCCCTGGTAGGCAGCGCCGACGAGCTGACGCCGGTGCTCAACAGCTATGCCGGCATCTATACCAGCACCTACCGCACTCTGCTGTTCCGCAAGCTGGGCCTCACGCCCCACCCCGACGACCTGCCGCTCCTGTCGGCCCTACCCGACGCGCTAACCGCCGCCGAGGCCGATATGACGTTGTTTTTCCGTGGGCTTTCGTACGTGGCCCCCATGCTGCTGGAAAATGGCGCTATGGAAGAACAGGCCTTACAGGATTTGCTGGAAGCCGCCACCTACACCGCCCCCGGCAGCCCGGCCCACGAGCCGCTGCGCCAGTGGCTGGGGCAATACGTGGCGCGCCTGCGCCAGGAAACGGCAGCACCTGCCGCCATCCGCGAACAAATGCTGCGCGCCAACCCCAAATATGTACTGCGCAACTACCTCGCCCAGCAAGCCATCGAGGCCGCCGAAACCGGTGACTTATCGTTGCTGAACAACTTGCAGCACGTGTTGCGCACGCCCTACGACGAACACCCCGAGCACGAAGACCTGGCCGCCAAGCGCCCCGAGTGGGCCAGCACCAAGCCCGGCAGCGCCACGCTGTCGTGCAGCTCGTAGGGGTAGGAGGGCGTGGGGGTAGGAAATATTTAGGTGAGAAAGCGTCTGTCATCCTGAGTGGAGCGAAGGACCTTCTCACATTGAACGACCTCCGCACTCGCTCGACTGTGCCGAGTGAGGCCTACGCTCAAGCAGCTCTGCTGCGCACGTCTGCATCACGTTGAGGCGGCCTCGGGCAAGCGGCGCGGCCAGATTTGGGGAGCAGCCCCGCAGGCGTAGGGCTCACTCGGCACAGCCGAGCGAATGCGGTAGGAGTAGGAGAAGTTAGCGTCTGGTCAGGAAATATTGTTTTCAGGCGGTTATCTACCCGCTATAAAACGCGAGTTGCCGCTCAATTCTGCTGTTGGTCTGGTAGGGAAGAAACTCAAAACGCACGGGGTTTCACGGTCGTTGCCCGATAAATCCCGAACTATGCACCCACAATGGAAAGTCAACCCGAATTGCGCACCGTGGAGGTGACGCGCTACGTGACACCGCTGCGCGAGGGCGGCTCCCTACCCGCGCTGGTAGAAGCCGACGATGGGTTCCTGTACGTGCTCAAGTTCCGGGGTGCGGGGCAGGGCCTCAAGGCCCTGATTGCTGAGCTGATTGTGGGCGAGCTGGCCCGCACACTGGGCCTGCGTGTGCCGGAGCTGGTATTTTGCCAGCTCGACGAAGCCTTCGGCCGCACCGAGCCCGACGAGGAAATCCAAGACTTGCTGCGCTTCAGCACAGGCCAGAACCTGGGCCTGCACTACCTGTCCGGCGCCGTTACCTTCGACCCTTTGGTAAATCAGGTAGCGCCGCTGCTGGCCTCGCAGATTGTGTGGCTCGATGCCCTCACGCTGAACGTAGACCGCACCGCCCGCAACACCAATATGCTGATGTGGCACCAGGAGCTATGGCTGATAGACCACGGCGCCGCCCTCTACGTACACCACACTGGCCCCGACTGGGCGCAGCCCGACCGCCAGCGCACGTTTGCGCAGGTGAAAGACCACGTGCTCCTACCCCAGGCCAGCGAGCTAACGGCCGTAGATGCCGAGTGCCGCGCCCGCCTCACGCCCGAGCACATCCGCCAGATTGTGGAGCTGGTGCCCGAGGAATGGCTCCTGGCCGATGCCTCTACCACCGCCCCGCCCGCCGAGCAGCGCGAAAACTACGTCCGGTTCTTGACTGCCCGTCTGGCCGCATCCGAAACCTTTGTGCAGGAAGCCAATCATGCCCGACAAGCACTTATTTGAGTACGCCGTGCTGCGCGTGGTGCCCCGCGTGGAGCGCGAAGAGTTTCTGAATGTGGGCGTTATCCTGTACTGCGCGTCGCAGGGGTTCCTGCAAGTGCGCTTCACGGTGCCCGAAGCCCGTCTGCAAGCCTTCGCCGGCCAACCCCTCGACCTGGCCGACTTGCACGCACGGCTGCACGCCTTCGAACGTATTTGCGCGGGTCGCCGCACGGGTGGCCCCATTGGGCAGCTGCCGGTGTCCTCGCGCTTCCGCTGGCTCACGGCCATGCGCAGCACCATCGTGCAGACCTCTGCCGTGCACCCCGGCCTCTGCACCGACCCCAGCGCCGCGCTGGACCGGTTGTTTGAGGAGTTGGTAGCTTGACAGTATCTTCTTTCTAGTCTCTACCCATGCACACTCTCGACCAAATCCGCGCCGGCCAGCTGGCCGGCATTCAGCGCCTTGACCTTTCCTGTGGCCTCTCCGAGTTCCCCCGCGAAATATTCGATCTGGCTGATTCGCTGGAAATCCTGAATCTGTCGGGCAACCGACTCTCCTCCCTACCCGACGACCTGGGGCAGCTGCACAAGCTGCGCGTGCTCTTCTGCTCCGACAACCAGTTTACCGTCGTGCCGGAGGTACTGGGCCAGCTGCCGCACCTGAGCATGGTCGGCTTCAAGGCCAACCAGATCCAAACGCTGCCTGCCGCTGCGCTGCCGCCCCGGCTGCGCTGGCTGATCCTGACCGATAACCAACTGCAAGCGGTGCCGCCGGAATTGGGTAACTGCCGGGAGCTGCAAAAGCTGATGCTGGCCGGCAACCAGCTCACCGAGCTACCCGATACCATGGCCGCCTGCACCAACCTGGAACTGCTGCGCATTGCCGCCAACCGCTTCGCGGCGCTACCTGCGTGGCTGCTGGCGCTGCCGCGGCTGAGCTGGCTGGCTTACGCCGGAAATCCCTTCTTCGATGAGATAGAGGCCCGCGTAGTAGCCCAGCATCCCATCCGCAGCATCGAGTGGTCGGCGCTAACCATCCAGCAGCAGCTGGGCGAGGGCGCGTCGGGCGTGATCTACCGCGGCGAGTGGCAACAAGTGGCAGGCGCTGCGCAGCCAGTGGCCGTGAAGCTCTTTAAAGGAGCCGTGACCAGCGACGGACTGCCGCACAGCGAAATGTCGGCTTGCATCAGCGCCGGCCGGCATCCGAACCTAATAGCTGTGGAAGGCAAGATCAGCCACCATCCTGCCCAGGCCGAGGGGCTGGTGCTAGAGCTAATTGATCCTGCCTTTGGTAATCTGGCTGGCCCGCCCAGTCTGGCCTCCTGCACCCGCGACGTGTATGCACCCGGCACCATGTTCAGCCTACCCGCCGCGCTGCGCCTAGCCCACGGCATCGCCTCGGCCACGGCCCACCTGCACGCCCAGGGTATTTTGCACGGCGACTTGTACGCGCACAACATCTTGAACACCAGCGCCGGCGAGTGTCTACTCGGCGACTTCGGCGCAGCCTGCTTTTTCGATGCGGGCACACCCACGGCGCAGGCATTGCAGCAGTTAGAGGTGCGGGCCTTCGGCTGTCTGCTGGAAGAATTACTGGCCCACACCGAGGCCACAGCCGAAACTACGGCGACGGTGGAAGCCCTCGCAACCTTGCAGCAGCGTTGCGTGCAGCCAGAGGTTGCGGCCCGGCCGTTGTTCGCGGAGATAGAGCAGGTGCTGACGGAGTTGTAGTAGAATACTTGATAGGAATGGCGCGAGGCTGTGCCCCACGCCATTGATAGGTCGTGTGCCGGCGGACGCCGGTACACGACTCGGGCGTAAGACGCTGCTTTACGTTGAGCAGTCTCTCATAAGTAACCGTATGCGCATTAGTCCTGCTGGCTCGACCGCCCTAAGTGGTCGGACCGGTTGAAGCAAAAACAATTTCGTTCTGTCGGCAACCGGTCGGATCGCCTAGGGTGGTCGGACCGGAGCATACGCTTTCTTATGAATGAGTACTTAAAGCCGATAATTCAGCCCCAGTGCGGCACTGACACCGGGCGCAATGGGATAGAGGCTGTTGATAGGGCGCTGCAGATTTGCACTAGTGAGCAGGTCGGTGGCTAGGTGCAGCCGGCTGGTTAGCCGGAAGTTGCTGCCCAGGCCAAAGTTGAGGTAGCCGTTGGTGTCGCGGGCATCTTCGGTTTGCTTCGGGCCGGCCTCGTACCGGAAGGCCGTGTAGCGCTGGGAGAAGAAGCACAGGCTAAAACCCACCAGACCCTGCACTTGGAAGCGGTGAGGGGTTTTGGCAAACGACCACCGCAGCTGCGCGGGCACCGTCCAGGCGCTACGGATGTAGTTGGTTGCGGGATAGTTACTGAACGGGCCGCTGCCCGACAACTGCTCCACCGGCGTAGCTCCGCGCCCGTACGCCAGCCCCACCTGCAACATCAGCCGCGGCTGGAGTTCGTAGCCGCCGTGTACGCCGATGGCGGCGGTAGCCATCCCGGTACCGTTGAATTTATCTGTGTTGTATACCTGAAGGCTTGGCCCGGCCTGCGCTCCCACATACCACGAATGAGCGCTGGCCAGCGTAGGCGCCGCCTGTTGAGCGCTGGCACCAGCACCGCTTAGCAGGAGCGCACTCAGCAAGGCCATGCCGTGACGATGCCTTACAACGAACTGAACTTTCATGGCTTGAAGGAGAGGGGGTTAAACCTGCTTCAATAATAACACATCCCCGGTGGGCTTTCTATCAGCAGCGCCTTGGGCCAGAGCCTGGGCACAGCGTGACTTGCATGTAAGCTGTTAAGTAATTGCGCAAAAGTAAGCGTCTATCTGGCGCATGCTCCGGTCAGGCCGCCCTAGGTGGTCTGACTGGTTGTCGTCAGGGTGTAATTGTTGTTGCTTCAATCGGTCAGACTGCCTAGGGTGGTCAGATCGGGTATACGGTTACTTCTGCAAAACTACTTAAAGAGTTGTTACTTGCTCTTTTGCTTCAAAGCCTTCGCCACCGCCTGGTTCAGCAGGGGCTCCATGATGCGGTAGCCGGCCAGGGTAGGGTGCACGCCGTCGTTGGCGTATTTAGCGGGCAGGCCCTGGCGCTCGTCGGCGAGGGCCTTGTGGTAGTCGAGGTACACGAAGTTGTGCTGCTGGGCGTAGGCTTTGATTTGCTCATTGAGAGCCACAATCTTGGGGCCGGGCGTCAGGCCCTTACGCCACGGAAACTCGGAGGCCGGCAGCACCGAGCACAAAATCACCCGCACGCCGTTGGCCTGCGCCAACTCTGCCATTGACTTGATGTTGTTCATAGTAGCCTGCTGATCGTAAGGACCAGTGTTTTCGGCCACATCATTGGTGCCCGACAGAATGGCCACCACGGCGGGGCGCAGGTTCAGCACGTCTTGCCGAAAGCGCAGCAGCATCTGCGGAGAGGTCTGCCCGCCAATACCGCGGCCAACGTACTCGTAGGGCCGCCCGGCAAAAAAGGCTGAGTCAGCGCGGGGCCAGGCGTCGGTGATGGAGTTGCCCATTAGTACCACGCGAGGCGTGTTCGTGCTGGGAGCTTTCAGCTGCTGATTGGCGGGCGTGTAACGCTTCAGGTTGGCCCAATCAGGGTTTTGCTGCGCGAGCAGGGGAGTGGTGAGCAGGCTAAACGCTAAGGTAAGCAGGGGTAGGGTTTTCATGAGAAAGGAGCAAGGGTAGGATGAGGCCTGAAGGTAGCGAATGTGCCAAGGACGCGCAGCACACTGCGGACGTTGCTAGTGCCTACCTCCAACGGCGCGAATGGAAGCCTGTGGCGCCCAACCCGTGCTGAAGTCCTGTAGAAGTGAGTACTTCGAGCCGAAAACTACCCTACAAGCTGCTGCATATCCCAGCACTTCAGCCCTAAAAGGGTAGGGGAATGCCACAACAATGTCATTTATGAGCTTATTAACTGTATCAGATATCCGGCTGGAAGAAAAAGGTAACCTGGCATTGCAGGACATCAGCTTCTTGCAGCAGCGCTTCCAGAAGCTGGCCGTGGCCGGCGAAACGGGCTCCGGCAAAAGCACACTGCTACAAACTATTGCCGGGCTGGTGCAGCCCAGCGCAGGCACCGTCATGTTTGAAGGAAGCCGGGTGCGCGGCCCGGCCGAAAAGCTGATTCCCGGCCAGGCCGGCATTGCTTACCTCTCGCAGCAGTTTGAGCTGCCGCAGTTTTTGCGGGTAGAACAGGTGCTGCGCTACGCCAACAAGCTCCGGGGCAACGCCGCGGCCGATCTGTACGAGGTGTGCCGCATCAACCACCTCATGCACCGGCGCACCGACCACCTTTCCGGCGGCGAGCGGCAGCGCATTGCCCTGGCCCGCCTGCTGCTGGCCGCTCCGCGCCTGCTACTGCTCGACGAGCCCTACTCCAACCTCGACCGCGTACACAAGCAGATTTTGAAAGACGTGGTACGCGACCTGGGCGAGCAGCTGAGCATCACCTGCACCCTCGTCTCGCACGACCCCCTCGACACGCTCTCCTGGGCCGATGAGCTGCTGGTGCTGCAAGCGGGCCAGCTGGTGCAGCAGGGTACGCCCGTGCAGGTTTATCAACAGCCTACCAACGAGTACACCGCCGCCCTGTTCGGCGACTATCACCTGCTGACCGGCCCGGCGGCCGGCGCCCTCACCAAAGCTGCCGGCCGCCGCCTGCCGAAGGAAAAACGGCTACTGCTGCGCCCCGAGCAGGTGCAGCTAACTACAGCAGCTCCCGAAGGAGCTGTTGTGGCCACCGTGCAGGCCGTGCAGTTTTTTGGGAGCTACTACGAAACGGAAGTGGAGCTGCTGGGTAGTCGTCTCACGGCCAAAACCAGCATGCCCCCCGCCGCGCCGGGCCATGCCGTGGCCGTTTCCTACCCTGGGCCGCAGATGTGGTTTCTGTAGCAGACAACGTTGTGTCGTGCCTACCCTGGCAAATCGAACTATCTGCCGGGGTAGCTACGTATGGAGAATAGCATGCTTCCTCTTCGCCTATTCCCGCACCGCGCATGAACCTTCCCGGCCTAAAGATGCGGCGCCGCACCGGCGGTGCCCCCCAGGAACCCGACAACTACAACAAATGGGGCTGGTACGCCATGGCCGTGCTGGCCGTGGTGTGGATTATCTACAGCCTGTTTTTCGATAAATAGCCGCTGCCGGGCCTATGCTGCGTTGGCTGGATGTGCTCACCTTTGCCCGGTATGGTAACCCCGAGCCGCCCCACCGGGTAGAGAAAACGGCGGCCGTATGGGCGCAAGAGTTGTCGCCCGAGCAGTTTCGGGTGCTGCGCGAGCAGGCCACCGAGCCGCCCTACCGCAATGCCTACTGCCGCCTCTACGAGCCGGGCGAGTACGTATGTGCCGGTTGCGGTAGCCTGCTGTTTAGTGCTGCCACCAAGTACCACGCTATTTCGGGGTGGCCCAGCTTCACGCAGCCGGCCCACAAAAACGCTATCTGCTACCACTTTGACCACAGCCACCACATGCAGCGCGTGGAGGTGCGCTGCAATGTGTGCCAGGGGCACCTGGGCCACGTGTTTCCCGATGGCCCCGCGCCCGGCGGCCTGCGCTACTGCATCAACTCGGCCAGCCTGCAACTGGTAGCACCTACAGGGTAGTCGAAGCTATAATGGCGGCTCTTCCGAGGGTGGATTCTGTTTCTCTTCAAAGCGAATAATGCTGATGCGACCCGTTGGCTCCATATACGCTTCCTTGATGCCCGATATATCCGTCAGGCCGTTGGTGCGCAGCTCGCTCATCAGCTCACTGCGGGTAATCAGCTCCTTGCGCATGTTGTCTTTTTGCAGTTGGCCATTGCGGATCAACAGGAGCTTGGCGGGCTTTATCAGCCGCTGAAACAACGGATAATGAAAGCCCAGCCAGTTCAGAAAATAGCTCCAGCAAATGATAACGCCCACCAGCAGAATGCCTTCCGTAACGGAGCGATACTCACCGGCCATGCCGTTCTGAGCGGCGTCGGCAATCATCACCACAAACAGCATATCGGTGATGCCTAGCGTACCCGACTCGCGCTTCAGCACCACGCGCAGCAGCAAAAACAGCCCCAGGTAGATAAGCGTGCCCCGCACCACAATTTCGAGTAGGGGTGTATTGGGCACAAAGACTGCGTGCCAGTCTACTTGGTCAAACATAATGCGTTGGGTTGAAGTCTACCTACCGCATACGGGCGCTGCCGGCCAGCGGCTATGCTGGCAGGTGGATGTTGTTGGCAGCAGGGTAGGCGGGGCCGCACGGGTAGGGCGCGACCAATGCCTACTTCAGCAACTCTTGCTCGTACACCCAGCGCGCCTCCTCGTTGTAGGCCACAAACACCACGGTGGCGGGCAGCTCGTTTTCCTTTAGAAACGCCTGCACCTCGCGCACTGCAATGCGGGCCGCGTCGGCCTTGGGGTAGCCGTAAATACCGGTGCTGATGCCCGGAAACGCCACGCTGCTGAGCTGCTTCTCTGCCGCCAGGCGCAGGCAGTTGCGGTAGCAGCTGGTCAATAGCTCCGCCTCGCCCTTGATGCCCCCGTTCCACACCGGCCCTACTGTGTGTATCACGTAGCTGGCTGGTAGCTCGCCGGCGGTGGTTATCACGGCCTCGCCGGTAGCGCAGCCACCCTGCCGCGCCCTGATCTGGCGGCACTCCTCCAGAATAGCTGGCCCACCAGCCCGGTGAATGGCCCCATCTACGCCGCCTCCACCCAGCAGCGAGGAGTTGGCGGCATTCACGATGGCGTCGGTATCCACCCGTGTGATATCGCCCTGGTAGAGCAGGATGCGGCCGAAGGTTTGGGCGTCGGGGCGCCAGGTAGCAGCGGTAATAGCCATAGCAAAAGCGTAAGAAGAGCAGAGTGGCAGCGCCATTCATCCCTGTTGTAAGACAGTTCGGCCCGAAATGTTGCTGATTGGGTAGCAAAGAATTGTGTTGAGATAGACCATCGACTACCTTTCCTGCACTGTTTCACCTCGTTATCCTCTCTGCCATGGAGCCCCTCAACCGTGACCCGCAACTCTGGCGCCAGGCGAAAGCCCGTGCCCGCTTCAAAGCCAGTGTACTTACCTATTTGTGGGTGAATGCCCTGCTGTGGACCATCTGGGCTTTCACGGGCCGCGGGTCCTACCCCGTGCCGTGGCCGCTGTGGGCTACCTTCTTCTGGGGCATCGCGCTGCTAGCAAACGGCGCCAGCGTCTACGGGTGGTGGGGCCAAAGCCAGCAAGCCGAGCGTGAGTACGAGCGGCTGCTGCGAAAGCGAGAAGAGTAAAGTGGTGAGTTAACAGAAATACGTGTCATCCTGAGCATTCCGCGCATCAAGCGGCAGCGAAGGACCTTCTCACGCATGAACGGCAGGCGTATCAACGACTCGTTCACGCATGAAAAGGTCCTTCGCTGCCGCTTGATGCGCGGAATGCTCAGGATGACACACGTATTCTTTACTGAACCTCATCACTTGTATGATTGTACTACCCTAACTTAAGGGTAGCTAGAAAAGGAAACGGGGACACCATCCATCCCTAAATGCGGTGCTTTGGCGTCGACGTTGCGTGTGAGAATCTGTGCCCCGTTTCCCGTTTTTGCCTGAAGACTGCACAGTATGGAGGGAGCCCCGCCCTGGCGCGGATGGCATCCCGCATTTGTACAAGGAGAGTTGCGGTGAAAACCTTGCTGGCTGGTTGCTTTCCACCTTTTTACCCCGTGCCGATGCCCCGCGTCCCTTCCCCCACCGCCCCGCTGAAATACGTTGTGGGCATTGACATTGCCAAAGACACCTTCGTGGCCTGCTTCGGCCGCATCGAGGCCAGCCAGCAGCTGCGTTTTGGTAAAGAAACCACGTTTGCCAACACGCTGGCCGGCTTCACGGCCCTGCTGGCCTGGACGGCCAAGCAACAGGCGCCCGCCGCCCCATTGTGGTTCGTGGTCGAAGCCACTGGGGTCTACTACGAAGCCTTAGCCTATTTTCTCTCCGATAACGCACAGGCCCTGAGCGTGCTACTGCCCAACAAAGTCAAGCACTTTGCCCAGAGCACCGAGCTCAAGAGCAAGACCGATCAACTCGATGCCCGCCTGCTTTGCCGCCTGGGCCTGGAGCGGGCCTTGCCCGCCTGGCAACCACCAACGCCCGCTCTGCGCCAGCTGCGGGCCCTGGCCCGCGAGCGTCAGCGCCTAAGCGAGCAGGGCGGACAGCTCAAAACCCGGTGCCACGCCTACCAGCACAGCTACCAGCCCGACGCCCGCACCCTCGAGCGCTTGGCCGCTCAGCAGCAACTCGTTGCCCAACAGCTAAAAGCCGTCGACCAAGACCTCTCGCTGCTGCTCGACGCGGAGCCGGAGTTGGCCCGCAAACTGGCCCACCTGACCAGCATCCCCGGCATCGGTCTGACCACGGCCATCGTGGTGGTGGCCGAAACCAACGGCTTCATCCTGGTGGAAAACGAGCGCCAGCTCGCCTCCTACGCCGGCCTAGACGTGGTGCAGCGCCAAAGCGGCCTCTCTTCCCAAGCCACGCGCATTTCCCGCCGAGGGAACGTGCGCCTGCGTACGGCGCTCTACCTGCCAGCCGTGAGCAGCCTGCGCTATAATCCGCAGCAAAAAGCCTTCTATGCCCGCTTGCGCGCCCGCCAGCCCAGCGGCAAGCCCGGCGTCATTGCCGTCATGCGCAAGCTCTTGCTGCTCTGCTATTCGCTCTGGAAAAACGACCGCCCCTACGACCTGCAGTTCCACCCGGCCCACATGGCCGAAAAAGAAGTAGCCCCGGCCGATTAATGGGCCGAGGCTACACAGGATGAACCCGAAGGCTCTCCTTGAAGGAGCCTAAAGATAAAAAACTTGCCCAAGTTCTTGCTCTTTATCACAGTATCTCACAAGTTCACCTTTTCCTACCTTCGCGGGGATGAAAAAAATGCGAATTCCGAAGCGGGTAGTGGGGCGGCGGGAGCTGGTCGATTTCCCGGCGTTTGGGCTGCAAGGCATAGAGGCCAAGGTAGATACCGGCGCCTACACGGGCGCCATTCACTGCTCCGACATCCACGAGGAGCGCCGCGCCGACGGGCAAATTGTGCTGCGCGTGCTGCTACTTGACCCGTCGCACCTTAACTTTGACGGCCGGCCGCTGGAATTTACCACGTTCTCGCGGCGCGACATCCGCAGCTCGAATGGCGACGTGCAGGAGCGCTACGTGGTAGCCATGGTCATCCGCCTGTTCGGGGAGGATTTTGCCACCGAGTTTTCGCTTTCCGACCGTTCCGACATGAAGTACCCCGTGCTGATTGGCCGCGCTCTGTTGCGGCAGGGGCGCTTTGTGGTGGACGTAGGGCGGCGTAATGTTTCGTATAAGGCAACCCAACACCCCTCTTCGTAGTACCCGGCTAAGCTATAGCACTCGCCTTTTATAACCACCCGTCGACCGCCCCATCCTCTGTGTCACCCATGAAATTAGCGATTCTATCGCGTGAGCCAACACTATACTCTACCCAGCGCCTGGTAGAAGCCGCCCAGCAACGCGGCCACGAGGTGGTGGTGCTAGACCATTTGCAGTGCAACCTAGTGCTGGAAAAAGGTACGCCGGGTATTATTTATAAGGGCGAGCGACTGCACGATATCCAAGCTGTTATTCCGCGCATTGGGGCCTCTGTTACGTTCTACGGCACGGCCGTAGTGCGGCAGTTTGAGATGATGAAGGTGTCGACGGCCGTGAGCAGCCAAGCCATTGTGCGCTCCCGCGACAAGCTGCGCTCGGTGCAGATCCTGAGCCGGGCTGGCATCGGCATGCCCAAAACGGCCTTCACCAACTTCTCTGCCGACGTGCCGACCATGATTGAGCACGTGGGCGGCGCCCCCGTTATCATCAAGCTATTGGAGGGCACGCAGGGTCTGGGCGTGGTGCTGGCCGAGTCGGCCAAGGCTGCACAGTCGGTGATTGAGGCCTTTCACAACCTGAAGGCGCGCATCATCGTGCAGGAGTTTATTGCCGAAAGCAAGGGCGCCGATCTGCGGGCCTTCGTGGTGAACGGCGAGGTAGTGGGCGCCATGAAGCGCCAGGGCAAGGAGGGCGAGTTTCGCTCGAACCTGCACCGCGGCGGCACCGGCAAGCTGGTGAAGCTGAGCCGGGCCGAAAAAGCCGCCGCCCTGGCCGCCGCCAAAGCCCTGGGCCTGGGCATTGCGGGCGTAGACATGCTGCAAAGCAAGCGCGGTCCGCTGGTGCTGGAGGTAAATTCCTCGCCCGGCCTGGAGGGCATCGAGAAAGCCACCGGCCTCGATATAGCCGGCAAAGTCATTACCTATACCGAGGAGCTGGTGAAGAAGCGCAAGAGGGCCGAAGTCGCCAAGAAGCGCAAAGCCACTGAAACCGACGAGGAGTAGGGAAGTAGCGAAAGCTAGAAGCGGTTAGAACGAATTCCCCTCCTTTTTTAAGGGGGGGAATTCGTTCTAACCGCTTCTCAATCTCAACATTCAACACTCAACACTTCCCCTCCTTGCAGCTAAACGGCCTCACTATCCAGCCTGGCGAGCGGGTGATGACCCGCTTGGTTATCTCGCGCCTACCCTCCGGTACTATCATCGACGTGCCGGTGCACGTGTTCCGGTCGAGGGAGCCGGGGCCGACGGTGCTGCTGATGGCCGGCATGCACGGCGACGAGGTGAACGGCGTGGAAACCATCCGCCGCCTGATTCAGCAGGACTTGCTGCGGCCGTTGCGGGGCACCATCATTGCTATTCCGCTGCTCAATATCTATGGCTTCCTGAACTTCTCGCGCGAGGTGCCCGATGGTAAGGACGTCAACCGGTCGTTTCCCGGCAACTCGCGCGGCTCCTTGGCCAGCCGGGTAGCGCACCGCTTCATGCGCGAAATCATGCCGCTGGTCGACTACGGCATTGATTTCCATACGGGCGGCGCCTCGCGCAGCAACCACCCGCAAGTGCGCTGCCTGCTCGACCACGAGCCCAGCGCCACGCTGGCTCGCACGTTTGCGGCCCCCTTCACGCTGCACGCCAAGCTGCGGCGAGGCTCCCTGCGAGAAGCAGCGTTTGGCTTGGGCAAGTCTATTATCGTGTACGAAACCGGCGAGTCGTTGCGCTTCGATGAAACGGGTATTGAGCTAGCTATAGCTGGCACCTACCGCGTGCTGCACCACCTGGGCATGGTAGCCGAGGCCACGCCAGCCACGCAGCCCAGCATTGAGTGCTGGCGCGGGCGCTGGCTGCGGGCGCGCTTCGCGGGGCTGTTTCGCAGCCAGGTGCGCAAGGGCGACTACATCGAGCAGGGCCAGGTCTACGGCATCATCACCGACCCCTACGGCGAAATGGCCGTGCATCTGGAGTCGCCGGTGAGCGGCTACGTGGTGGGACTCAACCACATGCCTGTCGTCAACCAGGGCGACGCGCTCCTGCACATTGGCTTGACAGAACCGGCACCCGTTCCCACAGAAGACACCGACGCCCCTGCTCCGACTCTTTGAGTTGCGAGTTGTCAATCCCTAAAGATTGTCATCCTGAGCAGCGCGAAGGACCTTCTCACGCATGAACAAGTCCTTGG
This sequence comes from Hymenobacter aerilatus, assembly GCF_022921095.1. Lineage (NCBI taxonomy): Bacteria > Pseudomonadati > Bacteroidota > Cytophagia > Cytophagales > Hymenobacteraceae > Hymenobacter > Hymenobacter aerilatus. The sequence continues at coordinate 1,008,420 of NZ_CP095053.1, forward strand.
TACGTCTATCGTTCTACCGTGAGAAGGTCCTTCGCGCTGCTCAGGATGACAGATCCCAATAACTACTACCTGACAACTCCTCCTTAACAACTAAATAACCCGAGGTTTTTCTGTTTCTTTGTTCTGCCCGTAACGGGCGTTTCTACCTTTCTCCTTTTTCCTCGAATGAATAAGACTGCTCAACTCATTGTCAACGCCGTTTTGGTTCTGGCCGTTGCCGTGCTGTTTTACCTGCACTTCTCCTCCCGCCCTGCTGCCGCGCCGGTAGCTGCTACCCCTAAGGTGACCATGGCTGCTGATTCTACAGCCGAAGTACCTGTAGATGAGGTAGCCACCGTAGCCAGCGCCGACAGCAACAAAGTAGCCTACGTGGAGTCGAACAAGCTGCTGGAGGGCTATAAAGGAATGCAGGTAGCCCGTAAGAGCTTCGAGGTCAAGGCCAAAGGCTGGCAGGCCCAGAATGATGCTTTGGTGCGCAACTTCCAGGCGGCCGTGCAGAAGTACCAGCAAACGGCCCAGTCGCTGACCAACGAGCAGCGCGCAGCCACCGAGCAGAACCTACAACAGCAGGAAGCCCAGGCTGGCCAGAAACAACAGCAGCTACAGCAGCAAGCAGCGCAGGAAGAAGCCAAAATGACCAAAACCGTCCTCGACCGCGTGGAAAAGCAGATCGAAAAATACGGCAAGGAGAACGGCTACCGCATGATTTTGATTTCGTCGCCCGGCGGTGCCATTGCCTACGCCCGCAAAGAGCTGGACATCACTGCCCCCGTACTGAAATACCTCAACGACGAGTATAGCGCCAAGAAATAACACTTACTCTTCGTTCCTGACTTAAAAGCCCGGCCGTGTGCCGGGCTTTTTTTGTGGTTGTCGCGCAATGTCGGTTGGGCTGGCAACGGGTAGGGTAGGGTAGGGTAGGGTAGGGTAGGGTAGGGTAGGGTAGGGTAGGGTAGGGTAGGGTAGGGTAGGGTAGGGTAGGGTAGGGTAGAGTGACGCGCCATGTTATGTTTCGTAGTTGCCGAAGCGGCACGGGAAACGTGCGCTATACGGTGCTGCTTTTCTTATCCATACTATGAAATTACTTTACTCCTTATACCCAATTAAACCTTTGGGGGGTGGCAGGCGTCTAATAGGTATACCATCAACTAACACGCGGTAAGTGCTTGACAAGCTGCGCTTTTATACTATGAAAAAGTTTCTGAAAATACCCGTTTTACTTCTTGTCTTGGCCGCTGGCAGTCTGCTTAGCGGCTGCGTGGCCTCGGGTGGCGTGGGCTACGGCGACGTAGGTCCTTATTACGGTGCCGGGCCGTACTACGGTGGGGCGTATCCCCACTACGGGCGCTATTATGGGGGCTACCATCCGTATGCCCGGCCATACTACCGCAACCATACCACCGTGATAGTGCAGCCTACCCCGCGCCGTGCGCCGCGTGGAGTGGTACGACAAAACTATGTGCGCCCCAACACCACGTACCGCAACAATCCCCGGCCCGCGTACCGCGGCAACAATATGCAGGGTCAGAACCACGGGCCAGTGCAGGGCGGAAGCCGTGGCCGGGTGCGTTAGAGCGCTGTAGATGAAGTGATTATTAAAAAAAAGCCCCAGGCAACGAAGTATTGCCTGGGGCTTTTTTTTATGTGGTTTGCGTAGCTGTTTGCTCACAAAGTTGCTGTTGAGCGGCGCTTGATGAGTTTCGATTTCAGCTCTTGACTCTGAGTGGGTAGGGTAGGGCGGTTCTTGAGAATTGCTTTGAACAGGATGCGTGCCGCCTCCCTACCTATTTCGTAGGCCGGCTGGGTGATGGTGGTGAGAGGCGGATCGAGCAGATCGGCAATTTCCAGGTTGGAAAAGCTGATGATTTTCACGTCTTCCGGAATGCGGCGGCCCAGGTGGCGACACGCCAGGTAGCTACTCATGGCCAGCGTTTCCACGGATGCAAAGATGCCATCGACGGCCGGGTTTTGCTGCAGTAGCTCCTGAATAAGGGCTTGGTTGTGGGCCTTGTTGGGGGTGCCGTGCAGCAGCAGGGTAGGGTCGGGCGTGAGGCCGTGGTCCCGCAGCGCGTCGTGGTAGCCTTGCAGTCGCTTCTGCCCAATGGATAGGCGGTCGGAGATGAGCAGGTGGGCAATGTGGAGGCAGCCGGCATCCAGCAAATGCTGGGTGGCCTGGTAGCCACTCTGGTAGTCGTCGGTGGTAATTTTGGCCGTGGCAAACTCCTCGCACACCCGGTCGAAAAACACCATGGGCGTGCGGCGGGCCTGTAACTTACCGAAGTGAGTGAAATCCTGCGTGGCACCCGCCACCGATGCTAGCAGCCCATCTACCCGGCCGCTGGCAAGGTGCTGCACAATGGTGGCCTCCTGCGCGGCGTCATCGTGGGTGAGGTAGATGAGCACGTGGTAGTTGTTTTCGCGGGCCACCTCCTCAATGCCATTGATAGCCAGCGAGAAAAAGTTGTTGGCTACTTCCGGAATCACCACGCCGATGGTTTTGCTTTTCTGCCGGCGCAGGCTGCTAGCGTAGGGGTTGGGCTCATAGCCCAGCTGCCGGGCCAGCTCCTGCACCTTGGCCTTGGTCGTCGCGCTTATCTCGTAGCTGTCGCTCAATGCCCTGGAAACGGTGGATACCGATAGGTTCAGCTCCTGGGCAAGCTGTTTGAGATTGACGGGATTCATCCCGAAAAATAGCCATTATTTGCGTTTCTGCCCTGTATGTTTGTGCTGCGCAGGGGTATGCACGGGTAATTGTTCGCCTGTCCCCGGGTAGCACCAAGCAAAAAGCCCGACCAGTTGGCCGGGCTTTACAGTGGGTAGGGCGTGGCCAGGGTAGGAGCCAGCAACTTGCCGCCGCGCTTACTTGGTTACGGCCACACGCTTCTTGGCAAAGTTGGCAGCTGATTCCTCTACTTGTGCAGGTGCCAGCACCTTCACACCATTGCTGATAACAACGCGGTAGCGAAAGCTCACCGACTCGCCTTTTTTGAGCTGTAGGTTTTTCGCCGATTTGCCTTCCGTAAATATTTTCTCGCCCAAGGGGTTGGCCGCAAACAACCCGTAGCCGCGAGCGTGCCAGAAGGTAGGGTAGTTGGGGTTGGTCGGGTGGTCGATAATGGCAACGCTCACAGAGTCGTTGCCCATTTTGCCGTAGGCCATGCACCAGGCGGCGCGGGTGCTCCAGGCGTCGTTGCCGCGCTTGCCGGCGCTGGTGAGGTAGTTGCCGTTGGCTACCTTGTCGGTGCCGCCCTTCACTACGGTCACGTTGCCTTTATCGTCGGTGAACTTTTGGTCTTTCGTCTCCGGGATTTGCAGGGCGTGGGCCAGCCGCAGCCCCAGCATGCCGTCTTTGGCATCGGTGAAGGTGACGGTGGTGTTTGCTTTCAGGGTAGTATAGCGGTCGATGATGCGCTGCTGGGCCGTGCCGCTGAACTCCAGGCGGGTGGTTTCTTCCAGCAGCACGTCGCGTTGCTGGTTGGTCCAGTTGGCGTGGTAGGCGAGGGTGCCGGTAGAGCCGTTGGTGGTTTCCAGAATTTTATCCGTCCGGATCCAGCCATAGTTGGCCTTTTTCTCGGCCGGAATAGCGTAGGAGTTGTTCCAGAAATCCAGACCGTTCACATTCTCGAAGTTGAACCACAGGCCCAGGTGGTGCGGGTGGTCGGTGGGGTCGCCGGGCTGGGGCGCCACCGGAAAGCCGCGGGTGACGACGGCACCGCTGGCTGCGTGCAGCGGGTATAGCACAGGCTTTTCCAGCGTATCGGGGTAGAGGAAGCTGGTGAAGAGTTGCTTGCCTACAAACACGTCTATTTTGCGGGCCTTCGGGTCTTTTGCCAGTCGTACAGGTTGCGCCTGCTGCGCGTATGCGGCAGAACAATAGAGCAGGGGCAGAAGTAGATAGAGTGCTTTTCTCATTGCAATACAGTAAGCAGACAAGTACAAGATGAAACCCGTGTCCCTACCCCCTTCTGCAGTAGAGGGGTAGGGACACGGGCTCTGGCAGCAACTTACATCGTAAACACCTTGCCGCCTACCATCACCTCCTGCGTTTTCTCATCGAAGGTGGCTTTCAGGCCGGTGTGGCTGGCCGCGGTGGTCATGATATTAGCAATGGAGTGGCTGTAGCCGGCCTCTACGGGCGCGTTGGTTTCCTTGCGGCTGCGGATGCACTCCATCCAGTTGCGCACGTGGTTGGAGGTGAGCACGTCGCCGCCGGTGTTGGCCGAAGCCACCGCCGCTTCGGTGTTCGACAGGCTAAACTCTTGCAACAGGTTGGGCTGCATGTGCATGGCCTCGGCGTGGCGCTTGGTGAGGCCGCCGTTGGGCGACACCTTGTTGGTAATCAGGTTCAGCTCGCCGCCGTTGGAGTAGTAGATTTCAGCCGGGCGCTCGTCTCCGTTGTGCATGCGTGAGGCAAACATCACCTGGAAGCCCTGCGATGGGTCGTTTTCGGGACCATAGTCGAACACCGATGTGATGGTGTCCCAGTTGCGACGGCCGTCTTTCCACATATAAATGCCACCGTTGGCCACTACGCTGCGCGGGTGCTTCAGGCCCGTAAACCAGTGCACGGTATCAATCTGGTGCGACATCCACTGGCCGGGTAGGCCCGAAGAGTAGGGCCAGAACAAACGGTACTCCAAGTACTTACGTGGGTCGTAGGCTTCGTTGGGTCGGTTCATCAGGTAGCGCTTCCAGTCGATATCTTCCTGCCGGAGCTGGCTTACTAGCTCCGGCCGACGCCACCGGCCCGGCTGGTTCACGTTCCAACTCAACTCTACCATCGTAATCGGTCCAAACTTGCCCGACTTGATGTACTGCTCGGCGGCCTTATAGTTGGAGCCGCTGCGGCGCTGCGAGCCAATCTGGATAATCTGCTTCGAGGCCTTCACGGCTTTCAGGGCAGCGCGGTTGTCGGCCATGGTTTCGGCGAAGGGCTTCTCCACGTAGGCGTCGCAGCCGGCCTGCACGGCTTCAATGGCGTGCAGCGCGTGCTGAAAGTCGGCCGTACCGATGAACACCGCATCCACGCTCTTGCTACCATACAGCTCGTCGTTGTTGCGGTAGGCCTTCACGCTGTGGCCCAGCTTTTCTTTCCAGACGGCGGCACCTTCCTCGCGGCGCTGTTTCCAGATGTCGGATACCCCTACTATATCGAAGTTTAGCTCCTTGTAATGGTTCAAGAAGCAGGGCATGTGCGAGTTGCGGTGGCGGTCAGAAAAGCCGACCACGCCTACCCGTACCCGGTCGTTGGCGCCAATGATGCGCTTGTAGCTGCTGGCCGACCACGTAACCTGCGGTAGAAGCGTACCCGCCCCGGCCAGGGCCATTTGTTGTAGAAAAACACGACGTGATGTAGACATATAGAAAGGCTGTTTGCTAGGTGGGGAATAGGGTAGGGAACCGTGTGCTTACTTCAACTCCTTCATCTTGATGCTGCGGAAGGAAACTAGGTTGCCGTGGTCTTGTAGCAGCAAATGGCCTTTTGGCGCTTCCCCGAAGTTGGGCCACACCTTGTATTTGCTGATGGCTACCAGGTCGCGGAAATCTTTGGAGCCGCGTTCGTACTCCAGCACCTTCGAGCCGTTGAGGTAGTGCTCCACGTGGTTGTTGGGGTAGACCACCACGCGGCCCGTGTTCCACTCGCCAATGGGGTGGATAAAGCGCGGCGACTTGTCGGCCTTTTTCAGGTCGTAGAGCGAGGCTAGGGTGCGGTTGCCGTCGCGCCCGAGTTTGGCGTCGGGGTGCCGTTCGTCGTCCAGCACCTGGTACTCCAGACCGATGGCCGAGCCCTGGGTTTTCTCGTCTAAGGTCACAAAGTATTTCACGCCGCTGTTGGCGCCGGGCGTCAGCTTAAACTCAAACGACAGGTCGAAGGCGCTGTACTGGTCGTCGCTCACAATGTCGCCGCCGTTGGCCGCCTCCTTGCCCTCCGACGATAGCACCGTCATCGTGCCGTCCGTTACCTGCCAGCCCTGGGCCGGGAAAGCACCGCCTTTGGCACTGTGCCAGCCTTTGTTGGTTTTGCCGTCGAAGAGCAGCTTCCAGCCGCCTTTCTTTTCGCTGGCTGTGAGCGTATTCGGTACAAAGTTTACCACATACACATCACTTGGGAAAGCCGTGGGCTGCAAGTTGGTGGTCTTGATTTTGATGTTCTTGAAGTAAATTTTCTTCCCCTCCTGCGCCTTGTCGGAGATGCCGTGCACTTGCAGGCCAATGAAGCCCTTGGGATCCAGCGGGTCTACCACGTAGGCCACGGGCACGTTGTTGAGCCAGGTTTTCGTCTCGTTGCCGATGCACTCAATCTTGAGGTGGTTGTACTGCCCGGCTTTGTAGGCCGTTTTGGCCTCGGGGTGCAGATCCAGGGGGTAGAGCCACTGCCGGCGCGCCTCATCGTAGATGCCGCCCGACCAGCTCCGCGCCGAGGGGTCTATTTCTACTTGCCGGCCGTATACCTTGCCCTTCTGCTCCGGCGAGTCGAAGTGGCTGCGGGTTTGCACGCCGGAGTTGCCCTCGTTGCTTTCCAACTTGATGTCCAGCTCCAGCACAAAGTCGCCATATTCTTTCTCCGTCACCAGAAAAGTGTTGCCAGAGTTCATCACGGTAGTGCCCACAATAGCGCCGTTTTCCACCTTATAGTCAGCGGTGCCGGCCAGCTTTTTCCAGCCTTTCAGCGTTTTGCCGTCAAACAGGTTTTGCCAAGTATCGGCCGGTTTGGGTGCCGGCGGGTTGTGGAAAGCAGTTAGCAGAAAGGTAGCGGCGCAGGTGGTCAGAAAGGTTGTTGGTTTCAAGGAGTGGGGAGTAAGGTGGATGAGTGTGTTGTTGGAGTAAGCTACTCTTTTTTACCAGAATAGGCAGGCCGTTGGCACTTCCATATAGAAGTGCCAACGGCTGGAGGGTTGCTTAATAGCCAGGATTTTGCGGGAAGGCAGCGGCCCCGCCCGCCGTGCGGTCAATTTGGTTTTGCGGAATGGGGCGCAACACGTGATAGTCTTTGATGTTGGGGGCACCATCAGGATTGTAGAGCTTCACGCGCTCTATCAGCTTGCCCCAGCGCTTCAAATCAAACCACCGAAACATCTCGCCCAGCAGCTCCCGCTCGCGCTCTTCCATAATAAACTCCATCGTCAGCTGGTCAGCGGTGATTTGCATGGCGGCCTCCTTGCCCGCAAACGCCGCCCGCCGCCGCACCGCGTTGATATGGGGTAGTGCCTCGTTTGCTTTGCCCTGCTTCAGCAGCGCTTCGGCCGCAATCAGGTGCGTTTCGGCCAGCCTAAACATCAGGAAGTCGCGGCTGCCGTTCAGGTAGGATAAATCGGGCCGCAGAGCATCAAGAAACTTGGTGAGGGTAGGAAAAAGGCGTGCACTATACAGGCTGGGCACCAGCACCTGGTAGGGCTTGCTGGCGCGCTTGGCCCGTGACCATTCCTCGCCGGGCAGGTAAATGGCCGTATCGCCCAGCTGGTAGGTAACGCGCGTTTTGGTGTTGTCGAAGACGTTGGTATACGTGCCGGGCTTGTTGCTGAGGTACGTGGTGCGGAAGCTTTTCTGGTAGCGCGAGTCGTTGGTGCGGTCCTTGAAAATGGTGTTCAGCGTGTAGTTGGTCGGCCGGAAACGCTTGTAAGGACGGCCGTAAAAAACGTCGCGTTGCATGCCGGCCACCACGTCGTACTCCATCAGAAAGTGAATGTGCGTTTCGTTGCCGGAGCCGTTGGTGGTGGGGTCGGAGGTGTACTGGGTAGCAAAAATCACCTCGTCGTTCACCTCGCCCGCGCCCTGCGCAAACACGTTGGCAAAGTCGGGGAGCAGGCGGTAGGAGTAGTTCTTGATGACATTTTGGGCGTAGGTAGCGGCCTGGGCGTAGTCATCGGCGGCAGCGGCTTCGGAGGTGGCTTTGGTGAGGTACACCCGCGCCAGCAGGTGCTCACAGGCGCCTTTGGTCACGCGGCCGTAGTCGGTAGTGGAGTTTAGGTCGGGTAGGGCTTCCTGCAAGTCCTTCACAATGGCGGCGTATACCTGGGGCACCGGCGTGCGCGAAGCCTCCTTGGTGGCCGTAGCGTTTTGCTCTAGTACCAGCGGCACCGCTCCAAACATCTGCACAAGAATAAAATAGTGGTGCGCCCGCAGAAACTTCACCTCCGCCACGCGGCGCTTTTTCACGGCCTCTTCCAGGCCCGTCACGTTCGGGGCCTGGGCCACCACCGCGTTGGCCGTGTTGATACCCAGGTAGAAGGCGTTCCAAATATCGTTGAGGTAGCCTGTGCGAGCGTCGAGCTGGGTGGTGTACTGATTCACAAACTTATACACCCCATCCGACCCCATCGTGTAGGTGTCAGTGCCGAACACGGTCATGGTCATGCCACTTTCGCGGCCGTAGTAGTCGCGCAGAGAGGCGTACACGGCTTGAGTAGCCGCGTTGAAGCCAGCCGGGCTGGTAATGTATTGGGAGCCCACCTGCGAAATCACTTCCTCTTCCAGCAAATCATTGCACGAGGAACTAGCCGCTAAAACGAAAGCTGCTGCAAGCAACCTGCTGTATGTCAAGAATTTCATAAGAATACATCGGAGTAGTTGAACAACGGACTACCGCGCGGCACCGCAGCCGGCAGGGTAGGGGTAGAAAGGCCTAGAGCTTGGCGTTCAGGCCGAAAGTGATTTGCCGCACCGACGGAATCTGGCCAGCATTCACCTGATCGTCCACTTCGGGGTCGATGCCTTTGTATTTGGAGCGGTAAGGGGCAAAAATGAAGGGCTGTTGAATGCTGGTGTACAGGCGCAGCCCACTCAGGTGCAGGCGCTGCACCAGGGCCGGTGTGAAGTTGTAGCCGAAGTTGATGTTGCGCACCTTCACAAACGTGCCGTCGAAATACTGGAGGGTAGAGCCGTAAATGGGTTCTTCCTGGTTCACATTGGGCCGCGGGAAGTCGTTGGTGGGGTTGTTGGGCGTCCAGTAATCGATATCCAGGTTGTTGTAGCGGCCCGCTAGCCGGTTGTACGCCGTGTGAAACTCGCTGCGTATCATGCTGCCTACCCGCGCATAGACGAAAAACGAAAAGTCAAACCCCTTGAATTCGAAGCGGTTGGTGATGCCGCCCGACCACTTCGGCACTTGGGAGCCCAGCACCACACGGTCGTTGGCATCGATGCGGCCGTCGCCGTTCTGGTCCTTCACCTTAATCTGGCCCGGCGCCTGCCCAAAGCCTCTGGCCTGGTCTGCCTCGTCGGTCTGCCAAATACCAATCTTTTCGTAATCGAAGTACGCCGTAATCGGCTTCCCAATAAAGCGCCCGCTGCCCACGTCATCCACCTTGCCGTTAAACAGTTCCAGAATAGCCTCGCGGTTGCGGGTGAACTGCACGTCCGTCGACCAGCGGAAGCCGCCAGCAGTATTCAGGTTGACGGTAGAAACCGTGGCTTCGAGGCCGCGGTTGCGGGTGCGGCCCACGTTGCGCAGCACCTGCGTAAAACCGTTGGAAATGGGCAGCTGGTCGTAGAGCAGCAGGTCGCTGGTATTGGCCTGGTAGGCTTCTAGGGAGCCCGACAGGCGTCCTTTCCACAGGCTGAAATCCAGGCCGATGTTGCCGGTGGCGGTGGTTTCCCAGCGCAGGTCAGAGTTGCCGAGGCTGCCTACCCGGTAGCCGTAGGCGGGGTTGTTGCCGAAGGCATACGTGGTGCGCGACAACAGGCTCTGGGTCTGATAGGGGTCGATGCCCGTGTTGCCGATAACGCCGTAGCTACCACGTACTTTCAGCTGATCCAGCCACGACACGTTCTTCAGAAAGGCCTCGTCGCTGGCATTCCACCCCACCGCTACCGACGGGAAGAAACCGTATTTGTTGTTGGCCCCGAAGCGGGAAGAACCATCGTAGCGACCCGTGAGCGTGAGCAGGTAGCGGCCCTTAAAGTCGTAGTTCACGCGGCCCATGAAGGACTGCAACGTCCAGGTACGCAGGTCGGTGCCAGGGGTATTGAAGGTGCTGGCCTGCCCCAGGTTGTAGAACTCCTGCGTTTCAGCTGCCACCCCGTTCACGTCGATGAAGGCCCTTTCGTACCGGTCGCGCTGGATGGAATGCAGGGCCGTAACGCCCAGCGTGTGCACGTCCTTGAACGTCTTGTTGTAGGTCAGAATGTTCTCTAGCGTGTAGTTGAAGCGTTGGCCGTACTCGGTGCGGGCAGTGGCCGGGGCCAGCCGGCGGGCGTTGGTGTTGCTCCCCGTGAAGCTGCCAAACCGCTCGTTGGTGAGGTCGGGGCCGAAGTTGAGACGGTATTGGAGCCCGTTGGTAATCTTCCAGTTCGCATAGATGCTGTTGAACAGGCGCATCGTGCGGGTTTCTACAATGTTGGCGCCCGGCACTACCTCGGCCGCGGGGTTGGAGCGCAGGCCGTCGGGGTAGGTAGGAAAATGAGGTTGCCGTTCTCATCGTAGGGCTTGCCCAGCGGGTTTTCGTTGAGTGCCCCGCCGAAGGGACTAAAGCGTCCCCCTCCGTACACGGGGCTGTCGTTGCCGTTGTTGAGGCTGTATACCCCCAGGGTAGAAGTACCTACCTGAAAGTGGTCGTTGATCTGGTGGTCGAGGTTGATGCGGAACGTAAAACGCGTGAAATCAGTGGTTTTCAGAATGCCATTTTCCTTGAAGAAGTTGCCCGAAACGGCAAACTGCGTTTTCTCGCTGCCGCCTCGTACCCCTACCTGGTGGCTCTGAATGCCTGCCGTGCGCAGCAGCATGGAAGGGTAGTCGATGCTGCGTCCTTGCTCAATTCCTTCCAGCTCCACGGCCGAAAACAAGCGCTGATCTGCCGCAGCCGGGTTGGAGTCGTCGTAGTTGCCTACGGCCCGGCGCGACTCCCGCTTCATCTCCGCAAACTCTGCTCCGTTCATGATATCCACCCGGCCTAGTGCCTGCGAAAAGCCGCCGTAGGCATCATAGCTCACCACGGTTTTGCCGGCCGTACCCCGGCGCGTAGTTACCAGCACCACACCATTAGCCCCACGCGAGCCGTAGATAGCCGTGGCCGACGCATCTTTCAGCACTTCCATAGAGGCAATGTCATTGGGGTTGATGTCGTCGATGCCCGCGGCCAGCGGAATGCCGTCTACCACGTACAGCGGCTCGTTGCTGGCATTGATGGAGCGCCGCCCCCGAATGCGCACCGTAACGCCCTGACCGGGGCGGCTGCCCGCTTGCGTTACATCCACGCCGGCAGCCCGTCCTTGCAGCGCCCGACGCGGGTCGGCTATGGGCAACTCGCTGATTTCCCGAGAAGTAACCGAGGAAATAGCGCCCGTAGTTTGGCTTTTTTTCTGGGTGCCGTAGCCTACCACTACCACATCGTCTAAGGACTTCACATCCTCCTGCAACGTCACGCTGAATTGCCGCCGACTGCCAATGGCCACGGTTTGCGGCGTGTAGCCAATCGAGCTGACAACCAGCTCGGTAGCGGTAGGAGGGGCTTGTAATGTAAAAGTGCCATCGGGGCCGGTGCTGGTGCCGGTAGTGGTGCCTTTCACCTGAACTGTAACGCCGGGCAGTGCGGACCCTTTTGCGTCTACAATCTTGCCGCTAATGGTGTTGCCTGGCTGCTGGGCTATCAGCCTCGTAGCCGTTGCTAGCAAGAGCAGCAACAAGAAGAGAATAGCCTTGGGAAAGTGGCTGGTATACGGTGTTGCCATATGATAGAGAATAGGGGTGGGACGGAAAGAATACAGGCAGTAAATGCCCTGAAGCAGGCCGATGATGCGCCCTGAAAGCAGTAAGTACTATAGGAAAAAAAGTAGCTTAAATCGTTCGTGCTAACGTTTGCAGAAATGCAGCGCAAAAGCCGCAATTATGTAGCTAATTATAATGTGGCTGAGAGACTTAGTGGCGGTGGTAAACCTATAGAAAGGGATTAGTACTTCAAAAAAATAGCGGATTAATCTATGCAAACGTTTTCGTAAAAAGTGAACACAAAAGGCTGGAATTATGCTAAAGGACCGTAGCTTGTCGGCTGCTTCGTTTCAGCATATGTTTAGTCGACTTCTACTTGCTGTTATAACATCTCTATGGACGCCAGCGCCGGCCCCGTTGCAAGCGTTTCACTTGCACGGCTATGCGCAGGGCACTACCTATGCCCTCACGTACTACGCCGCCGATAGCATAGTGAAGCAGGCTGAAGTGACACAGCAACTGGCCGAAATCGACGCTTCGTTGTCGCTTTATCAGCCCGGCTCGCTCATCAACCGCTTCAACGCAGCCCCGCGGGGCGTGCGTGCCGACCAGCACCTGCAACGTGTGGTGCGCAAGGCGCTGGAAGTGTGCCGCGCTACCGATGGCCTGTTTGATGCCACCGTGGAACCGCTGGTACAAGCCTGGGGCTTTGGGCAACAGCCCGCAGCCGGAGCGCCTACCCCGGCAGCCATCCAGACCCTTTTGCGCAGCGTGGGTTCCGATAAGCTGACGCTGCGCGGCGACTCCCTGCTCAAGCAAGTGCCTACTTTGCACCTCGACCTCAACGGCATTGCCCAGGGCTACACCGTGGATGTGCTGGCGGCTCTGTTGGAACGCCACGGCATCCGCAATTACGTGGTGGAGCTAGGCGGCGAGCTGCGGGTGCGCGGCCACCGGCAGCCGGGCGGCGAGACGCTGCGCATCGGCATTGAGCGGCCCGATACCAGTGCGTTTGCCGCGCCGGCCTTGCAGCAGGTGATTGGCCTAACGGCGGGAGGCGTGACCACCTCCGGCAACTACCGCAAGTTTCGGCGGGTAGGGGAACAGCAGGCGGCGCACCTCATCAACCCCAAAACGGGCTACCCCTTTCGCAATGAACTGATTAGTGTGACGGTGGTAGCGCCCGACGCCCTCACGGCCGACGCCTATGATAATGCCCTGATGGGCATGGGCCTGGCGCGCGCCCTCGCGTTTCTGCGGCAAAATCCTGATCTTCAGGCTTATTTTATTTATCAGCGCCCTACCGGCGCCGTGGCCGATACAGCTACTGTAGGCTTTACCAAACTCCTGCTCCACCCATGACGACCGATTTTCTTCGCCGCGATTTTCTTAAAAAAACCGGCCTGCTGACCAGCGGCTTGCTGCTGCACAACCAGATGCTCAGTGCCTTCGCCGCTCCTGCGGCGGCCGGCAAGCTCAAAGTGGGAGTAATTGGCTGCGGCGACCGGGGCACAGGCCTGCTCAAAATCATCAACGACCTACCCGACAAGTACGAAGTGACAGCCCTGTGCGACGAGCTGCCCTTCCGCCTCACCAATGCCCTAAAGGTGAAATCGGCCGCCAAAGCCAAAACCTACCTCAACTACCGCGCTTTGCTGGACTCGCGCCAGGTGGAGGCCGTTATCATCTGTGTGCCGCTCTACCTGCATTTTGAGGTAGCCAAAGCGGCTTTACTGGCCGGCAAGCAGGTGTATCTGGAAAAAACCATGACCTACGACATTCCGCAGGCCCTGGAGCTGGTACAGCTGGCCCGGCAACGGCCCCACCAGACGGTGCAGGTAGGGCACCAGTATCGCTACTCGCCGCTCTACTACAAAGTGAAGGAGATGATAGACAAGGGCTACTTGGGCAAGGTGACGCAGATTGACTGCCGCTGGGACCGAAACGGCAGCTGGCGCCGCCACGTACCGGAGCCGGAGTTGGAGCGCAAAATCAACTGGCGTATGTACCGCGAGTATTCCGGCGGGCTGGCGGCCGAGCTGCTTTCCCACCAGATCGACTTTATCAACTGGGCCTTCAACACCCACGTTGATGAGTTGTTTGGCACTGGTGGTATCGACTACTACAAAGACGGCCGCGAAACCTACGACAACGTGCAGGTGATGGCCCGCTACGCCCAGGAGGGCATGGTTGGCAACTTCGGGGCCACCTGCGGCAACGCCTACGACGGCTACCTGTTCAAGCTGAAAGGCACCCGCGGCACCATTTCCCTGCTCATCGACGAGGGCGTGTACTACCCTGAAAAGGACACGCTGAAAGAGTACGGCACCGTGGACGGCGTGACGGGCGCCACCAAAATCACCTGGGACAAAAACGGCGGTATTCCCATCCAGACGGGGCCGCTGAAAGACGGTTCCTGGTACGCGCTCAACGATTTTCACCGTACGGTGCACGAAAAAAAACTGCCCGATTCCAACGTCTTCACTGGGGCCAAGGTGGCCTGCACAGTGCACATGGCCAACCAAGCCATCTACAATCACACCATCGAGCGGTGGCAATCTGAGTACAACGTGTAGGCCGTGCCGCTGCCCAGAAGCAGGGTGTTTCCGCCGGAATGCCTTTACTTCGGGGCTCACTTTATCGTTTTTTGCATGACCGATTCGTTTTCCCTGCAGGACAAAGTAATTGTAGTGACCGGTGGTACCGGCATTTTGGGTGAGGCATTTATCAATGGTATTGTGGCGGCGGGCGGTGCCGTAGGCATTTTGGGGCGCAATGCCGAGGTGGCCCAGGCCCGCGCCACCACCATTCAGCAGCAAGGGGGTAGGGCCGTGGCTCTGGTGGCCGATGTGCTGGAAGAAACCGAGCTAGAAGCCGCCCGCCAGCAGGTGCTCGATACGTTTGGGCGGGTAGACGGCCTCGTGAACGGGGCCGGCGGCAACGCCCCCGACGGTGTGCTGGATCCCGCCGAGGACGTGTTCAAGATGAACCTGGCCGGCATGAAGCGCGTGATGGACCTGAACGTGTGGGGCACTGTGCTGCCTACCCAGGTGTTTGGGCCGGCGCTGGCCGAGTCGGGCACGGGCAGCATCGTCAATATTTCGTCCATGAACTCCAAGCGGGCCATTACCAAGGTGCTGGGCTACAACATGGGCAAAGCGGCTGTGGACTGTTACAACCAATGGTTTGCGGTGGAAATGGCCAACCGCTACGGCGACCGGCTGCGCATGAACGCGCTGGCCCCCGGCTTCTTCCTCACCGAGCAGAACCGCAGCCTGCTCACCAACCCCGACGGCAGCTTCACCGCCCGCGGCGAAAAGGTAATCCGCCAAACGCCCTTCCAGCGCTTCGGCCACCCCGATGAGCTGCAAGGTGCCCTGGTGTGGCTGCTCAGCGACGCCTCCAAATTCGTGACCGGCTCCATGATTTGCGTGGACGGCGGCTTCTCTATTTTTGGCGGCGTGTAAAAGAAAACAGCCCGTCTGTCATTTATTTAAATCCCGATATATCTAGTAATGCCCCAACAACCTTACTTTCTGGAGCAAACCATGCGCTGGTTTGGCCCTTCCGACCCCGTTTCTCTGGCTGATATTCGACAAGCGGGCTGCACAGGCGTAGTCACGGCCTTGCACCACCTACCCAACGGCGTGGTGTGGCCGGTGGCCGAAATCCAGCAGCGACAGGCCGAAATTGCGGCAGCGGGCTTAGTGTGGAGTGTGGTGGAAAGCGTGCCGGTGCACGAGGCCATCAAGACGCAGGCCGCAGGGTATCAGCAGTATATTGAGAAGTATAAGGAGTCGTTGCGCAACCTGGGGGCGTGCGGGATTCGCACCGTTACCTACAACTTTATGCCGGTGCTCGACTGGACGCGCACCGACCTGAGCTACCCCATGCCTGACGGCTCGCGTGCCCTGCGCTTCGAGCGGGCGGCGTTTGTGGCCTTCGATACCTTGCTGCTAAAGCGCCAAGGCGCCGAGCACGACTATACGGCTGAGGAGCTGGAAGCCGCCCGGCAGCGCCTGGCGGGCATGAGCGAAGCCGAGCAACTGCAATTGCAGCGCAACATCATTGCAGGCCTACCCGGCAGCGAGGAAAGCTTCACCCTGGCCCAATTTCAACAGGCGCTGGATGCCTACCAGGGTATTGATGCGGCGCGGCTACGGCAGCACCTCATCCACTTTCTGAGCGAAGTAGCGCCGGTGGCCGAAGAAGCCGGCGTGCGCCTCGTTATTCATCCCGACGACCCGCCGTATGCCATCTTAGGCTTGCCGCGAGTGGTGAGCACCGCCGCGGATGTAGCCGCGCTGTTTGCCGCCGTGCCCTCGCCCAGCAACGGCCTGTGTTTCTGCACCGGTTCGTTCGGCGTCATCCCCGAAAACGACCTGCCCGCCATGGTGCGCCAGTTCGCCGACCGCATCCACTTCATTCACCTGCGCAGCACCCGCCGCAACGCTGCCGGCGACTTCTATGAGGATAACCACCTGGAAGGCGACGTGGACATGTATCAGGTGATGAAGGAGTTGGTGGAAACCATGCAGCAGCGTGGGGTTACGCTCCCCATGCGCCCCGACCACGGCCACCAGATGCTCGACGACCTCACCAAAAAGACCAACCCCGGCTACTCCGCCATCGGCCGCCTCCGCGGCCTAGCCGAATTACGCGGCTTGGAGTTAGGGATTCAGCGGGGGAGAGTAGGGTAGGGGGGTGTGAGGGTAGGAAATAGGGAGTAGGGTGTGAGGGCAAGTGGGTATAAGGGTAAGAAGTGTGTCATCCTGAGCGCAGCGAAGGACCTTATCACAATAGAACGACGAGCGTGACAACGACTTGTTCCAACGTGATAAGGTCCTTCGCTGCGCTCAGGATGACACCCTTTCTATGATGGCAGCCTTTCTAGACAGCTACTTTCTCGGTGCCTACCAGTCCCCACGCCCCTTCGCTACACTCAAGATGACACACTTCCTACCCTCATTTCTCTCCTACCAACCGCGTTTCCAGCGGCGCGAGCGTTACCAAGCCTTGCTTGTACAGGCTGCCCAACGCTTTTTTGAATACTTTCTTGCTCATGCCCAGGCGGCGGTAAATGTCGTCTGGCTCGCTTTTGTCGCCGAGGGGGATAGAGCCAGTTTTGCGGAGGGCAGCCAGCAGGTCGTCGGCGGCGGCCAGGGCTTCGTCGTAGCCGGGGCGCTGAATGGTGAGGTCGAGCTTGCCGTCGGGGCGCACTTGGCGCACGTAGCCGGTGTGCACATCGCCCAGGCGTAGGGGCTTGAAGACTTCGTTGTGGTAGAGCAGGCCCTGGTGGGTGCCGTCTACAATGGCTTTGTAACCCAGGTCAGTTTCGTCGGCAATGAGCAGCTCGGCGGTGTCGCCGGCCTTGCCGGGGTAGGGCTGGTCACTCAGAAACCATTCCCACTTAGCCGAGGCCACGATGCGGTCGGTGGTTTCATCGAGGTAGACAAATACCGTGGCCCGGTCGCCGGGGCGCAGAGTGCGGCGCAGGTTGCTATGCGGAATCAGTAGGTCTTTCTCCAAGCCCCAGTCCAGGAAGGCGCCTACCCCCGACACATCGCGCACAGTGAGGGTAGCAAACTGACCTACCAGCGCGTAGGGCTCCAGATTGGTGGCAATGAGGCGGTCTTCGGAGTCGCGGTACACAAACACGCGCACCGTGTCGCCTACCCTGGTACCGTCTGGTATGTACTTGGCGGGCAGCAGAATATCGCCGTCGTCAGAAATCAGGTACATGCCGAAATCAACTTCGCGGGCTACTTCGAGTTCGTTATAATCACCTAAAAGCATCAGGTCTCAAGTAAAAAGTAAGAATGAGAAAGGCGGAAGGCCTTTCTAGGACAGCAGTGACCAACTGGTATACGGAGTTTTTCTCTGTGTTGCGCAATGCTTCTGGGAGCGAACGAGCATAATACACCGTCGGAAATAGCCGCCGCGCTAGCAAGCAAAGGTCAATTCTTAATTCTTAATTCTCAATTTTTAATTGAAAGCTACTGGTAGGTAGTGATGCTGGGCTGGCCGATGCTGAAATCGTTGAAGCCGTAGTAGGAACGCGAAGACTGGAAAATTCGAAACCCGTCGCCGCTGACCTGGCCGCGGGGGTAGTAGCCCAAAAAGAACTGGAACGTGCGCAAGACGGTGTATTCGTTGCGGAAGCGCAGGCCCAGCCCAAACCCTGTGTAGGGCCTGCTGGAAAACGGAACCGCCTGCCCTCCGCCCGACAACCAGGCAGCATCGGCAAAGGCCACCGCGGCCACCCGGAAGCCCAGAAAGGATAGGGGCGTGAATACGTTGGCTTCGTAATTCAGAATGAAGCGGCTCTGCCCGCGTAGGGTTTGGTTGGAGTTGAAACCGCGCAGACCCCGGCTACCATCAATGACCAACGGTGCCTCATCGGCCAAGCGGTTGAAACCCAGGGTGGAGCGGTTCCAGAAAAAATGGCGCCACTGGAAGTTGCCGGTGCGATAGAGCGGTGTGAAATACAGCACTTCGGTGTTGAGCTGACCTTGCTGCCAGCTGTTTTGGGGGCGGAGCAGGTAGCTGCTAAACTCGGCATTGAAGTAGAGGTAGCCCCGCAGCGGACTATACCCGGCATACGCCGCCCGGATGCCATAGTAATGGCGGTTCTGTTTGGCGTTCAGCTCGTAGCCCGTCGTGAAGCTGAAAATAGAGCCTGTTGGAATGTCCTCGGTGCGGCCAAAGCCAAACAGGTATTTGTCCTTGTAGTAGCGGCGCACGGTGTAGCCCAAGGTGCCGTACAGCAGCGTATTGGTGCGGTACTCGGGGTAGGGCGACAGAATAATGCGCGTGTTGATGGCCCGCGCTGCTACTACCAGGCGACCGGGGTTTTCGTAGCCCAAGTCGTAGCTGGGCAAGTGCAGGGAGCGGCCCACCCACACATCTTGCCGGTAGAAGCGCAGCGGCCGGTACAGCGTATCGGGGTAGCGGGTGGCGTCTATATTGTAGTGGTCGATGTTGAGGGCGTAGGCGTAGCGCGTGTTCACGGAGTAGAAGCTCCGGTTCAGGCTGAGGCTTTGCTCTTTGTTGCGATACTCATCGCGCACGCGCACCTGGCCGTATAGAAAGTTGCGGAACGGCACCAGGTAGCTTCCCCTATACGACCAGCTCTGGGGCAGATTGCGGCCATACTGGTAGGAGTTGCGGAACTGGTGGCCCATGCCCAGAAAGTTGATGTCGCGCAGGTCGACAATGGCCGCGTCCACGTCGCGCAGCTGAAAGCCACCGCTGATGCTGAACACGTCTTTGGTGATGACCTCAATATCTACGCTGTCGGCGGTAGTGGTGGCCTCGTTCACGAACACGCGGGCGTCCAGAATCTCGGAGGTCTGGCGCAGCAAACGTTCCGATTCGGCCAAGTCCAGTGGGTCCAGCTCCTGGCCGGGCCGAAACAGCAGGACCTGCCGCACCCGCGAGCGGGATGTTTTGATGTGCAAACTGTTGCCGGCCTTCTCCAGAAAGTTGCGCGGCTGCCGGTTCACGTCGTTGATGTTGTAGCCAAACGCATCCAACGGCGTGATATTGATGTGGCGCACAATTTTGAAGTTGTGCCTGGCAAACTGCCGGTCTACCAGCTGGGCATCGAGGCCGGCCCGATCCTCACGTGGCGGTGTAAAGCGAAACAGTAAGGCTGTGGCCTTGCCGACAATGGTTTTGCGCTTGGTGTAGGCTTTCAGGCCATTGAGCAGGCGCTCCTCGTCGAAACCCCGCCTCAGCGAGTCGGGCTGCGCTATTTCGGTGGTGTCGGGGGGCAGCACCCGCACCGGTTGCTGCGCCCGCGCGGGTAGTGCCCATAGCAGCCAGCATCCTACCACCAGCGCCAAGCGCCAGGGCAACGACAAGCTGAAAAAGGCAACGCAGAAACGCATAAGGAGGAAGGCAGCCAATCGGCAACTGGCAAGTTACGAGGATTGTGCACGGTGTGGATTAGCAAGGCGGCCGCGTAACGGCCACAAGCAGGCACAAATTGCGCAGTGTAGGCAACGATACGCTCCTATTTCAAATTCAGCACGTCCTGCTGAGCTTGTCGAAGCATCTCGCGTGCTGATGAAAAATAGTATCCAACATCAGCTGCGAGATGCTTCGACTCCGCTGCGCTGCGCTCAGTAGAACATTCTACTTAGCACAAAATAGAAGACTGTGTTACGAAACTATTTCTAAAAAAATTAGCTTAACTATTACCTGGTTTATTGCAGATCAATCAATACTTTTAGGCCCGAAAAGCAGACTCTTACATGAACGAGCGGATTCAGGAAAAACTAAGCATCTTGGCAGATGCCGCGAAGTACGATGTATCGTGCTCCAGCAGCGGCGGCAAGCGCAAAAACGTGGACAAAGGTCTGGGCAATGCCGAGGGTATGGGTATCTGTCACTCGTTCACGGAGGACGGGCGCTGCGTGTCGCTGCTCAAGATTCTGCTCACCAACCACTGCATCTTCGACTGTGCCTACTGCGTGTCGCGCAAGAGCAACGACGTGAAGCGTGCGGCTTTCACAGTGGAGGAGGTAGTGGATCTGACCATGAACTTCTACCGCCGCAATTACATCGAAGGCCTGTTCCTGAGTTCCGGCATTTTCTCCTCGCCCGACTACACGATGGAGCGCCTGGTGCGCATCATCAAAAAGCTGCGCACCGAGCACAAGTTCAATGGTTACATCCACGTGAAGGCCATTCCGGGCGCTTCGGAGGAGCTGATTCAGGAGGCCGGCCTGTATGCTGACCGCTTGAGCGTGAACATCGAGCTACCCTCCGAAATGAGCTTGCAGAATCTGGCGCCGGAGAAAAACTACCAGGAAATCCTGACGCCGATGGCGCAGATCCGGGACGGTATTGTGCAGAATAAGGAGGAAAAGGCGCTGTTCAAGAAAGTGCCACAGTTTGCCACGGCTGGCCAGAGCACCCAACTGATTGTGGGTGCTTCGACGGAGAATGACCACCAGATTATTCAGCTCACCGACTCGCTTTACAAGGGCTACGGGCTGAAGCGCGTGTACTACTCCGGCTACATCCCCATCACCGACGACGCCCGCCTGCCCCAGCTCACGCAGCCGCCCGTCATTCGGGAGCACCGCCTCTACCAAACCGACTGGCTGATGCGCTTCTACGGCTTCCAGGCCGACGAAATCTTGGACCCAGAGCATCCCTACCTTGACCTCGAAATTGACCCCAAGCTGGCTTGGGCGCTGCGCAACCGCCACATGTTCCCAGTGGATGTGAACACGGCTGATTACCAGCTGATTCTGCGTGTGCCCGGCATTGGGGCCAAATCGGCCAAGCGCATTGTGGCGGCGCGGCGCTTCACCTCGCTTTCCCTCGACAACCTGCACAAGTTTGGAGTTGTGCTGAAGCGGGCCAAGTACTTCATCACCTGCAAAGGCATGGCCCTGGAAAAGCGCGAGTACGACGAGCAAAGCATCCGCCGGCAGATTCTATTCGGCAGCGGCTCCGTCCGCTCGGCCCTCGTCACCCAGCAGCTCGACTTATTTGCGCAGGCGGGCTAGTTGGTTTTTGGTTGGTGGCTCTGTTGCAGCTTGTTATGTACATAAAGCACCAGCGAAATCAAAGGAGCGCTTACCTGAAAATCATAAACCACCAACCAAAAACCAACTCCATGACCGTGTCACACCGTGCCCACGTCCGACAGATGAAAGTAGCCCGCATGGCGTGCTGCTGCAAGTTGAGCGAGCTGCTGCCGTTGGTGCGCCAGCTGCATGAGCAGAGCCGGGCGGCGTATCAGGCCAGCCAGAATGGCGGTCAGTCGCGCCCGGAAGCGGCCTAAGGGTAGGGAAGGCGTGCAACCCGCGGCCGTTGTTGCGGTATAGCCTCCTATGACGTATTTGCTGGAACACCACACCGTGCCCACCAACGGGCAGCAGCTACACGTGGTGCAATGCGGCCCTCCCGATGGCCCCCTGGTGCTGCTACTACACGGCTTCCCCGATTTCTGGTACGGCTGGCAGCGGCAACTACAGGCGCTGGCTGCGGCCGGCTACCGCGTGTGGGCCCCTGACCAGCGCGGCTACAACCGCAGCAGCAAGCCGCCCCGCATCCGTGACTACCGCATAGAAGAACTGGCTGCCGATGTACTGGGGTTGCTGGCGGCTGCAGGTAGGGAAAAGGCCACTTTGGTAGGCCACGACTGGGGCGCGGCCGTTACGTGGTGGCTAGCTACCCATCATGCTGCATCGGTAGAGCGGGCCGCCGTGCTGAACGTGCCCCACCCGGCCGTGTTGGCTCAGGCGTTGCGCCGCAACGGCCGGCAGCGCCGCAGAAGCTGGTATATGTTCTTTTTTCAGTTGCCTAGGCTGCCCGAGTGGTGGTTGCGCCGTCGGCACTACCGGGCACTGCGCCAGGCGCTGCAAGCTACCAGCCGGCCGGGCACCTTTTCGGACGCCGATATGGCGGCGTACCATATGGCCTGGGCGCAGCCCGGCGCCCTGCGCGGTATGGTGAACTGGTACCGGGCTGTACGCTACCAACGGCGCGCCGCGGCCTCCACTGCTTCTGTTACGGTGCCAGTGCGTATCATTTGGGGCTCTGAAGATGCGTTTCTGCTACCGGAGCTTGCCCAGCAAAGCCTAGCCTATTGTGCGCAAGGAGAGCTGTTCTACCTACCCGAGGCCAGCCATTGGGTGCAGCACGAAGAACCCGACCGGGTAAATCAACTGCTGCTGGAGTTTCTGGAAAAGCCCTGAGCCGAATGCAATTAGGCGCGGTGCGTGCCGCTGGGTAGGCTGTATTGGAAGTGCGTTTGCAGCACCGTATCGATTTTCTCGCGGGTAAGGGGCTTGCTCAGAAAATCAGCCACGTGCAGCTGTTGGGCGCGCGCCACCTCATGCGGCTGCAACGAGTTGGTAAGCATCACAATCACGAGCGCCTGCTGCTGGGCCGGCGGAAGCTGCTGGTACGCTTGCAAAAACTCGAAACCATTCATCACCGGCATATTCACGTCGAGTAGCACCAAAGCAGGGTAGGCTTCGTGCGCGTCAGGCTGCTGGTGCTGCTGCAAAAGCGTGAAAGCTTCCTGGCCATTTTGGGCCACCAGCAGCTGGTCGGCCACTGCCAGGTTTTCCAACAGATGCTGATTCAGGAAGTTGTTCACCGGGTCGTCGTCGACCAATAAAATGCACGGTAGTTTTTCCACAAAGGCAAAAGTAGCTTGTCGGGAGAAAATCTTGAAAGTAGCTGAGCAGGCAAGAGTACCAGTTGGCTGCGCAGAATACAAAATAATACGCATACGTAGCGCCGAATAGTTGCGTGAATACGTTCTAAGTCAATAAGCGTCAAGTGGCTGACGAGCCGGCCACATCACGCCAAACAGCATTTTACGGTATTGTTATGATTGCAAATCAGGCGGCAAACGGGCTGGATTACGTCTACGATGGGTCGTTTGATGGCCTGCTGACGGTGGTGCTGGAAATGTACGAGCGCAAAGCGGTGCCCAACAGTGTGCAGCCTGCCGGGGGTGTGCAGGGGGGACTATTTACGGCTGCCGTGCACATCGACACCAGCGAGGAAAAAGCTACGCGAGTGTGGCAGGGCCTGCTGAAATACATGAACGAAGACGCCCGCCGCCGGCTCTACCACACGTTCCTGTCGGAAAGGCCCGACCGGGAGCTGCTGATCTGCCGCTTCGTGCAGCAGGCCGTGGCGGCGCGGGGTAGGGTAGACGTATCCGAGAATCTGGCCGACGATACTGTGCGCCTCATTGCCCACATCAGCCAGCAGCTGGGTAGGGAAAAGCACCGGATGGAAGCCTTTGTGCGCTTCGAGAAAACCCAAGACGAACTGTTTCACGCCACCATCGAGCCGGATTTCGATGTGCTGCCGCTGATTGCGCCCCACTTCACCAAACGCTACGCCGACCAGCGCTGGCTGATCTTCGACCGGCGCCGCGGCTACGGTCTCTACTACGACCTGCACCGCACCGACATTGTGCAGTTTGAGGCGCCTACTCCCCAGCGCCGCACCGACGTGTCGGCCACGATGCTCGACGAGCGGGAACCGCTGTTTCGGCTGCTCTGGCAAACCTACTTCGACCACGCCAACATTCCGGAACGCCGTAACCTGAAGCTGCACCGCCGCCACGTGCCGCTGCGCTACTGGCGCTACCTCAGCGAGAAGCAACCCCGCGAAACTCGTTTCACGCCCATTGACAATAAGCGCCGCTAAATAGAACGATGGCGCGGGGCTGCGCCCCGTCTCTACTTTTGGCAGGCCTCTGGCCTGCACTCGTCTGCGCTACTTGTGCGAAAGGCTCAGGCCAGAGGCTTGCCAAAAGTAGACACGGGGCATAGCCCCGCACCATCTATGTTGCCTGAAACTTC
This sequence comes from Hymenobacter aerilatus, assembly GCF_022921095.1. Lineage (NCBI taxonomy): Bacteria > Pseudomonadati > Bacteroidota > Cytophagia > Cytophagales > Hymenobacteraceae > Hymenobacter > Hymenobacter aerilatus. Next base: position 1,032,414 of record NZ_CP095053.1, read on the forward strand.
TAATTTGCGGGCCATTCCGCCGCTGGCGGCGACACAGCTTAATGTAGCGCTATTGATTTTATGGGAACGACTCTCGTTTTTGGTGCCTCCGGTCAGCTGGGGCAATGCTTGCAACACGTGGCACAGGAGCGCGGCCTCACGGGTATTGTATTCCTACCCGAAGAGCAGGCTGATATCCTGGATTTAGGAAAGCTACAGGCTGTTTTTGCTGAGCACCAGCCCGCCTACTGCATCAACTGCGCCGCCTATACGGCCGTGGATAAAGCTGAGGACGAAGTAGCTATAGCCCGCCGCGTGAACCGCGACGGCGCCGAAAACCTGGCCCGCCTGTGTGCGCAACACGGCACCACGCTGCTGCACGTTTCCACCGATTTCGTGTTTGCCGGCACCGGCAACGTGCCGCTGGATGAAACCGATCTGGCCGAACCCATCAGCATCTACGGCCTCACCAAGCTGGAAGGCGAGCAGGCCATTGCCGCTTGTACGGAGCGGTATTTCATTCTGCGCACCAGCTGGTTGTACTCGGAGTATGCCAATAACTTTGTGAAAACTATGCTGAAGCTGGGCCGCGAGCGGGACGAATTGCGCATCATCTGGGACCAGGCCGGTACCCCTACCTACGCCATCGACTTGGCCGGCTGCTTGCTTACCATCATCGAGCAGCAAAACCAGGAGTATGGCATCTACCACTACAGCAACGAGGGCCTGACCTCCTGGTATGATTTCGCCGTGGCTATCTTCGAGCTAGGCAAGGTAGAGGTGCGTGCCCTACCCATCCGCACCGCCGAGTATCCTACCAAAGCTACTCGCCCCGCCTACTCCGTGATGGACAAAAGCAAAGTGAAAAAGGCCTTGAACATCAGCATCCCGCACTGGCGCGAGAGCTTGCAGACGTGCATGGAGCGGTTGTAGAACTGTAGGGTGGCAGAAGCTTGCGCGCCGTTCTGGTGGGCGCCTCACCCCCCGGCCCCCTCTCCGAAAAAGGAGAGGGGGAGCCAAAAGAAAATCATATATGAATGTCGTTCAACGAGCATTCAATACCCAAAAATCAATACTTTATCGTCTGGCTCCCCTCTCCTTTTTCGGAGAGGGGGCCGGGGGGTGAGGCGAACCGCTAGAACAATCCCTCTTAAAACCTGTCGTCGTTCACTTCCACCCAAAAGCCATCGGGGTCTCGCAGGTAGACTTGCTTGATGCCGTCGGGGCGGGGGGTGGTTTGGTTGGCCTCGCCGGTCCAGCTGCCGTAGGGAATGTGGAGCTGCGTGAGGCGAGCGGCAAAAGCATCTAGGTCCTTGACGTGAAACGCCAAGTGGGCGTTCTTGTCGTGGTCGATAACGGCGGTGGCGCCTTGGATCAGGTGGAGCTGGGCGTGGGGGCCGAGGCGCAGCCACACGTGCTTGCCGTCGTGGAAGGGCTCGGGTATTTCAGGCAGCTGCATCACGTCTTTGTAGAACGCAACGCTTTTAGGTAGGTCGTATACATACACCGCTATGTGGTTGATAGTGGGCGTGTTGCGGCTAGCGGTGCAGCCACTGCTGAGGGTAGCGACTGCAAGGCTCAGGCCGCAGCCGAGGCGCACGAGGGTAGGAAGGGGCATACCAGAGAAAAGGATAGGGTGGGAAATGGCACCGTGGAATAGCAGTGCGTTGTAGAGACACAATAGCTTGTGTCTCGTTGCCGAACGGCTCACCATGGCTTGATTTAAATCAGCAACAACGAGACACAAAATCCTGTGCCTTTACTGCAAAACCTTTCTAAACATACGCAATTGCAGTTTCCCCAAGGCTGCGTGAATACAAGGCGCACGGTGCAACCATCGGCCCGGCCGGCGGTTCTTTAGCCGATCATCGGGCGCTGGCGCCTGCGAAAACCTGCGTGTGGTATGTGGATAGTTCGACTGGCGCTGGCGCGCCCCTACACCTTTGTGGTGATGGCCCTACTGATTTTGCTGGGCGGCATCATGACCATTCGCACCATGGCGGTGGACATCTTCCCGGAGGTGAATATCCCGGTGGTAGGTGTGGTCTGGACGTATTCGGGCATGAGCCCCGAGGAAATGAACCGCCGCGTACTGGTCATCAACCAGCGGGCCTACACCACCACTGTCAACAACATTGAGCACATGGAGTCCCAGTCCCTGAAGGGGGTAGGGATTATCAAGGTATTCTTCCAGCCCGGCTCCGACCCCGCGGCTGGCGTGGCCCAGCTCACGGCCATCTGCCAAACCTTGCTGCGCATTATGCCGCCCGGCATCACGCCGCCCAACATCATCCGCTACTCGGCCTCCAACGTGCCGATTGCACAGGCCAGCTTGTCGTCGGAAACGCTGGGCGAGTCGGACCTCTACGACGCCAACAACTCGTTTATCCGGCCGGGTTTGGCCATTGTGAAAGGCGCCTCGCTGCTCCTACCCAACGGCGGCAAGCCCAAGCAGGTGATGGTAGACCTCGACCCCGTGGCCCTGGCCGGGAAAGGACTGTCGGCCAATGATGTCGTGACGGCCATTACCTCCCAGAACATCATCCTACCCGCTGGCACTGCCAAAATGGGCACCCGCGAGTACGACGTGCGCCTGAACAGCAGCCCCGAGGCCGTGGCCGCCCTCAACGACCTACCCATCCGGCAGGTAAACGGCGCCACGGTGTACGTGCGCGACGTGGCCTTTGTGCACGAGGGCGCGGCCGTGCAGCAGAACATTGTGCGCCAAAACGGACGCCGCACGGCCTTTGTGCCCATCATGAAAAGCGGTGGCGCCAGCACCCTCGACGTGATTGAGGGCATCAAGGAAGCCCTACCCAACGTGTTGGCCAACGCTCCCGAAGGCCTCGACTTAAAACTGCTATTCGACCAGTCGTTTTTTGTGCGCGCCAGCATCAAGGGCGTGGTGGTGGAAGCGTGTATTGCCGCTTGCCTTACCGGCCTCATGATTTTGCTGTTCTTGGGCTCGTGGCGCTCTACCCTCATCATTGCGCTTAGCATTCCACTGTCGATTCTGGTGAGCATCATCGTGATGAAGCTGCTGGGGCAGACGCTAAATATTATGACGCTGAGCGGCCTATCGTTGGCCGTGGGGATGCTGGTGGACGATGCCACGGTGGAAATCGAGAACATTCACCGCAACATGGGCTTGCGCAAGGGCCTGAAACGCTCCATTCTCGACGGGGCCCAGCAGATTGCTACCCCCGCGCTGGTGGCTACCCTGTCCATCTGCATTGTGTTTGTGCCGGTGTTTTTCCTGGCGGGTGTGGCGTCCTACATCTTCACGCCGCTGGCCCTGGCCGTGATATTTGCCATGCTGGCCTCCTACCTGCTCTCGCGCACGCTGGTGCCTACCATGGTGCAGTTTCTGCTGCGCAAAGAACTCCCGATTTATCATGCCGAAGGCGGCACCCACCTGCCCACCGAATCGGTGCGCAACCACCAGCCCGTGAGCGAGGCCGAAGCCCGCCTCGACCAGCTCCGCCGCGAGCAAGCCGAGTGGGAGCACCCCAGCGGCACGGCCGAGGAAGAAGCCGAAGAGCCCATCACCGAAGCCGAACGCAAGGCTGCGAAAAGTATTGAGGAAAGCTGGGTGTGGCGCCTGCACAAAGGCTTCGACCACCGTTTCGAGAAGTTTCGGGGGCACTACCGCGACGCCCTAGATTGGGCCCTAGACAACCGCCGGGCGGTGGTTCTGTGCTTTGTGGTGCTGTTTGTGGGGTCGGGCTGTCTGTACCCGCTTATTGGCGAAAACTTTTTCCCGAAAGTAGACGCGGGCGAGCTGCGCCTGCACGTACGCGCCCCCACCGGCACGCGCCTGGAGGAAACGGAGCGCCGTTTTGCGCAAGTGGAGCAGATTATCCGCTCGGTGATTCCGAAAGACGAGCTGGAGCTGATTCTCGATAACATTGGCCTACCCGTGGTGCCCCTAAACTTATTGATGAGCGACAACCCCGTGATTGGGGCCGGCGACGGCGAGATCCTGGTGTCGATGAAGGAGGAGCACGGCCCCACGGCCGAGTACATCCGCGAAATCCGGCGCCGCATCAACAAAGAGCAGCCCGACCTAACGGTGTTTTTCCAACCGGCCGACATCGTGAACCAGACCCTGAACTTTGGCCTACCCGCGCCCATCGATATTCAGGTGACGGGCAAAAACGTAGAGGAAAATCAGAAGATTGCCGCCAAAATTAAGGCCGAAATGAGCCGGGTGCCGGGCGTGGTGGATGCCTTCGTGTACCAGGCTTTCGACTTGCCCCAACTGCGCCTCGATGTAGACCGCGTGCGTGCCCAGCAGGCCGGCCTGGCCCAGCGCGACATTGCCAACAACGTGCTAGTGAACCTGTCGTCGAGCACCCAAACCACGCCCAACCAGTGGCTGAACCCCCAAAACGGCGTGAACTACACGGTGGCCGTGCAAACGCCGCCGCGGGATTTATCATCGCTGGACGCCCTGAATACCATCGGTGTGACGGGTGCCAGCCAGCCTAACCCGCAGCTGCTGAGCAGCTTTGCGACCAACCGCCGCACCGCCACCTCGGCCCTGGCCTCTGACTACAACATCCAGCGGGTGGTAGATGTGTACGCCAGCGTGGAGGGCCGCGACCTGGGCAGCGTGAATGCTGACATGACCAAAATCCTGGACAAATACCGCCAAAACCTACCCAAGGGCACCACCATCACAGTGCGCGGACAGGTAGACAGCATGCGCACTTCATTTATTGGGCTCGGCATTGGGCTGATTGGGGCTATTTTGCTGGTGTACTTGCTGATGGTGGTAAACTTCCAGTCGTGGCTCGATCCATTCATCATCATTATGGCCTTGCCGGGGGCGTTGTCGGGCATTCTGTGGATGCTGTTTGTGACGCAAACCACCTTCTCCGTACCTTCCCTAATGGGCGCCATTATGTGCATCGGGGTAGCCACGGCCAATAGTATTCTGTTGGTGACCTTCGCCAACGAGCGGCGCGAGGAAGACCCCGACCTCTCGCCCCGCGACGCGGCCCTGGATGCCGGCTTCACCCGCCTGCGCCCCGTGCTGATGACGGCTTTGGCCATGATTATCGGCTTGCTACCCATGTCGTTGGGCATGGGCGAGGGCGGCGAGCAGAACGCCCCGCTAGGCCGCGCCGTGATTGGCGGTCTGTTGCTGGCCACGGTCACTACCCTGTTTTTCGTCCCGATTATGTTCAGCTACCTCAAGAAAAAACAACTGAACGCGGAGGCTGAAGTAGAGGCCGAGCAGCAACAGGTAGCCGCTTAATAGAATGCTCACGTTCATCTATACTACTCCGTCTGGCACCCCCTCTCCCTTTTCGGAGAGGGGGCTGGGGGGTGAGGCGAACCGCCAGAACGAAGCGTAGTAAACGACCTAAGAGTCTCATCCCCGCAATCTTTCCAACCACGCGCCCTACCTTTCGCGCTTCAGCCTACCGTATGGCTACTCCCCCTGAAGAACAACCTGATTTCATCACCGACGATGCCAATGCTCATCTCTCCAGTGAGGAGCGGGCACGGCGCAAGCACGCCCACTTTGGCGAAAATCAGGTAGACCACCGCCCCGCCGCTGTGCCCCCGGCCGAAGCGCCACCTGCCCGGCCGCGCAGTCGGCGCACATTCTGGATTGTGGTACTGGTAGCTGTAGCGCTGTTTGCGGTGCTGCTGCTGATTGGGTTACTACCCCGCCTCAAGCAGAATAATGAGCGCAAAGAAGAAGCTCAAAGCGAGGACAACGCCACGCCTGCCGTGAGCGTGCTGCCCGCCGAAGAAGCCCCCGACACCATCCGGCTGGACCTACCCGCCGACACGCGCTCCAACCGCGAAACCTACCTGTTTGCCCGCACCAACGGCTTCGTGCAGGTCTGGTACACCGATATTGGTACCAAGGTGAAGCGCGGCCAGCTGTTGGCCCTCATTGCCACGCCCGAGCTGGATCAGCAGATTGCCCAAGCCCGCGCCAACCTCACGCTGGCCCAGAGCAACTACCGTCGCCTCACGGGCATTAGCATGCCCGGGGCCATCTCCAAGCAGGAGCTGGACCAAGCCAAGGCCCAGTTTGCCGCCGAGCAAGCCGTAGTGAACGGGTTGCTGGCCCAGCAGGGCTTTCGGCGGGTGGTAGCGCCGTTCAACGGTCTTGTCACGCAACGCAACGTGGAGGTAGGGTCGTTGGTGTCGGCGAGCAATGCGGCGGGTAGTCAATTGTTTAAGGTAGAGCAAACTGATACGCTCCGCGCCTTCGTGAACGTGCCGCAGAACTACGCCACCGCCATTCGGCCGGGCCTTGTCACCCAGCTTATCGTGCCGGAGTTTCCGAACCGCACCTTCGCCGGCCGCGTGGCCCGCGACGCCGGTGCTCTGAGCGAGGGCACGCGCACGTTGGAAACCATTGTGAAAATCCCGAACCGCCAGCAGCAGTTGCGGCCGGGCATCTTTGCACAAGTGCGCTTCGAACTGCCGCGCACTGCGCCTAGCGTACTCATCTCGGCCAATACGCTGGTGCCAGGCGGCACCCAGCCCCGTGTGGTCGTTATTCAAGACAAGAAAGTGCACTACCAGGACATCACCCCCGGCCGCGACTTTGGCGCGCAGGTAGAAGTGATTGGCGGTCTGAAAGGCGGAGAACTGCTGGTAGTAAACCCCGCCGAAACGCTAACGGAAGGCGAAACCGTGGCGGCCCGCCTTGCTAAAGTGGAAAAGAAAGCGTCGGCGCCTACCCAGCCCGCCGCCCCCGAGCGTCTCTACGACCCCAACCGACCCATCGTGTCGTCGCCGGCTGGGAAGTAGGGTAGGGGGCAGTTAGCAGCTATATAAAAAGTCTGTCATCCTGAGCGAAGCGAAGGACCTTATGCCCGCAGAACGAGTCGTTGTTATGATAGTCGTTCACGCGTGAGAAGGTCCTTCGCTGCGCTCAGGATGACAGATGAAAAAAAGACGCTCAGAGCAGCTTCTGAAACAGCTCAGAGCTGATAGTCAACCAGTAGCATTCACCTGCATGAGTTTTTCGTTGCGATATTATTCTCTCTCAATACTGATGCTGAGCGCGTTGCTGGTTGGTTGCGTGCGCGCCCCGCAGTACCAGCCCCCTAGCGTGACGGCTCCCACAACCTGGAAAAACAGCACCGATACCACCTTTGCCGCGCCCCAAAACAACCCGCCACCCGCCACCGCAGCCGCAGCGGCCGAGCTACCCCAGCAGCCGGCCGTGCCAGCGTGGTGGAGTATTTTTCAGGACGATGAGCTGGCGCGTCTGGAGCAGCAGGTGCTGGCCGCCAACTACAGCCTAAAGGCCGCCGTGGTGCGCGTGGAGCAGGCCCGCGCCAACGTAACGCTGGTTAACTCGTACCGCTCGCCGGTGGTGGCCCTCAATCCGCAGGCTTTCCGGCAGCGGCTGTCGGCCTACCGGCCACTGCCCATTGTGAGCCCCAATGGTCCCCAGGCCATCACGCAAACGCAGTTCTACTTGCCACTTAATGTGAGCTACGAGGTAGATGTATGGGGCCGTCTGCGCCGCAACGTGCAGGCTGCTGAGGCCGACCGGCAAGCCGCCGAGGAAGACCTGCGCACCGTGCAACTCTCGCTCACGGCCGATGCTGCCAGCTACTACTTCGATCTGCGCGGCCTCGATGCCGAGTTGCTAGTACTGGACAGTGCCCGCCAAGCCCGCGTGGAAAGCCTGCAACTCACCCAGGCCCGCAACCAGGCTGGCGTCGACAACGAAATTGCCGTGCGCCGCGCCGAAACCGAGCTGGCTAACGTGGACGCGGGCATTGTGGAAGTGCGCCGCCAGCGGGCAGGTCTGGAAGCGGCGCTGGCGACGCTGGCTGGGCAGCCCGCCAGTCAATTTGCGCTGCTGGCCCGCCCCGGCCAGCTGTCGATTCCGCGGGTGCCGGCCGCTGTGCCTGCCTCCCTGCTGGCCCGTCGCCCCGATTTGCGTCGCACCGAGCGCCAACTGGCTGCCCTCAACGCCCGCGCCGACGCTGCCCGCCTGGCCCGCCTACCCACCGTGCAGCTCTCCGGATTGGTAGGCCCTCTCGCCTCAGGCCTGGGCGACCTGCCCAAGGTAACGGACAGCTATACCTACTACGCCGGCGGTGGCGTTTCCATCCCGATTTTCAACGGCGGGCGCCTGCGGGCCACCCAGCAGATTGCCGAGCGCCAGTACGACGAGCAGGCCGCGCAGTACCGCCAAACGGCGCTGGTGGCGTTTCAGGAGGTGGAAACCTCGCTGGCCAACGTACAGCAGAGCGCGGCCCAACTGGTAGTACAGCAGCGCGCCCTGCGCTCGGCCCGGCTAGCGGGCCTGCTCACCAAGGAGCGCTACCGTGCCGGCCTCACCAGCTACTTTGAGGTAGTAGACGCCGACCGCCAAACCTTAGACGCCGCCCGACTGGTGGTGCAAAACCAAGCCAACGAACTAAGCTTCACCGTGCAGTTAATCCGGGCGCTGGGCGGTGGCTGGGAGTAGGGGAGAGTAGAACGGATGGCGCGGGGCTGTGCCCCGTGCCGATTAGTGGCAGGCCTCTGGCCTGCGCTGCCAGAACAAGCTTTGGTATGCTTCCCTAAATGGACTTACCCAAACTTTCCGAATGGCGCGGACGATTGCAGGCCAGAGGCCTGCCACTAGTCGGCACGGGGCACAGCCCCGCGCCATCCCTATTCCTATCTACTACATAACCCCAGGCCCGCGGAAACAGTAAGGGTAGGGCATCACCTACCCCTCCGCCCATGCCTACCCCCACTTCGCCTATTCTTCCCAATTTCTCAGGTTTCGTGCAGGTGCGCGGGGCGCGGGAGCACAACCTGCGCCACGTAGATGTGGATATTCCGCGCGATGCGTTGGTGGTGTTTACGGGCGTGTCGGGGTCAGGGAAGTCGTCGCTGGCGTTTGGAACGTTGTACGCTGAGGCGCAGCGGCGCTACTTGGAATCGGTGTCGCCGTATGCGCGGCGGCTGTTTCATCAGATGGCCGTGCCCGCCGTCGATTCTATTGATGGACTGCCGCCAGCGGTGGCCTTGCAGCAGCAGCGCGGCACGCCCACTACGCGTTCCTCGGTAGGGTCCGTCACGACGCTTTCCAACCTGGTACGGATGCTCTACTCGCGGGCCGGCAACTATCCGACGGGGCAGGGCATTGTGTACGCCGAGGGCTTTTCGGCCAACACACCCGAGGGCGCGTGCCCTACCTGCCACGGCCTGGGCCGCATCTACGAGGCCACCGAAGATACCATGGTGCCCGACCCCTCGCTCACCATTCGGGAGCGGGCTATTGCGGCCTGGCCTACAGCCTGGGGCGGGCAGAATCAGCGGGATATCCTGGTGTCGATGGGCTACGACGTGGACCGGCCCTGGCGCGAGCTGCCCCAGAAAGACCGCGACTGGATTCTGTTTACCGACGAGCAACCGGTGGTGCCCGTGTACCCCGGCTACACGCCTGAGCAAACCCAGCGGGCCATCCGGCGCAAAGAAGAACCCAACTACATGGGCACCTTCACCAGCGCCCGACGGCACGTATTTCATTCCTTCGCCAACACCCAAAGCGCTCAAATGAAGAAGCGGGCCTTGCAGTTTATGCGTGGCACCGAATGCCCTACCTGCCACGGCAAGCGCCTGCGGCGGGAGGCTCTGGCCGTCACATTTGCCGGGCTGGACATTGCCGATTTCTCGGCCCTACCCCTGCAACGGGTAGCTGCCCTGCTGCAACCCTACGCCGAAGGTACCGCCCCCGGCCGCGCCGCCCAGGATGCCGCTCATCCTGAGCAGGCCGTAGTGGCCCAGCGCATCACGCAGGACCTAGTAGCGCGCCTGCGTGTGCTGCTCGATCTGGGGCTGGGCTACCTATCGCTGGAGCGCAGCACGCCTACCCTGTCGCCGGGGGAGCTGCAACGGCTGCGGCTAGCTACGCAGCTGTATTCTAATCTGTTTGGGGTGGTGTATGTGCTCGATGAGCCTTCTGCCGGCCTGCATCCCGCCGATACAGAAGCGCTATTGGCGGCGCTGGCTAGCTTGAAAAGCGCCGGTAACTCGCTGTTCGTCGTCGAGCATAACTTGGACGTAATCCGACAGGCTGACTGGTTGGTGGACGTGGGACCGGCTGCCGGCGAGAAGGGCGGGCAGGTGCTGTACAGTGGCCCGCCCGCTGGTCTGGCTGATGTAGCGGCTTCTCAAACCCGTCAGTTTCTGTTTGCCGATGAGGCCGCCGCGCCCCCCCCTACGCCGCGCTCGGCACAAGGCTGGCTGCGGCTGGCAGGCGTCACACGCAATAACTTGCGTGGGCTGGACGTGGCGTTTCCGCTGGGCGTGTTCACCACCGTCACGGGCGTGTCGGGGTCGGGCAAGTCGAGTTTGGTGAGCCAGGCACTGGTAGAGTTGGTAGGGGCGGCGCTGGGTCAGGCCCTACCCACGGCCGAGGAAGAAGGCGACCTGCTGGAAACCGACGAGCCAACGAGTAGCGGCGGGCACATCACGGAGGGCATGGAACACATCAACCGCTTGGTGCGCGTCGATCAGAAGCCCATCGGGCGCACGCCGCGCTCCAACATGGCTACCTACACCGGTTTGTTCGACCATGTGCGGAAGCTATTTGCTGCTACCCCCGCTGCCCGCAAGCGCCGCTACGACGCCGGCCGTTTCTCCTTCAACGTGCCCAAAGGCCGCTGCGAGAACTGCCACGGCGAGGGCTTCGTGATGGTAGAGCTACTATTTTTACCCAGCGTGTACTCGCCCTGCCCCGTGTGCCATGGCACCCGCTACAACGCCCAAACGCTTGAAATCCAGTACAAAGACAAGAATATTGCCGAGGTGCTGAACCTGACCGTAGACGACGCCTGGACTTTCTTTGACGAGGAACCCACCGTGCAGCGCGCCCTCACGGTGCTGCGCGAGGTAGGGCTAGGCTACCTACGCCTCGGTCAGCCTGCCACCGAGCTATCGGGCGGCGAGGCCCAACGCATTAAGCTCGCCACGGAATTACAACGCCCGCCCCGCGGCCATTCGCTTTACGTGCTGGATGAACCCACTACCGGCCTGCACCCCGCTGACGTGGAGCGCCTGCTGACGCAACTGCACGCCCTGGTGGCGGCCGGTAATACGGTGGTGGTAGTGGAACACACCATGCGCGTGGCCGCTGCCTCCGACTGGGTGCTGGACATTGGCCCTGACGCCGGCGACGAGGGCGGCCAGCTGGTGGCTGCCGGCACGCCCGCCGAGGTAGCGAAGGCACGGGAAAGCAAGACGGCTCCCTACCTGCAGCGGGCGTTAAAGCGGCCTTCGGAGAAATAGAAAATGAAAAAAGAACGTCATGCTGAGCTTGTCGAAGCGGCAGAGAAGCTTCGACAAGCTCAGCATGACAGGAGAATTTTAACGTCCATAGCTTAGACCTCACGCTTGTATCGGTTCAGCGTAACAGCCGCAAGCGGCTTAAGTCAACTTTGCGACTGATGGCGTGTTTAGAAGTTATGGAAACTACTCCGCTTGACCTGCAATACCCCATCGGCCGCGCGCCCGCCCGCCCCGAAGCACCCCTCACGCCTGCTGAGCGTGCCACCTATATCGAGCAGATTGCCGCCCTGCCGGCCCAACTCACAGCCGCAGCCCGACAGGCGGGTGGCGTGCGCCTGGAGCAACCCTACCGTCCCGGTGGCTGGACGGGCCGGCAGGTGATTCATCACGTGGCTGACGTGCACCTGAACTTCTACCTGCGCTACCGCCTAGCACTCACCGAAGACAACCCCACCATCAAACCTTTCGACCTGAACGCCTGGGCTGAGCTGCCCGACGTGGCGGCCACACCCATTACGGTGTCGTTGGCGCTACTGGAGGCGTTGCACACGCGTTGGGTTACGCTGTTGTGGCACCTCACGGAGGAGCAGTGGCAGCGCACGTTTTACCATCCTGCCTACGATATTACCTACACGCTCGACCAAGCTCTGGTGCAGTATAGCTGGCATGGGCGGCACCATTTGGCCCATGTAGAACTGCTGAGCCGGGAGGGGTAGGGCACCCGTGAGTAAGCGGGTTCTAGAGGTGTAGCATCTTGGCAACGTGGGCAATTGCTATAACACAAGCGCCTGCGGCACGCGTATGTATGGAGTATATGACTGATACTTCCTCTTCTTCCTTCACTAAGAAATGCCCACACTGCCAAGAATGGTCGGCGTGGAACCAACGCCCCAACGACCGGTGCGAACATTGCGGTGAATTTCTGGATCCGCGGGCGCAAAAACGGCTGGAGGAGCAGCAGCAAAAAGCCAAGCAGCCCGACCAACCAACCTTCTTCGAAATACAACCCGACGACAACGTGGTGGTGCGGTTTTTCAAGCGTATGGGCCGGGTAGGGCAAGTGGTGTTCGGGGCTATTCTGGCATTTTTTATTGCGGTTGTCACCTTCGCGGCGGGCTAGGGTGGGGCTGCGGTCCGGCCCGCGCCGTCTTCTGCTGATGGGCGGGGTGTTGCTCTATGCGGTGCTATACCTCAATCGCCACATATGGCATTACCCACTGCCGTCCTGGCTATCTTCCCACGGCGCCGACCTGCTGGCTATGCCCATTCTGCTGAGCCTCACGCTAGCCGTACAGCGTCGCCTGTTTCCGCAGTTCCGTAAGCTAGTACTCCCCGATTCGTGGCTGTTGGGCGCTTGGCTGGCTGTATCGGTGTGGTTTGAGGGTGTGCTGCCCTATTTTTCCGCCGTAGCTGTAGGTGACCCATTGGATGTGGCCGCCTATGGGGTAGGTACCTTGGCCTTCCGGCGCTGGTTCAACTGGGCTGAGCAGTAAAATGGTGAAGTGGTGAGTTTGTGAAGCGTACAATAAACGCGTGTCATCCTGAGCTTGCGAAGGACCTTATGCCCGTAGAACGAGTCGTTGTTACGATAATCGTTCACACGTGAGAAGGTCCTTCGCAAGCTCAGGATGACACGCGTTTATTGTACGCTTCACAAACTCACCACTTCACCATCTCACAACTCAACGCACGACTTGACATCCTGGGCTAGTGCGGCGGCGCGGGGGGTAGCAGCGGCCAGTAGGTCGGCGTAGACGACCAGCGGCGGGGCGCATTGTTCAAGGTCGGGGGAGAGCGGTAGAAAATACGGATTGAGCAGCTCTACTGGGCCCCGCTGGCAAGGCACTAGCTGGAGCTGATGTGCCAGCTGCGCGCGGGGTAGGGTGCTGTAGAGCATGAGCAGGGGCGGCGGAGCAGCTGCAAGGCCTAGTAACCGCTGCGCAGCCGCTTCGCCGCTCCAAACGCAGCCCGCGGGTAGGGGATAGGGCCAAGTGGGCGGGGCAGCTGTCAGCCACCGGTAGCGCTGCGGATTCAGGCGGTTACGCAGGGTAGTGGCGTAGTGCTCTACCCAGTGCTCTATCACTGCCGGGCGTAGGGCTGCCCACTCGGCTGGCTCAGCCGACCACAGCGCGTGCCCGGCCAGGTAGGCCAGCGTGCGCACCACTACCGAGGGCGAAAAGCGGGTAGCCTTGGCAATTTCCCGGACCGGACAAGCCACCAGTGCCGGCGTGCGCAGCAGCAGAAACACCAGGCGCATCCCAGCCACGTTCAGCCGGGTAGGAGCGGGGGGCGTGGGACCCGGCCCAGCTGGTTGATTGCCGCGCAAGGCTACCAATAGCCCCGCCGCGTGCCGCAGCCAGGCATTGCCGGCGGCATCGGCGTAGCAGATGCCCCGTGTCCGCAGATGGGTGCGGGCCTGTTGGGAGATGCGCTCGGCCACCACCAGCAGTGGTGGCCCCGAATGCGTGAGACGGTCTAGGGCAGTATTCCAAGCAGTTTCGGCTACCAGGGGGAGGGCCACCACGTTGAACTGGGCGCTGGCCCCCAACTGCCAAATCTGCTGGGCTGCCCCAGTTGCCGGCCCCGCACTGATGCGGACGGCCAGTGCCTGCTGTAGCCCCAGCCGGACCTGCTCCAGCAAGACAGATGCGGAAAATAAAGCTGACAAAATACGCGTGCAACCGGCGCTACGCAGCCGGCATAAGAATAAGTAGAACGAAGGAAAGGAAGGTCGAGAAAGCCCCAAACAACAAGACCGGAGCTGGTAGCCAGCCCCGGTCTTGCGTATGCGTCGGCGCGGCAGAAGCCGTGCGATGAGCAGGGTTAGTACGTCGTGTTCTGCGGATCGAAGTTGGTCCAGCCTTGCAGCCAGTTATCGGAACCGTTGAAGGCGCCGCGGTAGGTTACCTTTTCGAAGAAGCTGTCGGCAGCTTTGCCCGTAAACACGGCCCCTGTCAGCAGCGAAGAAGAGCTAGATAGCAGGAAGTTAGGTGCCGTCAGGTTGAAGTTGTTAGTGTTCAAACCCAGCGTGCCCAGGTTGGCCTGCGTTACTACCGCGTTGTTCTTGCCCGTGCCATTAAACCAGGTTTGTACGTCGGCGTCGGTGAAGGCACCCGTGCCGGTGTTGGCGGCGGCGCGTATTGGCGTGTTCATGTTAGCCAGCGTTACGCCAGCTATTTGCATACCATTGTTTTGTACGTTGGCCCATGTAGTAGTACCATCTAAGCGTAAACCTTCGGGGTAACCTACAAATACTGAGTTGAATACACTGAGAGACGTATTACGACGCAGGTGCATAGCCGACTGATACGGGCCACTACCTGACAAGGTGCCGACAGGTGGTGCACCTCCCGTTACGAAGATGCTGACGTTGCTGAATACAGGGGCCGTGAGGGGTAGGCCATTATTCTCGGTTGGGGCGCCCGTAGCAGGCGTGCCAGGATTGTAGTTGTCCGATTCAAAACCGTTGGAACTCGATTGGTCAGCATACTGTGGGTCACGCAGCGATACGGCGTATTGAATCTTACCGGTAAAGCCTAGGTCGGTATCGAAGTCATCATCCCAGCCGCGATGCGCAACCAAGTGCTTAGCATTTACGGTGCCGCCAAACCATTCGAAGGAGTCATCCCCGCAGTAGGATACCTGTACGTAGTCGATAGTAGTACCCGAGCCTACTCCATATAATGTCAGCCCGTTGATTTCGCTATTCGGCTCTGATGTGAGTGGTACCCCAGCAAACTCAATGCGCACGTATCGTATAATACCCGAGTTATCCGTAGGATTCGTACCGCCAAAGGCCCCGCCCTGTGGTCCTGACGTTATTCCACCCTCCATCTTCGTAGCCTCAAGCGGTCGGTTGATGGGAGCTTCTCCTGCTATTATGAGCCCTCCCCAGTCGCCGTAGTTGCGGGTGCCTGGCGCTTGTGACGACGTAAATACAATAGGCCGTTCTTTGGTGCCCTCAGCCCGAATGATTGCGCCTCTTTCAATAATCAGAGCCCCCTTGTTAGTACGGTCGCCCATAATAACTGTACCGGGTTCAATTTCTAACGTCACACCACGCGTTACATAAACAGGGCCTTGTAGAATGTATTTTTCGCTGGCTACCAGCTTGCGATTGGCCGTGATATTACCTTGTAGTATTACTCGTCCTTGGGCATCGGTAGGACCGGAAGGATTTACCGCAGCGGTGTCATTGTCGTCGTTGCAACTTGTTGTGGCAGTGGCAGCACCAGCCAGCATCAGCATCAACAGAAGGCGAGGAATGCGTTTCATAAAAAGAAAAAGGTGAAAGATGGTATGCAAAAAGTAGAGGATGGCTTTATACCGTGTATGCTGGCCTAAGGAGTTTTAGAAGCTGTAGGTCAGCCCCAGGGTACCGTAGGAACCACGACGGAACACGCGCACGTCCAAGTCGTTGCTGTCGATACGGGCATTACGATTTACGTCCTGCACCAGGCGCACACGCTGGTTAAATATGTCTTGGTAGGCGGCGCGCAACTCCCAGTTTTTGCGAATTCGCTGAGTTACTACCAGATCGAGTACGTTGCGCGGTGCCTCATACACATTGGGCACTAGATCGTTACCCACAGCAAAGATTCGGGGACCCGCCACATTATAGAGCAAGCTAATTTGCGTACCCCGTTCTTCGTCGGTATAGTAGGCGTTCAGGTTAATTAGGTAGGGAGATTGGTTTTGTAGTGCCCGGTCTCGTTGCGACTCATCCGGCGTCGCCTCCGTTACGCTACCGCTCTGCGTTGGCAGTAGAATACGCTCACCCAAATTGATGCGGCTGTAGAGATAGGAGGCGTTGCCGACAAACGATAAGCGTTGCAGGAACAGCGACTCCGTGAGGCCTACCAGCGACTTGCGCACTTCGGCTTCCACGCCATAGGTGATTGCTTCCTTCGAGTTAGTGAAGGCGTAGTTCAAAGAAGTAGGGCCCCCAGCGGTTTGCAACAGGTACGATTCAATGGCGTTGTTGAAATGCTTGTAGAAGGCACCTACCGTAATTTGTTCATTGGTCGAAGGGTATAGCTCCCATCGCAGGTCAACGTTCTGAATAGTAGCCGTTTTCAGAGCAGTGTTGCCTAGGTTTACCGAATTTAGATTGAAGTCGTAGAAGATAAATGGTGCCAATTCCCGGAACTCGGGTCGGTTGATGGTAGAAGCATAAGCGGCTCGTACCAAGGACTTATCATTCAGGTTGTAAGTCAGGTTTAGCGAAGGCAGCGGGCTGAACAGCTTCTGACCGCCGGTAACCGAAGGGCCGGTGTAGAGAAAGCCATTCAAGCGCTGGTCGTTGTACTCGCCCCGGAAGCCGGCCGTACCTATGAACTTGCCCAGCGGCAGCGTAAGGCTAGCGTAGGCAGCCGCCAACGTGTTGCTAGCCGTGTAGCGGTTGTCGGGGGTAGTACCCTCTTCCAACGAAAGGCCACCGGTATTGCCAGTCACGTTTGCGGGGGCAAACACCTCGCCCACAGGTAATGTGCGGCTGTTATTCGTGGCAGGGCCTATACCTTGGTAGCCAAAGAAGCGGGCCGTAAAATCCCGGTCTTTACGCTCAGCATAGAAGCCGGCTTTCAGCTTAAACTTGCTCTCGTTCTTTACTGAGTCCAGCAGACCCAAGGCGTGCGTCAGGTCGCCGGTAAGGGTTACTACCCGCTCATTGAGGTTTGAGAAGTAACGGCCTGCATCTGTCAGAACTGGGTTAACAGGGATAGCAACTGAGTAAGGCACCGATTGTTCGCTGGAGCCAGCATTAGCCAGCGGACGGGTGTAGCGCACCCGACGCCAGTCGGGCTCTTTGCGCAAGGTATAGGAGAAGCCGCTCGCCCAGCCAATTTTGGTACGGTAGTTAGCTAGCTCGTGTTGGCCTACTAACTGCCCCGAATAGATGCTGCGACTCTCAAAACGCTGAGAGTAAGAGCGCTCATCTGTAGAAGAAGGATTATTTGCTCCTTCGCGGACTACCGTTTCAGAAGTACCTAATTGGTTAAATAGGTTTTTGAATTCAAGGGTATTACGGGCATTTAGGCGCAGCCAGAAGTTTTGTACTACCCCTACACGCACCTCACTATCGTACAAATTGTCGCGGTAGTCGGTGGCTAGAACGTTATTATTTCCTACCTCATAAGTTCTCAGCGAAACATCGGCTTGCTGATGGTAGTTGGCGTAGTTGATGCTGGTGAGGGTACCGGCTTGTTTCTCGCCCAGCTCAAAGCGCCGGCCCATGTTAAACGACATGCGCAGGTCGGGAGCAACGGTTTTCGACTGTAGACCCCAGGTGTTGGGGAGTTGGTTTGCCAGTTCAGCCCGCTGCTGGTTGCTGTAGTTTTCTCTTACCAACCCCCGGAAGCCCGGCCAGCTATTCGGAATAGCCCGGTCTCCGTCGCCGAAGCCAATAAAGTCCAGTTTGCCCCGTTGGGTCTGCTGCACCGATTTGCCCGTAGTACCAGCGCGGTAGCCGCCCAGCACGCTTAGGTTGGTGAAGTTTTCCTCCGGTGCCCGTTTGGTGTATACTTTGATGACCCCACCGGCAAAGTCGCCGGGCAGCTCCGCCGAGCCCGATTTGTAGATCAGCATGCGGTCAATCACGCTGCTGGGAATCATATCAAAGGAGAAAGCGCGCGTGTCAACTTCCGAGCTGGGCGTGAGCACATCGTTTAGCATCACCGCATTGTAGCGCTGCGTAAGGCCGCGCACCAAGATGAAGCGGTTGTCGGCAATAGACACGCCCGGCACACGCCGCGCTACCTGGGCAGCGTCGCGGTCCTGCGACTTCACAATCTGCTCGGCCGATACACCCACTGCTACCAGCTGGGCATTGCGCACCTCCGAAATAACGGCTACTTCGGTGTTGGTGCGGCGTTGAGCCGTCACGACCACCTCGCCCAGCGACTGCGAAGAGCTGCTGAGGGCCGTATTCACCACCACCACTTTGCCAGGCGCCACGGTTAGACCCGGAATAGTTTTCTTCTCGTACGAAACCGAGCTAACGGCCAGCGAGTAAGTGCCTTCCGGTACGTTGCTTACCGTGAAGCCCCCATCCAAGTCCGTAGAGGCACCCAAGGAAGTGCCCACAACACCCACGCTGGCCCCAATCAGAGGCTCTTGTGTGGTAGCATCTTTCACGGTACCCCGAATAGTACCGGTTTGAGCAAAGGCCGTGAGGCTGCTCAGCAGAAAAAATAGTAGAGTAAGAGGGTGCCGCATAGGTTTGATTTATGCTGCAAAGCTCCTCCGGCTACATTGCCCTAGTTTGTCCCGATTGTTAAGTGATTGTTATAGAATATTGGGCTATGTGAAGCCTGTATTATCTGCCGGGTAGGGCAGCTTAATCGAAGATGATGGTTTTGTTGCGGTGCACGAATACGTGCTCGTTGAAGACCAGGTGCAGGGAGCGGGCCAGCACAATTTTCTCCACGTCGCGGCCGGCCTGGGCCATGTCCTGGGCGCTGCGGGTGTGGTCGACGGGGATGACGCTCTGGGCAATGATAGGCCCCTGGTCGAGCTGCTCGTTGACGAAATGCGCCGTGGCTCCAATGATTTTCACGCCCCGCTCGTAGGCCTGCGCGTAGGGGCTGGCCCCCACGAAAGCGGGCAGAAACGAGTGGTGAATATTGATCAGGCGGTTGGGGTAGGCCGCCACAAAATCCGACGATAGAATCCGCATGTATTTAGCCAACACCACAAAATCAGGCTGGTAGGTGGCCAGGGTGGCCAGCACTTCCGCTTCGTGGGCCTCGCGGGTGCGGTCGGTGTGGGGTAGGTAGTGAAAAGGAATGCCAAACTGCCGCGTGAAAGGACCCAGCACCTCGTGGTTGCTAACCACGGCCAGAATCTCAGCGTTCAGCTCCCCAAAGGCGTGGCGCACCAGCAACTCGCCCAGGCAATGGTACTCACGGGTAGCCAGCAGCACAATGCGCTTCGGCCGATTATCGGACAAGCGCAATACCGCCGCGGGTGGCAGCACGGCGCGCAACTCCCGTTGCAACGTCTCGGCCTCGAAAGTGCCAGCCACCTCCGTCCGCATAAAAAAGTGGTTGTCGTGGCGCTCCACAAACTCGCCGTTGCGCACGATGTTGAGGCCATGCTGAAACAGCACACCGGTAATCTTATGCACCAGGCCCGGCGCATCCGGGCAATGAATCAGTAGGGTAGTGGCCATGGCAGGGGTAGGGTAGCGCCGCAAGAATACATAAACCGGCTAAGAAATATGAGATAGTGAGTGGTATGTAAAGGATACAGATGTCATCCTGAGTGCAGCGAAGGACCTTCTCACGCATGAACGACAAGCGTATCAACGACTCGTTCATGCGTGAGAAGGTCCTTCGCTCCGCTCAGGATGACAGACGCTTTTGCTATTCACCACTTCACAAACTCACAACTTCACCACTCACCTAACCCAAACCTGCTGCCTGCCGTTTGAAGAGCTATGAACGAAGAAAACAAACTCAGCCGTCGGCAGATAATCAGCGGATTAGGCGCCAGTCTGGCCGTGGCCGCCGTGGCACCGGTGCTATCGGCCGAAGGAGCCACCGCTTCTGCCAGTGCTGCTTCCATACCGCTTAAAGATCCTACCTCTGCCTACCCCAAGCCTCCTTTTAAGGTGCAGGAGCAACCCTGGCCGGCACTGGCCAGCAAGATGGAGCCGCGCCCCGACCACGGCGAAACCAGCTACAAAGGCTCGGGCCGCCTGAAGGGCCGCAAAGCCCTTATCACGGGTGGCGACTCCGGTATGGGCCGCGCCGCCGCTATTGCCTACGCCCGCGAAGGTGCCGATGTGGCCATCAACTACCTACCCGCCGAGGAGCCCGACGCCAAGGAGGTAGTAGCCCTCATCAAAGCGGCCGGGCAGAAAGCCGTGGCCATTCCTGGCGACCTGCGCGACGAGGCCTTTTGCAAGAAGCTGGTAGACGACGCCGTGCGTCAGCTTGGCGGGCTGGATATCCTGGTCAGCAACGCGGCCCGGCAGCAAAGCAACGAGTCGATTGCGGACATCACCACCGAGCAGTTCGACTGGACCATCAAAACCAACATCTACGCGCCGTTTTGGCTGATGAAGGCGGCCCTACCTCACCTCAAGCCGGGGTCGGCCATCATTGCCACTACCTCGGTACAGGCTACCGACCCCTCGGCCAACCTCTTCGACTATGCGCTGACCAAAGCCGCCGACACCAGCATGGTTCGCTCGCTGGCCAAGCAGCTCGGCCCGAAGGGTATTCGGGTGAATGGGGTAGCCCCCGGCCCCGTCTGGACGCCATTACAGGCGGCTAAAGGCGGCAGCACCCCGGAAAAGCAGCGGAACTTCGGTGGCGATACACCGCTGGGCCGGCCCGGCCAGCCCGCCGAGCTGGCCGGCATCTACGTGCTGCTCGCCGACCCGCTGGCCACCTACGCCAACGGTCAGATTTATGGCTCGGCCGGCGGCGGTGGCCTGCCGTAGCGGTACCTGCGCCCATTGTCACTACAGAACGCCCCGGCACTTGCCGGGGCGTTTTCGTGTGTGCCGCGTCGCCGCAAACCTACGGTACCTTACAAACAAGGCGAATAGCCAAATGCCGGCTGCTGCCGCGCCGGCTACAAGGTTTGCTGCGGTATGCTCAGTGAAATACGCAGGGTTGATGAAAGCCGCGGAACCGTACATCAGCGGGAAACAGATGATTTGTCAGTCGTCGTTTCCGGCTCCGGACGTGGCCGTGCACGTAGCTTCTTTTTGGTGAGCTACGTTAACATTATTTTATCTATCTGTCTCATTCGGTTATATGCACTATACAATGGCGCTGGCTCAGCATCTGCAAGCATTAGAAACAGTACCTGATTCCTACTTGATTGTGTCGCCGGAGCTGATGATTCTTACGGTCAGCAACGCCTACCTGGCTAATACCCGCACGCAACGGGAGCAGTTGGTAGGCCAGTACATCTTCGATGCCTTTCCCGATAATCCGGCCACGCCCGAAGCTAATGCCGTGCGCAACCTGCGTGCTTCCCTGGAGCAGGTACTGGCCACGGGGCGGCCGCACCAGATAGCATTGCAGCACTACGATGTGCCCGATCGGGGAAAGCCGGGCTACTTTCTGGAGCGCCACTGGGAAGTGGTGAATACACCTGTTTTCGATTCCGAAGACCACCTGTGCTACATTATTCACAGTATTGTGAACGTGACTGAAACAGTGCGCGCGCGGGAGGCGGTGCAACAAAGTAAGCAACGAGAACAGGCTGCCTTGGCCGAGGCCGAGCAGGAGCGGCAACGCCTGAGCCACCTTGTAATGCAAGCCCCGGCGGCCATCTGCCTGCATTATGGGCCTGAGCTGGTGTATGAGTTTGTGAATACCAGCTACCAGCAGTTGTTCTCGGGCCGCGAGCTGATAGGCAAGCCCCTCATAGAAGCCGTACCCGAGTTGCGCGATACGTTTATCTGGGAGCAGCTGCAGGAGGTGTATCGGACCGGGCAAAGCTGCCAAGCGCACGATGTGCTGGTGCCTTTGGTGCGCGCGCCGCACACCGAACCCGAGGACTCGTACTTTACCTACACGTTTCAGGCCCGCTACAATAAGAACCAGCAGATAGATGCCGTGTATGTGTTTGCCATTGAGGTAACCGAGTTGGTGCACGACCGGCGGCAAATACAAGCCCTCAACCACGAGCTCGACCAAGCCAACCAGCAGCTCACCCGCGTAAATGCCGACCTCGACAGCTTTGTGTATATGGCCGCCCACGACCTGAAGGGGCCCATCAACAACCTGGAAGGGTTGGTGCAGCTTCTGCGCGACACGCTGCCTGGCCAGAAGCCCACGGAAGTCGGTATGGTGCTGAACATGATGCAGGAGTCGGTGGCGCGCTTCCAACGGACGCTGGTGCAGCTGGGCGACGTGCTGCAACTGCACCAGGCCCACGACCCTGCCGCCCCGCCCACCCAGCTGGCGGCCGTAGTCGAGGACCTGCGCCAGGATCTGCTACCCGCACTTCAGCAAACCGGCGGCACGCTGGAAGTGGATGCCGACGCCTGCCCTCTGGTAGCTATGCCCGCCAAAAGCCTGCGCTCTTTGCTCTACAACCTGCTCAGCAACGCCATCAAGTACCGCCACCCCGACCGGCCGCCCCAGGTGCAGCTAAATTGCCGCACCCACGGCGGATTCTGGCACCTCACCGTGCAAGACAATGGCTTGGGCCTCGATACTACCCAGCAGGCTTCCCTGTTTGTCTTATTTCGCCGTTTCCATAGCCACGTAGAGGGCTCCGGGCTGGGGCTCTACACCGTCAAAAAGATAGTGGAAAACCTGGGTGGCCGGGTGGAGGTGCAAAGTGAGCTGGGGGTAGGCTCTACGTTTTCGGTGTATATCCCCAGCTAGGTGACTACCCGGCCCCGCCGGCGCGACGTATGCTCGCCGAACCCGCCGCACCAAGGCCGGGCATTTGGCTGCCCCACTTTAGATACCCGTGGGCTTGCCGTCGATGCTGTGGGTGTTGCGGTTGTGCCAGTACTGCGCTACCTGCTCGGGGCCGCGCTGTTCCATGTAGTCGTTCAGCTCATCGCGCTCCGCCCGATAATCGAAGAAGGGCACGGCCATGCCGCAGGAGGTTTGCACCAGATCCACGCCAACCACCACTATCTGCCGGGAGCCGGGCAGGGGCGGGAACAGCGGCAGCAGCTCGGCCCACTCCGCGTCGCGGGGGTGGTACACGGTGGCGGTGCCGTAGAGGCGCAGGATGTTGGGCTTGCCCTCGAAGGCGCACCACATCAGGGTAATGCGGTTTACCTCCAGCAGGTGGGCAGCGGTTTCGTTGCTGCTGCCGGTCAGGTTCAGCCAGGCCACGCGGTTGGCATCGAGCACGCGCAGAGTGTCCTGGCCCTTGGGCGAGATATTGACTCGCCCATCCGCGGCAGCCGTGCCCACGAAGAAGATGTGCTGCTGCTCGATAAACGCCTGGGTATCGGCACTGATGGAAGTATACTGCTTGCCCATGCGGAATAGGGGTTGGCTGGGTAGCAAGGTAGGACTTCCTCTGTACCAACGACAACGCCGCCCAGATTTTTCCAGGCGGCGCGGGTGTGGCTTGCTGCTCGCGCAGTAGGGGGTTACAACTAATATCAACTTATTCCCAAACGTTTCTTCTGCTCCTTCCACAGATCATCCAGTCGCTCCCTGTTTTTACCAAAGAATTCCATATCGAGCGGAATGCTAGCCCAAGCTACAATTGTTTCATAGCGAAGTACATGCATTACCATCTGGGCTACCTTTTTCTCATTCAGTGAATCTGGAATTGTATCCTGAAAAAGTGTGCGCCAACTCAGATTGATATTGCGGACTTCCGCTGTGAAATACCAAAGCTTGATTAATTCAAGTGCAAAGCTGGCTGCGATAATAGATTCAGCAATGACGCGGACAGTATGCTTGTCACCAATTGCGGCAGATAGACAATATGCGGCTACAATAAAGCCGTTCTTAATGCCAACCTTGGGGAGCATCTGGTCTAAATTGTGCTGAGAAGTAAAGCTGTTTTCAAAATTATTTAATGCCATGCGATACAAACCTGCTTGAGCCTCAGTATTTGTATAATATCCTTCGGAATTTGCTTCGGAAAACGTAGTGCCGAACGAGTTATCAACAAAATCAAATCGTCGCTTCGTTTCTGCTTGAACATACAATAAGTGGCCGCGATATTCAGCAACCAGATAAGCTATAACTAGCAATGCATTGCAGGCGCCTAAGGTTCGTGCAGTATCATCGGTAACTAACTTGTTGCGCTCAATAATACTTAGAGTCAGTGCTACTGCTGTAATGAAGTATGCAAGGTATTTCGATACTGTAAAATGCTTGTTAGCCTGGGCGTAACTCCCGTCAAAAGGAACGATTCTTCGTACTGCGTTATTCATGTTGATTTATTTTCTGGGTGGTAAGATGTAGTATAACCACAGTAAAGCCTTCGGCATATCATTATTATATAGATACGCCTCTACATATCCCTTATATTTTTTTAGAGTTGCTATTTTTTCCTTCGCCCACTGCGGTTTGCCGTAATCTGATAATTGATTGATAGCATAGAAAAAACCTGTTTGATAGTTGTCGCCTGAAAAGTTTATATTAATGATTGCTTTTTCTAGTTCGTATGAGGAATAAGGCTTACCAGCTCGTGTGTTCCATGCCTTTAATAATCTTATAATTGGCTTCACAATTGAGCCATAATGTGTATTGACCCGCGTTAAATCGGCTGTTAAGGCTGACGGGTCTGTACTTTGCCATTCGTTGCGACTGTCCGGAATATATAAAGTAGACGTGGACCAATAACTTACTTCGTAAGCTGGTACCAAGTCAAATTTGATGTGGCCTAGCTCAACCACCACCGTCGGGAAGTCCCTGTACACCGATGAACGCGAAAAGTGCTTATCAGCAAAAGCAAGTAGCCATGTGCGGTACGTATCCGGCGTTTTAGCAAGCGTTGCATGGTTAAACTTTACCATAATATCCACGTCTGAGCCGCTGTCGTAGGCACGTGGCAAGATGGTGTCACGCTTATAAGAACCAAAGTCTGAGACGGAAATAAGCTTTGTCCCAAACTCGTTGCGCAACTTACCGCTAATATTAGTCAGCGAAGTTTTAATGCTGTTGTCCTCTTGGCTGTCGTAGCTGATGTAATACTCGTAAGCCAGCTCACGTAATAAACCGTTGATAGAAAGGGCCATGTTTAGTGTAAAAAAAGTTGTGAAATGACGAACTGAACCGCTACCAGTTAGTCAACTATCTATATTTCCTCCTAATCTGAGGGGGAGTAGCCTTAGCTACTCTCGCTTCAACACCTCTCGAATCCCGCTCAACCCACCGGCAATGCTTTCGAGCTTGTCGAGCATCTGTAGGAGTTGGCCGGCGCCGGAGTTGCGGAGGTTGTCGCGGAAGGTGGCTTTGATTTCCTGCCAGCGGGCTTCTTCGGCGGGGGTGAGCCAGCCGAGCAGCTCGCGCAGCTTGAGCAGGTTGGCTTCGGTGGCGCTGGTCAGGGTTTGGGCTTCGCTTTCGTAATGGGCGGCCAGCAGGTCCGTTATTTCCTGGTCGTTCATCACGGGGCGCACTTTCTCGGCCAACTTGTTCATGTTGCGGTAGGAGCCCTGCAGCTTGAACGGCGGCTCGGTACGGTAGGCGTCGGCCTGGGCGGCGCTGGCAATGTAGGCCGCATTCACGCGGGCCACTACGTCGCGCAGGCGCAACAGCTTCTGGAGCACCGCCACGTACTCGTTTAGCTCCTCGGGCGAGTGGTTGCCCTCCAGGCTCAGGCCGTCCTGCTGCCCGGTTTCGGCCAGGCGAATGAGGGCGGGCACGTCCTGGGGGCTTTGGGTGGCGAGGCGGCCCAGGGCGGCGTTGCTGGTGAGGGCGTTTTCGAGGTAGGAGAGGCGGAAGGCTTCCTCGGAGCCGGTGCTCAGGATGTCGCCGAGGTTGTAGATGTCGGCGCGGTTGGCCAGCATGTCGGGCAATTGAAACACGTCGCCGCTTTCGGTGTAGGGGTTGCCGGCCATCACCACCGCCACCTTGCGGCCGCGGAAGTCGTAGGTGCGGGCGCGGCCCTCGTACACGCCCTCAATCTTGCGCTGGGCGTCGCAGAGCGAGATAAACTTTTGCAGAAACTCGGGGTTGCAGTGCTGGATGTCGTCCACGTAAATCATCACGTTGTCGCCCATCTCGAAGGCTAGGTTCAGCTTCTCCAGCTCCTGCCGCGCCCCGGCGTTGGGGGCCTGGGCGGGGTCTACGCTGGTTACGGCGTGCCCGATGGCCGGCCCGTTGATTTTCATGAAGATGAGGCCTAGCCGGTTGGCCACGTACTCCATGAGCGTGGTTTTGCCGTAGCCGGGCGGCGAGATGAGCAGGAGCAGGCCCATGAGGTCGGTGCGCTTGCCCTCGCCCGCCGTCCCGATCTGCTTGGCCAGGTTGGCCCCAATTAGCGGCAGATATACTTTATCAATCAGCTGATTGCGCACAAACGAGGTGAGCACCCTCGGGCGGAAATCTTCCAGGCGCATGTCCTGGGCGGCCCGCACCAGCAGCTGCTTTTTCAGCTCCTGAAACTGCTCGAACTGCGGCACCAGCACCCGCTCATAGTGCAGCAGCCGGCGGCGGAAGTCGGGGAAGTTGAGGGGGTAGGTACGGTCGTCGGAGAGGCGCGGGTGAGTGCCCTGGAAGCCGGCGAGGACTTCGCGGGTAGGCGTGTGGACAACGCGGGCGGGGTCATAGGTGTTGGTGAGCAGGAGGACGGCGCACTCGAGCGCCTCACCCCCCAGCCCCCTCTCCGAAAAAGGAGAGGAGGAGCCGGCCGATTCTGTCTCTAACTCTGCGTTGATTTCAGGGTCGGCTACGGCTCCCCCTCTCCTTTTTCGGAGAGGGGGCTGGGGGGTGAGGCGCTTCGGCTGCACCGCCTGCACCCACTGCCGCACCAACTGAACCTGCGCCACCGGCTGATCCTGGAGCTGGTCGATGGACCGCTGGAACAGCTCCGTGGCCTGGCGCTCCTGTAGCTGCTTCTGAAACTGCTGGTACAGCTCGGCGGCTTCCTGGGAGATGATGAAGTGGTTGTTGGTTTTCGGTTCTTGGTTTTTGGTTAGTTCTGACGTTGGAGAAGTACCACTTACCTGAGTCAGCGAAGCGAACAGGTAGTCACCGGCTTCGACTACTTGGTCAGGCGTAAATAGGCCGGTTTGCTGGGCGAAGGTTCCCACGGCGGCTTGCAGCTCAGCCTTCAGCGCGTCGAATTCCTGCGAATCGGGGAAGACTTGCAGCAGCACCCCGATGCCCTGAAGCTGCCGTTCCCAGTGGGCGCGCTGGTCGGGGTCAGCGAAGCGCAGCCAGTAGAGGGCCGCGGCGGCGCGGGTGTCGGCGGGGTAGCGGAGCAGGTCGGCGGTGCGGGTGAGGCGCACCAGGGCCGTGAGCAGCAGAGCGGCGTCGTGGTCGTGCACACCTTTGAGGTAGCCTTCCTGGTAGCGCGCGGCCATAAATTGCTGCACGTAGGCCAATAGCTCGGCGGCGCTGAGGTGGCCTAGCTCGGGTACGGACAGCACGGCGGGGCGGCCCGCTTCCGCATCGGCGGGCGTGGGGTGCTGGGCAGCCTGCAGGATGCGCCAGGCCAGAAACTCGGCCCGGTACACGTCCTGGTTTTCCGACACCACGGTTTGCTCCCACACTGGCCTAGCCGCCAGCAGGGTAGGGTCGTTGATTTTCTGGAAGAAGTTGGTGCCCGTGAGGTGGTAGTGCAGGTCGCCGTCGCGCAGCACCACGGTCAGCTCCAGGGGCTGGGTGTTCACGGTGAAGGCATGAGGACCGAACTTGAGGGTCTGGCCGCCGTCGGCAAACAGGTCGGCCCGGTCTCGGAGCTGACGCACAGCGTCTTCGCGCAGGGTTTTGAGGCGGCTCAGCACATCGTCGGCCTTCACCGAGTCGCCGAGGTTGAGTAGCTCCTGAGCGGTCTGGCGCACCTTTTCCACCATCACGTCGGCGGCAAAGCACCCGTTGATATCCGCCACCGATTCCAGGCGGGTGAGGCGGCTCTGCACCGCT
The DNA here is from genome assembly GCF_022921095.1 of Hymenobacter aerilatus. Classification (NCBI taxonomy): domain Bacteria; kingdom Pseudomonadati; phylum Bacteroidota; class Cytophagia; order Cytophagales; family Hymenobacteraceae; genus Hymenobacter; species Hymenobacter aerilatus. The sequence goes on from NZ_CP095053.1 coordinate 1,060,208, forward strand.
TTCAGCAGCCGCTCGGCGCTTTGCAGTAGGGCTGTGGCGCGCTGGTTGCGGGCCGCCACCAGGGCCGTTTTCTTGGATTCGAAAGCTTCCACCACCTGCTCGCGGCGGCTAGTGAGTTGCTCGATAAACTGGTCGAAGTCGGGGAAGCGGCCTTCCAGCTCCTCCAGCTGCACCATGAGCTTGGTCAGGTACTCGTCGCACTTGGCGGGCGTGTCGGCCAGGTCGAGGTAGTTGGTCAGGGCCTGCTCCAGCAGCTTGAGCTGGGCGGTAAACTCGGCCTGGGCCTCGGTGCCAGCCAGGGCCTGCCGCCGCCGTTTAAGGGCCGCCCGAATCTGGTTGAAGCGGGCGTACACCGTCGAGATATTGTCGATGATGGCCGTGGTCTGAGTCGGGTCGGGGATGGGCAGGTTGCTCACTACCTCAATCAGCAGCTCCAACTCCTGGGCTACGGCGGTGGCTTCCTGCTCGCGCTGGTCGGCCTCCACGGTTTTCTGCACCTGCTCCACGCCGTCGGCAATGGCCTGCACGCGCTGGGCGTAGGGCGTGAGGGCATCGGGTTTCAGCAGGAAATCCACGGTTTGGGTGGCTACTTCCTTGCTCAACTCCTCTAGGCCAGTGGCATGTTGCTCCACGGCCGGCAGCTCTACGTAGCGCAGCTCCTTCAGGGAAATCACCTCGCCCCGCACCCCGCGCAGCTCGCCCAGCAACTGCACGAACTCCGTCACGGTATCGGGCGCCGAGCGGCGGATGCGGCTGATTAGCTCGTCGGCCTTCTGGAAAACGGTTTGGGTTTGCTGGGCAGTGTTCTTGCGGATGCTCTGTACCTTCTCAAACTCCTCCACGGCGGCCGTGGCCGTCTGCCGGATTTCACCCAGCGGCTCGGCCAGGGCTTGGGCGGCGGGTTCGCGCAGCCAGTGGTAAGCGTCGGTGAGGCTGGTAGTCTGGCGGATCAGATCGAGGTAGAGGCCGGCGTAGGAATCGTCCTTGCCCGTCAGAGTCAGCACTTCCTGTACCTCGCTCATGGCCCGCACAATCTCCTTGTTGCCCAGCTTGTAGAGGTAGGAATCGGAGGTGACGGGTAGCTCGAAGTCGGGAGCGGTGTAGGGCGTCTGCCAGATCTGCACGGCGTGGTGCTTCTTGGGCTCGTCGTCGGCCCGGAAGAAGCATAGCTCCCCGTTCTCAAACAGGGCGTAGCCGTGGCACACAATGGGGTTGTCGACGCGCTGAGCAATGCGGTTGTAGCTCAGCAGCAGGTAAGTGCCCTGGTCCTTGTTGTAGAACACGTACAGGAAATCCTCCCCGTTCGGCGACACCACCCGCTTCTCAAACAGCATCTCCCGCAGCCCGTTGTCGAGCAGCTTGTTGTCGCCGGTTTGCAGGTAGAAACCGTGCGGGAAAATCAGGCCCTGCCCGTCGGGCAGCAGCACGCAGGCATCGGCCAGGGCATCGAGGCGCTGGGCGGTTTTTAGCTTGAAGTTGAAGATGAAGTAGCGGTACTGCTGCTCCTGGTAGGGCCGGATCTTGAGCAGAATCAGGTTGCCCACCACGGCAAAGTAGATTTCCGAGTCGTCGAGGGTCTGGTCCTTATCATCTACCGGCTCACTCAAAATGCCCTGACCGGTGCTGGTATTGTCCTCTACTTTAATGGTCAGGTCGCCGCCAATCGTCTCCACGAACACCTTGTCTTCGATGCTGATGTGGGGGTGCTTGCCGCCGCGCTGCATGTCGCGGGTGGCGCGCTTCCACTGGAACTCGTGCTGGGGCGGGAAGGTGTACTCGTGGTCGGAGCGGTTGTCGAGGTAGGTGAGCGTGTCGCCTTGCATCAGCCACTTGAACGTCTTCACATCCGAGGTGCTGCGGCCCACCCGAAACACCATGAACAGGTGCGCCCCAATCACCGCAAACTTCACGAACTGGGTGTTCTTGTAGTAGCGGTACAGGTTGCGGAACTCCTCCAGAAACTGCGGATTCTGTAGCAGCTCCAGCCCCAGCGGCCGGAAGTCGTGCTCGGTGTAGTCGTACACCCCAAATACGTCGGCCAAATCCGGCTCCGCCTTCAGCCCCAGCGTCACATTGTACCCGAAGATGAAGCGCTGCCCCACCGGCACCATGTCCCAGGGCACGCAGTTGTTTTCGGTGGTAATGCGACCGGTGCCTAGCAGGCGAGTATCCACGGCCCCAAACACCTGCTTGCGTTCCGCATTGAGTGTATCCAGCCGCTGGCGCAGGTCGGTGCTGCTTTTGAGCAGGCGGTTGCGTAGAATTTCGTAGGTGCCGGTTTCGAGTTGTTCCATAGGGGGTAGTAGCCTAGCTCTAATCGCCTCACCCCAACCCCTCTCCGAAAAAGGAGAGGGGCTCTAGTTATGGCTTGTAGAGGTAGAATTAAGACTAGAAACTAGTTCCCCTCCTCAGATGAGGAGGGGTTAGGGGTGGTTGATGATGGTAGAACGGTAATCTAAAAAGCAGCCTCAATAGCTGCCAATACACTTTCGATATGTTGCACGACTAGCTTATTCTCAAACCGCAGCACTTTCAGGCCTAAGCTGCCTAAATAAGAATCTCGCTCCTGGTCCTGTGCCTCACCGCTTGCGGTAAAATGCCCTGCGCCATCTAGCTCTACCACCAGCTTTTCAGCCGGGCAGTAGAAGTCCACGATGTACGGCCCGATGTCGTGCTGGCGGCGGAATTTGCGGCCATCTAGCTGGCTGCGCTGAAGAGCTTTCCAAAGTAGGGCTTCGGCAGGCGTGAGGTTGCTGCGTAGGATGCGACGGGTAGCTTTCTGATAGCCTAGGTTATGGATATGGTTAGTATCGGGCATAGCTATAGAATTCTAGAGGCTAGTTCCCCTCCTTAGATAAGGAGGGGCTAGGGGTGGTTGACCAATCGTTGAACGACAAACTAATTCTAATTCCTAGCTCTAGTTTTTCAACCGCCCCCAACCCCTCCTCATCTGAGGAGGGGAGCTAGTTTCTAGCAGGGGTAGTCACTCTTTACCTCAGCTCCAGCATCTTCGCCGGCTTATCCCCAATACCCAGCGCGGTAGCGGTGCCGGCCAGTTGGGTGATGGTGGCGCGGGTGGCGTCGTCGCCGGCTTGGTTCATCATCTTGAGCAGCAAGGCCGAGACGCTGAGGTTCTTCATATCCTCACTGCTCAGGCCGAACTTATCGACGAAGCGGCGGAGGTTGGTTTTGAAGTCACCGCCGCCGTTGCCGTCGAGGGAGAAGAAGGCGTCTTTCACGGTGCCCAGTACCTCGCTGTTGTGCACGGCGCGGTCTACCATCTTGCCCTTCGTGATAGAGCCGATAATCTGGTCGAAGAACATCGTTTCACCACCCACAATGTCGATTTTGGCGGCTTTGAGGGCCTCGCCAATCACATCGGCTTGCGAAGCGGCAATGTCTTTCTGAATGCTGATTTGGGCCAGCTCCACCGACTTTTCTTTGTCGAGGCGCAGCTTGAACTCCTCGTGGTCTTTGCCTACCCCGTCGAGCTTCTTCATGGCGTCGGCCTTGGCTTCGATGCCCTTGGCTTCCACCGCAAATTTCTGCTCCGATACGGCGGCTTCGGCTAGGCCGCGCTTCTGCTCGGCATCTGCTTTGGCCTGGATGATGTCGGCGTCAGCGAGGCCTTTCTCGCGGTTCACCTTAGCGGCTACTACCCCCAGTTTCTCGTCGGCATCGGCCTGGGCTGCGGCTTTGGCCTGAATGGCCTGCGCTTCGGCTGTGGCCGTAAGCTGGAGCACAGTGGCTTCGGTTTCGCCTTCTTTCTGGCGGGCGGTGGCTTTGGCTTGCATCACCTGGGCTTCGGCCAGGCCTACGGCGGCGGCTTTGCTGGCTTCGGCTTCGGCCAGCGTGCGGATGGCCTGGGCCTTGAACTCAGCGGCGGCTTTTTCGGCCTCAGCGTCAATCAGAGCCTGCTTAGCGCGGAACTCGGCAGCCTGGCGCTCCATATCGGCAGTGCCTACGAGGGTTACCGTAGCGGCTTCGGCTTGCTGCTGGGCAGCCGTCACGGCTACCAACTTCTCCCGGTCGGCCTGCGCTTGAGCGCGGGTGTCCTTGATGCGCTCCTCTTCCTGCACGGTGGCTTTTTCCACTACCACCCGCTCCCGGATAATGGTCTGGATGTTTTTCTTTTCTTCTTCCAGCGCCTTTTCTTTTTCAATCTGCGCCAGGGCTACAATCCGCTCGCGCTCGTTGGCTTCCAGGGCTTTGGCTTGGGCTACGCGCTCGGTTTCCACGGCGTCGGTGCGCTGCTTGTTGCGCTCGGCCACCAGCACCTGCCGGTCGCGGTTTTGCTCGGCAATGCGCACTTCTTCTTCGGTGGCAATGCGGGCGCGCTCCGACTTCAGGCGCTCTTCCTGCTGCACTTTCTCGGTTTCGGCTAGCTCACGGGCCTTGATGTTGGCAATTTCGCGCTTCTGCTTCTCGGTGTTTTCAGCCAGTTGCTTTTCCAGTTGCAGAATGGTTTCCTGCGCCTCCACGTCCTGCTTCTTGATGGTTTTCTGCTGCTCGCGCTGAATCTGGTTGGCCTGAATCTTCTGCTCCGAAGTCAGAGCAATGATTTTCTTGATGCCCTCGGCGTCCAGAATATTATCTTGGTTCAAGGAGTGCAAAGGCGTCTGCTCCAGGTAGTCAATGGCGCAGTCGTCGAGTACGTAGCCGTTCAGGTCGGTGCCGATGATGCGCAGGATTTCCTGCTTGAACTGCTCGCGGGAGTTATACAATTCGATGAAATCGAAGTGCTTGCCTACGGTCTTGAGGGCTTCCGAAAACTTCGCGTCGAAGAGGTTTTCTAATGCGGCCGGGTCGGAGGCGCGGCGGGCGCCTATGCTCTGGGCTACCTGCACTACGTCTTCGTGCGTTTTGTTGACGCGCACGTAGAAGTTTACCTTTAAATCAGCCCGTAGATTGTCCTTACATACCAACCCCTCGGGGCCGGCGCGTTGGATAATAATGGTTTTCAGCGTGATGTCCATCACCTCCAGCTTGTGCAACACAGGCACGATGAAGATGCCGGAGAAAGATACTTTCGTATCGCCGAGGCCAGTGCGCACAAGGGCTTCGCCCTGCACGGCCTTTTGGTACATTTTGACGAGTAGGGCGAGCAAACCCAGCAGCAGAAAGCCGAGGATGAGCAGTACCGCCCAGGATAATTGAGCAACCATCGTTGTAAGGAGTAAGGGTAGAGAAATAGGAGTAGAGAGAAAAATGATGCAACAGAATTGTCGGGAAGCGGCCAGGCAAAACGTGTGCTATGCTGGTGCTGCAAGCGGTTTTGTTTTCAGCGGACGTGCTTACCCTACCTGTATCTGCGGGTTCAACTGACGTAGTGCCTCTACAAACCCCGCCTTATCGCGGGGGGAGAGTAAGATTTCGTCGTAGCGGTTGTAGTGAATAGCCAGTCGGTCGAGCGAAAGCGCTGCTGAACTAATGGGGTTGTGGGTAGGCTCCACACGGGTAATGCTGGCTACTGGCATCTGCACCCGCCATGGTCCACATCGCACCAGCAAGTGGGTAGGGGTTAGCGTGTAATACGTAGTGCGCATCAGGTAGAGAAAAAACGCGACAACCGACAGATTCACGAGGGTAGCTACGAAGTGGCCTGTAGTTTTCTGCCAGTACCCAAAAGGTAGTACTAGCAACAACAATAGTATCGGCCCAAACAACCACCAGCTGATTTTGGAAGGAAAGACTTGATTCATGGCAGTTAGAAGAAATCGGTTAAAAACTCGAAAAGCAGAACCAACGCGTGCCCTACGAGGCGCAAGCCTTTCCATAGCAGCGTTCCTACATCTAGGAGTAACTCCAGGGTGGCAGCCCAGTCCTGCGCCCGTCTGTTGCGCGACATTGCGGTAGATTGCTTACTACCTTTCGTACGGCTCAATTAAGTAGCAGCGCTGCTGGGCATCGAAGTCGATAACCAGGGCTGAGTCGCCTTTGCGCAGCTCGGTGGCCGAGGCGGCGCGCACATTCAGCATGAGCGGAGCGCCGCTGGCTATGCGCACCGCAGCCTGGCCCATTTGCTCACGGGTGGCGGGTAGCACCACCGTGCATATCTTGCCTACTGGCGAGGCGCCGGCGTCGTGGTCTTTCTCTAGTGCCGCGAAGAGTTTCACAAACGGAGTAGTCAGTACCTTCGCCAGCAAAAGGCTGCCTACGAGCAATGGAGCCAGAAAAACTATACCTACTAACCAAGAACTATTGTGAGTATAGTAATTAAGCAGCACGCTGCCGGCCCACAGAGGTAGGGCCACAAAGCTCAGAAACACCATCAGGGGCACGCGGCCCAGGTTGAAAAAAGCCAGGGCATTGTTTAGCCAGTCGGTGCCTACCTCGCCGTGGTGCAGGTGTGGCCCCGCGTGCGTATCGAGGTCAACACCCGCGTCAGCATCGGCGGCTACATCCACGTCCAGCGCATCGAGGTGCACCAGCCCTACCATGACCGTGAGCCAGTAAAGCAGCACGAACACCAGCAGCCCGGTAGGGACCAAGTTGGGCGGCGAAACGGCGGCTTGTAGGAGCTCAGTCATGATATAAGAAGGATAAAAATGGATATATGTATCTCAGGTTGCTGCCAACGTAGCTGGGCAAAGGCAGCACAACTGCCGCAATTATTGTGGCTTTCGCAACTCCGCCAGCTGCTCCTCCAACTCTGTATTGCGCTGGGCCAGGCGGCCGGCATAATGAGCGTATACTCTGGTCGTCAGAATGCTACAGAATAGTATCACAATCATGCCCCAGCCGGGGTCGAGCAGGTGGAACAGGCGCAACCCAACTACCGCAAGAACGATCAGCGAGGCAGCGTAGTAGAGAAGCTTTTCGGCGGTAGTCATGAAAAGGGGATGGTTGAGTTGCTAGCTGTTGGGGTAGACTATGTTGAGCCTTTTTTTGCTACTCCGCAAGGCCCAACTTCGCTTTCAGTGCCTGCACGTCGGTGGCGGCCTGGCTGGCGCTGCTGCCGGCCAGAGCTTTGTCAATCTCGCCGTCGATGCTTTTGCTTTCGTTGGCGATTTGCCCGTACGATTCTGCCAGGGCTTCTTCTGCGGCCACCTTCTCCTTCATGCGTTCGAGTAGCGCCACCGTGCCCGACGAGTCAAGCTGAGCGAGTTGCTTGTTGATGGTCTTGGTAGCGGTGCTTACCGTCTGGCGAGCCTTCAGCGTCTTCAGCTCGTTTTCCCACTGCGAAATGGTCTGCTTGAGCTGCTGCACGTTCTCACTCAGCTGGGCCGCCGATTTTTCGAACTGCTCCTGATCTTGTCCGGAGCGGGTGCTGTGGGCTTCGTTTTCTGCTTTTTTGAGCAGGGCTTCACCTGCCAGTCGGTCGGCTTCTGCTTGGTCTAGGTCGCCTTTGTGGGCGCGTTGCAACAGCAGCACGGCCTTGTTTTCGTAGTCGAGGGCTTTCGAGCGGAAGTTTTCGCCCTCGTTGCGCGCCCGGATGGCCATAGCTTTCACCTCGGCCAGCGCTTGCAGGCTTTTGTCGAGGTCCTGACGTAGGTCGCGCAGGCCCTGCTCAGTCATGTTAATAGGGTTTTCGAGCTGGTCGACGGCGGCATGGGCTTCAGATTGCCCAATTTTGAAGAGGCGGGATAGAATGTTCATGTTGTTAATTTTTAATAGGTTGACTATTTAATGACTGATTTTATTCTCTGTCATCCTGAGCAACGCGAAGGACCTTCTCACGTGGGAACGAGGCGTTGGTACGTCTGTCGTGCAGACGTGAGAAGGTCCTTCGCGCTGCTCAGGATGGCAGAGGTTCTTAGCCCTTTGCGAAGCTGATCAGCTCCTCCGAATACTCGCTCAGCAGCAGGCCTAGTGAGTTGAGCACTGCCTCTAACTCCTGCCGGTCGAGGGTTTCGATTTGCAGGGTATCGCGAAAAATCACCTTGCGGCCCGATTCATCCAGGGCAAAGGCACCGTGAATGATGTCGCGGTTTTTCTGGAGCAACTGCTGGTACACCTCGCACGAGGGCGCGGGCAGTTCCAGCAGGTATTGTTCCAGCAACAGCAGCGGATCGGCGCAGCCAATCACCAAATTGCGGATACCCATCTCCGGCTTATCAACCACCAGAATGCCGTCGGTTTCCTCGGCCCGACGGATGTCGAAACCTAGCTCCAGCAGGTAGCTTTTAATGATAGGGAAGTAGCAGTTTTTCATAGATAAAGAAGGGAAAGCAACCGGTTCGGATGGCAACTTAACCAGATAGCGCTACCACCGGAAACCGGAACATGTTGCAGATGGTAGCCCAAGCTCAAAAAAATAGCAGTCGTAAGAATCCTTCTGGTTGGATTGTAGTAGCTTTACGATACAATACTACTAAAAGTTGGAGATAAGCTCAAAGTTTGAGCATAAATATTTTTTCGCGCATGACGTACATCGGAAAGAACATACGCAAGATTAGAACCGTTAAAAAGCTGAGTCAGGCGGCTTTTGCTGATTTGTTCGGATTGGCGCGGCCTAGCGTAGGGGCATATGAGGAGGGACGCTCAGAGCCGAAAATGGAAACTCTAATTCAGATTGCTCAGTATTTTGGCTTATCGGTAGACTTGCTACTAACGAAAGAACTGACCGTAAATGAGCTCTATAATTTCGATATATTTCAGGAGGCACAGAAGGATGCCGCACCCAAAGAAGGGGCTTCTGAGGCCGACCGTCAGGCATTGCTGACGCCGCTAGTGCCTGCTCGGCGCGTGCTGGAATATATCGTGAACTACCACAATAAAAGCTTTATTGATGGGTTGCAGATGCTGACATTTCCGCACACGCTGGGGTCCGTGACGCGGGCGTTTGAAATCAGCGGGGCTGATATGCAGCCTACCCTACACCACCAGGATGTGGTGCTGTGCTGCCGTGTAGATAAGGCCGCGCCGGTGCTGTACGCGGGGCGGCTTTATGCCTTGGTGACGCAGGGCCGCTTGCTGGTGCGCCGCCTAGCTGAGCGCCTCCCCGACGACGTGCTCAAACTACGAGCCGACAACCGCGACTACCCCACCCAGGATTTTGCCCTCAGCCAGGCCCTGGAAATCTGGGAAATAAAAGCGCAGTTCACCACGCATTTGCACGCGCCTACCCTGCTAGAAGACCGGGTGCAGGTCTTGGAACGCCAGGTAGAAGAATTGCTAGCCCGCATCGGAGCCGCATAACGTTTTTCGCACAGAGTCAGGAGATTGAAAAAGGGAGTAGAAAGAGTGTCGTCGGACCGCTCTTTCTACTCCCTTTTTCAATCCCTGATTCTATACTAAGCTACTCCGCGTTGTGCGCTCGTCCCTGGTGGTGGGGGAAGCCAAACAGCCAGGATGTGAGAATGGGCACCAGAAAAATAGCCACAGTCAGGACGGTGAGGCCTACCTCGGCGGCGGTGCTGGCCAGAAACTCGCTCACGGGGTGTTGGGGTAGGAAATGCTCAAACAATGAGAGCAGCAGCTTCAGGCCCAGAATGACGATGACAAGAAAAGCAGCCGTTTCGAGGAACGGATATTTGCCCATAAGCACCACAAACGACTGCGCCACCAGCCGCATGGCCAGAATGCCAATGAACACGCCCGCACAGATCAGAACCAAGTTATTGGTGAAGGCTACAACGGCGAATACGTTGTCGATGGAAAAAGCCAGGTCCATCAACTCAATGAGGGCTACCGTGGCCCAGAAACCGCCCAATAGGCGCTTGGTATTGCGGTAAAACCAGCTTTTTTCCTTTTCTATAGTTTCTGCCTCATCTGCTTCTCCAGTGGATTTCGGGCGGAAATGGTCGTAGGCGAGGTACAGCAGGTAGAGGCCACCGATGGGCTTCAGAAACCAGAACTGAATCAGGAGAGAGGCAAAAACAATGCACAGCGCCCGGAATACGTAGGCGCCGAAAATGCCGTAACGCAGGGCCTTCGCGCGCTGCGGGCGGGGCAGGTCGTTGACCATGGTAGCCAGCACGGCGGCGTTATCGATGGAGAGTAAGCTCTCGATAATCACCAAGTTGCCTACAATGGCCAGGGAGGGTAGGGGGTGCGCGAGGATGTCTTGCAGGTGCGGGAGAAACATAAGGCAGAAGCAGTGCGAAACGCCAAGGTAAGGAAGCTGGCGGAATGGTTAGAGGGTAGCGTGCGCGGCGGCCAGCTCGCGTAACAACGCCCGCAGGTCGGTGGGTGTGTGTAGTTGCCGGGCCACCTGGGCCAGAGACTCAGCCTCGGTGCGTAGCTGGCGCTTGAGCTGGCGCAGGCCAGCTTCCTGCTTTTTGGGGGTGCTCCCCAAGAAACTCCACGGACCAAACTTCACCTCGTTGAGCTGCTGACGCAGGTCGTGAAGCTGGCGGCGCAGGGCCTCGGTGTAGCGAATGAGCAGGGAATCGTCGGTGGGTTCGGCTTCGTCTTCGGCCAGCAGTTGCAGCAGCGTATAGAGGTCGTTGGCCTCGTAAGCCTGTGTGATGCGCTGCATACGGGTGGTTTTTTCGGCGGCGCGGGCGGGGTCGCGCTCCAGGTCGGGGTGGTTGGCGCGGGCCAAGCGGCGGTACACGGTTTTGGTATTTACCAGCAGGCTTTGCTGGTCCTGCTCGGCTTGCAGGGCCTCGGCGGCGGCAGCGCGTTCGGCTTTGGTCTGCCGGCGGCGGGGGCGCTCGGGCTCGTGCTCGGCCGCTAGGTCGGGGGCGGCTACGGGCTCGGCTTGCCGCGGAGGCGCATATTTCAACAGAATATCCAGAGTCTCTACCCCAAAGCGCTCCTGCAAATCCTGGGCATTGGCCACCAACAGCTCCATAATCTGGCGCTCTTCGTCCCGGCTGAATGCATTCCACAGCAGGGCGTCCTCCAGGGGGGCAAACAACGCTTGGCGGGCCGTCACCACGGCGTCGGCCAGGGGGCCTACCTGCTGCCAGTAACGTCGCCGGGCCTCGGTCTGCGTCGTTTCGGCTTGGCGAAGCTGCTCGCGCAGATTTTCTACCTCCACCAGCGCCCGCTGGAAGGCCTGCTGGGTGAACATATTGGCCGTGAACGGGCCACTGGAAGGCGTAAAAGAAAGCGGAGCCGACATGCGCGGGTACTAAAACAACGAATTCTATGAGACTACCCTATAAAGCCGCAACCGGGCCAGATGGTTCGGGGAAATACGGAGTAGGCGGGTCTTTGAATGAGGTAAACAAGTTTTGCATCGACTACCCCCACAGCGTGTATGCTACCCGAAAGGTGTTGCAATGCGCATCTACGATGTCGGCGAGGCGCTCGGAGTAGCCGCCGCCCATGCTCACGGCCACAGGCAGGCCGCGCTGTTGGCACAAGCCCAGCACCAGTTCGTCGCGGCGCTGGCAGCCGGTTTTGGTGAGGGCCAGCTTGCCCAGCTTGTCGGTCGCTAGTATATCCACGCCGGCCTGGTAGAACACGAAGTCTGGCTGCACTTCGTCGAGCAAGCGGGGTAGGGTCTGGCCCAGCAGGTCGAGGTAGGCGGCATCGGTGGTGCCCAGGGGTAGCGGCAGGTCCAGATCCGACTGCTCCTTGCGCAGGGGGTAGTTGGCCCCGGCGTGCATGGAAAAGGTGAACACGCGCGGCTCGTGTCGGAAAATGCTGGCTGTGCCGTCGCCCTGATGCACGTCCAGATCCACGATGAGCACCTGCCGGGCCAGTTGGTGGTGCAGCAGGTAGGCGGCGGCAATGGCCTGGTCGTTGAGCACGCAGAAACCCTCGCCCCGGTCGGCAAACGCGTGGTGGGTGCCGCCGGCTAGGTTCAGGGCTACTCCCTCGCGCAGCGCATGCCGCGCCGATTGCAGCGTGCCCGCCGAGCTGCTGAGGGAGCGAAGCACCAACTGCGGCGTTTGGGGCAGGCCCAGCTGCCGCACCTCTGCAGGGGAAAGCTGCTGGTCGCGCACCTTGCCCCAGTATTCTGGCGTGTGCACTCGCAGCACGTCTTCCTCGGCGCACAGGCCTGGGTCGTAAAAATCTTCGGGCGGCGCAATGCCCTGCCACAGCAGCTGCTCCCGAATGAGGGCGTACTTGGCAATGGGAAAGCGGTGGGTAGGGGGTAGAGAAAGCGTGTAGCGGTCGGAAGTAGCAAGGCAGGGCATGGCTCACTACAGACGTAGCGCCGTGCCTCGGTGTTTCGTTGGAGTGACTATTGCTTCCTCGCAGACGACAAGACATACTATAGTGCGTCCCGTCGTCTGCGTTATTCAGGGTTTGTCGTTTAATGACGAGACGCGAGGATGCGGCTTTACTTTATACATAAATGCGCGATAAATAGAAATAGGTGCGACTTAATAAGTCTTTCTTTTAGCGAAATACATAATTGCGTAAAAGCGTAATTTTATTGAAAATTAATAGCCGTGGACTACTGAGTAAAAAATATTTTATGAATTTTATATTCAACTATTGACTTATAAAATAACCTTCTTACCTTTGAGACGTTCAAAGCACAAATTACTAACGATTCCAACGACTTCACTCGTCATGCAGCGCCATTTTAATCAATACCCCATGCCATTAAGCTCGCTGGATAGCAAGATCCAGCCGGGGTTCGGCGCGCATTCCACAACGTGAGGTTTCTCTAATAGAAGCTCACCGTGCGAAACGCCCGAATCCCACCAGATTCGGGCGTTTTGTTTTATCTCTACCTTCTAGTTTACTCTTAAATACTTCATTAGTATGCTACTGCTTCAACTCATTCAGCCCAGTTTGGCGTCCCGTTTTCCGGTAGCTGTTGGCGCGTCGGTAGCAACTCGTTGAAACCGATTGATAGGTGCCCGCGAAAACGCGGGTAATTACACAGGTTAATACTCCGGGTAGTTTATTCCTACGGGTAATACTTAATAGAAATTTCCTTGCTAACGAACAGCTAAAAAATAGCTGATAGGAAAATTATTGCCTGAATTTTATTCATAAAACTGTAACGGTAATTATTTAAATAAAAATTGCCGAATGATTTTGTACACCCTTTTTACGCAAATTATTATGTACGACGCTTTCCGACTTCTGCTTTATCCGGTGGCCTCTAAGCCTACCCCATCAACTGATTCTTTATTCGGTAATCGTCCCCGCGAGGACACCCCCGACCGATGGCTAACCGCTACAAACCCTTATCCCACGAAGCCTGGCAAGCTGAACAAGCAGTAATTATTCTAGCGGCCTCACGACGCCTTGACTGGCGCCGCTGGCCAGCCGCCCGGCAGGTAGGGTACCTATGCTCCTTCACTGGGTCGTTGCCCGTGGTGGAGGCTCATCTAGGTACTGGCTCAGTACTGGCAGAGTTCTACCGCAACTGTCTGCACAACCGCTCCTACTCGGAGCAGCAGCGGTGCCGGAAAGTGCTCTTGGCCCTAGCCTATAAGCGCAGTGAACTGCTGTGGCGCCCCGAGCTAAGTGCCGCGCTGGCCGCGCTGGTTCAAGTTTATCCCCAGCGATGCCGCGAACTGGCCGACTGGCAACCCCGCAGCCGCAACCCGTTTCGGCAGCTGGAAAGCTTGGTGCGGCATTTATTCGATCAATACGGCGACCTACCCACCTGGGTGCTGAACGCCTGGACAGCCAATCGGCTGCACGACGGTATCAACATCGCCGACCTCACAACGCATTTGGGGCGGGGTGGTGCCCTCCGGACGTTTCACAAGCTGCCGGTGCCTCTCACCCGGAAGCTCGAACACCACCTGCGGCAAGCTCCCGCTGGCTACACCTTTCTGGAGGCGTTGCTTTACGCTCAGCTAGCTGCCCGCAACCAACTGGCGTGGCTAGGACCGGTGCTCGACTCACGCCTCGGGCGCAGGTTGAGCCGCGACGATGAGTTCTACCTACGGGTAGTCGACTTTTTTGCGGCGGCGCCGATGGTTGACCCCAACCAGTTTGGGCCAGTGTGCGACTGGATTCACCAGAAGCGCCGGGTAGGCATCGGCGACGAGCCCGCCCAACCTGGCTTCTCGCTGAAAGGTAGGTCGATGGCGGGAGTGCTGGCCCACACAGCCAAGTGGCATCGCCAACTGGTTCGGGCACGCAACAACCCCGATTCCCGTCACCCTCAGGAGACGTTTGCATCCACCTGGGAACTGCTGCCCGTGCCCAACTTCACGGGTGGCGACAAAGGGCAGGTGCGCATCACGCAGTTGGGCAGCTACTGGGAGTTGGTGGAAGAAGGAGGGGCCCTGCACCACTGCGTGTCGTCCTACCTGAACTCCTGCCAGCGCGGACGGTGCGGTATCTTCTCGCTCACCCTCAATGGCGTGCGTACGCTTACCCTGGAGGTGCTGGCCAACCGCACCATCATACAAGCCCGCGGCAAATATAACCGCCGCCTCACCGACACTGAGTATGTGTGGGTAACCCGCTGGGCCGCCGAAGCCCGCCTGCTGGTACCAAAGCATCTGTTTGCTGCCGCTGGGTAATACCGTGTATCACAGCGAGCCTAGCAAGGCATCTCGCGTGCCGAATACGGACTTCTCACCCTGATTTGCTATCCTATTATGCGCTTCAATACGCACACTCAACATCACTCGGCGCCTACTGCCGTGAACCACGAAGGCGCTCCTGCTTACCAACTCACACCACAGCTGGAGCTGTACGCTGCCGTGGCTACGGCAGCCCTCAGCAACCAGTTCTACGAATCGGCCGGCACACGTTTGCAGCGGTTGCGCCAGCTGATTGCGCAGAACGACCCACAGTTTGTGGCGCAGTTGGCGGTGTATGCCCGCGAGCAGTTGCACCTGCGCTCGGTGCCGCTGGTGCTGGCCGTAGAGCTGGCCCAGGTGCACCGCGGCGACGGTCTTGTGAGCCGCTTGGTAGCCCGCGTGGTGCAACGCGCCGATGAAATCACGGAGGTGCTGGCGTACTACGCCGCTGCCAACCAGCGCCAGGGCGCCAAAACGCTGAACCGCCTTTCCAAGCAGCTACAAAAAGGCCTGGCGTTGAGCTTCAATCGTTTCGATAGCTACCAGCTGGCCAAGTACGACCGCGCCGGTCAGGTACGCCTCCGCGATGCCCTGTTCCTGGTGCACCCCACCGCTAAGAGCCCCGAGCAGCAAGCTCTGTTCGACCAACTGGTACGCGGTGAGCTGCCTACTCCCTACACCTGGGAAACCGAGCTATCGGCGCTGGGGCAGCAAGCGTTTGCTATGGATGCGGAACGGCAAGCGGCCTTCCGGCAGAAGTGGGAGGAGCTGATTGGCAGCGGCAAGCTGGGCTACATGGCCTTATTGCGCAACCTGCGCAACATCCTGGAGACCAACGTGTCGGGCGAGGCGGTAGAGCAAGTGTGCGCTACACTGGCCGACCGCACAGCGGTGGCACGCAGCAAGCAATTACCCTTCCGGTTCTTGGCCGCCTACCGAGAGGTGGTGGGCCTGGATGCGGGTTTGCTCCGGCGCGCGGCAGCAGCCATCGGCATTGGTAGCAGCAACGGCCACGTGCCCGCGGTGCTGGCAGCGCTGAAAACGGCCATCAGCCACTCGGCTCAAAACCTGCGCGGTTTCGATGCCAATACACGAGTAGTCGTGGCCTGCGACGTGTCGGGCTCCATGCAGCAGCCTGTGTCGGCGCGCAGCAAAGTACTGCTCTACGACGTGGGGCTGGTGCTTGGCATGTTGCTACAAAGCCGCTGTCAGCACGTGGTAGCGGGGATGTTCGGCGACCAGTGGAAGCGCGTGACCCTACCTAAAGGGCAGGTGCTGCGCAACGTGCAGGAGCTCTATCGTCGCGAAGGTGAGGTAGGCTACAGCACCAACGGTCACTTGGTGGTGCAAGACCTGCGCCAGCGCCGGGAGGTAGTCGAGAAGGTGATGATCTTCACCGACTGCCAGCTCTGGGACAGCCGGGGCACCGGCAACACGCTGGCCCAGGCGTGGCGCGAATACCGCCGCACGGTGGCCCCCCACGCCCGCCTCTACCTCTTCGACCTGGCCGGCCACGGCACAACGCCGGTAGAGGTGCACGAGCAGGACGGCGCAGCGCTCATCGCCGGCTGGTCCGACAAGGTGTTTGACGTGCTGGCGGCGCTGGAAAACGGCGGCTCCGCACTGACTGAAATTGAGAAAATTGATTTGTAATCCTAAAAAACGCGGCCCAGGGAGCGGCAGATAGATAAAGCGGCTGCCGCTCCCATTGAGGGCTATTAGATATGAATCGTGAACAACGACAACAATTAGCTACTGAAACCCTGACAGCGCTTCAGCGCGGCGCCTACCTAACGGAAGCCGAGCAAGAGGTGACGATTGCCGCGTGGCAACAAGCCGCCGAGCAAAACAGCCAACTCTACCGCCCAGAAGATGCTACCGAGCTACTCTTGGAGCTAACGAAACCGGCCAGCGCGTCTGCCGAGGTGCGCGTGTACAACGCCACTACACTGCACGCTGCCGCCGATTTGGCGCAACAGTACGTGCGTGTAGCCTGTCTGAACTTTGCCTCAGCGCGTAACCCCGGTGGCGGATTTTTGGGTGGCAGCCAGGCCCAGGAAGAAAGCCTAGCCCGCTCAACGGGGCTGTACCCGTGCATTGCGCAGTTTGCCGAGATGTATAAATACAATGCCCGGCCCACTAGTACAGGCCTCTACAGCGACTACGCCATCTACTCGCCCGGCGTGCCGGTACTGCGAAACGATGCCGGACAGTGGCTTACAGCGCCCTACCGCGTCGACATCATCACAGCACCCGCCGTGAATGCCGGCGCGCTCCGTCAGAATGCTCCGCACCTGCTGCCGCACCTAGCACCCACCATGCGGCAACGCATTCGACAGGTGCTGGCACTTGCTGCCCGTTACAACGTGGAGGCGTTGGTGCTGGGGGCCTGGGGTTGTGGCGTGTTCGGCAATGATCCGACACAGCTGGCGCAGCTCTTCGCCGAGGCGTTAGCCGAGCCTTCTATTCGCGGCCGTTTTCAGCGTATCGATTTTGCGGTGCATGATACCCGACTGCCCTACCCAACACTCACCGCTTTCGAGCACACGCTTGATGCCTTTACCTGAACTTGCCATGTATGACATACCCTGTTGTTTCTATGTATCGGTCGGACAATAGAAAGCTGACTATGTAATTGCTTTAAAATCAACTCCTGCAAAGGTGCCGTAGGTGGGCATTACTTCGTGGTGAAGCCGTATGGTTTGGGTTCGAATCCCACTGCGCAATCCAGGTTGTGCAGATTAGTCGCCTGCCGCTTGTTGCCCTTGTTGAGTTGAGAATACGTACTGATTTTCAAACGGGTGCCGTAGCCAAGCCTTACTTCGCACTCTTAATGCCCGGGTCGTGGGTTCGAGTCCCACCAGCTGCCGTGCGGCGGCTGTAGCTCAGGTGGTAGAGCAGGATACAGTGGCTGGCGTTTGTTGCCCCGCGCGGAAATCAGGATAGTTTGTTGGGTGTCGTAGGGAGCCGATACTTCGGTGTACGTTCCGTAAGGAAGTGCAGGTTCGAGTCCTGCCTTGTGGTCTCGTGGCCGCAAGTGGCGAAACTGGTAGACGCGCTACAGGCAACGGCCGCCGTTTGTTACCCCAACTCATTTTTTACCCTAGTACGGGTGCCGTAGTCGGGTCATACTTCGCCGTTAACATCCAGATGCGGGTTCAACTCCCGCCGGTTGTGTTGTAAACCAACCGTAGCTGAGTCAGAAAGCAGGATGAGAAAGCCCCGGCGCTTGTTGCTCCGTACAAGAATTATTTACCTGATAGGTGCCGTAGCATAGCCTTCCTTCGCTTGGGGCGCTGGGGTCGTGGGTTCGAGTCTCACCTGCCTTTTAGGGCAGTAGCTCAGTTGGTTAGAGCACAGTTTAACGGTGGCTATGCGTTTGTTGCCCTGTCAGTTTTAATAGGAGAAAGGAAGGTGTCGTAGAGTAGTCATACTTCGTACTGAAAATACCAAACGGCTATTCGTTTTTCACCCTTCCTACCTCTTATTGCCTACTACCAGATGCCGTAGGTCCGCGTTACTTCGACCTGTCACGTCGGCTATCAGCCTTGCGCGAACCGCCTGTTGCTCTGGTACCAGTAGGAAGCCATTCAATCATTCAATAAGCAACCATTTAGCATAATGGCTCAACAACTACGCGGCAACGACCTTCGCCAACTGGGTTTCCCGGAAGGTCGGGCCATTGGGCTGGCGCTGGCACAATTGCAGCGCAAGCACCTCAAAAAACTTTCGCATACCGAGCAGCTGATGTTGCTCCAAAATTTACTCGCTAACCCCAACGACTACCTCACCCACCTCGATTGGAGCCACACGGCCGCCGCCTTGCTACCACCGCCTTCGCGCCATATTGCCCTAGCCGAGCGCAAGCCTTACGCCTTGTTTGGGGCTGAGTACATCGACCAGAGTGCCATTCACCAGATGGAAACGGCCATGAAACTGCCCGTGACGGTGGCCGGCGCCCTCATGCCCGACGCTCACCACGGCTACGGCCTACCCATCGGGGGCGTGCTGGCTACCGATAACGCCGTGATTCCCTACGCTGTGGGCGTCGACATTGGCTGCCGTATGGCCTTGTCAGTATTCGCGCTGCCGCCCAAGCACCTGGAGCAGCGTGTGCAGGAGCTACGCAAAATGCTGGTAGACAACACCCGCTTCGGTAACCGCGACGTATTCCGTCACGGGCAGAAGCTGGACCACGCCGTGCTCGACCGCGCCGAATTCCAGGAAATCGGGTTTCTGCGCAATAAGCTGGACACGGCGGCCACCCAAATTGGCTCATCGGGTGGCGGCAACCACTTTGTGGAGTGGGGTGTGGTAGACATTCTCGACCCGACCAATGAGTTGGGCGTGCCGGTAGGGCAGTATCTGGGGCTGTTGTCGCACTCCGGCTCGCGGGGGCTGGGTGCTAGCATCGCCAACCACTACACCAAGCTCGCCAAAGACGTGTGCCAACTGCCCAGCGAGGCGCAGCACCTAGCTTGGCTTTCGCTGGAAAGCGAAGCCGGCCAAGAGTACTGGGCCGCCATGAATCTGGCTGGCGACTACGCCTCGGCGTGCCACCACCAGATTCATCAGCGACTGGCCAAGGCCTTGGGCGAACGGCCCCTGGCAAAAGTGGAAAACCACCACAACTTTGCTTGGAAAGAACGCCTTGCGACTGGGCAGGAGGTAGTGGTGCACCGCAAGGGCGCCACGCCGGCCGGCGCGGGCGTGCTGGGCATCATCCCCGGCTCCATGACGGCCCCTGGCTTTATTGTGCGGGGTAGGGGCGAGGCAACATCGCTGGCATCGGCCTCACACGGGGCCGGCCGGGCCATGTCGCGCACCCGCGCCAAGCAGGAGTTGGGCGAAGCCGACGTACGACGCTACCTCCAGCAGCACCACATCGAGCTGATTGGGGGCGGGGTAGACGAGGCTCCTCAGGCGTACAAAGACATCCACGCCGTGATGGCCAGCCAGCACGATCTGGTGGATGTGCTGGGCACGTTCACGCCGCGCATTGTACGCATGGAAGGCGGGGTATAGTCCCGGCATAAAATGCCAATAGGGGCGCTTACCTACAGGTAGGCGTCCGTATTGGCTTTGTTGGCGTGAGCGAAGGTGTTAATGCAGAAACGTAGCTAGCTCCTGGTCTGTATCACATTACGCGCTGATGGCGACGGCGCAAACGTACCAGTCGGTTTGCGCAAGGGTAGGAGCGGGCCGAGGCGCGGGCAGTAGTAGTCCGGCATACGGAAGAAGTAAGAATAACTCCGCTGGAAAGTAGTAGCAGCGCTAGCGCTGTGAGGGCAAGCGGCGAGGAGGCAGTTGAATTCATAGGGCGGGAGGGTAAAGAGCGGTAGGATACGTAATAGCCGGTAACAAGGCAGAAAATCAGCGCGCAGTAGAAAAGCGGTTGCTGCATTGCTGCCGGGAGTAGCAAGAGATATAAGAAAACTAAGTAGTCTAATAATACGAACTTTTGGGTTTTCTAGTTGAGTTGCTGCCTAAAACCGGCCATTATCAGGCGCGCAAGCTATATTCACGCCACTCCGGTTGCAGGATTAGAAAAATACTACATTACCCTGCTTTCAGACCGTAGATGCCTATGCTGAAGTGCTTTGCAGCGGCTGCCGCAGTTGCCGAAACAGGTAGGCGTAGAAATCCTCTTTGCGCACGTGCACGGCCATTTTCACCCATTGCCCCGAGCCAGGAGCACGATGCGTGCGGCCGGCGCTGGCACCCGTAGGCGTTACCTCTAGCTCTACTCTTTCAAAATCGAGGGCCTCAGGAATAGCGAGGTAGCTGGTCGTGAGTACGTCCCACATAAAATAGGTGTACTCGTAGGCCGGAATAGTGTCGATGGTAGTGGCCCAGAACTGCCCGGCCAGGTTGGAGAAGAAGTACTCCGACTGCCGGGCCAGCTGCTGCAGAAAATCAAAGCTGACGGGCACGTGGTTGGTGGCATCCAGCGGTACGATGGTAACGGGCAGCCCCATACGAAACAGCTTGTGCGCCGAAATCGGGTCCCAAAACACATTCCACTCGGCGGTGCCGTTGTGGTTGTAGGTTTTCACGTTGCCGATAACGTCCACGGCGCCGCCCATCCAGACCACCTCGCCTACCTTGGCCGCTAGGGTAGGGTCTTGTTCTAGGGCATGCACCAAGTTGGAGCACGGCCCCGTGAGCAGCACCGTAACTGGGCCGGGGGCAGCCGTCAGCTTGCGCCAGATAAAGGCCACGCTGTCGTCGTAATGAGCTGCGCCGGGTGTGTCTACGTTGATCATGCTGGGCAGCGCATTCAAAATCTTGGGCTTGGCCCGCCAATCGGAGGGAAAGGCGTTTACACCGTGGTAGTCGCCGCCGCTCACCTCAATATCGGTGCGCTGAGCAAGCGCCAGCAGCTTGTGCGTGGTAAGCAGGGCGGTTTCGAGGTAGCAATCGGCAGGCGTGACGGAAATGCCCAGCAACTCAACCTGCGGCATGTGCAGCAGCAGAAGCAGCGACAGAAAATCGTCTACCCCACCATCGTGGTCGAACAAAACATATTGCTTGGGCTGGCGTGCATCGGGCATATAGCAGTGGGCTAAGGAGGTGAGAAAAACGGGCGGTAAAATTGGGTCGCTTTTACCAGAATGACGCTACCAGGAAGTGAGATAGAACTGGAATATTCGCAGCAACCTGACAGCGAATATCTTTGCAGTACCCTAGGCACTAGCTACTCACTTGCTCGCTAGATTTCTCCTCCTCCGAACAGTTCTTTCTGCCCTCCTCCGTGAAAAAACATCTACTTCTTGGTTTGCACATCCTGTGCTTCATGGGTTTGTATCACCCGTTGCAGGCCCAAACAGCTGTAAATCCGGTACAGCCGTGGGGAAGCTGGGGAATACTGACGCTAGTGCTGCCCGGCACCGCTGAAAAAAAATGGGGAGGCTTTGCGGAAGTACAGGCCCGCACCAATGCCGTGTTTCGGCAGTACTTCTACCACGAGCTGAAAACCGGGCTGAGCTACGATCTGGACCGCAACTTCACCTTCACGCTGGCCGGCGGCCGCTACGCTACTGCCGACTACAAAGACCTTGGGGCTGGCCCGCTCAACGTAGAAAAGCGCTTCTGGCAACAAGTAATTATGAGCCAGTTTACGCACCGCGTGAAGCTGGAACACCGCTACCGGGTAGAGGAACGGTGGTTTCGGTTTCGCGACGACAGCACCAGCTTCCGTATGCGCCTGCGCTACCGCCTGAACGCGTTCCTACCCCTGAACAAACCTACCATCACCGATAAAACCGTGTTTTTGTCGGCCTACGACGAAATCTTCTTGAACCCCGACGGGCCTACCTTCGAGCGCAACCGCATATATGCTGGCGTGGGCTACCAGATCAATGCTCATCTGACTGTGCAGGCGGGATGGGTGAACCAGGCCAACTATAATCTGCCTGCGTTTCGGCAGGGGCAGTTTATTCCGCAGAACACGGCCGCCAAAAACAACGTGGTGCTGGCCATGGCCTACCGGCTGGCGCACCGCAGCGGTGGGCCGGTAGGAGAGCGTCTACCCTCACAGCATGATTAGGCCTGCCAGGGTATTGGCGCTAGCTGGCAGCTATTACCTGCACCGCATCGCCTACCCGAATGGTGCCGCCGTGCAGAATGCGGGCTGTAAGGCCACCGTGGCCGCGCATGGCGTTGTAGCCACCCGGCCCCAGCTCCTCCTCCATCCGCGAGCAAGGGTGGCACTCCCCCGTAATTTCCAGTACTACCTCGTCGCCAATGCGTACCTGGTGGTTTTTCAGCGCCAGCAGGTTCAATCCGCTCACTACCAGGTTGCGGCGCAGCCGGGCCGGGTCCACGGCTTCCGTCAGCCCCAGGTAGCCAGCTACGGCGGGTAGGTGTTCGGCCTGGATGAGGGTAATCTGCCGCTTGCCGCCGGGCTTAGGGCGGGCGTGGTCGCCGGAGAGGTGGCGGTCGGTTTCTACGGTGGCCTCCTGCATGGGCACCATGGGGGCGCGGCGCACCGGCCGGATGCCAATCCATTCTAACTGGCCTACCTGGGGTAGGGTGTTCAGCAAGCGGGCAATGGTGGATTTGTCGTCGCCGACGAAGGGGAAAGGCATGAGCGAAGAAACAGTAGAAGTGAGAAAGCAGCGCTGGCAGCAAGATACGTGACCCGCCGCCAGCACACACCGCCCTACATGTACAAAATAGAGGCAAGGGAAGCAGCCTAATGAATTTAAGCTAACCCCGGCCATAATTGTGCGTACACAGTGGCAAGCAAGCCGCACAGCGCAATAGGTACTCTAGCCTGTACCGGCTTGCCTCTCCAACCTGTTTACTTTCTTTCTGATTATGGCCCTTCCCAGCACCAATAAAAAGGCTCCCGTAGCCGCCAAAGCAGCTCCTGCTAAAGCAAAAGAATCTAAGAACGCCGTTGCTGCACCCAACCCTGCTGTCAACGTGCAACCTATCCTAAATCAGCAGCAAAACGCGCCAGCTCCCATCCAGAAATACGGCACTGTATCGCAGCGTCTACCCATTGGCCTGAGCGAAGACACCCGGCGCGAAAGCGTAGAGCTGCTAAATCAGCTGCTGGCTGATACGTGCAGCCTGCGCGATATGTACAAGAAGCACCACTGGCAAGTAGTAGGCCCTACCTTCTACCAGTTGCACTTGCTGTTCGATAAGCACTATGAGGAGCAAAGCGAACTAGTAGACACCATTGCCGAGCGCATCCAGATTCTGGGTGGTGTAGCCGTGGCCATGGCCGCCGACGTAGCCGAGCTAACCAGCATTCCGCGCCCTCCCCGCGACCGGGAAGAAGTACCGGTACAGATTTCGCGTCTGCTGGAAGCGCACCAGATCATCCTGGAACAGTGCCACGACATCGCCAAGAAAGCTGACGACTCCGGCGATGACGGCACCAACGACATGGTAATAAGCGACGTACTGCGCGCCAACGAAATGCAGGTATGGTTTGTGTCGGAGCACGTAGTAGAAGCTCCGCTTACGCAAGCAGAGTAAGTATTTTCTAACAGAAGATTAAAACGCTCGGCCATCCTCTTGGCCGGGCGTTTTGTCTGTAGAGGCAACTACAGGCCGCTCCACCAAACTGATAGGGTAGGGATTCCGCATCTGAGGCCTGCCGCCAAGCTGCAAAAGCGAGTGTCATAGGAAAAAATATCTGGCTGTTGCAAGCTGATACTGAGCCCGAAACCATCTTGCCAAGAATACCCGGCAAGAAAAATACGGTCGTAGGCTTGCACGAGCGGTAGCAGCCCCCTACTTTTGTGCCCACTTCGCCGCCTCAGCGAAGCCCGAAGCTTGCTTTCGGAACCAGAAGTTGTGTTTTTCTAGCCTACTGCGCACGTGGTGAAACTGGTAGACACGCCATCTTGAGGGGGTGGTGCCTTCGGGTGTGGGAGTTCGAATCTCCCCGCGCGCACTTACACAAAAAAGTCCGGTCTATACAGGCCGGACTTTTTTGTTTGGCAGCAATGAAGTAGCCAGTAGTATGTGCCGCTGATGACGCTAGGTAGCGCCGCGCGGAGTCGTTGGCTACACGCCTACCCGTTCAAACGGATTTCCGGGCACTACCAGCACCACCCGCTCGCGCTCTACCACCACGGCGCCCGGCGCGGCGCCTTTGGGCTTGCGCACAAACTTTTTGGGCGTCACCGTCACGGGGCACAGCGAGTCGTGCTGGCGGCGCGAGTACCAAGCGGCTAGCTGGGCGGCGCGCTCTACTACAGGTTCAGGCACCGGGTATCCTGCTCGGTGTCGCACTACCACGTGCGAACCGCTGACGTCTTTGGCGTGCAACCATAGGTCGTCTTTGTGCGCGTATTTCTGCGTGAGTAGGTCGTTATTCTGGGCATTGCGGCCTACCAGAATGGTAAAGCCGCTATCCGTAAATACTTTGAAGGGTAGCTCGTTGCCTGCTGCTTTGGCCTGGGCTGCAGCATCGAGACCATGCTGCTTGCGCCAGGTTCGTAGCGTGCGCAGGTCAGCTAGACCAGTTAATTCTTCTAACCTCTCCAGGCACCAGAAAGCTTCGGTTTCGCGCTGTTCAATGCGCTGGCTGAGTTGTTGTAATTCAATCTGCTGGTTTTTGGCCTTGCGGTAAAGGTTTTGGGCCGTGCGCTGGGGCGTTTCGGTGGGTTTGAGCTTGATAACACGCGGTTGATTATCCTGATAGAAGTCAACTACTTCCACCTGCGCTGCTCCGGCCGAAATCTGGCTGAGGTGCGCCATGATCAGGTCGGCGGTTTGGCGGTAGCCGGCGGTGTGCTCTAGGGCGTGGCGGCGCGTGCGGGCCATTTGGGCGCTGGTGCTGGCTTCCTCGGCTCGCTTTTCCAAGGTCTGGCGCACTTGGCGAATCTCCGTCTCATACGCCCGCCGACTCAGAAAATGCGGTACAAACTCGCGCAAGGCCGCAATAGGGTCGGTAGGGGGTAGGGTCTTCTGTACCTCCCCGAGCGGCAGCAGACTCAGGCGCGTTCGGTTTTCCAGCTGTATGATGTAGAGCTGCGCTGGTTGCTCCAATTGCCGGATAATATCTGCTACCAGTTGCTCCCGTTGGGGTAAGGGTGCGGCGTCGTAGCCGTGGACGCGCAGGTAGCGGGCGGGTAGGTCGCTGAGGGCAGGGTAGCGGCGCAGCGGATCGGCCTCGTGCGGGCGGGTACCAGCATCCGGGGCGGTGGTAGGGGGTAGGGGCAGAATGTCCGCATCGGCAGTGTAGCGCTGGTGAAACAGCTCGGCGGGCGCATCCGGGGTAGGGCGGAAAATGGCGTTGGGCCGTGGGCCAAACAGCTTCAGCAGCAGGGTAGCACCATCGATGAAGGTGAATTGCAAAATTCTGTCCTGCGGTAGCGCATCCACGTGGCTTACCTCGCGCCCTAGCAAACCAGGCAACAGATCCACTGAGTTTTGTCGGGCGCGGTGGAAGGTTTCGGGCAGGGCTAGCGCCGGAAAGGCCGCCGACAGCTGCGCTTTCAGCCAAAACTCGGCCGCACCGTTGGTCAAACCAATCACCAATTCATCCTTTTCCTGCGAAAAGCACGTGACTACCCGGTAGCCGGCCAGGGCGCGAGTGAGAGCAGGCGCCAACAGACGCAGGAAATAGTAATTGGTATGCATGAATTATTCAACTAGTGCGAGTAGAGGAAGTGTTGCAAAGGGCGTGTAAATGCAACCTCCGCCACTATTTTAAGCTCTTGCAAATGGGATAAACTACTCCTTGTATTTTCTTTAATTATGAAAAAATATCCACTACTGATTGGTGTAGCATTAAGCCTGACAGCGTGTTATACAGCCGATGAAGGTGAGGCTATACCATTGTCTATTGTCGCCGATTTCGACCGGGAGTTTGCCCTAAACTATCGGCAACAGGCGTAGTTAGATGCCGCCTCACAGCCAGAATTGACGGTAGAGGTGACGGATATTCAATCTACGTTCTGCCCTAAGAACGTGACTTGCGTTACAGGTAACTTTGTAATGCCTACGCTGTGCGTAACAGATGCAACTGGGAGAGCACAAGAGTTGAAATTACCCGTTAGCGAAAACAGAATTTATACCTCAGCTTGGGTCGATACTACCAGCGTGCATGCTAATGGTAAGCGTTATATTTTATACTACACTAAATGGACTTTTGATACTGAGCGCGAACAGCCGAGTAAAAAGGACATTACCGTCTCCTTCCGCATTACAAAATAGCACATCCGTCACACCTCTATCTGCAACCCATCGTATGCCAGCCGCACGAAGTCCGGCAGTGTGGCTTCTACTTCGTGGTGTTTTCCCAATTGATGGCTGATATGGGTAAGGTAGGCCTGCTCGGGAGCCAAATCCTCTAGTAGTTCCAGCGCTTCGGGCAGCGAGAAGTGCGAAATATGCTTTTCGTGGCGCAGGGCGTTGAGTACTATCACCCGCGAGCCGCGCACCTGGGCTAGTGCCTCTTCGGTCAGATAATTGGCGTCGGTGATATAGGTGAAGTCGCCGATGCGGTAGCCTAGCACCGGCAGCCGGTAGTGCAGGGCTCGGATGGGCTGAAACGGTACGCCTTCCACCAAAAACACCTCTGTGTCGCTGGTGATGGGAATGGTTTTCACGCGGGGCACGCCGGGGTATTTCTCCTCCGCGAAGATGTAGGCAAATTCCTGTTGGAGCTGCCGAAGCACGCGCGGCTCGGCGTAAAGGGGCATGTCGCGCTGCTGCAGAAAGTTGTAGGAGCGAATATCGTCGAGGCCGGCGGTGTGGTCTTTGTGCTCGTGCGTGAACACAAGGGCGTCCAACTGCTCAATCCGCTCGCGCAGCATCTGCTGCCGAAAGTCCGGCCCCGAGTCAATCACAATGCTCTTGCCGGCCACTTGCACATGCACCGACACCCGCAAACGCTTGTCGCGGTAGTCCACCGAACGGCACACGGGGCAGTGGCACCCTATTACGGGTACCCCCTGCGACGTGCCCGTGCCGAGAAAAGTAATTTGCATCGTCAAATGGCTGAATTGCTAATTGGTTGTTGAAATAAGCTGTATGAAAAGCCAACCATTTAACAATTCAGCCATTAAACTACTTACCCCACATGCTGCTTCACTACGCGCACCAGGGCATCGAAGTCGAGAGGTTTGGGGAGGTAGTCGGTTACGCCAGCCTCGCGGAACTGCTCCATCGAGTAGTTGTTGGCGTTGCCGGTGATGGCGATAACCGGAATCTGAGCGATGCGCGGATCAGGGTTGCGGCGGATTTCGCGGGTGCACTCCATACCGTCCTTCACCGGAATATTGATATCCATCAGAATGCAGTCAATTGGCTGGCTTTCAACCTGCTTGATGACTTCACCCCCATTTTTTGCCGATATGATGCGGTACTTTTGCAGCTCGAGTATTTTCTTGGTGAGGTTCAGAATAACGGAGCTATCTTCCGCAATCAAAATAGTTTTAGAATCAGCCATGCGGGTAGTTGTGTTGAAGATGTAGGTTGGGAAAACGTGATGGATAAAAACAGATTTGCCGGTTACGGCACCTGCGTGACCTGCTGATATACGGCCTTAAACTGCGCAAAGTAACGCAGTAGGCGCTGAAAATCCTGAACAACGTTGGTCGTTTCTCCTTTCTTGAGGTCGTGCTCCAACTCCTTGGCGCCCTCGGCCAGCCGGTTTATTCCCAACGTGAAACCTGTGCCCTTTAGCTGGTGCAAGTGAGGTAGAATGGCCTCGAAGCGCCCAGTACTCACCAAATTGCCAGCTTCGGTGAGCAACTGCTCCGCTTCAGTCTCAAAATCGGAATAGAGGCTGGCCGCAAAATCGTCGCCGCCCAGCTGCCGTAGCTGGTTGATTACTTCGGCATCAATGCAGCCTTCCAGCTCTTCGGGCGCCAGCTCTTCGGCGGCCACAGGCGTGGGGGCGGGGGTATCGGTTGGGGCAGTTGGGACGGGCTCGGCGGGGGGTAGGGCCGTGCCCATGTCGCGGGTGGGTAGCACGGCCCGCTCGGTGGTGCTGGTCCAGCGGCGCAGCACCGTGTAGAGGTCCTGCGTTTTCACAGGCTTCGACACGTAGTCGTCCATGCCTTCTTGCACAAACCGCTCGGCATCCTCCTTCATAGAGTAGGCCGTCATGGCCACCACCGGCGGGCACTGCTTGCCCAAACGACGTCGGATTTCGTGCATGGCCGTCACGCCATCCATCTCCGGCATCTGAATGTCCATGAAGATGATGTCGTAGCGGTTTTTGGGTGAGTCGGCCTTGCTGATGGCCTCAAAGCCATCGGATGCCATTTCCACGTGGCAGCCCAGCTTATCGAGCAGGCGCGAGGCCACCTTCTGGTTGATAGGGTTGTCATCAACCAGCAGCACCCGCGGCACCGACTCGAAGCGCACCACCTCCTGGGTCCGCTCGCGAGCCACCGTGCGCTGGTGCAGAATCTCTTCCTCGTTGTGGGCAATGTTGCACTGAATGGTAAACCAGAACGTGCTACCCTCCCGCACGTGCGAGTCTACCCCAATCTCGCCGCCCAGCAGCTCGGCCAGTTGCTTGCTGATGGCCAAGCCCAGGCCCGTGCCGCCAAATGCTTTGGTAGGGGTTGTATCGAGTTGGGTGAAGTTGGTGAACAGCAGCTTGGCGTCTTGCTCTGAAATGCCAATGCCCGAGTCCTGCACCGCAAAGCGCAGCGTGTGCTGCTCCCCATCGGTGGCAATAGACGACACCTCGATGCTCACCGTGCCCTGGTTGGTGAACTTGATGGCGTTGGACGTAAGGTTAGACAGGATTTGCAGCAACCGTGTTTCGTCGGTGAGGATGAAGCGCGGCGTGTGCGGCGTGACATGGTAGGTGAACTGCAAGTCCTTCTGGCTGGCACGGTTGGCAAACAGCGAGTGAATCTTGTCCAGCGTGTAATACAGATCCAGGCCGTGGGAGTGCAGCTGTAGCTTGCCCGCCTGAATCTTCGATAAGTCCAGAATGTCGTTCAGAATAGCCAGCAGCGCTTCCGACGATTTCCGCAGGGTATCCACATAGTCTTCCTGCTCCTCCGACGTTACCGTCTGGTGCAGCAGGTCAATCATGCCAATAATGCCATTCATGGGCGTGCGCAACTCGTGGCTCATATTAGCCAGGAACTGCGTTTTGGCTTCCAGCGCGGTTTCGGCTTCGTCCTTGGCGCGGCGCAAATCGTCCTGAATCTGTTTCAGCTCCGTGATGTCACGGCCGATGCCCTCGGTACCGCCCGTTTGCCCCGGTGCAGGGCGGGCATTGATGAGCATGCTCACGTAGTGCCCATCTTTATGACGGATGGCCGTTTCGAAGTTGCGCAGCACGCCCTTCTCTTTGATTTCCTGCTGCAGGCGGTCGTAGTCGGCTGGGTCGGCGTAGTGCGAGGGTAGGTGCTTGCCAAGCGCTTCTTCAGGCTGGTAGCCCAAGGCCTCGTATACCGACGGGCTCACCAGCGTGACGTGGCCGTTTTCGTCGGTGCGGTAGTATATATCCTGGAACGACTCGAAGATGGCGCGGAATTTCTCTTCCTGTGCTGCAAGCTCCAGTTGCGAAGCCTTGGTTTCGGTGATGTCGTGGGCCATGCCCGATATTTCCTCAAACGAGCCGTCGTCGAGGTAGATCGGGTTGAGGTAGATTTCGCGCCAGGTGTCGTGGCCGCGGGGGTCGCGCAGGCGCACCTCAAAGCGCTGCGGGTGCCCCTCGAAGGCCTGCTTATAGTGCTCCACAAACAAGTCGCGGGCTTCTTCGGCTACCATCGCCAGGTCGGCCTGCCACAGGTTCACGTTGAGGGTAGGGTAGACCCCGTTGTTGCGCAGGAAGTAGGCAGCGTAGTTGCGGTTGAAGGATGTTAGGCGCGAGTGCGTATCCACGGACCACATCAAGTGAGAGCCGCTCTCGAAAATGGCGTTCAAACGCGCGTTCTGCTTGTTGATCTGCACCTCATTGCGCTTGCGCTCAATGGCCAGGGCCACCTGATTGGAGATGAAGTGCAAAATCTCAATGTCGCCCACCGCGTAGGCATCGGCCTTGTGGTAGTCCTGCACGGCAATGACGCCGATGATTCGTTCCCCGATGCTTAGGGGCGAGCACAGCATCACCTCCGGCATCACACCATAGGCCGTAATAGCGCCGTTGCCAATCAGCTCCTCTAGCTCGCTTCGCAGCAGAAACTGCGGCCGCCCCGTGCGGATAATATACTCCGACACCCCCGACGAAAACGGCCGCGCCTTGCTGGGCTGCTCGTTGGGCGAGCTTTGATCTACATAATACACAAACTGCAACTGCGTGCGGGCGTCGTCGCAGAGGGCAATGTAGAAGTTATTGGTTTCAATAATCTTGCTCAGCTCCCGGTGAATGGCGCCGTACAGCGCGTGCAAGTCTTTGGAGCTAATGGCCAGGTTAGCAATGCTATAATATACCTTTTGCAAACGTTCCGCCTTGATGCGGTCAGTGATGTCGTGCAGAATAGCGCGGGTGCTCACGGGCTCGTCTTCCTGCCAGGCGCAAGAGATAGAGCCAATCAGGTGCACCGGCTTGCCGCTTTTCGTCAGGAAAACGGTTTCCAGCTTATTGACTTTTTCCCCCTTGTACAAATTGCGCAGCTGGTAGAGCAGCTTGGCTTTATAGTAGGGGTGCACCACGTCGTTGAGCGTGAGCTGAGGTAGGTCTTCTTCCGAGTAGCCCAGCTTTTCGCGCCAGGCCTTATTCACGGACAAAAACCGGTTGTCGATGCTCAGGTTTTGGATCAGGTCGTGGGCATTGTCGAAGAAATCCTGGAGGCGGTTGCGGTTGTCGTTGAGGACGCGGGCCGTCATGTGGCGGTCTGTCCGGTCGCGCCCGATAAAGAACATCCCCGTCACGTTGCCGCTTAGGTCGCGGGCCAGCTCGGCGTGCCAGAACACTTGCCGGGGCTTGCCAGCGCGTGTCAGAATCACCCGTTCTATATCGTCAACCTCCTGCTCGCCCCGTATCACCACCTCAAAATGCCGCCGCCGGGCGTCGCGCTCGGCTGCGGGCACAAAGAGTGCGTGGTAGTTTTTGCCCAGCACCTCTTCGCGGGTATACTCCGTGAAGTTGAGGAAAAACTCGTTGACGTCCTGAATGGTGCCTTCCTGATCAATGAGGATGTACGCCTGGTCGGTGCGGCTGAGTACGTCGCGCAGCTCGCGGCGGGTACGGTCGAGCAACCCCGCCTGGTCGGGCGGGCGCTGGGCGGGCCGAGGGGCCCGCGTAATGTCGCGTAGCGTGAGTTGCACGCGGGTTCCCTGTGGGGTAGGCACGCGGTGCAGGGTCACCCATCCATCGAGGCGGGAGTGGTTGATGCCCAGGCCATGCCAGCTTTTGGCATAGGTCTGGCCAGTGCGGGCCGTGTCGAGCACCGCCTCGCGCAGCATAATATCCGACTGCCAAAAATCCTCGCCGCTAGCGCCGCCGTGGGGGCGGGCAAAGCTCATGAGGCCAGCCATCAGCAGGTGGTTGCGAGTGGTGCCCAGCAGGTGCACTGCAGTTCGGTTGCAGTCGAGCAGCTTGCCCCGTTCGTCGTAGAGCAGCAAGGCATCGTACGCATCGTCAAATAAAGCCCGATACATAGCATCAGAGGCAGTAGCGCCTGGGGTAGCGGGCAGGGAGCGAGTAGACATTAGAAAAATGAAATCCGGGCGACAGGCGATATGGCCTTAGACGGGTATTCGTAATAAAACAGGCTAATTTCCTAAATTTGTCAAAAATAACGCAATTTTCAGGCTTCTGCCTCAGGAATTTATCCTACAAGCGCAACTAGCGTCTTTTCGAGTATGCGCTCTTTGCTCTTCGCTGTTACTACTGATCTGAACTACGACCAGCGGATGCAGCGCATTTGCGGCAGCTTGGCTCGGCAGGGTTACCACGTGACGCTAGTAGGGCGCGCGTGGCCGCAGTCAGAACCGCTGCAACCTCAACCGTACAAACAGCACCGGCTGCAGTGCTGGTTCACGAAGGGGAAGTTGTTCTACGCGGAGTTTACGGTGCGGCTGCTGCTCTACCTGCTACGGCAGCGGGCCAGCGCCTGGTGCGCCATCGACCTAGATACGGCCCTACCCGTATGGTTGCGCGCCCGGCTGGGGGGGCAGCCCTTCGTATACGATGCGCACGAGCTTTTCACGGAAGTGCCCGAGGTAGTAAGTCGCCCCGCGGTGCAGCGTGTGTGGCGATGGGTAGAAGGCTTTATTGTGCCGCGTGCGGCCCTAGCCTATACGGTAGGGCCCGCGCTGGCGGGCGTGTTCGAGGCCCGCTACGGTAGGCCCTTTGCCGTAGTTCGCAATATAAGTCGGTTAACGGCTGCGGAAACCGAAACGCATTTGCCAGCGCCCGGAGGCTATATCCTCTATCAGGGTACGCTGAACGTAGGGCGCGGCCTGGAGGCGCTGCTAGACGCCATGCCCCACGTGCAGGGGCGGCTGGTGCTTTGCGGCGAGGGCGACTTGTCGGCGGAACTGCGGGCGCGGGCCGGGCGGCTGGGGCTGTTAACCTCGGGTAAGGTAGAGTTTAGGGGGTATGTACTGCCCCACGAGCTGCGTGCCGTGACGCATGGGGCGGTGGTGGGTATTATGCTGCTTGAAAAGCAGGGACTGAGCTACTACTACTCACTGGCTAACAAGTTTTTCGATTACCTGCACGCGGGTGTGCCGCAGCTGATT
This sequence comes from Hymenobacter aerilatus, assembly GCF_022921095.1. Lineage (NCBI taxonomy): Bacteria > Pseudomonadati > Bacteroidota > Cytophagia > Cytophagales > Hymenobacteraceae > Hymenobacter > Hymenobacter aerilatus. The sequence continues at coordinate 1,092,685 of NZ_CP095053.1, forward strand.
GTGGATTTTCCGGAGTATCGGGCCCTGAACGATGTATATGATGTGGCCGAGGTGGTGGCCCTCACGCCCACAGCCATTGCGCAGGCGCTCAATCAGCTATTGCATCACGCGCCCGGCCGTTACCAGGAGTTGGTGCGCAACTGCCGGCGGGCGCGGCAGGTGCTCAACTGGCAGCACGAGGAGCAGCATCTGCTACAGCTCTACGCGGGCTTGTGGCCTACCCCCGAAGCACAACGTGCCTGCGGGTAGGCCAAAACCATTGTAGTTTTGCGGCTTCCTGTATTCATCTTCGCGCAGCAGCAAGATGCAGGACCTTTGTTTTATGCTGGATCTTACCTCGCTGGCAGCGGCCGCTCGTCCTACCTTATTAGTTATTGCCGGTCCCACGGCCGTGGGCAAAACGGCGCTGTGTGTAACGCTGGCTCAGCAGCTGGGCACCGAAATCGTATCGGCCGACTCGCGGCAGTTTTTTCGGGAGATGAGCATTGGCACGGCCAAGCCTACCCCGGCTGAGATGCAGGGGGTGCCGCACCACTTCATCAACTCGCACAGCATCACGGAAAGCTACAATGCGGGGCGCTACGAGGTGGAGTGCCTGGCGCTGCTCGATCAGCTGTTTCAGCGGCACCAGGTAGTGATTCTGACAGGCGGCTCGGGCTTGTACTTGCAAGCCGTGACGGATGGCTTTGATGCCCTACCCACCATCGACCCGGCTGTGCGGGCCGGCATTCAGCAGGAGCTGGTGGCGCACGGCCTACCCGCGCTGGTGGCCGAACTGGCCCGCCTCGACCCGGTGGCGCACGCTCGCATCGACGCGCAAAACCCCCAGCGTGTGGTGCGGGCCCTGGAAGTAACGCGGGGTACGGGGCAGCCCTTTTCCAGCTTCCACGGCCAGCACACTAAGGCGGCGCGCCCTTTTGATGTGGTGAAGATTGCCCTGCACCGCGAGCGGGAAGAGCTGTACCAGCGCATCGACCAGCGCGTAGACGAGATGTTGGCGGCGGGCCTGCTGGCTGAGGTGGAAAGCGTGCTGCCCTACCGCCACCACAACGCCTTGCAAACAGTAGGCTACCAGGAAATCTTCGGCTACCTCGATGGGGCCTACGACTGGGCCGAGGCCGTGCGCCTGCTCAAGCGCAACACCCGCCACTACGCCAAGCGCCAGCTCACCTGGCTCCGCCGCGATGCGCAGTATGAGTGGCTGCACCCGGCTGAGGTAGGGCCGCGCTAAAAGCGCCGCCCTACTTTCAATTGCAACGTAGCCATCGTGTTGCCGAACGTATCATTCTGAAAAGAAGCTTTGCCGCCCGCCAGCCATTGGCGGTCGATGCCCAAGGCCACATCCAGATTCAGCGAGAGCATGTATCCGGCGTGCAGGCCCTTCTCTTGGTCAAGTGAGTTAGTCTTTATACCGGTAGAAAAGTCGATAGTTGTCTGGGGGGCACCATAGCGCTGCGAGTAGCCGGCGTAGCCACCGCCGCCCACGGCAAACAGCACCTGCTGGTCGTTGCCGAACGGGTAGAGGTAAAACTCGTGTTCCACGTTCATGGCCTGATAGGTCATAGCGAAGGGCACGTTCACGCCGGTTGTGCCGGTCCGCGGATCAGGGTTGTATACTGTCTGATAAGATTCCTGGCTGCCACCAATAAAGGCTAAGCGTGTGCCCGTACCCAGGTGACGGCCGAAAAATGGGGCGTATTCTACGTGGGCCTTCAGTGCCTTATAGTCGCCGGTGCCTACCAGCGCAGAGCCTACCCCTAGCTGAATGCTGGCAGGCCGTTGGGCAAGGGCGGTAAATGACGAGAAACTTAGCACGGCCGCAATAGCAGCTACTTTGTGGTAATTCAACATAAATGCAGACAAAAAAGAATAAATAGTTAAAGCGTCAGCCAAGATAGGAACTGCCTAATATAATCCAACAGGTACCAAAAAAAGCAGTGCCTCCGGGTGGAAGCACTGCCTGTAAGAGTTGCATAGGTAGCTTGCTAGCTACGAGTTCAAAATCTCTACCATCCGCATAAAGCTTTGGTTGATGAGCTTTTTCTTACTAATAGTGTCGGCGAAGGGTGTGTATACCAACTTCTTGTCTACAATGCCGGCCATTACGTTGCGCATACCATTAACTAAGCCCTCTACGGCGGCAATACCAATCTGAGAGCTAAGCAGGCGGTCGGCGGCGGTGGGGGAGCCCCCGCGCTGGATGTGGCCCACAATCGTTACGCGGGTGTCGAGCTGCGGAATGGCTGCCTTCACGCGCCTGGCTACTTCGTGTACATTGCCCTCTACCTCGCCCTCGGCCACAATCACGATGAACGAGGTTTTGGAACGCTTCCAGCCCTCGCGCAGCGTATCAATTACCGCCTCCGTCGACATTTGCGTTTCCGGCACCATCACAATCTCGGCGCCGCCGCCAATGGCGCATGGAATGGCAATGTAGCCCGAGTCGCGGCCCATTACTTCAATAAAGAAGCACCGGTCGTGCGAGTCAGCTGTATCGCGGATTTTGTCGATGGCCTCCAGGGCCGTGTTCACGGCCGTGTCGTAGCCAATGGTGTAGTCCGTGCCAAACAGGTCGTTGTCAATCGTGCCGGGCGCGCCTACCGTAGGTATGCCAAATTCCTGCTCGAAGAGGGTAGCCCCCGTGAAGGTACCGTTGCCGCCAATGGCAATCAGACCTTCGATGCCGTTGTTCATGAGCTGATCGTAGGCCTGCTGGCGGCCTTCTTTTGTCATGAACTTCTGGCTGCGCGCCGATTTGAGGATGGTGCCACCTCGCTGCACCATGTTGGAGACGGAAGCCGAATCCAGCTTCACGAACTCGCCCTTGATCATGCCCGAGTAGCCGCGCATAATACCGTATACTTCGATGCCGTGGTAAACGGCCGTGCGTACCACGGCCCGAATGCAGGCGTTCATACCAGGCGCGTCGCCGCCGCTGGTGAAAACTGCAATACGTTTCATCATGATGGTCCTTCTGTGCCACCCGCAAGGGTGGCAGTGAGCCGGCAAAGTTGGTGAATCTGTGCGGAAAGTACAGCGTCCGGCGAAGGAAAGACAAAATCAAGCGGTAGAAGCCAGCTTTTTTTTCTGAACTGCGTAAGCGGAGCTATTGGAAGAATCTGAGTATTCTTTTAACTTTCACAACTTACCACGCTGTAAGCCGGCCTCGGAGCGTCATACACGCCTGTTGCTGCGTCCGCCCTTGTGTCATCTCTAAATCCCCCCAGTATGTTTGGTTTTTTTTGAAAACGAGCAGACCAAAAAAGTGAAAAGCCACCTGCTAAACCTGGCCGCACTAGCCAAAGCAGACGGGCACATCGACGAACGGGAGATGAACTTTATCGTGTCGGTGGGTCGCAAAAACGGGATGCGGGCCGGAGATGTGCGTGATATTGTGGCCAATTCCAGCAGCGGCACGCTCATCATTCCTGATAACGACTCTGAGCGCTTCGACCAGATCTTTGACCTTGTGGACATGATGCTGGCCGACGGGGTGGTAGACGAAAACGAAATGGATTTTTGTATTGGCATGGCCGGCAAGCTGGGTTTCCGCCAGGCCATTGTGAGCGTGCTGGTGCGCAAAATATCTATAGGCGTGCGCGACGGCCTACCTCGCGAGCAAATCAAAGAAGAAACCCAAAGCTTTTTGAGCCAGAACAATCAGGCAAACTGAGAGTTTTGAGAAGATAAGTAGTTTTCATCCTGAACGCAGTGAAGGACCTTTTCGCCCGAAAGCAGCCGTCGTACAAACGACTCGTTCTCGGGTGAAAAGGTCCTTCACTGCGTTCAGGATGACAGCTGATGTATAGCGTGTCTACCCCACCACAAACTCGATTGCCCGCAGTAGCGCGGCGCAGGCCTCGTCTATCTGATCATTGGTAATGATGAGGGGCGGGGCGATGCGGAGGGAGTTGTCGCAGAATAGGAACCAGTCGGTGAGGATGCCCTCGTGAAACAGGGCGCGGTCGATGATGGGCTTGAGCACGTCGAACGACTCAAACTCCACTGCCATCAGCAGGCCGCAGCCGCGCACTTCCCGGATGGCTGGGTGCTGAAGCTGCGCACGGAAGCGTGCCGCTTTGTCGGCCACGCCCGCCAGCAGATTTTCCTCTTGAATGGCGTGCAGCGTAGCTAGCGAGGCCGCGCACGATACCGGGTGGCCGCCAAAGGTGGTGCAGTGACCCAGAATCGGGTTGGTCTTGAAACCGGCCATAATCTCTTGCGTGGAGATAAAGGCACCAATGGGCATGCCGCCACCCATGCCCTTGGCACACAGCAGGATATCAGGCTCGATGCCAAATTGATCGAAGGCCCAGAACGTGCCGGTGCGCCCAAAGCCGCATTGGATTTCGTCCAAGATGAGCAGGGCGCCTACCTCCGTGCAGCGCTGGCGCAGCGCGGGCAGGTAGCCGGGAGGCGGCACGCGCACGCCCGCCTCGCCCGCCACCGTTTCGATGATAACCGCCGCCGTGCGCTCCGTAATCAAGGCCAGATCAGGTAAGTAGTGGGGCTCGATGTGGCGCACGTCGGGTAGGAGGGGGCGGTAGCTGCGCTTGAACCCCTCAGACCCCGTGACTGATAAGGCACCCTGCGTAGAGCCATGATAGGCGCGGTGGCAGCTTACTAGCTCGGTGCGGCCGGTGTGGCGCTTGGCTAGTTTCAGGGCACCTTCCACAGCCTCGGCGCCGGAATTGGTGAAGTAAACGGTATCGAGCTGCTGGGGTAGGGTCTGGTGTAGGGCCTCGGCCAGCAGCGCCGGCGGCGCCGACACCAGCTCGCCGTATACCATCAGGTGCAGAAACTTATCGGTCTGGTCCTTGATAGCCTGCACGACTCGCCGGTGCCGGTGCCCCACGTTGCTGACGCCAATACCGGCAATTAGATCAAGGTAGCGGCGGCCGTCAGGGGCGTACATGTACACGCCTTCGGCCCGTTCAATCTCTAGTAGCAGCGGAAAATCGGAGGTTTGCGCCTGGTGGCGCAAGAAAAGCTGGCGGGGGGTAAGCATCCCGCAAAGATACAGGATGGTGAAGTGGTGAGATAGTGAGTAGAGAATACGACTGTCATCCTGAGCGCAGCGAAGGACCTTCTCATGGTAGAACGATGTTCGCAACAACGACTCGTTTCAGCGTGAGAAGGTCCTTCGCAAGCTCAGGATGACAGTCGTATTCTCTACTCACTATCTCACCATTTACCTCCTCCGGCTGCGAGTAACGCGTTGGAGGACTTCGCGGGTAAACTGGCGTTCGGCAGCGTAGAGTTGGCTCACTTGCCGGATACTCAGGACTTTCTGAAACTGACGGAGGTAATCTTTGTCGAGGTCTACCTCCTGCTGGCGCAGGGCCAGTACTTGGTTGAGATTGTCTTTTAGCTGCTGGTCGCTGAGGGTTTCGGGTCGGGTGGTGCGGAGCTGGCGCGAGCGTTGATTCAGGTCGCGGCGCTTGGCGGCGTATTCGTTGTAGACGGGCCAGAACTGCTGCGCCTGCTCCTGCGTGAGCGAAACTTTCTCGGTGAGGTAGGCAATGCGGGCATTCTCAAGCTGGCTGAGGCGGCCGCCAGGGGGCGTTTGCGCTGCGCCGTGCAGGCTCAGGGTCAGCACGAAAAGCACCAGCAAGGGGCGAAGAGGACGAAAAAAAGCAGATAACGGGTGCATGGTGTAGAAAGCGGGCTTATAAATACGAGTCATCGGTGGGCTGGGCGTCGAGGGCACGCTCCAGCTCCTCGGGGGAGGCGTGCAGGTAGCTAGCGGCGGTAGCAGGCGCAGTGACCGATACATCGGCCAAGTCGGCCAGGGTTACGCGGGAGTCGTTGGCCAATAGGTACTGCACCAGTTCTTCTTGGGGCACGGCGGCTAAGGTAGCCGAGGCCGAGGTAGGCGTGGAGCTGAGCACCAGCGACGCCGCAAACCCACCTAGCAGCAGCACGGAGGCCAGCGCGGTGCGAAGGGGTAGGGGCAGACGGCCCAACCAACTCAGCGCCGGGGCTGCAGGATCGGTTGGCTGCACGCGGTCCATCACGCGGCGCGGCAGCTGCTCGAAGTAGCTGGCTGGGGGCGGCGCCAGCGGGTAGGGCCGGCGCGGGTGGTCATCCAATCGGAAGGGCGTGTTCATATCGGTTAGAAACGGCGCGGGCCGCGGGGTTTAATCGTTGGTAGGCTGATTGTTGACGTACTGCTCAATTTTCTTTACGGCGTGGTGGTAGGAGGCTTTCAGCGCACCCACCGACGTGCCCGTGACGTCGGCCATCTGCTCGTAAGTCATGTCCTCGTAGTATTTCAGGTTGAACACCAGGCGCTGTTTGTCGGGCAGGCGCAGGATGGCTTTTTGCAGCTTTTGCTCCACCTCATCGCCGGAGAGTAGGCCGGGGTCAGCCTCGGCCTTGGCCAGCAACTCGGCACCCACATCGTTGAGGGGTAGGAAGAACTTACGCCGCTTGCTCGACAGAAAATTCAGGCACTCGTTGGTGGCAATGCGGTAAATCCAGGTGAAGAGGCTGGCGTCCTGCCGAAAGGTTGAAAGGTTCTTCCACACCTTCACGAAGGTGTCTTGCGTGAGGTCGTCGGCGTCTTGGTGGTCGACTACCATCTTGCGCACGTGCCAATACACCCGCTGCTGGTATTTGCGCACCAGCTGGTTGAAGGCCAGATTGCGGGAGGCCGGATCAGCAAACTTGGCAAGTATCTCCTGGTCTTCCAAGCAGAAGCGGGGGTTAGGTCGGGTAGGGTATGAGGGTTAGACGCAAGGAATAGGGTAGGGTTTAATCGGTAAATAAAAATAGACCAAGACCAGCGCTGCAACACCGTGCGTCCCAGGCCGAAGCTCTGGATGTGCTACTGGACTGCACGCAGGGGGCGTGCCGGGCACACCGGGCAGCCAAAACCTGGCGCCCGCCGTACTACCAGAGGTCGGTGGGCGTTTCATGGATGTCGTCCCCGATTTTCTCACCAACCCGCCCCTGCATGGACCTTACCCATTCCAACTACGGCCTTTCGGCCAGCAAAGAAGAGGAAGAGAACACCACCTCACCCGTTGCCAGCGAACCTACCAGCCTACCTACCGAAGACCCCGGCAACCCGCTGCCCCGCGCCGTGCTGCGCCTCAACAATCACCAGCTGCTCGATGGCGAGTGGAAGTTTGCGGTGGATACCGAAGACCACGGCCTGCGCGACGGCTGGCAATTGGGCCACGCCTACCAGCACACGGCTCAGTGGCCGGGCTCGGTGGAAATGCACATGGCCACCGCCAAGGGCGAGCACAGCCCCGTTGCCTGGAAAGACAAGGTAGTGGTGTGGTACGAGCGGGAGTTTGCCCTACCCGAGCGCGACGACGAGCAGGCGCATTCCATGCTCCAGCTCACCTTTGGCGCCTGCGGCTACGAAACCCGCGTGTGGCTGAACGGGCACTTGCTGCAAACCATTGAGGGTGAAGAAGTACACTACGGTGAGTATACGTCTTTCTCCTACGAGCTACCCGAGGAAATCCTGCACCTGCGCAACCGCCTCACCGTGCGCATTGCCGATACGATGGACGCCGAAACGCCCCGCGGCAAGCAGGAATCGCACGTGTACAAGCGCGGCGGCATCTGGTACCAAACCTACACGGGGGCTGTGCGCTCGGTGTGGTTGGAGATGGTAGAGCGCAACCGCCTCCGTTCCCGCGTGGGGGTAGTGAGCGTGGTAGAAGACCAGTTGGTGCGCTTCAATCTCACCATGCGCATCCATGACCCCGGCCACTACATAGTGCGCTTGCAGGTATTTGGGCAAGAGTCAGAAGCGGCAGAGCCGTTGGCTGTTTCTGATTTTCCGCTGCTGCTGGAGGCAGGGCAGCACGAGCAGCGCGTGGTGATGGAGCTACCCGGTGCCGAGCTCTGGTCGCCGGCCTCACCGCATCTCTATCGGCTGGTGGCTCAGCTGATTGATGCTGATGGCTACGCGGCGCAGATAGAAGCCTACTTCGGGCTGCGCAAAATTGAGGCGCGGGGCTGCTACGTGTACCTCAACAATGAGCGTATCTACCTCGATGGTATTTTGTACCAACCCGGCACGGCTACCTACGCCGAGATACAGCGCCATTTCTACGCCATGAAGGAGCTGGGGTGTAACCTGGTGCGCGTGCACATTGCCGGCGTCGACCCGCGCATCTACAACTTGGCCGACGAGCTAGGGCTGCTGCTGTGGGTGGAAGTGCCCAGTCCGCACAGCTCTACCACGCGCAGCCGGCGCAACCACCGGGCCGAGCTGCTGCGCATGGTGTCGCTCATGGAAACGCACCCATCCATCATCATTTGGAGCTTATATAATGAAGACTGGGGCGCCCAGGACATTGCCGTCAACCGCAAAACCCAGCAGTACATTGTGGATACCTACCACTACATGCAGCTGGCGCACCCGCAGTTTCTGGTGGTCGACAACGATGGTTGGCACCACATTTCCTACCACGGCCGCTTGAAATCGGACTTGCTGACGGCCCACCTCTACACGCCCGACGCCAACCGCTGGCGCGAGCTGCTGGACCGGCTGGTGCGCGGCGAGTTGGAAGGCACGGCCGCTTTCCCGCTGGTGGTAGGCGACCCGTTTTTCTACCGTCGTCAGGTGCCGTTGCTGGTAAGCGAGTGGGGCGGCTTTGGCTTCCCCGACTACGGTGGCCCCCAAGACGATGCCGAGCGTGCCGAGCGCATTCGGTTGTTCAAAGAGGAGCTGCGCGCCCGCCCTATTGCCGGCGACGTGTACACGCAGGCCACCAACATTGAGGATGAGCGCAACGGCCTGATAGACCCGCAGACCGGCGAGCTGAACGTGCCGGCGGGGCTGCTGGCCTCGGGGCCGCCGCCTGCACCGTCAGTGTAAGGGCAATTGCTGGACGCCCGCCGGTCCGATGCGTTGTTATGCATCGGACCGGCGGGCGTCCGCTGTTACGTGTTATCAGCACTACTTGTATATCGAATGCATCATCCCCCAGCTATTCCTACCCGTGCAGCCGTGTGGCACTCCGAGGCCTATACGCTCTACCCCGACCGCGTGGCGCAGGGTGGGTATGAGGCGCGGGCCGTGTCGCGCACTGAACTGGTGTCGAATTACCCCAACACAGCCGGACGCTGGCAGCAGACCATCAACACCGCCGACTTTCCGCAGTACCACTCCGACTACCCTCTCTCCGACACGCTTTACAACCTGGCCCTAGAAGAAGCCCGCCGCGCCGTGGAACTCGATGGTACGTTCCGCACGGGGCAGGAGTGGGCCGGCGTCTGGACGCGCGACATCAGCTATTCCATCATCCTGTCACAGGCCCTGTTGCAGCCCGAAGTGGCCATGACCAGCCTTTTGCGTAAGGTCACGCCCAACGGCCGCATTACACAGGACACTGGCACAGGTGGTGCCTACCCTTGCTCCACCGACCGCATGATTTGGGCCGTGGCTGCCTGGGAAATCTACCTGGTGACCGGCGACGAATCCTGGCTGCGCAAAGTCTACCCCATCATCAAACGGTCCATCGAAGACGATATGCAGAATGCCTACGACCTGCACAACGGCTTGGTGCGCGGCGAGTCGTCGTTCCTGGACTGGCGCGAGCAGACTTACCCCCGCTGGATGCAGCCCGCCGACATCTGTCAGAGTGAGTGCCTGGGTACCAACGCCGTGCACTACCAAGCCAACGTGGTGGTGGCCGAAATGGCTCGTCACCTTGGAGATGCCCCCGCCGCCACCCGCCATCAACAGTTGGCCCATCGCATCCGGCAAGGCATCAACCGGCACCTGTGGCAGCCCGACAAAGGCTACTACGGCCAGTTTCTATACGGGCGTCATTTCTTGATGCTTTCGCCAAAAGCCGAGGCGCTGGGCGAGGCCCTGAGCGTATTATTTGGTGTGGCCGAGGACGAACAGGCGCAGCAGGTAGTCGCTCAAACACCTACCGTTCCGTTCGGCGTGCCATGCATCTACCCGCAAATTCCGGGCGTTCCGCCCTACCACAACAACGGGGTGTGGCCCTTCGTGCAGAGCTATTGGGCGCTGGCCGCCGCCAAGGTAGGCAACGAGGAGTCGGTGCTGGAAAGCATAGCCGCCATCTACCGCCCGGCAGCGCTGTTCCTGACCAACAAGGAAAACTTCGTGGCCGAAAACGGTGACTTCACCGGCACGCAGGTCAATAGCAGCAATATGCTCTGGAGCCTCTCGGGTAGCCTGAGTTTAGTGTATAAGTTGTTGTTTGGGATGCAGTTTGAGGTGGATCGGCTGGTGTTCAAACCCTTTGTGCCGCAGGCGTTGCAGGGCACACGCACGCTTACAGGCGTGCGCTACCGTGATGCCGTACTCGATGTGGAGCTGCAAGGCTTCGGCAACGAGCTGAGCAGCATCCTGCTCGACGGACAACCTGTGGCCGAAGCCGCTGTGCCTGCTACCCTCACGGGTCGGCACACGCTACGCCTGGTGCTCAGCGGCCAAGCGCCGGCGCCGGCGGCCGTCAATCGGGTGCGCAATACCTGTTCACCCGAAACCCCGGACGCCCATTTGCAACTCGGGTCCGACCACGTAAAGCGATTGGAATGGCAGCCGGTGCCGGGCGCAGCGCACTACCGGATATACAGGTACGGCCGGCTCCACGAAACGACGCCTAACGGACGGGTGACGGCTGTGGCGGCCGACGATATACTTGCGGAATACCAGGTGACGGCGGTAGACAAGGATGGGCTGGAATCGTTTGCCAGTGAGCCCCAACGTTGGCAAGACGCGCTGGCCCAGCAGGTGCAGCTCGAAACGGTAGCCACGGCATCGTTCCTACCCTACAACGGCTTCACAGGTAAGGGCTTCATCGAAATCAGCAAAACCACAAACACCACTCTCACCATCCCCGTGACCGTGGCCGAGGAAGGCCTATACATCGTGGATTTCCGCTACGCCAACGGCAACGGCCCCATCAACACCGAAAATAAGTGCGCCATCCGCACGCTGCGGCGGGGCGCCGAGCTACTGGGCACTGTGGTACTACCCCAGCGCGGCACCGATGCGTGGTCGGACTGGGGCTATACCAACCCGCTGCCCGTGCGCCTACCCAACGGCACCACCCACCTGACCCTAACCTTCGAGCCCGCCAACGAAAACATGAACGGCGACGTGAATCAAGCTATGCTGGATTATATGCGGGTGGTGAAGTTGTGAATGGTGAGATGATAAAATAGTGAGTAATAAGTTGAAAAATGCCTGTCATCCTGAGCGGAGCGAAGGACCTTCTCACGCGTGAACAAGTAGTTGTTACGTCTATCGTGCTAATGTGAGAAGGTCCTTCGCAAGCTCAGGATGACACACTTTTTAACTCACCATTTCACAAACTCACCACTCACCTTCACTATCTCACCGCTTCGTGGCATAAGAAAACCCGACAGTAATATTTGTATTGTCAGGGACTTTGCCTTCGCTGTATTGGCTTTCGTGCGTATAGTTGTAGCTGAAGTTGAAGGCCAAGTGGTTGGTGAGCTTGAGGGCGGCCGTGGAGACGTTGCTGAAGCGGTAATTGTTGAAATTGGCCAAGGATGGCTGATAGAACGTGATGGAGCTAACCGTCAGGATTTTAATGGAGTAGGCGACTTTGAAGCGCACCGAGTTGCGAGCCGTGAGCTGAGAGGTGCCATCCAGAAAATTAGTTTTCTCCCGGATAATAAGGTTGCTGATCGAGACTTCCCTACCCAGCGTATCGGAGTAGAAAGCCCAGCCGGGCCCGGCGCCCAGCTGCACGCGGTCGGTGATGCCGCGCAAGTTGCTGCGCTCGAAGCCCCCAATGGCATAGGCCCGAAAACGGCCTTTGTAGTAGTAGGGGGTGGCGTTGAGCAGCAACTCCCGCTCCCTCAGCAAGCCATCTTGTTTGCCATAGATAAAGCTGCCGTTGAGGGGTAGGCCGTAGTGCTGCCCGCGGGTGAAGGTGAGGGCCTGGGTGGTAGATAATAGTGCCCTGTTGACGCCTCCTTTGCTGAAGGCACCTGTCAACTGGCTGTTGTATACAATTAGCGTGGTATCGCGCTGCTGCTGGTTTTGGGCGCGAGCTGCCGGCGGGGCGAGCAGCAAAGCTGCCAGGAGCAGCAAACAAAAGCAATACAGTTTGGGCATAAAATCGAGCTGGGCGGGTCGCTGCAACCAGCCAGGGGCAACAGCAAAAAGGCAAATTGGCAAAGGCTCCGACTAGGGCGGAATCCTGTAAAGGTAGGGCCGCTGCCTCGACTTTGCTGGGAGGTAAGATTGATAGTCACCAAGGTATATTGCATGATCAGCCCCAGCCTGGACGCCTGGCTTTCACCTTTTGTGTGTTTCATTGAAAAGTATGCGTATTCGTTTTTGGTGTTTTTTGTTGTTGATAGTGAGTCTGTTAGGAACTGCGAAACGGGTGGGCGCCCAAGCACCCGCGCCTACCCTGCGCGACTCTGTGCGCACCCAGGCCCTCACCTCCGACACGCGCCAGCTGCGTCAGCTCGATTCGCTGCGCCGCCAGAACACCGAGCGCCTGGCGCAGTTGCAGCAGGAGCTGCTTACGCTGAAAGGCGCGGGCCAGAACCGCACCCGTGAGCGGGAGTTGGTGCAGGAGCTGCGCACTCTGCAATGGGTCGACTCGCTGCGCCACGTGCGCGCCCGCCAGCGCATCGACTCGCTGAAGCAATATGCCCGCGGCTACCCCGTGGTGCCCCACCACGATACCTTGTTTTACGTGTACACCAAGCTGGGACCATTTTCGCCTCAGGAGCGCGCCAACCTTATTGCCGAGAAAGTGCGGCGCCTGGAGTCCGATGTGTTTTTCCGGCCCGACTCGCTACGCCTTTACCCCTCGGAGCAAACCATCGACCTGATGTATGGTGCCTTGGTGATACAGAGCATTTCCGACAACGATGCCCTTTGGCTCGACACCTCCCGCGACTCGCTGGCTGTGCGCTTCCGGACGCGTATTGTGCAGGCAATAGCAGTCTACAAAGAGGAGCATAGTTTTTACAACATCTTGAAGGAGATTGGATTGGCGCTGCTGGTGCTAGTAGTGTTCTACTTTATTATACGCCTCGTCAATCAGTTTTTCCGTTGGGTACGGCTCAGGCTCATCGACCGCGAAGAAACCTGGTTCCGAGGGATTAAGCTGGGTGCTTACGAGCTGTTTACACCCCGCCGTGAGCTGGATGCGGCCTTGCTGCTAGTGAACGTGCTGCGCTGGGTTGTCATTTTCTTGATGATTTACCTGGTACTGCCCGTACTGTTCAGCATCTTCCCCGGCACCCAGAATGTGGCCGATACGCTGCTGGGCTACGTACTCACGCCTCTACGCAAGATGCTGCTGGCGTTGTGGAACTATCTGCCCAACCTTATTACTATTGTAGTGGTAGTCACGGTGTTTCGCTATATTCTGAAAGGGGTGTATTTTCTGAAAGAGGAAATCCGTCAGGGCCGCCTTACCATTCAGGGCTTCTACCCCGATTGGGCCAACCCTACCTACCAGATTGTGCGGGTGCTCATCTTTGCCTTTCTACTGGTCGTTATCTTTCCCTACCTGCCTGGCTCCGACTCGCCCATTTTCAAGGGGGTCTCGGTGTTTTTGGGCTTCCTGTTCACGTTTGGGTCGGCGGGGTCGTTGTCAAACATTGTGGCTGGGCTAGTGCTCACCTACATGCGCGCCTACAAGCTGGGCGACCGGGTGAAAATTGGCGACGTGACGGGCGACATTATCGAGAAGAACCTACTCGTGACGCGTATTCGCACCATCAAAAACGAGGAAATCACCATTCCGAATTCCTCTATTATGAGCAGCTACACCACCAATTATAGCAGTGCTGCACCCACATTGGGCCTCATCGTACATACTACCGTTACGATGGGCTACGATGTGCCTTGGCAGCAGGTGCACGAGTTGCTGATTACAGCCGCTCTACAAGCCGAAGGCATTTTACCTGAACCCAAACCCTTCGTCTTGCAAACCAGCCTCGACGATTATTATGTGAGCTACCAGCTAAACGCATACACGCGCGAGGCCAGCAAGCAGGCGCTGATCTACTCTAGCCTCCATCAGCATGTGCAGGACGTGTGCCACGCCGCAGGCATCGAGATGATGTCGCCACACTTCCGCGCTGTGCGTGATGCGTCTGCTCCGCAAATGCCCCCAGAATACGTCCCCAAGGATTTTGAACCGCCGAAGTTTCGGGTAGAGGGACTAGGCGACAAGGACTAGGTGACGCCAACAGGCCGGGTGATGTGTAGCGGTAAGGGACGGTAGTGCACTCATGCGGCGCTGCCTCCGAAGGCGATAAAACATGGCCTTATCAAGCGCTTGCTAAGCACGTTTAATACGAGTTGTCTACTTGAAGGTCTTTTATTTAGCTATACTGCAGAGACTATTTAGCTAAACGACAATGGCACGTATCTTTTTAGGTAGCCCTGCGAAGTATCAGCATAAGTGGGCGCACTTGTTCCTGTTTGCACTTCTGGCCGTGGTTTGTATCTCCTACACCGCTGGTTATGCTGCGTTTCAAAAGGCAACCGTGGCCTCCCTGCGGCCAGAAAATGCCGGCAGTGCAAGCAGCAAAGACAGCAGCCAGCGCCAGGAAAACCCGGTTATCCCCGGCGACTTTGCCGATCCGTCCGTTATTCGGCAGGGTAAAGTATACTACGCTACGGGCACCTCGTCGGAATGGGCGCCGCACTTCCCGCTGTTTCAATCCACCGATTTGCTGCACTGGCAACCTATGGGCTATGTGCTGCCCAAAACGCCCGACTGGGCCGCCGCTTCCTTTTGGGCGCCCGAGCTTTTCTACCGCAACGGCACCTACTACGTGTATTATGTGGCCCGCCGCAAGAGCGACAATGTCTCCTGCATTGGCGTAGCCACTTCCCCCAACCCCGCGCAAGGCTTCACCGATCGGGGCATCGTGCTGGCCTACGGCAAGGAGGCCATTGATCCGTTTGTGCTGGAAGAAAACGGCCAGCTGTATATCACCTGGAAAGCCTACGGGCTGGATCAGCGCCCCATTGAGCTGCTGGGCAACCGACTTTCCGCCGATGGGCTGCGGGTGGAGGGGGAGCCATTTATGCTGCTTCGCGATGACGCCAAGAAAGGCATAGAAGGCCAGTGCCTGGTAAAGCACGGCGGCTACTACTACCTGCTCTACTCGCTGGGTGCGTGTTGTGGGCGAAACTGTAGCTATCAGGTGGAAGTGGCCCGGTCGGCCACGCTGCGCGGACCCTACACTCGGTCTGCCAACAACCCCATTCTGGCCACCACCCAGGAGTGGAAATGCACCGGCCACGGCACCATCGTGACTTCAGACGAAGGCAAAGACTATTATTTGTACCATGCCTACAGCAAAACGGCCGATGTGTATACTGGCCGACAGGGCATGCTGGGCGAAGTGCGTTGGAACGAGACAACGGGGTGGCCGGCCATACTGCCGCTGGGCAATGCGGCCGCTCCCGTGCAAAACTTCCGGGACGAGTTTGCCGCAAAAACGCTGACCGATGCCTGGCAGTGGGATTTTCGTCATAGTCAGCCCACGTGGCAGGTAGCCAACGGGACGTTGGCGCTGACCGGCCGCCCAACCGCCGACAACCTGACCGGCACGGCCCTAACCGTTCGCCCACTCACTAGCTCCTATACCCTGACCACGGAGGTAGTTAGGCCCAACGCGGCCCTGAAGGGACTGGTCCTCTACGGCGACGCTGGCCAGGCAGTAGGCGTGGGCGTCCGCAACAACGCGGTGGAAGTATGGGCAGTGAAGGACAAGAAAAGGACGGTATTGCGCACCGCCGCCGTGAAAGCCAGCCAACCGTTGCAGCTGAAGATGACGGTACAAAACGGGTATCAGTGCCGATTCTTCTGGCGGAGTGGTGGCAAGCAATGGAATGAAATAGCTACGGGCGGGCCCTACTACAACGGCGACTTCCTACCCCCGTGGGACCGTAGCCCCCGGCCCGGCCTACTCCACCAGGGGAGCGGGACAGAACCGGCCGTTTTCCGCTTTTTCAAGCTTGCCTATCAATAAAAATCTAAAAGTTCGGGCGCTAGGTAAACACTCCAGTATCCAGCACGCCCCACTGTTCGTTGTCATGCTGAAAACCACGCTGGCCTTTTGCCTGCTCCTGCTTCTACAGACCGCGTACGCCAGCTCGCCGGCTACCATTGCCGGCTTGCAGTGCGAATACCTGGAGCGTCCTTTGGGCCTTGATGCGCCGCAGCCGCGCTTTACGTGGCGCCTACGAGATGCGCGGCCGGGCGCCCGCCAAACTTCCTACCGCGTGCTGGTGGCTACCGACTCGGTGGCGTTGGCGCAGGGTAGGGGTGCGGTCTGGAACTCGGGGGTGGTGAAAGCGGGCAGTACGTTGGTGACGTATGCGGGGCCAGCGTTGCAGCCCTTTACGCGGTATTACTGGCGGGTAGAGACGAAAGACCACCAGAAACAACCGGTCATCAGCGCCATCACCAGCTTCGAAACCGGAATGCTGGACCAGCGCAATTGGCAGGGTGCTTGGATAGCCGATGCCCACGATGAGCATGTGAAGCCTGCGCCCTACTTCCGCAAGGTGTTCGAGGCGAAAAACAGCATCCGGTCGGCGCGGGCATATGTGGCGGCGGCGGGGCTGTATGAGCTGTCGGTGAACGGGCAACGGGTAGGCGACCATGTGCTAGACCCGCTATACACGCGTTTCGACCGTCGCACGCTTTACGTCACCTATGATATTACCAAGCAGCTACAAACCGGCCAAAACGCCCTAGGCGTGCTGCTCGGCAATGGGTGGTACAACCTGCAATCTACTGCCGTATGGGACTTTCATAAGGCACCCTGGCGCGCCCGCCCTACCTTCTGCATGGATGTGCGTATCACCTACACCGATGGCCGCGTGGAAACTATCACGACCGGCAAGGATTGGAAAACGGCCCTGAGCCCTGTCATCTTCAACAGCATCTATACCGCCGAGCACTACGACGCCCGCCGGGAGCAGCCAGGCTGGAACACGGTGAATTTCAACGATAAGGAGTGGAAGGAAGTCTTCTTCCGCACGGCGCCGTCGCGCAATATTGTAGCGCAAGCGGTGCGGCCTATCCGGGCCGTGGAGGAGCTACCGACCCAAAGCGTGCGTCGCCTCAACGATACCACCTACGTGTTTGACTTGGGTAGGAACATTGCGGGCGTGAGCCGCCTCACAGTGCAGGGACCGGCTGGCACGGTGGTGCGCCTCAAGCACGGCGAGCGGCTCTACCCCAATGGCCACGTGGATATATCAAACATCGACGAGCACTACCGCCCCACCGATAAATCGGATCCATTTCAGACTGATATTTTCATCCTGGGCGGAAAGGGTAGGGAGAGTTTTCAGCCGCGTTTCAATTACAAGGGCTTTCAGTACGTGGAGGTGACAAGCAGCCGCTCGTTGCCGCTCACGAAAGAGAGCCTGATGGGCTACTTTCTGCACAGCGACGTGCCTGCCATCGGCCACGTGGCCAGCGCCAATCCTACCCTCGATAAGCTCTGGCAGGCTACCAACGCCTCCTACCTCTCCAACCTCTTTGGCTACCCCACCGACTGCCCGCAGCGCGAGAAAAACGGCTGGACCGGCGATTCGCATATTGCCCTGGAAACGGGTCTGTATAGCTTCGACGGCATTACAGTATACGAAAAATGGCTGGCCGACTACCGCGACGAGCAGCAGCCCAACGGCGTGCTACCCTCCATTGTGCCCTCCAACGGCTGGGGCTACGAGTGGGGCAATGGCCCCGACTGGACCAGCAGCATGGTGCTGATTCCTTGGAACATCTACCTGTTCTACGGCGACTCGAAGCTGCTCGCCGACTGCTACGACAACATGCGCCGCTACGTAGACCTCATCACCGACATCAGCCCTACCCACCTCACCACCTGGGGCCTCGGCGACTGGGTGCCCGTCACGGATAAGCCGCCCGTGGAGTTTACCTCCACCTGCTACTACTACGCCGATGTGGTGATAATGGCAAAGACCGCCCGGCTGTTTGGCAAGACGGGCGATGCGGCTCGGTACGAGGCGCTGGCCGCCGCCATCCGGCAGGCCTTCAATGCGAAATACTTCAACCCGCAAACCAACCTCTACGGCAACGGCACCCAAACCGAGCTGAGCATGCCGCTCTACTGGCACCTGGTGCCGGAGGCCGCCAAAGCCCAAGTAGCCGCTAACCTGGCCAAACAAGTAGCCACTGATAACTATCACCTCAATGTAGGCTTGCTAGGCCAGAAGTCCATCCTGAACGCTCTTAGTGAAAACGGCTACGCCGACGTGGCCTACCGCATTGCTGCGCAGGAAACCTACCCTTCCTGGGGCTGGTGGATCAAGAACGGCGCCACCACGCTATACGAAAACTGGAATATCCAAGCCAAGCACGACATCTCGCTCAACCACATCATGTTCGGTGAAATTGGGGCGTGGCTCTACAAAGGCCTCGGCGGCATCCACCCCGACCCGGCCCAACCTGGCTTCCGCAACGTGCTGCTCACCCCGCATTTTGTGCCGAACCTTGCGCACTTCGAGGCCAGCCACGAGGCGCCCCAAGGCACCATCCGCTCCGCCTGGGCCCGTACTGGCCGCGCCGTGCAGTACACCGTGACCGTTCCGCCCAATGCCACGGCTACGCTGCGCCTACCAGTGGTAGAGGGCTTGCAGCCGCACCGGGAGGGTAGGGCAGTGAAGGGCGAAGAGGTGCAGCTGGTGGCCGGGAGTTACGTATTCGACTGGAAGTGAGCCTATATATGCCCCTACCCGAATTGCAGGGCAAATAGGTACGCGTCTTCTCGTTGCCCTACTTCACTTGTTTCACAAATCGTGTGGTCAGGCGCTGTTCACCTTTGAGCCAGCAGAGGGTGTACACGCCTGGTGCTAGTGCAGAAACGTCCAATCGCTTTGCATAGGAATCGACCAGCATAACCGTTTGTCCCAGCGAGTTAACAACCGTAACTTTTCCTCCTGCTACGGTGCGGTTGCCTTGTAGCGTGAGGTGGTCCGTTGCCGGGTTGGGGAAGACCCGTAGCTCATCGGTGCTGGCTGCACGGCGGGTAGTAGCGAGCGGCGTAGCGGTGGCTTGCGCTACCCGCAAAATGGCCGCCGCCGCACAGGCCTGGCCCATCATCTGGATGGAAGCGGGTGAGATGTAGCGGCGGTCTAGGCTCCAGGTACCATCCGCATCGTTGTAGGAGCCGGGATAGTAACCCAACTGGTCGCGGCCGTACTCTATAAGGTAGTCCACAATGTTTTGTGCCGTAGTAAGCCACTTTGGATTGTGGTCAACGTCGTAGAAGTCCACCAGCATTTCCACCATGTCGCTGCCACCCCAGAAAGAGATTTCTCTCACTCCCTTGCCAGGCGTATACCATTGCTTCAGGCAGGCATCGGCCATACTCCTCGCATCGTCGAGGTAGCGGATGTTGCCCGTCAGTTGGTAGAGCTTGAGGGCTAACTGAATGTTGGGCGTAGTTTGATAGGCACGGTAGCCCGCCCCATTTTCGCCGTGCCCCACTAGGCTCCAACTGCCGTTGGAGTAAAAGGAATACTGATGAAGGAGGTGGGTGCTACCATCACGCATCTTGCGGTTCACATCATTGATGAGGTCGTAGTAGCGTTTGGCAATGGTCAGGTAGGTAGGGTCGGAGCTATTTTTGGCGATTAGAGCGCAGTGGAGTGCCGGCAAAATCGTGGCCTGCGAGTAGAACTTGCCCCATCCTAACTCTGCTTCTTTTTGCGGGACGCCCCAATTTGCATCGCGTGCGTTCAGGCAGTAATTGAGGCCAATCAGGGAGCGGTCGTAGATGCCGCTTTCGGTGGGGAGTACCTGTTGATAGGCATCCATCAGCGCCAGCCCCACAATGGCATTATCGTCATACAGCGGATCGGCGCCGGGCACAATGTCGGAGGCGTATATGCCACGCTGCTGGTACTGATCGAGGGCGTAGGCGTAGGATTTGAGCCGCGCTGTATACTTCGCCGGATTTACCAAGGACCCGTAGCGCAGCGCCCGCAGCATATGCGATGCAGGCCACACGTAGCTTGCGCCGCCGCGCTCCACAATCACGTTTTCGTTGGCATCAATCTGCTCCACATACAGCTGCCTGCTGGCGTTGTAGAACTTGGTATTCAGCTTATCCAGAATAGCCTCGCCCGCCACTTGGTATTTGTTCTGGCCAAAGGCAGTTGGAGCAAGCAACAGGCAATAGGCAGCAATCAGCAAGCGAAGGCGATGCTTCCTGAAAAGGATAGTAGAAAAGTTCGGCATAATTCGTCGGAGATATAGATGGGAAGGATAGGTAACAACACGTAAGCTATTTATGATTGCAATGTATATAATTAATAGTTATTTTGATCGTATTACAATAAAGCGATCATTCATTTTTAGCTTCCTATAAAGACTCACTTCTGTTAAAATGAATCCTCATAGTTTTAGAAACGAATTATCCACTACCCATTATTTAGTGGCAGTTATTAGCATAATCATGTATTGCGTGTCAGCTCACAAAGCTGACAGCACGTACTCGTGTGGGGCCATACCACGCTAGTGCGCTATAGTTTGTCATTGTAGCTGTGGTTCAGGGCGCCTACAAGCGCCGCTAGTTGCTGTCCTTACTATTTATTAACCGCTAGTAACCTTTGGTTTGGTAGTTAAAAAGGCAAGAAAGTTAACAGGCTGGAGACTATTGCATAAATATTGCCTAGAGGGATTTCTAGGTATTATCTCATTAAACATTCTACTTTATGCCTACGAAACACTTTTACCTTGATGATGACAAAACTCACCTTATCAAGCTACGTTGGGGCCTATTCTGGAAAACCTTACGATTGCTGAAAATGGTCATATAGTAGGGCAGGTCAAAAACCAAGCGGCTTTGCGAACAGCTTCAACATTTCCATTAGCCGACGGCCGGTCATTGACAGTACAATTGCGTCGCGTACTAATGTCGGAAGACTTGGAAGTGCTTATTGATGGAGAGCCGGTAGCAGGTAGTTCTTCTCATCCGGCCGAACGCTTCAAGCAAGCATTATATACGTTGCTGCTCCTAGCTGCTTTCAATGGAATACTGGGTATAGTTGCTGAAATCGTCGATGTTGAGTTATTTAAAGCATTAGGTCTGGGGTACGGTACCGTAGTTGTAGGCATGGTATACTTAGGACTGTATTGGTGGGCTAAAAACCAGTTTTCCTCCGTCGCCCTGTATATCGCTATCGGAATCTTGATACTTGACTTTATACTTGCTGTCGTTTATGCTACTGATAGTCAAGCTCCAAATACACCCGGTGCGGGTGTATTAATGCGCGTAATATTCTGCACTCTATTATATAAAGGTGCTCAGGGAGCCAAACAATTGAAAGCGAGTCAGACTGAAGTAGACTTAGCATAAAAAGCCTCTATAGAGTGTATTCTCTTCCAAAGAAAAAGCCCGATGCTAACAAGCATCGGGCTTTTTCTTCATTTAGTATGGCAGCCTTACTTCCGGCGGGCCATTACTTTTTCAACGGCGGCTACAATAGCGGCTTCGTTGAGGCCGTATTTTTCCATCAATTGGTCGGGGGTACCGCTTTCGCCGAAGGAGTCATCTACGCCAACCATCTCCAGGGGTAGGGGCTCCTCGCGGGCTAGCAGCTGGGCCACGCTGTCGCCGAGGCCGCCGTTGAGCTGGTGCTCCTCAGCCGTTACCACGCAGCGCGTTTTGCGCACCGAGTTCAAAATAGCTTCGGCATCCAGGGGCTTGATGGTGTGGATGTTGATGATTTCGGCATTGATACCTTTGTCAGCCAGTAGCTTACCAGCCAAGATGGCCTTCCATACCAAGTGGCCCGTGGCGAAGATGCTCACGTCGGTGCCTTCGTTCAGCATCACGGCTTTGCCAATGATAAACTCCTGGTCAGCGGGGGTGAACACCGGCACCACAGGGCGGCCGAAGCGCAGGTACA
Source organism: Hymenobacter aerilatus (assembly GCF_022921095.1). Taxonomy (NCBI): domain Bacteria; kingdom Pseudomonadati; phylum Bacteroidota; class Cytophagia; order Cytophagales; family Hymenobacteraceae; genus Hymenobacter; species Hymenobacter aerilatus. The sequence goes on from NZ_CP095053.1 coordinate 1,114,601, forward strand.
CCGGGCCTTCGTGGTCGGCAATGGCAATGGTGGCGGCTTTGGTCTGGTTGTAGTCGCAGGGGTTGATGACGGTCATGTTGGGCAGCATCTTCATCATGCCCACGTCTTCCAGAATCTGGTGGGTAGCCCCGTCTTCGCCCAGCGTCAGGCCCGCGTGCGAAGCGCAGATTTTCACGTTCTTATTAGAATAGGCAATGCTCTGCCGAATCTGGTCGTACACGCGGCCCGTGGAGAAGTTGGCAAACGTGCCCGTGAAAGGAATCTTGCCGCCAATAGTCAGGCCAGCGGCCACGCCCATCATGTTGGCCTCGGCAATACCTACCTGGAAGAAGCGCTCTGGATTGTCTTTGATGAAGGCATCCATTTTCAAGGAGCCTACCAAGTCGGCGCAGAGGGCTACTACGTTGGGGTTGGTTTTGCCCAGCTCCTGCAAGCCGGCGCCAAAGCCCGAGCGGGTGTCTTTCTTTTCGGTGTAGGGGAAGTCTTTCATGTGAGGTATGGGAGAGTTTGAGATGTTCAACGATTGGCCTCACCCCCCGGCCCCCTCTCCGAAAAAGGAGAGGGGGAGCCAGACGGCGAAGAAAAAATTAGAGAATAGGTAGCCTTTCGCGCCAGTGCAAGCCGCTTGGCAACTCAGCCGCGCTAAATTCTAGGTGAATCACGCGGCGAGGGCGGGCGCTAGTACTGCGGTTGGAAGCATGTAGCGTCAATGGTTTCATCAGCATCACGCCACCGGCCGGTACGGGGCACGTTATAGCGTTAAGGGTATACGCTGGTAAATTGGCAGCCGGAATAGCGCCGCACTGATGCGAACGAGGTACCACTTTCAGCGCCCCATTGGTCGCGTTGCAATCATCAAGGTGAAGACGAAGGGTACAGATACTTTCCAGAATTTCTCGCGGGGGCTGTACGCTCACGTTGTCTGACTTTGTGCTCCACGGACTAAAGCCAAGAAAATCAAGTCGTTGGTTAACGTTATGCATCAAGTCTTGATGCCAGGCTACCAGCCAGTTCGATTGAGCTGGCTTGTCAAAGTAGATAGCCTTGGTGAGGCAAGGTGTAGTGTTCGGAAACAAAGTATCTAACAATTGCCGCAGTTTCGGTGTGAAAAGTGCCCGCTGCAACTCAGGTATTTCTCCTAACAAATTGCGAATTGCAAACAAATCCTGTGTGCGTCGAAAGTTATGAGATGTGGCTTCTGCTTTGTCAATGATTTGTAGCAATTGTGTTACCTCCTGAATGCTAAATACCTGCGGTATAGTAGCGCAACCATTCAGCGCCAGCTGTTCAGCGGCGGCGGCTGGAGCATTAGGCGCCACTGGAAATAAAACGGGTAGCGTAGCAAGCTGAATCATTTCCCGAAAATGCTAACCGAGGTGACCTGCCCCGAGCGAATGGAAAAATTGCGCGTGTCGGTGAACTTGCTGCCCAGTGCGTTGGCCGAGCGGAACACTAGGCGGTAGTTGCCCGGCTGCATGGGTAGGTTGAGCTTGCTGCTACCTCCATCGGGCAGGGTGTACACCCATGTTTGCGAGTCGTCCTGGTTTATCTGGTAGATGCTGCCGTAGCCTTTCAGATCCGAGATGATGTTGAGCGTACCGGGCGCTTCGTACGTCACGGCCGTTTCTTGGCCCTGCTTCACCGTGATGCGGCGCACCAAGCGGGGTAGGGTCAGTAGCTCTACCTCGTAGTTGCCGGCCAGTAGCTTTTGCTTCGCGCCAAAGGGTAGGGATACTACCGTAGCCGCATTGCCCTGCGCCCGCACCACGGCTCGCACCGTGCCATAGGGGTTGGGCGTGAGCGACGGATTGCGAAGTGCCAGCGTGCCTTGGGGCGTTTTGTATGTCAGCACGTTGGCTTTGCCGGGCCGGATGGGTAGGTTGCGTTGCACCACCGGCGGCACGGTGTTTATCACTAGGTCATAGCTTTGCAAGGCATCCACGTCCAGCACGTCGGGCTTGCCCTGGGCGTCGCGGTAGTGCACGTAGTTGTACTCCGGCTGCTCCGTCACGTTGTTGAGGAACGTGAGGTTGACGTTGCTTTCCGTCGGTCTACCCTGTTCGTCGGTAAGGTTCACGGCCACGGTGGTTTTGCTCAGGGTTTGGGCAATCACATCGTTGAGTACTGTGCGGAAAGTGCCCACGTCGGCGGCGTTGTAGTACTGTCCCAGGCATTCGAGCTGCTTGCCGAACTCCTTTTCAGCCCCAATACCAATTACAAACGGCTTCAGGAACACCCGCTTGCGCTGCAACGCCAGCGCCGTAGCGCAAGGGTCGCCCTTGCAAGATTCGAGGCCGTCTGTGATGAGGATGAGCACGTTGCGGGAGTTGGGGTCGGCGGGAAAGTCCCGGGCCGACTGTTGCAGGGAGTAGGTGATGGGCGTATTGCCCTTGCCCTCGATGGTCTTGAGCTTTTCGCGAATAGCGCGGGCATTTTTGCTGGCAAACGGCACTTCCAGTCGGGAGTCCTCACAGTTGTTTTCCTTGGCCAGGTGCTGATGGCCGTACACGCGCAAGGCCAGTTGCAGGTTGGGGTAGGAGTCGAGCGAGTCGGCCATGCGAGCAAGTAGGCGTTTGGCTACCTCCATGCGTGGGCCGCCTTCCCAAGAAGCATTCATCGAGCCCGAGGCATCGAGCAGAAACAGAATGCGGGTGGTGCGGGGCTTTTCAGACTGATTTTGAGCGCGTAGTGGGGCTGTGAGTAGCAGCAGGCTACCCAGTAGAAACCCACATACGCGGCCCAGTGTCAGCATACGGTGCGCCTCACCCCCGGCCCCCTCTCCGAAAAAGGAGAGGGGGAGCCACGGCGGCTTTTTGTGCTTGCGTTAGCAAGACGACTACAAAATCCGATAAATCCGGCTAATCCGAGAAATCTGTGATTAGTAGTCGCTGGCTTCCTCTACCAGTAGCTGCTGCAAGGCTTTTTCCAGCTGCTCGTCGTTGGGGGCGGTGCCGTGCCACTTGTGCGTGCCCATCATGTAGTCCACACCGAAGCCCATTTGGGTGTCCATCAGGAACATCACGGGCTTGCCGTTGCCTAGTAACGACTTAGCTTGCTCCAGGGCGGGCAACAGGGTTTCAAATTGGTTGCCATCGGCTTCAATCACCTGCCAGTTAAAGGCTTCAAACTTGGCACGCAAGTCGCCGAGCCCGCCGATTTTCTCGGTGGGGCCGTCAATCTGCTGACCGTTGCGGTCTACGATGGCAATGAGGTTGTCTACCTTGTGGTGTGGAGCGTAGAGGGCGGCTTCCCAGATTTGGCCTTCCTGCAGCTCGCCGTCGCCCATGAGCACATATACGGTGCGGTCGTCGTTGTTGAGCTTCTTAGCCTGGGCGGCGCCCGTAGCCACGCTCAGGCCCTGGCCCAGTGAGCCGCTGGCAATACGCACGCCGGGTAGGTGCTCAGCGGTGGTAGGGTGGCCCTGCAGGCGCGAATCGATCTTGCGGAAAGTGTTCAGCTCGCTTACCGGGAAGTAGCCCGAACGCGCCAGCACCGAGTAGAGAGTAGCCGAAATGTGGCCGTTCGAAAGGAAAAATAGGTCCTCGCCGATACCATCCATCGAAAACTCGGGGTTGTGCTTCATCATTTTGAAGTACAGCGCCACTAGCAGATCGGTGCAGCCCAGCGAGCCGCCGGGGTGACCCGAGCTAACGGCGTGCACCATGCGCACGATGTCGCGCCGCACTTGGGCAGCAATCTGCTTGAGTTGAGGAATAGACTTGGGTTCCAGAGAAACGGGGGGCGCGGGGGCAATCGGCTGCGTCATCATACGTGAGAGTAGGTATGGCGGTAAAGGTAACAAGGATTGCCACACTCCCAAATTTCCCCATTAATTTACTCTTGATACGACTAAATAATGCCGATTCTAGGGCATTAACCAGCTTTTTACCAACACAATCGTTTGTGATAGGAGTATAATAGCAGGTTGCCGCATAGCATAGAAGATTTCCCGCAGCAGGCTCAACCTACAGTTTCGAGATATTGAAGGAAGCAAAGTCCCCTTTTGCTGTTTCTTGGTTCTGCAGCACCGGTAGCATAGGATTCAAAACCCGTTTGCCCGCAACGTAGAAGCAGTATTTCAGTTCTTCCCGGTTTGTTTTCAGCTTTAAAAGCCAGCCAGTAGGCGTTTTTTGCATAAAATGGAAAAAACTATACTCGCCTTTAATCTCTACGACAACGGATTTTGCCTTCAGATAACCTGGTAACTCAATTACCACATTAGCTTCTATTGAGTCCCGAAGGTTGGCAAGCAACGCGTTGGTTTTCCAATTAGGCTTTGCAAGTGCCTCTAGCACCTGAATGGCTTCTTCGTTCCTACCCTCAACGGCTAACACCTCTGCCTTCGTAAACTGTACTTCTGTACTGTCCAGACGCTTATTGGTGTACATATACTGCTCCCACACAGGAAAAAGAACGTTTGCTTGCGCAAATTTTTTGTCGATGTAGAAGTCGTTCAGAAAAGCCATGCGCAACTGTGATTCTCTCTGGTCTGCAGTGAGTTGGCTCTTTTGCAAAAAGCGACCAACTGCTTGCGCATCACCCCCATGCTGCAACACCGAAGCAAGGAGCTGACTGGTATTTCGCGGAAATTTGGTCGCTAGTAAGATGTGCTGCTTGCCTTGCGTGAGCAATTTGGCCACGCTCGTGTGCCATGGCATGGTGTATTCTTCGGCCAGATAAAACCAGATTTCCCCCGTAGATAGGTTGTGAATATTCGTGTAGACTGAGGTCGTAAACTCACGCTGGGACGTAGCGGCTGCAATCTTGAGGAGGCTTTCATGACTTACACCATCTTGCGCCAGCAATTTCTGCGCAATAGGGTAACGCCAGCAACTCTGCTTTTGCAGACCAGTAGCGCACACGTTGAAATTCGTGGAAGTGAGGTATTTGGTGGCGCGAAGAATGGTGTCAGGGGCAATAACGGCCAGATTCCCATATTTATCGGCGACATGGATTTGATCACCTAGATCGGGTAAATAGTAGGTGTCCCACAAGGCCAAAAATTCGGGCACCGATTTACAATGCTGAAGCATGTATTCCAGCATGTTGCCGTGAGGAAACGGCTTTTTGCCAACGCTTACTTTGTACTGCTGCGGTGGCGGTAGCGCATTGATATCAAAAAAGAGACCAGCCTCGTTCACACCCCCTTGCACGCTGCTTTGAGGAGAACCGTAGGTAAGGGTGATGTAACCCAGCGTGTGCTTGTCCTTGGCTGGAAAGGCATTCACGTAGTTAGAAGACGTATGAAAGAAGTCTTCATTATTCATGGCCCACGTCTGGCCTTTCTGATCTGTACCCGAAACGATGGTACAAGCGAATAGCCAGCTTACGGGGACGAATAGAAAAAGTAGGAGTAGGGCAGTTCGCATAAGTATTAAGAACTGTAATGAGAAGCGCTACCCTACTCATTAGGTAGCTTTGGGTAGGTGCCTTAAGCTAACTGCTCGGTGTGGTTTTTAGTGTCTACTTTCTTGATAACCTTCTCAATCACACCTTCTTCATCAATGAGAAAGGTGGTGCGCACAATGCCCATATAGGCGCGGCCGTAATTCTTCTTTTCCTGCCACACACCGTAGGCTTCTACCAATTGCTTATCGGTATCGGCGAGTAGGGGAAAGGGTAGGTCGTACTTCAGAGCAAATTTCTTATGTGAGGCTTCGTTATCGGTACTTACACCGATGACCTGCACGTTTTTGGCGGTCAGCTCCTCTTGGTGGTCGCGCAGGTTGCAGGCCTGGGCCGTGCAACCAGGCGTGTCATCCTTGGGGTAGAAGTATAGCGCTACTTTCTTTCCCCGAAAATCGGAGAGGCTAACGGTGTTGCCATCCTGGTCGGTGGCAGTGAAGGCAGGGGCGGTATCGCCAGCTTGTAAGGCCATGGTGGTGAAATGGTGAGTTTGTGAAGTTGTGAATATGAGTGAAAAGCCACGTGTCATCCTAAGCAGAGCGAAGGACCTTCTCACGCGAGAACGACCATCATAACAACGACTTGTTCTCACGTGAGAAGGTCCTTCGTCGCCGCTTGATGCGCGGAATGCTCAGGATGACAGACGCTTATCAACCGCCTACCCTAAAACGCAGGTGGGGCTTGCTGGGTGAAAATCAGCTTTTCGACGGGGAATCCCAACTCCTGGCCGCGCTGTACCAATTCATTTTGTACAACGACGGGCAGTTGCGGGGTGCGGCTCAGCAGCCACAGGTTTTCGCGGCTGGGTTCGCCTACTAGGGCGTAACGGTAGTCGGCATCGAGAGCCAGAATCCAATAATCGCCTTTAAACGGCCAGAAAAATTGCACTTTCAGCTTGGCATTAGTGGTAGGGTCGGCTACGGTGGCCAGACCCGCGGCCTTCTTCACTTTGCCCGTGGGCGTATGCTTATGGCAGGTGTTTACCACCGTCACGTCGCCGTCGGGGCGGATGGTGTACTGGGCCGTTACGCTGGTGCAGTCTTTCTCGAAGGAAGCAGGCAGGCGGGCAATTTCATACCATTTGCCCGCGTAACGCGGCAAATCGACGTAGGGGACGGTAGGCAGCGGCTCATGGTGGCGTGATTTGGCGTACAAAGCAGCCACGGCGGCCACGGTGGTGGCCACGGCTCCTACAATAATCGGACGGCGTGCAGACATAGCAAAGGTTGGTTGAGGTCAAACGAAGCTCCTTGTACGGAGCTGTTGCGAAAGAGTCGGCTAGCAGCCTTACTTCAGCTTTACCGGAATTACTTTTTTGTTGCCGGCCTGGTCTACCAGGTGCAGCTCGGCGGCGCCGTGCAAAGGCGGGCCCAGTGTGTCTTCCTTCACCGTGAATAGGGTAGCGTTTTTGTATTCGTAGCGCAGCAGGCGCCACTGTCCGTTCACAAGCAACCGGTAGCTGCTCAGCCCCGAGAGGTTGTCGCCGACCACGAAGGTGAGGCCGGCCGGCGTGTTGCGTATCACCCGCGCCGAGGGCGCAATGGTATCCGTGAGCACCCGAAACATGCCGAAGGTTTTGATGGGCGTGGTAATCTGGTTGCCGGTCCACTTGCCGCCCTGGTAAATCTTGCCGCCTTTGGAATTGATCATATACACCGCCGAGCGGGCTTTGTCGGTTACTTCCTGCTCGGGTTTCAGGGTCAGGCGCAGGGTTTGCAGCAGGGGCGTGCGCAGGTTTTGCACGGTGTAGGTGCCACCAGCCAGGGGCTGGTAGCTGGTTTGCAGGTACAGCGTATCGAACAGCGTGCGCGGGGCAAACGCCAGATTCAGGTGGGCATCAGCAAAGGTCCAGTCGCGGCCGCTGGGCACCATTGCTTGCCGGTTGAAGGCGCGGTGCACTTTCCCAAACAGCAGGGAGTCGGGTAGGCCGGCGCGCAGGTCGTAGAGGTACACGTTCTGGCTTTGCTGTACGTAGCTGGGGCGCAGCTGCAAGCGTCGCGCGCCGCGCGTGAGCGTGAGGTTGCCTACCTGGGTGGCCGTGTCGGGGTCGGCCACCAGTACCTTCAGAATGTTGCGGGTGATGTCGTAGCGCAGGCTGGGCTGCTTCACGGCCGCCGAACGAGTTTTGAAGTAGGCCGGCTGTTGTCCGCGCAGCACAAACGACACAGGCGTAGTATTGCCATAGGAGTCGCGCATCTTGATTTCCACGGTATAGAGTTGCCCATCTTCCACCCGCAGCGTGCCCTTGCTGGGGCCAGTGGTGTAGAGCGGAATGGTGGTGCCATCGTCCACAAACAGCTTTTCCAGCGTGCGGCCGGTCATTTTCTGCCAGTCGTAGTCGATGTGGTTGGAAATCTGGCGCGACTCCGTGAAGGGCACGCCGTCGATGTGGTGCTCGTATAACGGCTGCCCGTTTACGGTTACAGCCACATGTTGCAGACCGTACTTGTTCCACACGTTATCAAACCGGTCTACGGCTTGCAGCAGCAGCCCTACCGTGCCGTAGGCCTGGATGGTATCGGGGTGGGTATAGGCAGCGTTGGGGGTAGGCGTTTTGGGCAGAAAAACACGCTTCTCAAACAGGCCCTGCACGCGGGCATCAATGCTAAGCGGCTCTATGGCGAAAGATTGGAGGGTAGGCGGCACATGGTCCTGAATTTCGGGGAAGCCGCCCCACTGCAAGGGGTTCAGCTGCTCGTCTTTGGCCGTGCGCACCTCCCAGTGCACGTGTGGTCCACCCGAGCCACCGGTGTTACCCGATAGCGCCACCACTTGCCCACGCTTCACCGGAAACTGGTCCTTGTCGAAAAACAGCTCCAGCTCGTAGGTCTGCTTCTGGTACTGACGCCGCAGCAGCGTATCGGCCACGGGGCCGAGGAAGCGGTTGAGGTGACCGTATACCGTGGTTAGGCCATTGGGGTGGGTGATGTAGAGCACGTTGCCATAGCCGAAGCTGCTCTGCTTCAGGCGCGAAACGTAGCCATCGGCCGAGGAATATACTGGCAAATCCACCCGCCCATCGGTTTTGATATCGAGGCCGCCGTGGAAGTGGTTGGGTCGGATTTCGCCCATGCTGGCCGCCAAAAAGTTGGGGTTGCCGGGCTTGATGGGAAATAGGAAGTAGCCTTTGGGTACCTCTACGGGCATGAAAGGCCGCTTGGGCACCACCACCGAGGAAGAGTCGGGCGCGGCCGCGGTAGGGGTGTCTGCGCCGGGCGCTGGCACATCGCCGGCAAATGGAGCCGGCCGCAGGCCCAGCGTCGTCAGCAGCAGAGTAGCCGCCGCGGCGCCCAACCGCCAGCCGGAAAAGAAATAGGGCATTCTGGAAAGGAAATCTAGGAAACAGGGTAGGGAGCAGCGAAAAGCTAGGGCTATGGGTCTAACTCCCCTCCTTGAAAAAGGAGGGGAATTCGTTCTAACCGTTTCTCGCTTCTAGCCTTTAAACTCCCAACCGCGCAAAAAATTATTTAACCGCTACATCCAGCACGCGTTCCTGCTCGATAAAGCCCACCAGCCGGTCGCCGATTTTCACGGGGCCGACGCCGCTGGGCGTGCCGGTGAAAATCAAGTCGCCGATTTTCAGGGTGATAAAGCGCGAGATGTAGCTGATGATGGCGTCGAAGGGATGCAGCATCAAGCTGGAGTTGCCCTGCTGGCGCACTTCGCCGTTCACTTCCAGCCGGAAGTTGATGTTTTTCAGGTCGGCAAAGTCGCCCACAGGTTTGAATACGGTGCCCAGCGGGGCGGAGCCATCGAACCCCTTGGCTAGCTCCCAGGGTAGGCCCTTGGCCTTGAGCTTGCTTTGCAGGTCGCGGGCCGTGAAATCGATGCCCAAACCGATGGCATCGTAATAGGTATGCGCAAATTTCTCCTCGATGTTCTTGCCGTTTTTGCTGATGCGCAGCACTAGCTCCAGCTCGTGGTGCACATCCTGCGAAAAATCGGGGTAGAAGAAGGGCATTCCACGCTGGAGCAGGGCCGTATCGGGCTTGGCGAAGATGACCGGTTCAGAAGGGGTTTCGTTTTGTAGCTCAGCAATATGGTCGGCGTAGTTGCGGCCGATGCACAGTATTTTCATGTGAATCAAGAAAGTCTGGTGAGTAGGGCGTCGTTGAGGGAGGGCCGTGTGGCAAGCTGAGCCGTGGAGGCTCAGCGCGCATACCGCACAACGTGCGTAGGCATCAAAAGTAGGCCTTCATTTTGCGGGACGCAACCCAAAACGGACTCCCTACCCCGGAATGAGAACATTTTACCTGATGCCTGTCGTATAGCACACCACAGGCTACTACGTACTCGTTGCTCCAATGTTGGTGGGGTAGTTGGGCTAGTGGTCTGGCCTGTTCCCTTTTCTCTCTCCCTCCAAAACCACTTAGTAAAATGCTTAAAAAGTATATAACGGTTGCCAGCCTCTGCCTGCTGAGCGCCTGTGCTACGGTGCCCATCACGGGCCGCCGTCAGCTTAGCCTAGTTCCCGAAAGCGAAGTAATCAACCTGGCGCAGCAGCAGTATCGGCAGGTACTGGACTCCAGCAAAGTGATTAACAGCGGCGCGCAGGCCGCTATGGTAAAGCGGGTAGGCCAGCGCATACAGCAGGCTGTGGAAATGTACTTCCGCCAGCAAAATCAGTCGGACCAACTGACTGGCTACCAGTGGGAGTTCAACCTAATTCAGGATGATAAGCAACAGAACGCCTGGTGTATGCCAGGCGGTAAGGTGGTAGTGTACACCGGCATCCTACCCATCACGCAGGACGAAAACGGCTTGGCCGTGGTGATGGGTCACGAAATTGCCCACGCCGTAGCCCGGCACGGCTCCGAACGCATCAGCCAGCAGGAGGCGCAGCAGTTAGGTGGTAGTCTGGTTAGCGCGGCCCTCACGGGTCGGTCGCCTATGGCTCAGCAGTTGGCGGCGCAGGCGTTTGGCTTGTCTACTAGTTTGGGTATTCTGCGTTACGGCCGCAACCAAGAGTCAGAAGCCGACCACCTGGGGCTTATTTTTATGGCTATGGCCGGCTACGATCCGCAAGGTGCCATTGCGTTCTGGCAGCGTATGGCTGCCCGCGAAAACCAGGCCGCGCCACCAGAGTTTCTGTCGACTCACCCCTCCAATGATACACGTATTGCAGACATCCAACGGGAGTTGCCCGAAGCACAGAAGTATTACAAAGCCCGCTAATTTATATCGTATATCCTATGCCACGTTTCTTCCGTTTGCCGCTACGTCTACTCAGTATGGTGCTCGTCAGCCTGCTTTTGCTGCCGGCCTGCGAAACATCCAAGCGTAGCTTTCCGGAATTTGGCACGCCGCCTTCCGACAACCCGGAGGAAGACGCCGCCCGCCGCCGCCGGACGGAAGGCAATACCAAGCTGGTGGCCTGGGCCAGCACCAAAAACGAAAACGTGGAGTACGTGGTGCCCCGCGCCCAGCTGGCCACGGAGTTTATCCGGCAGTTTGGCGACGGCACGGTGGTAGACCGCATCACCATTCGGAAGGTGCAGGACACCCCTCAGGACAAAGCCGTGTACTACTTAGTAGGGCTGGGCTTACGCAATGGCATGTTTCAGGCCATGGCCATCCCGCTGCAAACGTCCTCCGACAACTCCCTGTACATGACCTCTAACGCGTCTCGTTACATTATCACCAGCGTGGGCTGCACTATGTGCTTCTTTGAGTTCGAGAACAGCCAGATTACAGGCACCAGCTGCGCCGAAAACAACGGTGGTGGCCGCTGCGACTTACGCGTGGAAAACGGCAACACTTTCTTCGTCCGCCAATGATCAGCCGCAAGTGGATTCTGCGCCTCTCCCTCACCGCCCTAGCCCTGCTACTTACAACGGATGGGGGTAGGAAGGTGATTAAGAATGAATAAGTAAGATAGGCGCCACAAACGTCTGTCATCCTGCGCGGAGCGCAGGATGACAGACGTTTTTTAATTCCTATTTCTTAATTACCTCTTCCGCCAACCCAGCTAAATCAAGCCCGTCAAAAGTACCGGAGGTCATCATCAGCAGATTGGTATCTTGCCAATTTTGCTGATGTAGGAAGTCAGCCAGGGCCTTGCTGTCGGTAAATACCTGCAAATCGGAACGCTGGAAGGCCTGCTGCACGGCTTCGGGGGGTAGGGCGGGTAGGCGTTTGTGTTCCAGCACGTGCGGGTTGAAGTAAACCACCGCCACATCGGGTGCGTCGAAGGTATGGGCGTACTGAGGTAGGAAAGCCGGGTTGAGCGAGCTGAACGTGTGTAGCTCCAGGCAGGCTACTAGCCGGCGCTTCGGAAACTGCTGTTTCAGGGCCGTAGCGGTGGCTTTCAGCTTGCTAGGCGAGTGCGCAAAGTCTTTGTACACCACCGAGTCCTGGCCCTCGCGTACCAGCTCCAGACGGCGCGCAGCACCTTTGAAGGTCGCAATGGCTTCGTAAAAATCTTTGCCTTTGATGCCCAGCTGCTTGCACACCTCTTTGGCCGCTGAGATGTTGCGCAGGTTATGGGCGCCAAACACCTGCACCGGCACCTGCTCATCGCGCTTGGTGATGAGGTAGGTTTTGCCGTCGCGCAGCACGTGCTCGTGCGGACCGTAGCCCACGTACTTCACATCGGAGGAGGTAGGCACGGTTATCAGCTGCACCTGCTCGTCGTCCTGGTCGTAGATGAGGGTGCCGGCCTTGGGCGTCATCTCCGCGAAGATTCGGAACTGCTCGCGGTAGATTTCCTCGGTCGGAAACACGTTGATGTGGTCCCAGCTAATGCCGGAAATCACGCCAATGTGGTGCTGGTAGAGGTGAAACTTCGGTCGCCGGTCGATGGGCGACGACAGGTACTCATCGCCCTCAATGATAATGATAGGCGCATCTTCCGTGAGCTGTACCATCAGATCGAACCCCGCCAGCTGGGCGCCCACAGCGTAGTCGAACTTTCGCTGGTGGTAGCGCAATACGTGCAGAATTAGCGAGGTAATGCTGGTTTTGCCGTGCGAGCCGCCAATCACGATGCGCTGCTTGTCCTTACTGGCCTCGTAGATAAACTCCGGAAACGAGTACACGCGCAGGCCCAGCTCTTGGGCGCGCAGCAGCTCGGGGTTGTCGGGGCGGGCATGCATGCCCACAATCACAGCGTCAAGGTCGGCCGTGATTTTCTCTGGAAACCAACCTTCGGCGGCCGGCAGGAGCCCGGCGGCCTGCAGGCGACTTTTAGCCGGCTCAAATATCTCGTCGTCGGAGCCCGTCACGTGGGTGCCGCGCTGGTGCAGGGCCAGCGCCAGATTGTGCATGATGCTGCCGCCGGTAGCAATCAGGTGAAGGCGCTGGAAGGGGGAAGGGGTAGCAGGCATTGGGTAAGCGAAACGATGCAAGCGAATGGGCGGCAAAGGTAGGCAGATAGAACATACCAGCCAGGGTAGGGGTTAGGAAGCAGGCAGTGCGGCTTGCCGCCGCCTACCGCGCCGTGCGGCAAAACCCAGTTGAGTGCCTGCGAGGCAGGCCGGTACACCGCAAGGAACATAGCAAAAGAAACTGTATTTCCCACACCTGTTTTCTTCGCGTTAGCCGTTAGTTTTGTACCCCTTTTGCCCGGCCTGGCCGGGTACGTCAGGCATGGCCGGCTACACATTTTTTGGTGCCGCGGCCGGCTGCTACCCTAGTTCTGCTTACCTTAGTATTTCCCCCTCACCCCATGAACGACCGGATGGATGACCGCCTGAAACAATCGGCCTCACGGGCCAAAGCCGCCTGGACCAGCCGCCCGCCGGCTATGTCGATGGCGGCGCCCGCCGGCAAATTGCCTCCGCAGGCCCGCGAGCTGGAAGCGGCCGTGCTCGGCGCGCTCATGCTGGAAAAGGACGCCCTCACCACCGTTATCGACATTCTGAAGCCCCAGAGCTTCTACGACGACCGGCACCAAAGCATCTTCAAGGCCATTCTGAGCCTGTTTGATAAATCGGAGCCCATTGACTTGCTCACTGTTAATCAGGAGCTGAAGGAGCTGGGCGAGCTGGAAATGGCCGGTGGTACGCACTACGTGGCCAACCTCACCTTCAAGGTGAACTCGGCAGCCAACATCGAGTACCACGCCCGTATCATCACCGAAAACGCTATCAAACGCGAGCTGATTCGTATTGCCAGCGAGATTCACCGCGACGCGTTTGAGGACACCACCGACGTATTCAACCTCCTCGACAGCACCGAGCAGGCGTTGTTTGAAGTGTCGGAATCGAACATCCGTAAGAACTTCGACGACATGCGTTCTTTGATGGGTAAAGCCATCAAGGAGCTGGAAGAAAAGAAAAACCAAAAGGACGGCCTCACCGGCGTACCTTCCGGTTTCTCGGCGCTGGACCGCGTAACCAGCGGCTGGCAACCCTCTGACCTAGTGATTATTGCCGCACGCCCCGGCATGGGCAAGTGCCTCGGCAAAGGCACCAAAGTGCTGATGTACGACGGCACCCTACGCAACGTGGAAGACGTGCAGGCCGGCGAGCTGCTGATGGGCGACGACTCTACGCCTCGCCGCGTGCGCAGCATTGCGCGGGGTAGGGAAAACATGTACTGGGTGCGCCAGAACAAGGCTGAGGACTACCGCGTCAACGAAAGCCACATTCTGTCGCTCAAGCGCAGCCGCACCGAAGGCCCGTACCGCAAGGGCGACGTGCTGAACATTACGGTGAAGGACTGGCTGACGAAATCAGACAAGTTCCGCTCGAATTACAAAGGCTATAAAGTACCCGTGGCATTCGCCGCGCAGGACGTATCCGTAGACCCGTATTTTCTGGGTGTGTGGCTGGGCGACGGCAGCTCCGCTAACTGCCGCATCACAGCCCAGGATGCAGAAATTATTGAATATCTGAACGAGTATGCCGATGCGCTGGATCTGCAAGTGACGGTAGGGGTAGTGGCTGACCGGTGCAACAGCTACGGCATCACGCGGGGTAGGCAGGGCGGCAGCCTCACGCAATTCTCCTTGCAGGATGAGCTGCGCCAGCTGGGCGTACTCGGCGACAAGCACATTCCGCAAGCCTACCTCATCAACAGCCGTGAGAACCGCCTACGCCTGCTGGCCGGCCTTATCGATTCCGATGGCCACCTTGACCCTGTAAGCAACGGCTACGAAATCACGCAGAAAAACCACCGCCTGGCCCGACAAATCAAGTTTCTGGCCGATTCGCTGGGTTTTCGCACGTCGCTGAAGAAAAAGCGGGCTGCTATCAGCGCCATTGGCTACGAAAGCGAAGTGTACCGTGTGCGGATTTACGGCGACATCAATTGCGTGCCGGTGCGTATTGCTCGCAAAAAAGCCCAACCCTGGCAGAGCCCGGTGGATTGGCGCGTGACAGGTATCACAGTTGAGTTTGACAAGGAAGACGACTACTACGGTTTCGAAATCGACGGCAACCGTCTGTTCCTGTTGCAGGATATGACGGTGACGCACAACACCGCTTTTGTGGTATCGGCCATGCGCAACGCGGCTGTAGACCACAAGAAGCCGGTGGCCATCTTCTCGCTGGAAATGTCGTCTATTCAGCTGGTAAACCGTCTGATTTCGGCGGAAGCGGAGCTGGATTCGGAGAAGATCAAGAAAGGTAACCTAGCTGACTATGAGTGGGCGCAGCTCAACCATAAGATTTCCTCGCTGTCGTCGGCGCCTATTTTTATCGACGATACGCCCGCGCTCAGCATCCGGGAACTGCGCACCAAATGCCGCCGCCTCAAGGCCCACCACGACATTCAGATGATCATCATCGACTACTTGCAGTTGATGACGGGCAACTCGGATGGGGGCAAGGGTGCTGGCAACCGCGAACAGGAAATTGCCTCTATCTCGCGGGCGCTCAAGGGGATAGCCAAAGAGTTGAACGTGCCCGTACTGGCGCTGTCGCAGCTCTCGCGCTCCGTAGAAACCCGCGGCGGCGACAAAAAACCGCAGCTCAGTGACCTGCGCGAATCCGGTTCTATCGAGCAGGACGCCGACATGGTAGTGTTCTTGTACCGCCCTGAGTACTACAAGATTACGGAGGATGAAATGGGCAATCCTACCCAGGGTACGGGCGAGGTAATTATTGCCAAGCACCGGAACGGCTCCCTGGAAACGGTGCAACTCAAGTTCATCGGCCGCTTCACCAAATTTGCCGACCTGGATGGTGCCGGCGGCTTCGAGGGCGGTGGCGACTACAACCCCGGGGCTTTCCCTACCAGTACGTTCGACGAAGAGCCTGGCGCCTTCGCCCCGAATACCATCCGCCTAGGCTCGCGCATCAACAACGACGGGCCGGCCCCGCAGGCCTTTCCCCGCAGTACCTTCGGCAACGAAGACCCGCCGTTTTAAACGCAAGCCCCTGTCATCCTGAGCACAGCGAAGGACCTTTTCCCGCATGAATAACCGTCGTAACAACGACTAGTTCACACGGGAAAAGGTCCTTCGCTGTGCTCAGGATGACAGGAGTTTTCTACCTTGTCAATCCAACCTTCTACCCTCATAGCAATGCGCGTAGCAATTATCGGATGCGGCAACATGGGCATGGCCTACGCCAAATCCTTTCTGCAAAACAACTTGGTGAAGCCCGATAACATGCTACTGGTGGCTAAAAATCCGGCCCGGCACACAGAGCTGGCGGGTAGGCAGGCTGGGCGCGTAGTGCTGGGCATCACGGAGCAGGTAGGCCAGTATGATCTGGTGATTGTGGCCGTAAAGCCCCAGGATTTCAGTGGGGTAGCGCAAGAATTGCGCGAAGTGGTGCAGCCTCAGCAGATGGTACTATCCATTATGGCGGGCATCCCGATTGCGCGGTTGCAGCAGGAGCTGGCCCACCCCCTGATCATTCGGGCCATGCCTAACACGCCGGCGCTTATTGGGCTGGGCATGACAGCCTACGCTGCCGCCGATGGCCTCACGGTGCAGCAAATCCGGCAGGTGGAAAACCTGATCAACTCCACCGGGCGGGCCGTGTTCCTGGAGCAGGAAAACCTACTGGATGCCGCCACGGCCGTGAGCGGTAGCGGCCCGGCCTACTTCTTCTACATCGTGCGGGCCATGATTGAGGCCGGCCGCCAGTTGGGCTTCGACGAGGCCCTGGCTGCGCAACTAGTGAAGCAGACGATGCTGGGTTCCTTTCACTTGCTCAATAACTCCGAGAAGTCGCTGGATGAGTTAATTAAGGCAGTAGCTTCAAAAGGCGGTACCACCGAGGCAGCTCTCACGGTATTTGGGGAGCGGGATTTAACTGGGGCGTTGATTGGCGGTATCAGCGCCGCCGAGCGCCGGGCGGGAGAGTTGTCGAAGGGGTAGGGGCGAGGTATACGTTGTTTACATGATACCACCGGCCGCGTTTCGGAGCTACTTTCAGCGTCACTTGTCGGGGTTGCCCGAGGAGCAGGTGGCAGCTCTGGCGGCGCTGCTTACTCCGCGTACACTCCGGCGACACGAGGTGCTAGTACACCAAGACGAGGTAGGGCGGCACGGTGCGTTTGTGCTTTCAGGTTGCCTGCGCGCCTACGTGACGGATGCCAAGGGCAAAGAGCACATCCTACAATTCGCTCCCGAAAGCTGGTGGATAGCCGATCAGTATGGCCTGCTGCACCAGGCCCCCGCCCAGTTCTCCATTGATGCTGTGGAGGCTTCCGACGTGCTGCTCTTCGGTCCCGATTTCTACCCCCAGCTGCGGCAGTTGGGGCCGGAGCTACAGCAGTTTTTCTACGAGCTGCTGCAAAACAGCGTAGCCGCCATGCAACATCGCCTCATTGGGGTGCTCAGCGCCACCGCCGAAGCGCGCTACCTCGATTTTCAGCAGCGCTACCCTACGTTGGCGCAACGGCTGCCCTTGCGCCACATTGCGGCCTACCTGGGCATCACGCCCGAGTCGCTGAGCAGGCTGCGGCGGGAGCTGGCGCGAGGGTAAGCCAGTTATACTAGCTGTGGTCCAAAGCAAGGTTGGAGCCTACTCAAGATGGCTGCTCGACCTTTCCAGCGCGATGATAATGTTTCTTCCATGAGCACGTAGACGGGCACCGTACTACGCGTCATGTGCAGGTGCTCATCAGCAAATCACTCAGATGAAATTTGCTGGCCATGAGAGGTAGTAGCATCTAATCGGAGCTGATGTGCAGCACCCCAATCTTTTAAAATACTAATGACTGGCTCAAGCGTGCTGGCGTAGGGGAGGGCCTCGTATTCGACCACTACTGGCGGACCAGGGTAAACGGTGCGCGATAGAAGCTGGTGCGCTTCCAATTCCTTCAACTCCTTGGCCAGTACCTTAGTTGAAATACCTGGAATACTGCGCTCCAAGCCACGAAAATGGCGGACACCCGAGAGCAATGCTACCAGTATCTGCAGTTTCCATTTACCGCTGATGACGTCCAGCGCACTGCGTAATCCCAGTATTGTGTGAGTGCATTCCGCGGCGTTATGTTTGAACATGATGAAGAAGCGAAAAGAACAGTATGTGAAGCAAGGGAAACCCTGATTACCTGTCGGAAACCAGATTACCAAGGTGTAATCTGCAACTAGTGCAGGTCATAAACAAACAGGAAGCTGATTACTTGAGGAAAGCAGAGTTCTCGTCGTACGAGGGCGCCGGCAAAGTAGATGCCACCCATTTCTACGTCGTTCCTTTTTCTCATTTCACTCCTTTTTTCATGCAGATTCTGCAAATCATTTCCAGTGCTCGCGGGGCCGAATCGTACAGCACCCAACTCAGCCAAGGCATCATTGACAAACTACTGGTGGCGCATCCAGGCAGCTCGGTGGTGATACGCAACCTAGCGCAGACGCCCTTTCCTCATTTGGAGGAAGCGCACCTACAAGCCTATTTCACACCAGCCGAAAGTCGTTCGGCGGAGCAGCAACAGGCCGTGCATCACTCCGACGAGGCTATTGCGGAGATACTCGCCGCCGATGTCCTAGTTATCGGGGTGCCGTTCTACAACTTTTCCGTTACCTCGTCGCTGAAGTCGTGGCTCGACCACTTAACGCGGGCAGGCATTACTTTCCGCTATACGCCTACTGGTCCCGAGGGACTGATAACGGGTAAGAAAGTGTATTTGGCTGTGGCTAGTGGCGGCATTTACTCCACAGGACCCATGCAGCCCTACGATTTTGCTACGCCTTACTTGCGCCATATGCTCGGTTTTCTCGGCATGACCGATGTAGTGGTAGCCCGCGCCGAGGGTTTGAAAATTCCCGAGTTTCAAGCCACTGCTCTGCAAAAAGGACTAGATAGCGTAACTGTTTAGCCAGCTAGCTAAGTGCGGATACATAAGAACTCACCAATTCAGCAGCTGCCGGATTGGTGAGTTCTTATTCGTCTAGTGCTTGCAAGCGTAACGGTTCAGCAGGACGTTATGGTCAGCTATAACACCAAATGAGGCTGCTTTCTAACTTCCTGCACGCCGCAATACAACTACCTGTTTCTTACCCTACATCAAGGTCTTGCCGCCCTTGGTAGGGTATTTTTGTTATCGTTAATCCGATAACCCATGCACCGCAAAGGCTTTCTAAAAATGATGGCGGTGCTACCCTTCGCTTCTGCCATGAACTCCTTGCAAGACCTTCACAAAACCGCTTCCACGTTCCAGAAAACCGATAAAATGCCGGTGCTCTTCGTGGGGCACGGCTCGCCGATGAACGCACTGGCCGACAACCCCTTCACCCAAACCTTGCACCAACTGGGTAGGGATATCCGGAACCGGCAACCGCCGCGGGCGGTGCTGGTGGTGTCGGCGCACTGGCTCACGCGCGGCACCTACGTAGCCGTGAACGAGCGGCCCGAAACCATCCATGACTTCGGCGGCTTCCCCGACGAGCTGTTTGCCATGCAATACCCCGCGCCTGGCGCGCCTGATGTGGCGCAGGAGGTGTTGGCCGCCCTGCCCGACGCCCACCCCACCGACGAGTGGGGCCTCGACCATGGTACCTGGACGGTGCTACACCACTTGTTTCCGGAGGCCGATATCCCAGTATTTCAGCTCAGCATCGACTATGGTCGGCCACTTACCTTCCACGCCGAGCTAGCCCGGCAACTCCAGTTTCTGCGGCGGCGTGGGGTGCTGGTGGTAGGCAGCGGCAACATTGTGCACAACCTGCGCCAGAGCATGCCCCATTTTATGCACAACAACCCCGCGCCCCATGCCTGGGCGGTGGAGTTTGACGCGTGGGCCAAGCAGAAAATCAACCAGCGCGATTTGCTGGCGCTGGCGCACTACCAGCAGGCCGGCGCCGCGGGCCCTCTGGCTGTGCCTACCCCCGACCACTACATCCCGATGCTCTACAGCCTGGCCTTGGCCGAAGCCGACGACGATATCCGGCACGCTTTCGAGGAAGTGAGCTTCGGGGGGATGAGCATGCGGACGTTTGTAGTAGGGTAGGAGCGGCGCGCTAGTACTGGCTACCCAAGCGGACAGGCAACCCTGCGTGCTGGCCGCGCATCTGCTATAGCATAAGTTTCTTCATCTTGTGCTTCAGATGCGAAATCTACTCCTACTACTGGCCTTTGCCGTTGCTACCCCTGCTGTTGCCCAGCAACCAACCGACGCCGTGTACCGTGCCGCGCCTGGCAAAATCAACGACTTGGTGCACACGCGGCTGGACCTGCGGTTTGACTATGCCAAGCGCTACGCCTACGGCAAGGAATGGGTGACGCTGAAGCCGCACGCCTACGCTACCGACTCGCTGCGGCTGGATGCGAAAGGCATGGATATTCAGGCAGTAGCCTTGATGAAGGGGGAGAAGCAACAGCCACTGCAGTACGACTACAACCAGCAACAAGTGCTGATCCGGTTGGGGCAAATGGTACCGGCAGGGGAGGCGTATACCATCTACATAGAGTACACGGCCAAACCCGACGAGCTGAATGCGAAAGGTTCGGCGGCTATTCGGGATGCTAAGGGCCTTTACTTCATCAACCCCGACAGCGCGGAGGCTGGTAAGCCCGTGCAAATCTGGACGCAGGGCGAGACAGAAGCCAATTCTGCTTGGTTCCCGACCATCGACAAGCCCAACCAGAAGTCTACCTCGGAAATCAGCCTGACGGTGCCCGCCAAGTACGCTACCCTCAGTAATGGCCTGCTGGTGAGCCAAGTGCTCGCTGGTCCCGGCCTGCGCCGCGACACCTGGAAGATGGAACAGCCTCACGCGCCCTACCTGTTTATGCTGGCCGTGGGCGACTTCCGCAAAACCACCGACACTTGGCGGGGCAAGGAAGTGAGCTACTACCTGGAGCCGCAGTACGCAGCGCAGGCCCGCGCCATCTTTGGGCAGACGCCCCGCATGCTGGAGTTCTTTTCCCAGCGCCTCGGCGTGGATTTTCCGTGGCAGAAGTACGCCCAGGTGGTGGTGCGCGACTACGTGAGCGGCGCCATGGAAAATACTACAGCTTCGTTGTTTGGGCCGCACGCCCAGGGCACAGCCCGTGAGCAGCTGGATTGGGAGTATGCCGATGTGGAGCGTGAAATTGCCCACGAGCTGTTCCACCAGTGGTTTGGCGACTACGTGACGGCCGAGAGCTGGAGTAATCTGACCATGAACGAGTCGTTTGCCAATTTCTCGGAGGTACTGTGGGCCGAGTACGCCCACGGCCCCGATGCCGGCGCCGCGCAAGCCGACCGCAGCCTACGCAACTACCTGAGCCGGGCCGACAACTATTCCAAGCCGCTCGTGCGCTTCACCTACCCCGACAAAGAAGACATGTTTGATGGGGTGAGCTACCAAAAAGGTGGCAGCATCCTGAATATGCTGCGCAGCTACCTGAGTACGGAAGTGTTTTTCAAGGGCTTGCAGCGCTACCTGACCCAACACGCGTTCGGAACTGGCGAGGCTCAGCAGCTGCGACTGGCTTTGGAAGAGGCATCGGGGCAGGATCTGAACTGGTTTTTCAACCAGTGGTACTACCGCGCCGGGCACCCCATCGTCACAATTGATTATGCCTGGGATGCGACCCGCAAGGAGCAGCAGGTCACCATCAAGCAAACCCAGTTGGGGCCAGCCTTTCAACTGCCACTTGCCGTGGATCTATACGCGAATGGTAAGCCCACGCGCCACCAAGTTACTGTGCGGGCAGCCACCGAAACTTTCCGCTTTCCATCGGCTAGCAAGCCGGATCTAGTGAACGTGGATGCTGAAAAGGTGCTGGTCTGGCAGAAAACGGACAACAAGCCGCTGGCCACGTATGCCTACCAATTCCGCCACGCACCGCGCTACCTCGACCGCCGCGAAGCCTTGGCTGCCGCCCAAACGCAACTAGCCCATCCGGCGGCACAACAGGTGCTAGTGGCAGGCTTAGCCGATAAGTCGCCGGTGTTGCGCCAGTTTGCCATCGAAGCCTTGGCGCTCCAGCAAGTGGGTTTGCGCAAGGCAGCTACGCCTGTGCTACGGAAGCTGGCCACCACAGATTCGTCGGTACAGGTGCGGGCGGCGGCGCTACTGGCGCTGGGTTCGCTCAAAGAGAAGCAGTACACCACGTTGTTTGCGCAGGCTCTGGAAAGTCCGTCGTACCGGGTGCAGGGGGCGGCGCTGCAGGGGCTGCTACCCTTAAATCCACAATTAGCGCTGGCTCGCGCGCTGGCTTTTGAAGCTGATAACACGGGTGCTCTGACGGTGGCCCTGGTGCAGGTGTATGGCCAGGTAGGCACCCTGGCGCACTGGCCCCTAATGCGGGCAAAATACGATGCCGCTGCCCCAATCAGGCGCCTAGACATGCTACCCGCCCTGGGCGAAATACTAGGCCGCCTCGACGACCCTACCGTCCTGACCGAAGGCATCACCCGCATCAAAGACCTGACGGTGGGTTTCAAACCCTATTTAGATACCAAGCGGCTGATTGGCTTGCTTCGCCAGATTCAACAGCGTCAAGCTAGCCGGCCTAACGCAGTGCATACGGCCACATTGGTAACTCAGGCCATTGCAGCGATAGAAGCAGCCTAGGCGAGGGGTAGGGCAAATAGCACGAGTTGCTGGTCAACTTCTACCCTCGTGCTTTTCCCGCGCTGCAAATGCCTGGCGGGCTTGGGCTACCTCCTGCGCGTGAGCGTTGGCCCAGGTACCCAGCCCCGAGAAGGCTACAAGTAGGCTGTGGCCCAGTGGCGTGAGCTGGTACTCCACACGAGGCGGTACCTCTGCGTACACGTGACGCTGTACCAAGCCGTCGGCTTCCAGGGAGCGGAGCGTGACGGTGAGCATCCGCTGCGATACATCACCTATTTGTTTGCGCAACTCGTTGAAACGCAGTGTATCGGCGGCGCCCAGGTGCAGGATGCAGAGTAAGGACCATTTATCGCCGATGCGGTCCAGCACGTGGCGCACGGGGCAGATACTGGCGGCCGTTTGAGCGTTCTGTAAAATTTTTTGGGCTTCTGCCCGAAAAGTAATTGGCTGGTTATCAGTGATGGTTACCTGCATGTGCCTTAGGAAAAAGAAAATGCCTTCTTGCGGACGGCAAATACGTCCGCTAGCTTTGAGTTACTAAAAGTAACTATTGTACCTAAAAGAACCAAGCGCATGATTGCCATCACCGGAGCTACCGGCCACCTCGGTCGGGCTACCCTCAACGCCTTATCGTCTAAAGTTCCTGCCAACCAACTGATTGCCTTGGTGCGGGACCCGCAAAAAGCCACCGACCTGAGTGCCCAGGGCGTGCAGGTGCGACAGGGCGACTACAACGACCCAGCCGCGCTGCAAGCAGCTTTTCAGGGCGCGGAGAAAGTCCTGCTGATTTCCGGCGACGACTTGGAAAACCGTTTACAACAGCACAAAAATGTGATTGACGCGGCCAAGGAAGCCGGGGTGCGCCACGTACTCTATACCAGCGTTACAAACCCTTCGGCCGATTCGCACTTTGGCGCTTCGCCCAGCCACGTAGCTACCGAAGCCTACCTGAAAGAATCGAGCCTGACCTACACCATGCTGCGCAACACGCTGTATCTGGACATTCTGCCGATGATGATTGGCGACAACGCGCTACCCAGCGGGCAGCTCTACGCCGCGGCCGGCGACGGCAAGGTGAGCTACGCGCTGCGCCAGGACCTGGCCGAGGCCACGGCTGCCATCTTGGCCACCCCCGGCCACGACAACCAAACGTACGACCTAGCGCCCGCGCCGGCCTATTCTTTCCAGGATATTGCGGCTACGCTGCGTGAGGTAGCCGGCCAGCCGGTGCAGTACGTGCCCATCTCGCCGGAAGCACTGGCCGCGGGTATGCGCGAGCACCATGTTCCCGAACCCGTGGTGACCATGATGGTCGGCCTGTCGAAAGCCATGGCCGCCGATGAGTTCAACCTCAGCAGCCCTACCCTGGAGGAACTGCTGGGTCGTCGCCCCACCGACCTGAAAACGTTCCTGGCGGGCGTCTACGGCAAATAAATTCAATAGCTGCCTGCACTAACAGCCTCCGGTCTTACCCTTTCTAAGGGGTAGGGGCGGAGGCTGTTAGGCGTTAGGATGAGAACTTGCGCTGACGCTAGTAGAGGGCAGGCAGTGCGGCGGCTACTGGTCGCCCTGCGGATCGGGAAACTGCGGTTGCTGCCTGGCATACGGACCCGTTTCGGTAGGGGTAGCGCACCCGGCCAGAATAGCGCAGTCGAAGGTAGCATGGTGGTAGTAGCGCTGAAACAGCACCGCCACCAGCCACATAGCCGCGATGGGGCCCACAAAATACACCCATAGTCCCGTGAAGTTTCCGGCTGCCACGGCCGTGCCCAGCGAACGGGCCGGATTTAGGCTCATACCCGAAAGCGGCGTTTCGAACGCAATGTATAGCGCCAGTAAGCCAGCCAGCAGCCAACCCGCATACTTCCGCCGTGTTTCAGAGTGAAGCGCCCAGAGCAACACAAACATAAAGAAGGCCGAAATGGCAGCTTCGGCTAGCAGTGCCATGCCTACGCCCCAGTGGCCGGGCACCGTCACGTTCTGCCGGACGGCTGGATGGTCGTACCAATGCACCAAAGCCTGTTCCATAAGCATGCCCCCAGCCAGGGCGCCCCCAAACTGAAACACCACGTACCAAAAAGCATCAGTGGCGCGGAGGCTACCCAGCTGCCAGAAGGCCAGCGTCACGGCCGGGTTCAGGTGCGCCCCCGAGCGCTGCCCCCAGGCACTATAGGTCATGAGGGCCACGGCCAGCCCAATGGGTAGGCCCAGCACCATGTGGCGCAGCAATTCGTTGTTGCCGAGCCACTGCCGCACCGGCGAGCTAGGGTGCTGCACCACCACCGCCGCACACGACGCCACGATGATGAACGTAGCTGCCCCGGCTGCTTCCGTCAGGTAGTACGTCCAGTTGCGGCGGAAGGTAGGGAGCAGGCCAGCGGTGGGAGGGGAGGACATAAAACGGGGCTGCGTTAAGCAAATAGTATTCGCTTAACGCAGCCCCGTTCAAAGTGTTGGCGTTCCTACGGCCGAGCTTTTTTCGTGAGGTGAAGCCTGTATTGTTTTACAGCTGATAGGTGAGCGTAGCAGCCAGTTGGCGCGGCGCAATGGGGTTGATGCTGTTGTCGTCGTGGGCGTTGTAGCTGAGCTTGTCGAGCAGGTTGGAGAGCTTCAGGCGCAGCGTGAGGCGCTGGTAGGCGTAGCCCACCGACGCATCGAACTGCGTGTAGCTAGACAGCGGAATTAGCTTGAACGTGTCGTTGATGGGCTGGCCATTGCTGCCTACCTGGCGGGTGCTGCGGCCAGCCTGCCGCTCGCCCACGTAGTAAGCCGTGAAGCCAGCCTGAAGGCCACGTAGAATGGAATGGTCGAGCGTGTAAAACAGGCTCAGGTTGGCCGTGTGGTTGGGGTTATAGCGCAGCAGGCTTCCTACCTCATAGATATTGCTTTTGGTATAAGAGGTGTGGTTGTAGCTGTAGCCGCCAATCAGCGACCAGCCTTGGTAAGGCTTGCTGAGAATGTCCACTTCAAGCCCTTTGCTGGTTACCTCGCCGGCCAACTCTTGGGCATTGGGGAAGTCCGAATTGAAGCTGGGGCTGTTTTGTAGAATGGTCTGCGCCTGTCCGTCGTTCACGATGTGGTAGGCCGTCACGTTGGCCGACAGCGCCCCGTTGAACAAATCGTTTTTCACGCCTACCTCAAACTGATTGAGGGTAGAAGGCGGCAGCGCCCCGCCATTCCGATCAATGCCCGTGTTCAGCACAAATGAGTTAGAGTAAGAGGCAAAGACGGAGCTGGTTTTGATAGGCTGATATACAAGGCCCAGACGTGGCGAAAACGCGTCGTCATAGCGCTTGCTCTGCGTAATAGAGTAGTCCTTGTATGCCAGCGACTTCGTGCCGGTTTCCTGGTAGGTGTAGCGCACGCCAGCCAGCACTTTTACCTTCTCCCCCACGCTAATCAGGTCTTGCACGTAAGCCCCTACCCGCCGGATGGGGGTATGGTTGCGCGAGGCCAACGACAGCGCCGGCATGTCGGCCCGCTGCTTGTACTTGTCCAGGTCCAGAATGTTGATTTTGTCGTAGGCTACGGCCGTGTACGAGGGCGTGGTGGTGTTGTACTTGTCGGCATCCAGGCCTACCAACACAGCGTGGCCGAGGAAAAACGTCTTGAACTTGCCCGTTACGTCCAGCTCGCCCAAAAAGTAATCCTGCATGGTCTGGCTGCCTTGGGCGCTGCGGCTCCAGTCGCCGTTTTCCAGCACGCCAATGGGGCGGGAGGTGCTACGCTGGTCATTGTCGTAGCCCTGGTAGCCACCTAGCAGGCGCACCTGCCAGGTGTCGGAGAGGCGGTGGGTGAGGGTAGTGGTGAGGCTGGTTTGGTCGGTGTTGTTATACGCCCACTTCGGCCCCAGAAAGCGGCTGCGCGGCACGTCCACAATGCGGTAATTGATGGTGCCGATGCCGTAGTCGGGTGTGCGCTCATCGTGCAGGTAGTCGCCCTCCACCAGCAAATCCGTTTTCTGCCCTACCTTGAAAAGCAGCGACGGATTCACGTAGAAGCGGTTCGACGACACGCCCTGCCGGAAGCTGCGGGCGTTTTCGTAGGTGGCATTCACCCGATAGGCCACGTGCTCAGAGTTGTTCACAGCCCCGTATACATCTACAAACGGCTTGTAGAAATCGTAGCTGCCCACGCGCATCCCTACCTGCCCACCCTGCTGGAAACGAGGCTTTTTGGTAACCAGATTGATGATGCCGCCGGCCGCAACGTTGCCGTACAAAATGGCGTTGCTGCCCTTCATCACCTCGAAGCTTTCCAGGGCCGTGGCTTCCGGCAGGGCGCCGTTGTTGTAGCGCACACCGTTCTTAAAGGTATTGTTGCTCCCCATCGAGAAGCCCCGGCTGGCCAGCTCTTCCTGGGTGCCGCCGGTGGTGCCCATCACGTACACGCCGCTCACGTTGGCCAGCGCATCACTCACGCGCAGCACCTGCTGCTGCTCCAGCACCCGCTGGTCGATGGTGACAATGCTTTGAGGGAGATCCAGGGGGCGCACCGGCAGCTTGCCCGCGGCCACGGGCTTTTCATTGATAGTGCGGTTGCCCATCACGGTCACTTCCGAGAGCTGACGTTGGTCCTTCGCCAGCGTCAGTGGGGGTAGGGTAACCGCTTCACCCGCTTTTATTTGCACTGTCAGGAGTTGCGTAACGTAACCCACATGCGTCACGGCTACCGTCAGCCAACCGGCTGGTGCCTGCAAGCGAAAATTGCCCTCTGCATCGGTCGTAGTGCCCAGCGACGTGCCTTTCACCAGAACCGAAACCGATTCGGCCGCTTGCTCATCGGCTAGCTGTATGCGGCCAGTAAGCGTACCGGTTTCTTGCTGCACGTGGCGGGCTGCTGCATGTGATGTAGCCTGTGCCCAGGTAGTCAGCGGTAAGGAAAGACCAAAGAGTAAAGGAATGGAGAGGAAACGTGTTGCCATGCGTTATTTAGAGCGATTCAAAATATTGGCAAAGCACGTATTAAAATGGGGTTAAAACAAATAATCTGGCTTATTATTTTTATACATTCTAAATAGCCTTTGTACGGTTGCGCGTGCATAGCTGCTTTTATGCCTTGCTAGGCTGTGTGGACAGTAAGTAAAAAGAACGTCCTGCTGAGCGCGGCCGAAGCACCTCTACCGCTTTGTTGGCCCGAAATCATTCGGTAGGGATGCTTCGGCTGCGCTCAGCAGGACGTCTCCAAAGCGTTGGAATTCCTTTTCATTACTGTCCATAAACTCTAATGCGCACCGGGATGATTTACAACCTATAGGTATATAATTTATAATTTGTCTAAATTGCCAGCGGTTCTTCTGTATTCATTCCTTACTCTTCATTCCTTCCTGTGAAAACTGAGAAAAATGGTTACACGCTACGCAAGTTTATCCTGGACATTCACTTATGGCTGGGGGTAGGTAGTGGCCTTATCCTATTTATTGTATGCCTGAGCGGTACTCTATATACCTTCCGCAATGAGATTGTGCAGGCCGTGGAGGCGCAGGCCTACCACGTAACACCGCCTGCCACTGGGCAACCGCTGCCAGCCGCTACCCTGGTGAGCAGGCTAGAGCAGGCCTACCCGGCCAGCAAAGTGGTGGGCCTGGGAATTCCCGCCGACGCCGAGCGGGCCTGGACCTTTTCCCTCACCACCAGAGAAGCCCTGGCGCGTCAGCTGGCCGAGGAAAAAGCCGAGCAGCAAGCCGGTGGTAAGCCCGGTGGCGAAGGCCATAAACGGGGTGGCAAGGAAGGCCGCGGCGGCAAAGGCGGCAAGCGTGGCAACCAGGACTCGCAAACACTGCTCGTGAATCCCTACACGGCTGCTGTGCAGGGCAACACCGAAACGGGTGTGTCGGAGTTCTTTCGGAGCGTGATGGGCCTGCACCGCTGGCTGCTGATCGAAGGAGGGGTAGGGCAACTGCTAGTAGGCAGCGCCACACTCATTTTTATCGTGTTGCAGCTAACCGGGTTGGCGCTGTGGGCACCGGCCAAGCTGAAGCAATGGAGCAAGTGGAAGATGTGGCGGCCTGGTTTCGTGATTAAGACCAATGCCAGCCCTAAGCGCCTCAACCACGACCTACATAATACGCTGGGGTTCTACGCGCTGGGGCTGCTTACGGTGATGTCGCTGACGGGCCTATGCTGGTCGTTTGAGTGGTACCGCGACGGGCTCAGCAGCGTATTGGGTGCTAAAGTATTCGGCGGGCGGGGCGAAAAGCCGCTACCCTCTGCCGTACCGGCCACCACGGGCCAAACCCTCTCCGCCGACGACTACCTGGCTCTGGCCAACCGCCAGCTGGCCTACCCCGGTGATGTGCGCCTAAACCTGCCCAAGGGCCCGGAAGGCTCAGCCAGCGTGCAGAAAACCAAAACGGGCTTCTTTGCCCTGGCTGGCACCGACCGCCTCACGCTGGACCAGTACAGCGGCGCCGTACTCAAGGCCGATATCTTCGCCGCTAAGCCCTTCAACGAGCAGCTAACTAGCCTCATCAAGCCCCTGCACACGGGCGAAGTAGCAGGTACATTCTCCAAGATTCTCTACTTTCTGGCTTGCCTGATAGCCACCAGCCTACCCATTACGGGGGTGATTATCTGGCTGAACAAACGGCAGAAAAGCAACCGGCGCCCGGCCCGGCGGGCGGCAGCGCCTGAGGCAATTGCCCGGCCAGCCGCTGTGGGCCGACCGGCATAATAGTCCAGACTATTTGGTTTTAGGTTCGAGGAGGGCAACTACGGCAGCGTGGTTGCCCTCTTTAGCGTAGGCCAAGGCCGTTTTGCCTTCCTCGTCTTTGGCTTTGGCGTCGGCGCCGTTGGTAAGCAGGAGTTGCACCATTTCGAGGTAACCCTTAGAAGCGGCGGCCATGAGGGGCGTCAGCTGAAACTTGTCGCCTTTGTTTACCTGGGCTTTGTGGTGCAGCAGGCTTTTAGCCACGTCCAAGTGGTTGTTGTCGGCGGCGATGAAGAGGTAGGAGGTAGGGAAGCCCGGTACCATCTCAACGGGGGCGTTGGCATCGGCTCCGCCTGTGAGAAGCGTTTGCACCTCGGCCGGCTTGTTTTTCAGTACGGCGGTGCGCAGGTCTTTGGCGGGCGTCTGGGCTAAGGCGGTACCAGTTATAAATACAAAAAAAGCAAGGATAAATAAACGCTTAGGCATATATAAAAAGCGAAAACCAGAAAGACGGGATGACAAAAGTACAACTTGCCTGTCAACTTTCTGGCCATAAATTCTACTCGCTTGCCGGCACCGCCGACGCCATAGCTGTTTGCCGGCCTATGCGCTGGGCCATGGTGCTGGCCACAATAATCTGGAGCGCGTGGTAGAGCATGAGCGGGAGTAGCAGCACGCCCGTTGCCGCCCCCGGAAACAGCAGACTAGCAAAGACACTACCATGCACCAACGATTTTTTGGAACCGCAAAAAACGGCCGTAATCCGGTCTTCGCGCGGGAAATTGAGTAGGCGCCCCAGCCCCCATACCAGCCCAAACACAGCAAAATACAGCGCTACCATACCCACGCTTAAGCCCACCACATCCCACAGCGCGTAGCTACTAAATACGCCTTCGGCAAAGGATTCGCAGAAAGCCGTGAAGACAATCAACAGAATAATAATCTGATCGGAGGTGCGCAGCAGCTTGCCGTTGCGCTCAGCAAAGGCCCCCAGCCAGCGGTTGAGGAGTACGCCGGCCGCCACCGGCACAATCACCTGCCCAACCAGATCCAGCACAAGGTCTTGCAGCGGAATGCCGGCGGCGCTGGTCTGCAGCACCAGCCCGGTAAGCAGCGGCGTGAGTACAATGCCCAGCAGCCCCGACAGGGTAGCGTTGAAAATAGCCGCCGGAATGTTGCCCTGCGCAATGCTCACCATCACGACCGAGGTAGACACAGTGCTGGGCAAAGCGCATAGAAAGAAGATGCTTTGCCAGAGCAGCGCGCCTTCTGCACCCGCAAAAAAGGGCCGCACGGCCAGCGCCAGCAATGGGAAAAGCGCAAACGTAGTGAGCTGCGTCACGAGGTGCAGTTGCCAGTTGCGCATGCCGGTTTTCAGCTTGGCGGGGCTCAGGCGTAGGCCGTAGGCAAAGAAGATAATGCTTACGCCTACCGTGGTGATGGTGTGCCAGGGTAGGGGGCTGGCGTCGCTGCCGGCACTCGGGAACAGGTAGGCGAGCAGCACTACTCCGCCCAGACCGAGCAAAAACCATTCGCTGGCAATGCGGGCTAGCAGGGTAGAGAAACCAGAGGAAGGGGTAGGCGCGGGAGCAGGTTCAGTCATGAAAAGGAAAGACTAGGATGCGCACAAAAGTACGACGGCTGCCAGGGGATGTTATTAGAATTCTATTAGATACGTGTTGGGCAGGGTAGCTTACGGCTGTATGCTATGCCTATGGCAACAGACAAGCATTGCGAGTCGGGCTATTAAAAGAAAGGTCCGAGGCGCTGACCTCGGACCTTTATAGGGTTATACGGATGCTACGTGCGCCGCCGGCTGCAACGCAAATGCTTCGGCCAGCAGCTCATACGAGCGGAGTCGGTCCTGGAAATCGTAGGTGATGGTAACGGCAATGATTTCCTCCACGCCGTAGTCAGCGGCCAGCTTTTCCAGCTGCATTTTCACCTGCAGGGGCGTGCCGCTCACCATGCGCTGGCGGTTGTATTCCAGGCGGGCGCGCTGGGCGGGGGCCAGGGGGTAGTCGCGCACGGTGGCGTAGGGCGGGGTAGGGCCGCGCGAGCCAGTCTCGAGCAGGGTCATTTGCAGGGCCAGAGTGTCTTCCAACTCCTGCGCTTTCTCCTCCGTGTCGGCGCAGAGCACGAAGATGGCCATGCTGGCTTCGGGGCGGGGTAGGCGCGCCGAGGGGCGGAACTTCTCGCGGTACTGCTGCACCGCCTCGGGGCCACCGTGGGGGTTGATGAAGTGCGCAAACGTGAAGGCCATGCTCAGATACGCCGCAAACAGGCCGCTTTGCCCGCTGCTGCTTAGCAGCCACAGCTCGGGTACGGTATCAATCAGCGGCGCGGCTTTGATCTTGGTCTGGATGGTTTCCGGGTCGGCGCGGTCGGTGAGGTAGCGGTCCAGGTCCATCAGTTGCTCGATGAAATCCTGCTCGTTGAACTGGTTGCTGGGGTTGAGCACCTGGGCCGTGAGGCGGTCGGCGCCGGGCGCCCGGCCAATGCCCAGGTCGATGCGGTTAGGGAACAGGCCTTCGAGCAGGCGGAAGTTTTCGGCCACCTTCAGGGCCGAGTAGTGCGGCAGCATCACCCCACCCGAGCCGATGCGGATGTGCTGGGTCTGGCCGGCCAGATGGGCCATCAGCACCTCGGGGGTAGTGCCGGCCAGCGACTCGGAGTTGTGGTGCTCCGACACCCAGAAACGGGTGTAGCCCAGGGCCTCGGCGTGCTGGGCCAACTGCACCGTTTCCAGCAGGGCCTGCCGCGCCGTGCCGCCCTGCCGCACCGGCGACTGGTCGAGCACGCTCAGACGGAGAGAAGAAGGCGTTTTCATCTGTATAGGTTCAAATTGATGAGTTATTGGTAATGTGAAAGGTGCCTGTCATCCTGAGCACAGCGCAGGACCTTATGCCAGTCAAACGACTGACGTACCAACGACTTGTCCTTGCGTGATAAGGTCCTGCGCTGTGCTCAGGATGACAGGCACCTTTCACATTACTAACAACTCTCACTTAACAACCATTCCTACCCAAAGTTCTACCCGGCCACGTCGGGTTCGCCTACTTCGTTGGTTTTGCGCAGGGGCCGCTCGGGCACAAACCACGTGGCCGCCCAGCCCAGCGCGGCCAGTACAATCACCACCAGATACACTCGCTGAATGGCTGTTGAAAACGCGTGCCGTACGGCCGGCGAGGTGCCCGCCCCGCCGGGGGTGCTGGCCAGCTCAGAGGGTAGGGCCGGGCCTTCGCCGGTGGTAGCAGCCGTGCGCGAGGCGGCACCAGCGGCCGTTTCCGCCGTGGCGGGTAGGGCCTGGGCTAGCGTGAGCGTGAGCACCGTACCCAGCAAAGCCGTGGTAATGGCCCCACCAATTTGCCGGAAAAACTGACTGGCAGAGGTGGCTTGCCCCATCAGCGGCGGCTCCACGGCATTCTGAATAGCCAGCGTGTAGAGCGGCATGGTAGGCCCCAGCCCAATCCCGCAAATGGCCAGGTACACCAGCACGCGCGTGTACGAAACGTCCTCGGGCATGGTAGCCAGTAGGCCAAGGCCCGCGAGCAACACCACACCGCCGCCCAGCATCCAGTACTTATAATGACCAAAGCGTGACACCATTTGCCCGGCCAACACGGAGCCCGTCACAACCCCCAACGACTGCGGAATCAGGCTGATGCCGGCTTTCGTGGCCGATACGCCCAGCACGTTCACCATAAACAAGGGCACAAAAATCACTAGTCCCAGAAACGCACCACCCAGCAGAAAAATAGCCACGTTGGCCGCCCGAAACACCGGATTCTCAAACAGACTAAAGGCCAGAATGGGATTGTCGGAACGCAGGGAGCGAAGCACGAACAGCACGAGGGCCACAGTCGCCCCCGCCAGCAGCCCCAGCGTGATGGGGGAGGTCCAGGGGTAGGTAGCTTTGTTGAGCTGCAAGGCCACCACCAGCGGCACCAGCCCCAGCAACAGCAGTAGCGCTGCCAGGTAATCGAGCCGTTTGCCGGTTTCCTGGGGAGCCAGCTTGGGCATGTAGGTTAGGATAAACCACAGGGCCAGCGCGCCCAGCGGCAGGTTCACGTAGAACACCAGTCGCCAACCCGCCACGCCCGGAATCCAGCCGGTGCCGTGGTCCGTCAGCAACCCGCCCAGAAACGGCCCCAGCACCGACGATGTGCCGAACACCGCCCCCGTAAACCCTTGGTATTTACCCCGCTCAGCTGGCGGAAACAAGTCGGCAATGATGATGAACGCCAGCGCAAACAGTCCCGCACCGCCCAGCCCCTGAATCCCCCGGAAAATGACCAGTTGGTTCATGCCGTCGCCCAGCAGGGGTAGGGGGCCAAACTCGCCGGCCAGTCCGCACAGCGCCGAGCCAATCAGGAAGATGATGACCACTATAATTTCCAGGGTGCGGCGTGGGTACATGTCGGCCAGCTTGCCGTAGATGGGCACCAGCGTGGTGCTGGCCACCAGGTAAGCCGTGGCCACCCACGTGAAACGGTCGAGGCCGTTGAGGTCTTCTACAATGCGGGGTAGGGCCGTGGAAACGATGGTCTGATCGAGTGCGCCCAGAAACATAGCCAGTAGCACGCCGGCCAGCGTCAGGAGTTTTTCGCGATGGGAGAGGGTCTCCGTCATACAGGGGAGGGTAGGATTCCCGCAGAGGTACGCGGCCAGTGCATGGAGGTTGGATTGAGTGAAGCTGTTAGCGAGCAGCCAAAAGCTAGCAGCTAACAGCAAATCAACTTTATCTTCGCCCGCATGATTGCCACAAGTACCATTGCCCTGCTATGCGGATTTGCCTTTCTGGCCGGTTTCATCGACTCCATCGTGGGCGGCGGCGGCCTGATTCAAACGCCTGCCATGCTCCTGCTGCTGCCCGGCGTGCCAGTGCCCACGGTGCTGGGCACTGGTAAGGTATCGTCGATGATGGGGACGCTGATTGCGCTTCGCCGCTACGCTGGGCAGGTGCCCATCCGGTGGCGGGTGGTAGGGCTGGCGGCGGGCACGGCCGGCGTTTTTGCGCTGCTGGGCGCGCGGGCCGTGAGCCACCTACCGCAGGATTTGGTGCGGCCGTTGGTGCTGGGGCTGCTGGTGGTTATTGCCGTGTATACCTTCTGGCGCAAAGATTTTGGGCAGCTGCACGCCCCGCGCCTGTCTGCCCAACGTGAGCTGCTCTACGGCTTGCTGATAGGGGTAGGGCTGGGCTTCTACGACGGCTTTTTCGGGCCGGGCATGGGCAGTATGTTGCTGTTTGCGTTCGTAGGCTTGTTTGGCTACGATTTTCTCACGGCGTCCGGTTCAGCCAAAATGGTGAATGCCGCCACCAACTTCACTAGCCTCGCTTACTTCGCCATCACCGGCCATATCATCTACCGTGTGGCCCTACCCATGGCCGCCTGCAACATGCTGGGCGCCACCCTGGGCTCCCGCCTCGCCCTGAAAAAAGGGGTAGGCTTTGTGCGGGTATTGTTTCTGGTGGTAGTCAGCGGCGTGATTCTGAAGCTGGCCTGGGAGATGGTGAAATAGTGATATGAGGTGTAGTGAGTAGAAGAAAACGCGTGTCATCCTGAGCTTGCGAAGGACCTTCTCACGTTTGCACGAGTCGTTTTAACGCCTGTCGTTCTTGCGTGAGAAGATCCTTCGCAAGCTCAGGATGACACGTGTTTTCTTTTACTCAAAATTTTACCATCTCATTACTCCCCATACCCACCGGGTAGGCCAGGTGCCGGGTTGCCTTGGGCGGCGCTGCCGCTGGGCACACCCATTTTCTCCTCGCGCTTGCGCTGGTAGCGGTCAAACTGGGTAGGGGTGAGAACATCCTTCAGAGCAGCTAGGCGCGACTGCCCCACATCTTCCACAATGCCAGCCATTTTGCGCAGGTCGCGGCGGTATTGGGCGCGGGCGGTTTCCACGGCTCGGATGCTGGTGAGGTTGATTTTCTGCACTTTCTCCACCTGCTGCGGAGTCAAGCCCAGGCCCTTTTGCATGTTGACAGTCAGGGCCGTAGCGCGCTCCGTGAGTTGCGTTTCGTTGAGCAGCGGCGCAGTGGTGGCCGCTGCCGCCGGCGTGGCCGTACGGCTGGGTAGGGGCTTGGTATTTTGCGCCAGCAGCGCAGTAGGCGCGGCCAGCAACAGGGTAGCTATAAGAAGAGAAGTTGATTTCATATCGAATGCAAAACTACGGCAGAAAGCGAAGGAAAGCCGGGCAACGCAGCCTGACCTGTGCTACTCCCTCTAAAGATAGTGCCAGACTCGCCCGGTGTGGGTTAACATACGGCCCGCCGTTTTGATGCCCTACCCTGGCAGAATCTGTGCGCGTTGGGCGCAACCTTTTCGGCTCACTTTGCATACAGCTTTCTATATGAAACGAGAAACCCGAAACAACTGGCTGACTGCCTTGGGCGCGGGTGCCCTGCTAGCCGCCGCTACCCTCTACACCAACCGCCGGGGCAGCTATGAGCTGCGCAACCGGGTAGTACTCATCACGGGCGGCTCGCGCGGGCTAGGTCTGCTGCTGGCTCGCCAAGCCGTAGCCGAAGGCGCTAAAGTCGCCATCTGCGCCCGCGACGCCGACGAACTGGAACGTGCTCAGCGTGAGCTGACGGCTGAAGGCGGCGAGGTGGTGGCTCTGGTGCGCGACCTCACCGACCCCGTAGCCGTGCGCACGCTCGTGACGGAAGTGCAGGGGCATCTCGGGCCGATTGATGTGCTCATCAACAATGCCGGCATCATCTCCACCGGCCCCCTCGATAACCTGGATGAGCGCGACTTTCAGGATTCGATGAACACGCACTTCTGGGCGCCCCTGCACGCCATGCAGGCCGTACTGCCCGATATGCGCCGCCGGGGCGAAGGTCGAATTGTGAATATTGCCTCGCTGGGGGGCAAAGTGGCCGTGCCGCATCTGATACCCTACAGCGCCAGCAAGTTTGCCCTGGTAGGACTCTCGGAAGGGTTTCGGAGCGAGCTGAGCCAGCACGGCATCAAAGTTACCACCGTGTGCCCTGGCCTGATGCGCACGGGCAGCCCGCGCAATGCCATCGTGAAGGGCCAGCACCGCAAGGAGTACGCCTGGTTTATGATTGCCGATTCGCTGCCGGCCGTTTCCATGAACGCTGAAACGGCGGCCCGTCAGATCTGGAACGCCTGCCGCCGCGGCGACGCCGAGTTGATTCTGGGCCTGCCCGCCAAGCTGCTGGCTACCTTCCACGGCCTGTTCCCCGGCCTAGCTGCCGACGTGCTAGGGTGGGTCAACCAAACCCTACCCGGTCCCGCCGGCGACCTGGGCGACGTACGCCGCCGCGGCAGCGAATTGGAGTCCGACATCACGCGCTCCTGGATAACTACCCTGACACGGGAAGCGGAGGAAGAGAATAATCAGCGCTAGGCAGCTGCTATTTAAGTATAGGGTGAAGGTAGGTCAGGCCGTCCTGTTCTATCTGGCATTTGCTTGTCGAAGCATTTCGCGTACTGACGTTGTGTGACCAACTCAACGATGCGAGCGAGATGCCTTGACACGCTTATAAATAGCAACATTCCACAACTGCATTTTCCCTAGTAGAGGATAGGTGAAAAGCGCAGTTGTTTTGTTTCTTTGCCTTCATGGCACGACAGTATCCATTTGGTTTATGCTGGATTCTACTGTTGCTGCTATACCCACTTGCTGGTTCCAGCCAAACCGTACCACTTCCGCCGGTTCCGGACAGTTTGCGCACCGTAGTATCGGTTAGTAGTCCTCCAACGGCCGCGGCGCTGTTGCGGGTAGCGCAGGCGTATATGGGGCCGTTCGACTCGGCCGGGGTGGTAGGGTACGCGCGCGCGGCTGAGCGGGCGGCCTATCAAACCCAGCAGCCCCACATTGCCGGGCAGGCCCTGGATCTGCGTGGCGACTATTATCGGCAGGCCGGCAGGCCGGCGCTGGCGCTGCCGTTGCTGCAACGCGCCGGGCAGCAACTCGCCACAGCCCCGACCCGGCTGCGGGCCGAAAACCGCTACCACTTGGGCATGGCCCTGGGTGACCTAGGCCAGCCCGGCCGGGCCCTGGTGCTGTACGGGGAAGCCAGCCGTCTGGACCCTACCAACCGCGAGCTGCAGGCACAGCTGCTGAACTCCACGGGCCTGATTTATGCCCGGCAAAGCCGCCTCGACTCGGCGGCCGCCTGCTTTTTTCGTTCGTTGCGGCGGGCCGAGGGCCTGCCAGCGGGCACCGGCCCCGCGGCCGCTACACTAGGTAATCTAGGGCGGGTATACCTGCGGCAGGGCCGCTGGCGCGAGTCGGCTCGCTACCTGCGCCAGGGTATGGCTCTGGAAGCGGCTGACCTCGACACGATGGGCCTGGCCTCTTCCTGGCAGTTCTTGGGCGAGGCGCTGCTAGGCCAGCCCGATAGCCTCGCGGCAGCGTTGGCTTGTTTCCGGCGTTCGGAGCGGCTGGCCCGGCGCAGCCACTTAGCCAACTACCTGCCCACGGCCTGGCTGCTGCTGGGCCGGGCCTACGAGCAGCGCGGCCAGCCCGACTCGGCCCAGCACTATCTAACGCGGGCCGTGGCGGCCCAGCAGGCGCGTGGGGCGGCGGGGGTGCTGGCCCCAGCCCTGATGGCCCTGGCTGAGTTTCGGGGGCGGCAGGGCCAGTGGGCGGCCGCCGAGCAGGCCGCCCAGCGTGCCGAAGTGGCCCCCGGTGCCACCCTGCCCCTGCGGGCCCAGGGCTGGGAAGTGCGCCGCCGCGCCGCCCTGGCCCGCCACGACTACCCGGCCGCCTACGCCGCTTTGGTGCGCCAGCAAGCCGTGCTGGATTCCGTGCGTGCCCGCGACAATCAGCAACTTACGGAGCTGATGCGGGCCGCGTACGAAACCGACGAAGCCGAATTGCAGGTAAGTGCCTTGCGCCACGAAGGCGAGCTGCTGCGCCTGCGCCAGCAGCGACTCCTGTTGGTGCTGGTGCTGGGTGCGGTGCTGCTGCTGGCGGGCGCGGGGTTGGGGCTGAGTGCCTATCGCCGCCGCCAGCTGCGCCGTGAGCTGGCTTTGCGCACTCGGCTCTCGGCCGATTTGCACGACGAGGTAGGAGGCTTGCTGACGCAGATTTCGATGCAAACCAACCTGCTGGGGGCCGGACTCTACTCGCCCGATGAGCAGCAAGCGCACCTGCAGGAAGTAGCCACGGCCAGCCGTGCCGCCGCCGCCCAATTGCAAGACGTGGTGTGGGGCTACGATGCCCACAACGACACGACCGGTAGCCTGCTCGACCGCATGCGCGACTACGCTTACGAGCTACTGGGTGGTGGCGAGCGGACCCTGCTCTTCACGGCCGACGCGGCCCAGCTGCCGCCGCAGCTACCCATGGAAACGCGCCGGGCCCTGTACCTGATTTTCAAGGAAGCCCTGCACAACGTGGCCAAACACGCTCCGCTGGCCCAGCAAGTAAGCGTGGCGCTGGCTGCCGAAGAAGCCGGGCTGGTGCTGACCGTGGCCGACGATGCCCCGGCCCCGACCAAGGTACCACGGGCCAGCGGCCACGGCCTACGCAACATGGCGGCCCGGGCCGAAGCCGTGGGCGGCAGTTGCATCACTGGCTACGGTGCCGTGCCCAATCAGCCCGGCTGGGGCGTGCAGGTGCGCGTGCCAGTGGGGTAAGAGGGTGTGAGGGTAGGAGGGTAGGGTCAACATTCCTGACCTGCCCGCGCTCTGCCCCGGGTTTGAGAGGGTAAGGGGTAGGGGTTTGGAGGCACAAACTCAGTCAACTAGTAACAACTTTTAGACTCCTACCCCATACCCTCCCAGACGCCTACCCTCTTACCCTCCCAACCTCCTACTCCTCCATCGCTGGTACATCAAGATGTACTTACGCCGTATGGGGGTAGGGCCGTGCTTTGCAAACATGAAACACACCTACCTGCTCTTCGTGCTGTTGGCCCCGCTGGCTGCTGTGGCCCAAACCGGTGGCGTGGGCATCGGCACGAGTGCGCCCGATGTCTCGGCCGTGCTGGAGCTGTCGGCTGCGAACAAGGGGCTGCTCGTGCCCCGGCTGGATTCGGCCGCACGCGTGGGTATTGCCAATCCGGCCACGGGCCTGCTCGTGTTCCAGACCGCACCGCGCCAGGGCTTCTACTACTACGGCGGCGCGGCGGGCTGGCTGTTTCTGGCTGATAAGGCCCGCGGTGGCGACAACCTAGGCAGCCACACCGCCACCCGGAACCTGAACCTGGGTACCAACCGGCTGGTGGGCAACGGCGGCACCACGGGCCTGACCGTCAGCAGCACCGGCCGCGTGGGCATCGGCACGGGCAGCACTACTCCGCGCGGGACGTTAGACGTGGCCGGTGCGGGCGACACGTATCTGGTAGCGGACCCCAACAAAGGCAATACCCAGAGCGTGTACTTGCCCGGTCATCTGTACCTGGCCCCGTACAGCAGCGTCGATCCGGTGGCCTACGTGCAGGCCCGCGTGCCCAGCCCCACAACCAGCACCAACCTGGGCCTGACCCTGCGCACCACCCATGCCGGCACGCTCACGGATGCCCTTACCCTGAACGCCGATGGCAGCGCCGGTACCGCTGGCCCGCTTAGCACCCAGGGCAGCGTGACGGTGCCCGCCACTAGTGCCTTCGCCTACGCCGCCCCCAAAGCCTACGTTCTGCACCTGAGCCGGGCCGACTTTGCGGCGCAGAGCGGCGGGGCAGCGCGCCAGGACGGCGTCCTGCGTACCTTTTCTCTAAGCAGCGGGGAAGGCGTGTTCGAGGCCCCGGTGCATCTGCCCCAGGGAGCTACCATCACCAGCTGCAACGTATTTTTGCGGGATGCCAACGCCAGCAGCCAGCTGACCGTGTCTCTACAAGCGGCTGACCTCACGGCCAGCACCCAGATTACGCTAGGGGCCTTGTTGTCGGTGGACAACGCCGGTTACCAAACCGTCAACATGCCGGCGAGCGGGGTAGTCGACAACACCATGTACAGCTACTTCCTGCTGGTGCGCTTTCCCGCTAACAGCGCCAACCTGAGCGTGGGCAGCGTACGGATACACTATACTATTACCCAGGCCGAGTAAGCCCCGGTCAGGCCGTATCGTTGGCGCTTTACCACGGGCCGGGCTGCATCAGCTTCGTGGGCAGCAGCGCCGGTAGCTGCTGGTGCGTACTTGGTAATATGGCCGGTATGCTCACCGACCGGAGCTGTAGCTTCGTGCTATTTCAACCCTACTAGTTTTACCGTTCTTTATGGCTATGTCGTTACCCCTGGCTATCATCGAAGACCTACCCGCCGTGCGTCGGGGGCTGGAAACCTACCTCTGCGCCCAGCCCGAGTTCAGCTGCACGCTGGTAGTGGGCTCGGTGGAGGAGTTTCTGGAGAAAATCGGGCAGGAGGCCACCCTGCCGCGGCTGGTGCTTTCCGATATTGGCCTACCCGGCCGCTCGGGCATCGAGGGCGTGGCCCTCATCAAGCAGCGCCTACCCCAGACGGAGGTGGTGCTGCTCACGGCCACCATGGGCGACCCGGCCCGCGTGTTTCAGGGCCTGTGCGCTGGGGCGGTGGGCTTCTTTCTGAAAACCACCCCACTGCCCGAGTTGAAAGCCGGCCTGCTGGCCGTGGCCGAAGGCGGCAGCAGCATGAGCCCGGCCGTGGCCCGCGAGGTGGTGAAATACTTCCAGCCCGCGCCCGACCCCACGCAGGTACTCTCTGCCCGCGAGCTGCAAGTGGTGCGCGCCATCGAGCAGGGCCTGAGCTACAAGCTCATTGCCGATCAGCTCGGTATCAGCCTCAATACGGTGCGCCGCCACATCAAGAGCGTGTACGCCAAGCTGCACATCAACAGCAAAGGCGAACTGCTGGCCCGCAACGTGCGCCGCGGTTAAACCCGCCCGGCAGGTACATCAAGATGTACTTTCGCCATATAAAGTAGGACGCGTGCTTTGTAAACATGAAAGCACTTCTCCTCCCTGCTTCTTCTCGGTTGCTGTTGCTCGTGCTGCTGAGCCTGTTGGCCGGCCCTACCCTGGCACAGACGGGCGGCAGCGTGGGCATCGGCACCAGCGCGCCCGATGCCTCGGCTGTACTCGATGTGGCGGCCCCAAACAAGGGTCTGCTCATCCCACGCCTGGACTCCGCGGCGCGCGTGCGTATCCCGGCCCCGGCCACAGGCCTGCTCGTGTTCCAGACCAACCCGCGGGCGGGATTTTACTACTACGCCGGCCCGGCCGCAGGCTGGCGCTACCTGCCCGACCAGACCCGCAGCGCGGCCGGCGACAACCTGGGTAACGGGGTAGCCACCACCACCGTGAACCTGCAAGGCAATGCGCTGGTGGGCAACGGGGCCGAGCTGCCGGCCGGTGTGCGGGGGGTAGGCGTGCGCGCCGATGGAGGCCTGAATGTGGGCCAACACACACCAGGCGACAACTTGTACCTGGGCTACCAAGCCGGGC
This sequence comes from Hymenobacter aerilatus, assembly GCF_022921095.1. NCBI lineage: Bacteria > Pseudomonadati > Bacteroidota > Cytophagia > Cytophagales > Hymenobacteraceae > Hymenobacter > Hymenobacter aerilatus. The sequence goes on from NZ_CP095053.1 coordinate 1,155,964, forward strand.
GGGTTAACACGACCGGCTACTATAACCAGTTTATTGGCTACCAGGCCGGACAGGCTAACACGACCGGCTACTACAACCAGTTTACTGGTTACCAGAGCGGCTACTACAACACGACCGGCAGCTTTAACCAGTTCAGCGGCTATGGTAGCGGCTATAGCAACACGACGGGCGACCAAAATCAATTCAGCGGCTACGAGAGCGGTGTTCTTAATACGGCGGGCAGCAATAACATATTTACTGGTTACCAGAGTGGCTACCACAACACAACCGGCAGCTATAATCAGTTCAGCGGCTACCGGAGTGGCTACAGCAACGCAACCGGCAGCTATAATCGGTTCAGCGGCTATCTGAGCGGCTATAGTAACACGACCGGCAACTTTAACCAGTTCAACGGCTACCGGAGCGGCTACTACAACACAACGGGCAGCAATAACTGGGCCTTCGGCTACCAGGCCGGCCCTACTACAGGTAACCTGACCAACGCCGGGGCTATCGGCTACCAAGCCCAGGTCAGCCAGAGCAACTCGCTGGTGCTGGGTGGCACCGGGGCCAACGCCGTAAACGTGGGCATCGGCACCACAGCGCCGTATTCGCAGCTCAGCAATACGTCCGACAACGTGGTGGGCAGCAACGGCTTCGGCGTGAGCAGTCCCTCGCTGACGTGGAGTAGCCCCGAGCAGGGCTACACGGCCGCCTTCTACAACGGCAATACGAGTGGAGCCGGTGGCGGGGCTTTGGCCGTGAAGGTAGCCTCGGCCTCGGCCGGTACCGCAGTCCTGGATGTGAGCAGGGGCAGCACGCAGAACACCACGGGTACGACGCTGCTGCTCGTGCGTGCTGATGGCAATGTGGGCATCGGTACGAGCAGCCCGGGCTATATGCTGGATGTGGCCGGTACCATTCGCGGTAACAACGTGTCGCCTTCCGATATGCGCTTCAAGCAGCAGGTACGGCCGCTCGCCGGGGCCTTGGCGGGGGCGCTGGCGTTGCGCGGAGTGCGCTACCGCTGGAACGCGCTGGGCGTGGCCCACGGCGGGGTAGCCGGGGCCGAGCAGGTAGGCTTGCTGGCGCAGGAGGTAGAGAAAGTGTACCCCGAGCTGGTAAGCACGGATGCGCAGGGTTACAAAGCCGTCAACTACGCCCAGCTCACGCCTGTGCTACTGGAGGCAATTCGGGAGCTGGCGGCCCAAAACGAGGCCTTGCAGGCGCAGCTACGCCAGCAGCAGCAGCGCGCCGAGGCCAGTACAACCGGCTTCGAGCAGCGCCTGCGGGCCCTGGAAGGCGCCGCTGACCGCGCCGCCCGCTAGCGTCGGAACCGCCTCCTTTAGTTTGATTCCACACTTCCACACTTCACCTGTCACTATATGAAACACGCTCTACTACAAGCTTTTCTATTTGTGCTGCTGAGCCTGCTGGCTGGCCCTACCCTGGCGCAGACGGGCGGCAGCGTGGGCATCGGCACCAGCGCGCCCGATGCCTCAGCCGTACTCGATGTGGCGGCCCCAAACAAGGGTCTGCTCATCCCACGCCTGGACTCCGCGGCGCGCGTGGGCATCCCGGCCCCGGCCACGGGCCTGCTCGTGTTCCAGACTAACCCGCGCCAGGGCTTCTACTACTACAGCGGCGCAGGCTGGCGCTACCTGCCCGACCAGACCCGCACCGGCGGCGACAACCTGGGTAACCACATGGCTACCCGCGTCCTGAACCTGCAGGGCAACGCGCTGGTGGGCACCGGAACCAGTCTGCCAGCCGGGGTGCGGGGCATGGGCGTACGCGCCGACGGAGGCCTGAACTTGGCCCAGAACACGCCGGGCGAAAATTTGTATGTGGGCTACCAGACCGGACAGGCTAATACGGGCGGCTTCCACAATCAATTTATCGGCCGGCAGGCCGGACAGGCAAACACAACGGGTAACGAGAACCAGTTTAGTGGCTACCAGAGTGGTTATAGCAACACAGAGGGCAGTGACAACCAGTTTAGTGGCTACCAGAGTGGCTACAGCAACACAGAGGGCCGTGAAAACCAATTTAGCGGCTATTGGAGCGGCTATAGCAACATAAGAGGCAAAGAAAATCAATTCAGCGGCCACCGGAGTGGCTACTACAACACAATGGGTAGCTATAATCAGTTCAGCGGTTACCGAAGTGGCTTCTACAATACGACGGGCAACGAGAACCAATTCAGTGGCTATGGGAGCGGAAAAAACAATACGACAGGCAGTCGCAATCAGTTCGTCGGCTATGGAAGTGGCATCGCCAACTCAACGGGTAGCAACAACTGGGCCTTTGGCTACCTAGCCGGCCCTGCGACGGAAGACCTGATTAACGCTGGGGCCATAGGATATGATGCCAGAGTCAGCCAAAGTAACTCGTTGGCACTAGGTGGCACTGGTACCAACGCCGTGCGGGTGGGCATTGGTACTGGCGCGCCCGCTGCTCAGCTCGAAGTGCAACTGCCCAGCGCCTCAGAGGCGGCTTCGCTCAAGCTCGAGCACCGCGGCTCCAATCTGATTGTGCGCCCGCTCAATGGGGGCAATACAGCCAGCATCATCGAAAACACGGCCGGCAACCTGCTGCTCGAACCCAGCGGCCAAGGCAACGTGGGTATCAACCAGACCAATCCTACTTACCGCCTCGACGTGGGCGGTAGCATTTATGCTACGGGGGTTATCATCTCCTCCGATGCGCGCTTTAAAACTGACGTGCGCCCACTCACCGGCGCCCTGGCCGGGGCGCTGGCCCTGCGCGGGGTGCGCTACCGCCTCAACGCGTTGGGCTTGAGCCGGGGCGGCGACGCGGGCCAGCAGGTGGGCTTGCTGGCGCAGGAGGTAGAGAAAGTGTACCCCGAGCTGGTAAGCACGGATGCGCAGGGTTACAAAGCCGTCAACTACGCCCAGCTCACGCCTGTGCTACTGGAGGCCATTCGGGAGCTGGCGGCCGAAGCCGCAACCCAACGTGCCCGCGCCATCCAGGCCGAAGCCACGCTTAGCAGCTTCGAGCAACGCTTGCGAGCCTTGGAAGCAGGCGCTGACCGTGCTGCCGCTCACTAGCATCGAAACCGCAACCTCCTTCTGGATTGTCATGAAACACTTTTTCTCTCTTTTGCTGGGGCTCTCTCCGCTGATGAGCCTGGCCCAAACCCTGACCACCACCGGCGGCGCCGTGGTGACAGTGCAGGGCGGCGCTACGCTCTACGTAGCGGGCGGCGTGCAGCAGGCCAGCGGTAGCACCCTCACCAATGCCGGTACCCTGCAGCTCACAGGTGATTTCACCAACGCGGGTACGCTCACCTCGCCGGGTACGCTGCTATTTAGCGGCAGCCAGGACCAGACCTTCGCGCCTGGCTCGGCTACCGTGGCCTACCTCACGCTCCGCAACACCGGCGCCGCGGGCAGCAACCGCCTGTTCATCCCCGCCAATCTGACCATCACCTCCCTGCTTACTCTTACTCAGGGCCTGGTGCGTACCCAGGGCGTTGGGGGCGGTGCGCCGCTCTACACCCTGCGCCTACCCAACGAGGCCAGCGTGGTAGGGGAGGAGGCGGGCCGCTACGTGCAGGGGCGTCTTCAGGTGACGCGCACGGCCGGTGTCGGCGCAATGGACTTCGCCAACGGCCTGGTGCTGAACGCAAACGGTCAGAACCTGGGAACCGTGACGGTGACGCGCACGGCGGGGCTGCAACTGGCCGGCGTCAGCTACGGCCAGAACGGGAGCGGTACCAGTAAGGGCATCGACCGGGTGTGGGAGGTAACGGCCGACCAGCCGCTCAACCCAGCCACTCCGGCCTCCGTTACGGTGAGCTGGGTGGCCGACGACGACCACGGGCTGACTATGCCCACGACGGCACAACTCTGGCGCGCCGACCAAACCACGGGTCCGTGGGCGCCGCAGGGCGCGCCGGTTGGCGTCAGTGCCCGTTCGTTTACGGCCAGCGTGGCGCAGCTAGGCGTGCTCACCCTGAGCAATACCAACCAGCCCCTACCCGTGGAGCTGGTGCGCTTCACAGCCGAGCGCCGCGGCACCGCGGCGCTGCTACGGTGGAGCACGGTCTCGGAGGTGAACAACGACCGATTTGAGGTGGAAGTGAGCGAGGACGGGTACGCGTTTCGGCGGATTGGGCAGGTGTCGGGCCACGGCACGAGCAGCCTGCCCCACGAGTACCAACTGCTGGATCCGACCCTGGCGCAGTATGGGGCAGCGCAGGTGTACTACCGCCTGCGCCAGGTAGACCACGATGGCACAGCCCACTTCTCGCCCGTGCGCACCGTGGTTGTCAGCGGGCAGCCGGAACTGGCGCTATTTCCAAACCCCACCAGTCAGGCTACTACCCTAACGGGTGCCCTACCCGGAGCCGTGGTGAGCGTGTATGATGCCACGGGTCGGCTGGTGCATTCGGGCACCGTCGATGCGGCTGGCTCGGCCCAGTTACGCCTGCCGGCTGGCAGCGCCACGGGCGTATACCTGGTACGAACCGGCCCGCATGCCCTACGCCTGATAGTGCAATAGCTGCTGCATACGCTCTGTCATCCCCTGGTAGAGGAAGTGCCGGCTTAAACTTTTGGGCCATTTTCTACGAATAGCCTTATCATCCTACCCTGCATGTATGCGCAATTTTCTGACCGGCTGGTGGGCTGTTGTTGTGGTAGGGCTACCGGCCTGTCAGGCGGCACCCGAGCCGCCGTGGCGACTAGTGCAGCGCCCCACCGACGAGGCCTGCGCCTACGTGTCGGCGGCAGGCGACACGGTTATTCCCTTTGGGCGCTACGATAGGAGCGTGACCGAACGGTTTGACCGCGTGGCTATTGTGCACCGGGTAGGGACGGGCTGGGTCGGCATCGACCGGCAGGAGCGGGTGCTTTTCCATCCCTACCTCTTCGACAATGGCCCCGACTACCCCGCCGAGGGCGTCCTGCGCATAGTGAATGCGGCGGGCCTGCTCGGCTACGCCGATACCGCCACCGGGCGGGTGGTGGTGCCGCCGCGCTACGAGGCCGCGTTTCCCTTCGAAAAGGGCCGGGCTAGGGTAGGACGGGGCTGCCATACGGAGCAGGCGGTTGAGCACTCGTACTGGACCTGTGCCACGTGGTCCTATATCAATCACCAAGGTCAGGCGCTGACCGATTCTATCCGTTGATGATGCGTGTAGCTTTCTTCCTGATTACGTTTTCCTTCGTGACGGCATCGGCGCATGGGCAGGTGCAAGTCAAGCCGTTGGCGCCGGCTGCCGTGCCGGCTACCCTGAAGCGCACTGGCCGCGTGGTGCAGGCCCTGCGCTACACCGACCGCACCGGCACCTACACCGTGCTGGCCACCCAAACCGGCGCCCGGCCCGACCCCGCCGCCAAGGACACCGACGATGCCCAACGCGCCGACCTCTACGCCTACCACTACTCGGCCAGCGGCGCGCCTACCTGGCAGGTGCACGACTTCGTGGAAGAATGTCCGCTGGATATCGGCGCGGAGTTTCGCCCGAAAGGCCTCACCGTGACGGACCTCGACCAGGATGGCACGGCCGAAATCTGGCTCGTGTACCGCACCGTGTGCCGTGGCGACGTAAGCCCCAGCACCCAGAAGATTATCCTGTACGAAGGCTCGCGCAAGTATGCCGTGCGCGGTACCAGCCGCATTGCGCTGGGCGGGGGGCAGTTTGATGGCGGCACCTACACCTTCGATGCGGCCTGGAAAACCGCTCCGGCTGCCTTCCGCCAGCACGCCGAGCAGCTATGGAAACAGCACCTCACGGAGAAGGTAGGGGAATAAGGCAGGCGCTATCGGCACAACTTATTATGACAGTTCTTGGTACGATGTCTCCTCGACTAACTCCGATTTGCGCCTCCCTAAGAAGCAGACGCCTGGCGTGGTCGTTGCTGGCCGTAGCCAGTGTAGTGGGCTGCACCCACCAGCCCGACGCTGCTACTCCGCTCGCCACCCGCCCTACCCTGGCCCCACTCGCTACCGCAACCTACGCCGGCGAATACCGCTGGGGCCGGCCCGAAGCCGACGAGTCGGGCGGCATTCTGATAGTCTATCCGGAATCCGACTCGACGGTTCTTTTTCAGGTGGATGCCAACGATGGTCCCCCGGCATACCACTTGGTGAGCGTGATGGGGCGCGCCACGCTGCGCCACGACACGGCGTACTACTTCGTTAAGGCGCCCGGAGACGAGCAAGGCTGCCAGCTGCGCTTGGCTTTTGCGCCTACAGCCGCTACCGTAATCAGCGTGCGGGGCTACACGGAGGACTGCCTGTTTGGCAGCAGCTTCACACCCGACGAAACCTACCGGCGCGTGAGCCGCCAAGTGCCCACCTACGTACTCGATAGTGCCGGCGACACGTTGCGCTTTGCTCAGCTGCCGCCTGAGCAACTGCAATACGCGCAGCATCTAACCCGCCGGTAGCGGCTGCCCCTCATTCAGTAGTATGACCATCGCCAGTTGTTTTGCCTGTGGTGAGTTTAAAGTGGGCGCCTTCACGCCTTGCCCGGCGTGTGGCAACGCGCCCGCCACGCTGGAGCAAGAAGCGCAGTCTTTGGCCCTCACTGACCACTATCTTGCGCCCGAGGAGCTGGAGCACGTGCGCCAGCAGGCCGCCGTCGGCCAGCCCATCCACATCGACCCTGTTTTCTACGAGCAACTGCTCCAAACCCTCCGCGACGAGCGCACGGCCCGCGCCAACCGTCCCTGGTGGAAGTTTTGGTGAGCACGTCGCCCATTTTACGCTGCCGCCATGCCCCGCCGTCCGCCTACCCCGCCTGCCCCCCGGCCTACCCTGCGTAGTCAGGTTGTTATCAATCCGCTTGGTCTGTGGGCTGGGGGCATGTTTGGGCTGGGCGTATTGCTGCTGTTGATAGCCGCTCTGAAAGCAGCGGCGGGCAACGAGCAGCGGGCCGTTACGGCCGGGCTGCTGGGCCTAGTGCTATTGCTACTGACGTGGCGCCGGGTGGCCCGCCGCAACTGCCCCATGTTGCTGACCAGCAGCGCCGATGCCTTGCACCTGGAGCCCGCCAACCACCGCCGCGCGCACGGTCTCAGGGCCGAAACCATTCCGCTCGCCAGCATCGTGGCGTATGCCCACTGGCTTCGGGTGCTTCGGTTTCGGGCGTTTGCGCAGTACCACCTGCGCCTGGAGCTAGCCGATGGCCGGGTGCTGCACCTCGCCGACCAGCCCCGCTCCGCTGCCGATGACCCTACCGGGACCGTGCGCCTAGATGCGGTGGCCCGGCGCCTGGCGCGCCGAGGCAAAGCGGGGCCTCGCCGGCGTCAATCCTTCTACCTCACCCAAACGGCCCGAGCGCTACTGTGGGGCAGCTGGGGCGCTGTAGCGGCCGGCCTGGCTCTGGTAGGACTAGGCCAGGATATGGGGCTCTTTCTGGTAGTGCCGGGCGCAACCTACTGGGCACTGTATTCCCTGGGCCGTGGCTCGGCGGAAATCACGGCCTAAGGGAAGAAGCGGGCAGGTAACCTGTTCCGAGGGTACTGTTTTGCAGGTTGTTGGTCGGTTTCAGTCGCCAAGTCGCGCGGTGGCATCGCGGGCAACGTATCCCAGCATGTAGTGCTCGGCATCGCGGTACTCTGGTTTTGGCATACTGGCCAGCCACTCATGACCGGCGGCCAGGGCTTGCTCATACGCCGTGTTGTTATCTTCACCGGAAGCCGAGAAGACGTTGCCGTGCACTTCCAGCTCCGTGCCGTTGGGTAGGGTTTCGTAGGCGCGCAGGCGCCAGCCGCCTAGCTCACCCGACCGCGGCCGCACGGTGAACCGGTAGGGGCCTCTGATTTCCTCTGTCATAATAGCGTTTTTGTATGTTGTAAAGTAAACAAAAGCCGTGTGTGGAGCTATCAAGCAGCGGCTTGCTTCAGTAAGCTCAACAGGACTCCATATCCTAGAGATGATGAGCAACTACGGGCCTATAGCTGCCGCAAAATGGTTTGGTCGGTAATCTTATCATCGTCCATGAGCAGAAGGGCTTTGCTGAGGATGATGGAGAGTACGGCGTCGCCCTCAAAGGGTAGGAACACGTCGGTGGCGCCCGGTTTTTTGCTGGTGCGGTCGGGTACGATGCACAGGTATTGGTCATTGGGCTCCATGAGAATATTGCCCGAGCCCAGGTGAATCTTGTAGACGTGGCGGTGGCCCTTCACCACCAAGAAGTTGCCCTTGATTTCGCTCACTTTCCCAATTTTCAGGCGCGGTACCAGCCGTTGTAGGGCCAGCTTGCGGGTTTTGGCCACTTCGCTCAGGTCGCCAAAGGAGTAGCTCTCCCAGTAGTTGCGGTACTGGGCCAGGCCGCCGTTGTCGCGCCACTGTGGATCGTTGCCCACTGAGGCCACGCCTACGAACAGGTCCACGTCGCGCATCACCTCCGAGAAGGGTAGGGGCGGCACTTCGGGCAGCGGCACGGGCTCGTTCTGGCGCACAAAACGCACTTGGTCGGTGCTAACGTAATTGTAAATACCAGTGTCGTTCCACTCGCCATCGGCGTGCACCTCGCTTACCCAGAACTCGGCGGCGAGGTCGTGGGTAGGGAGCAGCAGGGTAGCAATTTCGGAGTCGTAACCTTTGTCGTAGGCGCCGAGCAAACTGTAGCGCCAGCCGCGTAGCTTGGCTAAGCTATTGAACTGGTGCTGTTTGAGGATGTGCGCGGCCATACGGTTGGAGTAGGTGCGGGTGCGCTCCTCGGGTGGCGTGAGCAGGTACACCTCTCGGAACGCCTGCTTTAGCGGCTGACGCAACTGCTTGTCTTCCAGCAACTGCCGCCAAGCCAGTACCTCGTCGGTGGGGGCCAGCACGGGGTGCCAGAGCTGCACCTGCGTGTCGGGGGTAGGGATGGGCACGGGCTGCCCGTGCGCGTCCTGCCAGGTGTCGTGCTGAAACAGCGCGTCTCGCGTGGTGCCATCGGGGTAGTGCAGCCGCCAAATGAGGGGCCGAGCCAGCAAACTCATCAGGCCATGCTGGAAATAATACTGCTCGAACCAGGGCCATGGAATCCGGCGCTCCTCCACGAAGCTGCGGTCGAGCCGGTCGCGCTGGGTGGTGTAGGTTTGCTGGGCCTGCGTTTGGGCGGCTTTTAGCTCCTTTAGCTCGTCGGCGTGGGTAGCTTTGAGGGCCGTGGGGGCGCTTTTCAACGGCTTGTCGGCTTTCTGCCACTGCACATCGGCTTTGCCATCGGTGAGGGTAAGGGTAGCGGTGTAGTCGCCCAGCGTCTCTACTAGCCGGCCGCCTTCCAGCCCAAAATTGGGCACGGCCATGTCCTCAATCTCGGCCGGGCTCACACCCAGTTTCACGGATTCCTGCGCAATGTGGCGGGCAATCAGCTCCTGGGTATTGGTCTGGCGGATTTTGGAGCGCACCCGCGCCAGCGCTGCCACGCCGGGCAGGCCGTTCTGCGACAGGGCCAGCAAACAGGCATTGCCCAAGCCAGCGGCCAGCGGACCCTTGCCCGGAATTTTGCGGAAGCACTTGGCCGCCAGTGCCGTCAGCAGTTCCAGCATAGTGGCGTCAGCCAGCGGTTGAAGGGTCCAGATCAAGCCCTTGGCAACAGTGGCGTTGGCGTCCGTGAGGAAGTCCCAGGAGGAATAGGTGTAGGTACGACCATCGCCGTAATCGTGCGTGTGTGTCTGCTCCGTTACGGGCGTAGCAACCAGCAATTGGAGCCACGCCTGGCCTTGAGTACGAACGGTATCGGAGCCTATGGCGGTGGTGGCAGCGTCTAGTTCCTGGCGCAGTTTGGCAGTAGGCTGGGAGGCGGTGGCTTTTTGCCAACGTTGCAGCAGGCCCAGCCACGCGGCGGTTTTTGGGTTGGTGCGGTCCAAATCAGCCACAAACTGGCCGAGCGCCTGGCCCAGTGGGTCGCCATCGGCAAATACCACAACGGGCAGCATATCGTCGCCGGTGGCCTGGCCCAGTATTTCCTGGGTTTTGAGGTGTATTTTCAGCAAGTCGTTGGCTTGACCGGCGGTATGGTCGCGTAGCTGCCGCAAAAAAGTCAGCATCGGCTCGCCCAGGGGTCCGCGCTTCGCCAGCTTGGCTACCTGATGCAGGGTCAAAAGCACCGGGAAGGGGTAGAAGTGCAACGACACGTTGTCTGCATCGGTGAAATCGAGGCCGTAGCTGGCAAACAGGCGCAGGTATTCGGCTTCAGTAAGGCTGAGCGTAGTGCGCATCAGAGCCGTCAGCACCTCGCCCAGATCCCACCGGACGCGGTAGTTTTCTTCCCGGCTCACGCGGTTGATGGCCGTCGTCAGGGCCAGCACCAGCCGGCTTTGGTAGGCGGTATTTTGACGGCGTATCTTCTGGTAAGCTGGCAACTCGTTGAGCTTGGTGCCGTAGCGTTTGGCGAGCAGCTGGGGTAGCAGCTCTAGTAGTATGGGCTTCATCTCCACCGCTTCAGCGCTGGTATCGTCTAAAATAGCTGGGTTGAACTCTTCTTGCTTGGTGGTTGCCATAGGGGGAGTAGGAGACGTGAAAAAGGCCAGAAAACGGTCGAGCAGGCGCATCACTCAGCCACCTACCAGCGGCGTGAGCTTCACGAAGCTGGCCGTCGCGCCCGCGCCCAGCCACACGTCTTCGTCTAGGCTCTCGGCCTGCCGGTCGTTCACCAGTACAAAGAATCCGTTTTGCTGAAACGCTTCCAGCGCTTTATATACTTGTTGCTCGGCATCAATGAGCTTGCGCGGGCGCAACTGATAGCCGTTCAGCACCCGTTCCGATTCGGTGGGCTGAATCAGACCCTGAAACGTACCGCTTTGCCGCTCGTTGTAGGCCGTCACTTCGTCGTGCACGCGGCGGGTTATCAGCTCGCGCACCGTAAGGGTTTCTTGCGCAATTTCCAGCTCCAGCCGGTGCAGCACGTTGCCACTGGCGGTTTCGTCGAGGATGGTGAGTAGGGGCATAGGTAGGGGTTGATGGGACGTGAACTGTCGAACAATATGCTACTTCTGGCGCTCAACAAGGTACGTGATTCGGGGTAGGGAAGGGCGTATCAATACAGGGAACAGCCCTGCTCAAGGTCGAGAGCAAGCGCTGCATTTCGCCAGCGTTGTAGCGCCACTGCTACTTTAGCAGAGCTCCAACCGTCTTTCTCAAGCTGCCTACCCGCTGCCACTCGCGCAAGCGGTCCTGCACAGCTTCCGGCAGTGGGCGGTGCACCCGGCTCAGAGTGTCGGCGTAGGCATCGAGCAACTTGGCGGTGTTGCGCACGGGCGTGGCGGGCAACTGCGTCAGCAGGGCTTCGAGCAATTGGCACAGCGCGTCGTCGGTGCGGGGACTGATAGCGCGGGCTTGGGACAGGTTGTCGGCGAGGCGAGCCAAGGGCGCCCGACCAGCAGCCAACAGACGCCCGAGGGTGCGGCCTAGGTCGGCGGGCACTAGGCGGCCGGTGTCGGTGGCGCTCAGTAGTACTTCTAGCGCCATCGCGCGTACGGTAGCAGCCTGGTGCACCAGCCCGGCCGCCAACAGCGTGGAGGTGCCCACGGCGTGTCGCGGCCCCATGCCCAGCAGTCCGGCCAAGGTGAGCTGCACAGCATCGCGGGCTTCGGAACCGGCGTCGTCGGTGCGGCAGCAGGTACGCAGCACGTGCCAGTGCAGCGGCTCGGGGTTGTTAGGAAGCAGGGCTACAGCAATCGGCACATTGAAACGAAGCGTCCAGATGTAAGAGTTGATAGGCTGGGGTAGGCTGACGTAAGCAGCGTAAGGCAGCAGTGGAGACGGTCGAGCAGCGGGCGCGTCGGGCACCTGTAGTTCTACGTGTTTAATAGTAGTAGTGGGCTTGGCCTTATCCCAGGTGATGACGTAGGTAAGCGCAACTTCGGCCATGGTCCAGCCTGGTTGCCAAGGGCGAGCTAGGCCAGGCAGTTTGCCCAGCGCTGCCAAGGCAGGCAGCTCGGCGGTGGGGTAGCGGGTACGGGCAGCCACGGTCCATAGCCAGGGTAGGGCATCGGCTAGATCAATGGGAAATGTCGGCTCAGTTCCGGTTTTAATAGGAATGAGCTTGCTGAGCTTTTCCCTGGCGCGCTGCAACAAGCTGGGGCCAGCCGCTAGGTCAGCAGATGGTAGCCATGCAGATAGCTCGGTGGCATGAGCTGGGGTAGGCGTGGGTTCGGGTACCAACCTAGGAGCCAGTGGCGTAGTCGTTTGCGTGGCATCGGATCCGTAGTGCTTCAATTTCTTGGTTTGCGGCGCGTCAGGCGCGGCGGCACAAGTTTCGGGTGTGGCGTCAGGTAGCAGCGCGTCTTCCTCAACAGGAGCTAGCAACCAGGTGAGCAGCTCACGCAGGTCGGCGTTGTGCAATTTGGGTAGACGGGTGCGGGCCGCGCGGGCATCGTCGGGGTGCGACCATGCGCAGCGGGCCAGGGCCACAACCAGGTCGGCAGCGTCGGGTGTTTCGGCAGCGTCTTGGTAGCGCAGTAGCTTATCCACCAATGCGGTAGGCGCCACCCAGTGCGGGGCGTGCGTAGCAGTGCTCAGCAAGGGTAGGGGCGCGGACCCAGGTTGCAGACGAGCCTCGGCGGCGGCCAGGCGGCGCTGCTCCAGGTACAGCAGTGGGTCTGGCGCATGGTACTCGTTAGGACGTAGTTTGATACGCGCTACCTGCGGCTGCTCGAAGCCAGTAGCCAGGCCAAGCACCAGCGCCACCAACAAATCATATGGCCCCGACCGGCCGCTGGTGCCGGAGTAATCACGCAGGTGGGCCGTTACCTCAGCCAACGTCCTGTTTGTCCCCAGCGTCCCTAGCTGGTTCAGGGCTTGCTGCACATAGGGGTGCAGTTGGGTGGCATAATCGTTTGGCAGATGCGGATATAGGCGGAGCAAGCCATCCACCCAGCGGTCCACGGCTATGGGGTCGTCGGCGGCTAGCAGGGGGCCTGTCAGGAACAACAGCTCGTGCCAGTCGGCTACCGGGACGAGGGCGTTAGCGGGACTGAGGTCGGGCTCGAAGTGTGGGCGCGGCGCGTAGCCAGCTTCGGGCGTGGTTTCAACCTCAGCGGCAGCCGCTACCGTGAGCCAGGGCGCCAAACGGGTGCGGGCGGCAGGAGCCAGCAGATCGGCGTAGGTGGCGAGAGTGACGGTGGTTTCTTCCATTTCGGCGGGGGAGAGCAGCGGCTGCTTGGCCCCCAGCACTGTAGCCAGCAAGCGGGCGGCGCGGTCCTGCACGCCGGCATCGGTGTGGGGTAGGGCGGCCGTGGCCAGCTGGGTGAGGGCCGCCGCTTGAGTGGGTTGCTTTTTCAATAGCTTCTCGAAACCTGCTAGCAATGTTTTTAGGCCTGTTTTCAGGTCCTGTCGCGTCATTAGACCGTCGGCGTATTGCAGGAGTGGGGCAAGGTCGAATCTGGGCTCATCCCACAGACTTTTCAGTTGCTCGATAGCAAAATTGACTACTACCGGCAGTGGGTGGGCTAGCAGCTCCACCAATTCGCTTTGCCGGGCCAGGCGCTCGGCGGGGGTAGGCTTCAGCTCCGTAAACAACTCTTTGAACCACCCCAGCAACGGCCGCTTGAAGTCCCGGCGCAACGCCAGCAGGCTCCGCGTGAGTAGCTCGTCGCGGCTCAGGTCGCCGGCCGCGGCTAACGTGGTCAGTAAGGGTTTCCACCCAATCGAAATGCCATCGGGGTAGGGGCCAATGTATGTGCTGTCGTAGTTAACGTTGGTTTCGTAGTCGAACAGTAGCCACACGTCGCGGCGCAGCAGTTCGGGGTCAGCGCGTAAGTCGTTGAGCACAAATTCTTCTACTTCCGGCAACGTGCGTTTTTGTTTGTTCTCTGCACGGGCGTAGCGCGAAAGCCGGTTGCCAAGCAACTGGGCAAAAGTGGGCATATCGTAGGCAATAAGTCCCTCACGCTCCAACGCTCGCAGCTCTGTATAATCAGGAGCCTGCCACACATTGGCGCGGGTAAGAGAAGCCAGCATGTCGCCCAGCCAGTCGGGCCGCGCGTGGCGCAGCACTTGCCAATACAGATCGTAGAGCTGTTGGCTTTCCTGGGGGTTGCGCAGGGTCCAGGGCAGCTCGAAGCTGCGTGCCAATCCTTCTTTGCGCGTAAAGGTGGCTACTCCTGCCATCGCCAACATGACCTGCTGCTCGGTGGTGAGCAGGCGCTCATAGCGCGTTTGCCCCTTTTTATCTTTTATCTGGCGATACTCCTCTAGGTGCTTCTTAAGTTTCTGCGTAGGCCGACGCAAGGTCATGGCTTCCTTTTTGTCGAGGTTCAGCAGAAAAGGCACCAGCTCCTGAGCGGTTTTATGCAGGATAATGTCCTCAAACGTTTCGGCAGGGGTAGGCATAGAGAAGCGGAGGTATTGAGTTGTATGCTAAAGAATTATAAGCTATTGATGTGTGCGTCGGCTTAGCAAGGCGACCTACCCAAACCGTAGCTGCGCCGCCAGAATATGCTTGCACGGCCCGCGCTGGCCCTGATGGCCCGTAAACCACGGACAGGTGCAGCGGGGCGGCTCGTTGCTGCCGAGCACCACGGTGTGCCACACGCCGGTGCCCCGCACGCGTACTTCGGTGCGGCCCTGCGGCCCTACGCCTACCAGCTGCACATCGTCGGCGTTGTCGAGTAGGGCGCGGGCATTTTTAAGGCGTGGATTCAGCTTCAGGATGCGCTCCGTTTTGAAGGGTAGGCGCCGGTAGAAATACTGGTTTTCGCGCAAATCAAAGCCCAGCAGGCCCAGGGCCGAGAGGTGGGCGCACAGCCGCGCTACGGTAGCGCGGCTCAGGTCGTGCGTCAGGCCAAACAGGGTAGGGTTGAACGTTTCGTTGCTCTGAAACAGATTGTTGGCGCCGGTCAGCCACTCAGCCGGCAGTTCCTCGGCCAGTGTTTCGAGCTGAGCACCTTCGCCCGAGAAGCCGCGGTTTACCTCCGCCGACAACGCCAGCAGAAACTCGTGGCCGCCGCCCAGCGTCAGCACTACGGCGCTGGCCTGCCCATCGGGGGTAGCGTATATGCGTACGGTTTCGCTTAGCGGCAGCAGGCCGTCGAGCAGGCGCAGGCGGTGCGCTCCGCCTACCCGCACGGCTCCCGGCCCCGCTACCGGCGAAAAGGCTGGCCGGCCCCCGCGCAGCACTAGATACGTGTCGGTACGACTGGTACCGGCGGGTAGGGTTTGCAGCAATTGGGCGGCCTGCACGCGGCTGAGCGTCAGGCGCTCCTCCATGTGGGCAAGGTAGTCCTGCGCGGCCGTGAGGCCCCGCAGCCACCGCTCCGGCAGCGCTACTTTGCGCTCGGTCACGTGGCCAGCGGCGTGCTCCAGCGTTACTTCCTGTTGGCCTACGCTCAGCCGCACCGGCTCGGTACGGCTAATCCTACTCAACGCATTCACCATCGGCTCGTTGAAATCGACGTTGGTGGTGCCGCTGTGCACAAACTCGCCGTCTAAGGCATCCGGGCCCAGGTCGAGGCGGGCGTACACGCCATTGCACGACGAAAACGCCTCGAAGCGCAGCCGTTCTGCCCCAGCCGTCACGATGGGGTCGCGCAGGGCGGCGCTTTGCGGCACGAAGCGTGAAGCTACTACTTTGGCTAACGTGGTTAGTCCGCGCGCTGCTAGCCACGGGTTGCGCAACTGGCCCCGAAAAAAGCAGGCAGCGCCGGTAGCCGGAGCATTCTCGGCGTAAGCGGCTAGCAGCAACGTGTCGCCTTCTGTGCGATGAATCAGCGTAGAAGCCTGATCGTAGGCATAAGCGAAATCGGTCATAAGCGTAGTTATTAAATAAAGGCAGAGCAGACAAATAGAGGCGCTACTGCCTGCTCAGTGTACTGCAAGTATACGAATATAGTTACTTTTAATTGCTAACATATTTAGTTTATTTATGCTAGCTAACATTTTTGGCTATTGATGACAAGGCGCATGCATATATATGCACAAGGAATGGGTAGGTGACACATAGAAACTGAAGTAGTTATCCGAGTAGATCCAAAACGGTAGCACGTGCCTTCACCACGAAAAAGCAGCCATTCATGACTGCTAACGGCTTTTTACGTACTGTTGCGTCATGGCCAAAACCCTGCGTCCCATCCTGTGTCCTCAGTGCGGCAGCCCCGCCAAGACCACCCTCGGCCCCGACCTGTTCCGATGCGACGCTTGCCAAACGGAGTACTACCTCGACTCCGATGACGTGACGGTGCATGTGCAGCACCACTACCCACCGACTCCAATCCCGACCCCGCCAGCACCTATGGCGGCGCGGTACTGGGTAGCCAGCCTCTTCTTACTCATTGCTATTGGAGCGTTGACGTGGTTGTACCTGCGGAACGCCCGGCACCCCGAGCAGGCCAGCCAGGTAGTCAGCAAGCCGGTTTCCTACCTCACCCGCTACCTCTACGCCGACGCCCGGCGGCAGCCCGTGTACGTGACCTTGCGCACCGAGGCCCCACGCTGGGGCAGCGACTCCACTGCCTGGACGGCCGTCTTTCTGGACCCGCGCACCGGGCAAGTGCGCCGCGAGCAGAAGCTATTGCCCTTGGGCCGGCACCCCGACAACCATATCTACTCCTGGCACACGTTTCCAGGCGACCGGGTGTATCTACTGGGCAATGAGCGGCTCTACCTCATCGAAAGTAACCCCGACCGCCTGATCGATGTGACGGACACGTTGCTTGTGCGCTTTCCGCCGGCCAGCAGCGGTGTGGCCCAAATCGAGTTTGAACCTAGCTACGAAGCGCTGCGCGTGCTCACCAACGACGGACAGACGTTCTTTTATCTACCTGCTTCCGGCCATGTGCTCTCCAAGGGCGAGGCCTTGTATCGCGCCGCCTACGCCAACCTGCCCCGCCGCTTCTTCACGTTTGAGTGGCCCGAGCGGACAGGGGACGAGGAAAGCTGGCCGCTCCTACTGGCCAACCGCCCTACCCACTACCCGGTCGTCGCCTTCGACGACCTCACCCAAAACCGGCGCTTTTTTGAGCCGCGCATACTCTATCAGGATGCCAAAACGCTGCTGATAGCCGTGGCCCCTACCGCCAAGCGCAACGGCCCCGCTGTGGTGCAATGCCTCGACGCCAAGACCGCCCGCCTTCTGTGGAGCCGCCCGGCTAGCCCGTACACGTTCCACGAGGCCGTGCGCACCACCGATGGTTTCGCGCTGGCCTACAGTACCGGCCCAGCGCAAGACTACGTGCACGGCATCGTGCTGCTGGCAGACGACGGGCGGGAACTACATGATTTTCAACGCAAGCGATTGGAGTAGAGCGGGAAAGGGTGGGTCGTTAGATACTTAGCAGCTTTCTGGAAAAGACGGTAAGCTACGGCCTAGCAGCTCACTGAACCCGGCAGGAACATCTCGCCAAGCAGTACCGTAGGGGAGTATAACTATTCTGGTATGGCCAAGACGATTAAGCCGCTGCAATGCCCCACCTGCGGCAGTCCGCACAAAGCAGACGTTCGCCCCGACGTGTACCATTGCCAGAGCTGCGGCACCGAGTACTTTCTCGATTCAGATGACATCACCATCACCCTGCGGCAGCAACCAACGGCCGCCCACCCACCGGCGTCGCTGCCGCAGGCAGTGTGGCAATGGGTGTTGCTGGGAATGGTGTTGGTAGGACTGCTGTTTGGCGTCGCCATGTGGTTGTTTCGCCCCAGCCGCTCGGCTAGCGTGCCGGTAGCCACCTGGCCGCCCGCCCTGCCGCCCCGCTGGGGGCTGGCCCACTCGCTGCTACTGCTGGGGCCAAAACAACAACCCGTGCTCGTGGTGGCCGGCAACCACAACAGCGGGGACTCTCAAGCGGCCGATTCGGCGCTGGTGGTGTTCTACAATGCCACTACCGGCAAGCGGCTGCGGCGGGTAGCGTTGGCCGGTCAATCCAATGGCCTGGACACCGACCTGCACCTCAAGTCGTTTTCAGACGGTACCGTGCACGTGCTCTACCACCGCACGCTCTACCGGCTGAGCACAACGCCGCCAGCCCTGGAAGATGTGACGGAGCAACTGCTGGGTAAGCAACGGGCGCTGGCGAGCGGAGTAGCCAGCCTCGACCTCGGCAGTAATGAATACGACCGGTACCAGGTGTTCACCAACGACGGCCACCACCTGACTTACTACCCCCTCATTGCCCGCACCTACACCGAAGACGAGCACTGGAAGGCGGAGCGTGGCCTCAGCAGCCTGCGCCCCGACAGCAAGGTGCGCCCGCGCTTCACCTTCACAAAGCCCAGCTTCAAGTACCCCGACGCCCCCATCCAGCTCGTTGCCTACCAAGTGCACGATAACGGTGGCGGGCCGCGCGTCCACCCCGATTTTTCGTGGCAAGATGACTACGGCGGCCCTGGTTCCTACACCGACGCCGACCCGCACACCAAGCGACTTATTTCGCGTGAGGATGCTGCCATTAGTCGGCTGATTTCCTACCGTGATTTCACACCTGGTCGGCTGTATTTCGCGCCCAGCGTGCTGTTTCACGATGCCGACGTGGTGCTGATAACCTGCCAGGCCAACGCCGCAGCCGATAGTCCACAGGTGGTGCAGGCGCTGGATGCGCGTACCGGTCGTGCGCTGTTTACTACCCCGTTGCCCGCCCAGGCCCCGCGCCCCCGGTTGGGGCTCCGCTACCCCGGCGGCTTCGTTATTGGGCGCGACCAAACCACCTACACCCTCAGCCCCACCGGCAAGCTCGGCCCGGTTCTTACGTATCATTAGGTATGGCATTCAACTTTTTTCGCGGCCAAACGGCCCAGGTTATCCAGTGGGACGCCCCTCAGCCAAGCCAGTTGCTGTGGCAGTTTCCCTCGCCCCACGACGAAATCAAGAACGCCAGCCAGTTGCTTGTAGGGCCCAGCCAGGGCGTGCTGCTGGTGTATGAGGGTAGGGTAGCCGAGGTACTGGACACGGAAGGCCTCTACCAGCTTCGTACCGATAACCACCCGTTTATCACCACCCTGCTCAAGCTGCGCACAGGCTTCGAGAGCGAGCACAAGCTGAAGTTATACTTCTACCGACGGGCCGAAAACGTGAACCAGCCGTGGGGCACTGCCGCCCCCGTGAAGTACCTCGACCCGGTGTACCAAGTGCCGGTGGAGTTGGGCGCGCACGGCAATTTCTCGTTTCGGCTAGCCGATGCTCGTCGGTTTTTTACGGAGGTAGCAGGCCTCGCCGAAGCGTATTCGGTGCTGCAAGCCAAGCTGCTACTGCAAAGCCGCATTGCACAAACGCTGGCCACCCAGCTGGCAACCGCAGGCCTCTCGTATCAGCAGCTCGATGCGCATTTAACCGTTTTGGCCGAGCAATTACGCACCCCGCTAGCCGCTGAGTTTGCTCGCCTGGGCATGGAGCTGACGGATTTTCGCCTGACGGGTACTGTGTTCGATGCGGTTACGCAGCAGCGCATCGGCCGCGTGGCCGATGCCGCCGCCACCACCCAAGCTGCCGCTACAGCCGGCCTGAGCTACGCCGAACTAGAAAAGCTGCACGCCCTGCGCGATGCCGCCCGCAACGCCAGCGGCCTGGCCGGGGCGGGCGCCCAACTGGGCGCGGGTGCCGAGCTAGCCCGCCAACTAAGCGCCTCCGCTTCGCCTACCCCTCCCGACCCCGCCGAGCAACTCCAGAAGCTAAAGCAACTCCTCGACGCGGGCGTTATCACGGCCGAGGAGTTTGCGGCCAAGAAAAAGGAGTGGTTGGATAAGTGGTAGGCGTTCCTGTGGGCTGAGCAGAGGGTAGGGCTACGCGCATCAGCAGCTCTGTAGCCGAAAGGAAATCTGCGTGGGTTCGTTGGGGTCGGCGCAGAAGTAGACTAGCCCGGAGTCGTGCTAATTAAGAAGGACTCGCTTTATCCCATGTAGCTACAGAACTGATTTTGCTATCGAGTCCACATGCTGCAAAGCATAAAAGCATTTGTCGGCGCTGACAAAATAGAGTGTCTGCCATACGCTAGTGGGTTACTTACTGTAGCGTTCAGTATATACCTACACGTATTTCCACTGCCTATACCACCTACCATTATGGCCTCATCTACTGCGCAATGGCCTTTGCCTGGCCAAGTTGATCCGAACCTTACTCCGTGCGCTTTCTGCCGGCGTCGGCTGCGTATTGCCGGCAAACCAGTTTTCACTTCCTGCTCATGCAGGGCCTTTGGGCCGGCGGTTACCAACGCGGCGTTGGTAGCGGGGGCGCTGGCAGTAGGAGCCGTTGGCTGGTGGGCGTGGAGGCAAAAGACTTCGCGCGGATGAATCGGTACTGAATACGGCAATGGGTAGGCTGCGTAGCGCTCAGTTTGGGCCAATGCGTGAGGAGTCTATACCCATAGTAAAGTACTCGTTCCTACCCCTTCGTTGATGGTATATGCTGATGAAACCCTTGCTTTGGCTCGTTGCCGGCGCTAGCTGCCTGGTTGCTTGCCGCCCCGACTCGCCGCCTTCTACGCCTGCCGCCCGCAACCACGACAACCTTCCTGCTGGCTCCTACCGCTCGGGCGACGCCGACCAAACCTCTACTCAGGACACGCTGCACACCGCCAATGGCACCGTGCTCTACCTGAAACCGGTGTCGGCGGACTACTTTACCCGCTTCCCCGACCAACTCGGCGGCTACCTCGACAGCACGCTGACTGCTACCAGCGGCCGGGTACGCCGTCAGTACGACGACCTCATTTTTCAGCCCGAACACGGCCCACAGGTACGCTTCCACACGGTGTTATCCGGCGTACGTGGCCCCGACGACCCCACCGGGCGGGCCGTGCATCAATACTGGGGCGAACTGCCTACCGCCCACCAGTGGGTGGTAGCCACGGAGGAAGAAAACCGTCAGGTAACAACGTTGGTTGACCAGCGCACCGGTCACCGCACAAAGGTAGTGGGTCAACCGGCCGTGTCGCCGGATGGGCGCTACCTTATAGGAGTGCGCAGCGACCAGGCCAACGACGGCAGCGACGAAAGTGCCACCGGCATGCAGCTATATCAACTCGGGACCGGGCCACCGCGCCTGCTCTGGACGCGCGAAACGCTGCACTGGGGTGCTACCCGCGCCCGCTGGAGTGGTCCGCGCACAGTAGTCCTGGAGCAAGAACGCACGCCCCCAAGCCAGGAAGAAGAAGGCCCACTGCCTACCTACGCCGAACTGACCGTACCGGCTCCACAAGAATAAGCTGGCGCACTTTCCATCTAGTATCCTCCCTCATGCTACTCGGCACTTACTGGTACTACGGCTTTCCGGAAGGCCTTTATCACTACGACTACTTCACCTACCGCCCCGGCATTGGTGGCATGGCGGGCGGCCCGGCCGAGCTAACCGTCACCGTGCAAGCGCCTGATGCCACGGCGCTGCTGGCGGCCGTGCGCGTCGTCGCTGCCCGCTACCCGCAGGTTTATTTGCTGGCCGAAGCGCATGATTCTTTGCTGCGCCTCACCATCGGCGACTGGGCACTATCCGACTACGCCTTTTTTGTGGCAACGACGCTGGAAACCGTCTTGCAGCAGCACGCCGCCACTCGCACCACTGAGGCCCTACCCAACGGCGTGCCGCTGCTACGCCTGACGGAACCCGACACCGACGATACGCCGCCCTACCGCTACGGCGGCATCTTCGAGGCGGTCAGTGCCCGCAAAAAGAAGCACAACGCCGAACACGCCCTCCTGCGCCTCGATTGCCACGTACCGTTGGCGCACAAGGAATCTTTCCTGCATGAGTTAGACGCGCTGTGCCCGTCGTTTGGGGTGGAGGTGTTTTATTACTTTGACCGGAAAGTGGCTGACCAAATCAACCTGATGCTCTTCTTCAGCAATGGCCGACAAGGCGTAGGCGGTGCCCCCTTGCGCTATACCAACGTCACGACGCTGGCCGACGCCGTAGCAACGGTCATGACAGCCCACGGGGCAGCGACCGGCCACCTCGGCGGCTATCCAGCCGACTACCCCCGCCGCGGCCCGCACGTGCTACGTATGGTAGATGCCGAGTTTGTATTGTAAGTATTTGTCTCTATAAGACTTTTATTTCATGAATATTACAATAACCATCAGCGTCTTTTCCTGCCTCTGGTTGTCTGCGCTTACCGTTCTGTCGCAAGTTTCCCCGTCTGTCTCGCCACCGCTGCCAGCCGCTATCCGGCGTGCCCTGCCGGCGGGCTACCAGGTGCTAGCCGCCGAGAAAGGCGACCTGAACCGCGACGCCCTACCCGACTACGCCGTGGTGCTGCACCGCCCCGATGAGCAGAAAACTTCCGATGTCATCGACCATCCCACCAAGCGCCCCTTGCTGCTATTTGTGGGTGGGGCCGGCGGCACCTACACCCTGGCTGCCCGCTCCGACAACGCCGTGTATTGCGTGGACTGTGGCGGTATGATGGGCGACCCGTTTCAGGGGTTAACGCTGAAAAACGGCTACTTCACGGTGGAGCACTACGGCGGTAGCGGCCAGCGTTGGACCCGCCTTATCACCTTCCGCTATGATGCCACGGCCCGCACCTGGCTGCTGCACCGCGACGGGGGAGAGTATTTCGACGCTTCTGACCCCGAGCACAGCAAAACCACCATGCGCACTGCCAAGAATTTCGGTCGGGTTGTCTTCACGAAGTTCGATATCTACAAGGAAGAGTAGCCGGGTACTATCGTCTGAGCCAGCGGGGGCAGCTTTTGCGGCAGCGGCGTTTGTGGGTAGACCGCCGCGCAGGCCGCCACCAGCACCGATAAAGTTGCAGTACGACCTGGCTTGGGCTAGCCTACCGCGCTTGCTCCAGTGTCTGTCGGTGTCGGCCAGGCGCTCGAAGGCTGGACACTGCCTCGCGTTAAAGTGGCAAGCGCATCACTTGAGGCTACCGTTTTCTGCTAGAAGATTCGTCCTTCGTCCTACCTGATAGCAACGCCAGTGCGGGTGTGTTGTAATACACTGTAGCCACGGGGTAGGAGTGCAATGATGCAGCCATATGTGCTATGTTAGGCATTAGCGAACACGCTGCACCAAGTGGCGTAGTATGAGCCTGCCCAGCGGCGCATGCGGGGGAAATACCAGGCTGCGGCCTGGGGGGCCAGGCAAAAGTCCTCCGCATCGTCCCGAATCACGTCGGCTTCGAAAGCCGTAAGGGCGTGGTGCTGGGCAATGGTACACAGCAGCCACTGCCCAAGCGTGTCAGCTATTGTGTCGCCCGCTTCCCAGTCCCCGTTGCCATGCCACCGCTGCGTAATACCGGCTTCGGGCTGAGCCAGATCAAGTACTACCGGATCACCACCTTCGTCGCCGAGCAGGAAAAAATCAGGATTCCACCCAGGAATGGGGGTTTGCGTAACCGGATTCCAATTGTAACCGGGTTGGTGCTGACCCAGGCTGGTCAGTCCATACAGCCGAAACGGGTTGCCAACGGTGTCAAACGCTGCATCTTGCGCGGGAGCTACCTCGTCAAGGTAGTAGATGAGCTCCGGTGGCAGCGGTTGCGTGAATTCCTGGGATAGGCGGGTAGCCGCGTTGCCATGACCGAGAGGGAACGGAAAGCCACAGGGCCAAAAATGACGTATTTCGATGAAAGCATCGGGAAGATTCATCGGTAGCAAAAAGGCATTATACGGCAATGATAGGGTTTGGCATAGCTGCCCGGTAGAGCGCGATACCCAGTGCACGCTTGCTACTATACGGGTAGGTATTGATGCTAAACAGATGAATGATAAGCAATATAAAGCCAAACGATATAGTTGGGTGTAGTGCATTTGGGTAATGGTAAGAAAATGCCTTTCACCCGCGGTTTTTCTCCTCGGCTACTCCTCCCGAGGAAGCTGTACTTCCAGGAGCTGATTGTGGCGTACGTCGTACACGTAGCCAAACACATGTATTTCTGCGGGCAGTTGGGGGTGCTGGCAGATACGTGCCAAATCGGAGGCTACGGCCGCTGTGAGAGCCGGGAAGGAAGCGGGCATCAGTGCTGTAATGACCGGCACCTTATTCGATAGTGTAGCGGCCAAATCGGCATCGGGTAGGTGTACGCCACAATCGGTATGCTGGATAAGAAACCACTCGCGGGTGCCCAGTACTTGATGGGACAGCAAGAGGGCCTGTAGCATTTCGTCGGTGACCCGGCCACCGGCGTTGCGCAGGACGTGGGCACTACCCTTGGGCACGCCTAATAGGCGCGTGGGGTCGAGGCGAGCATCCATGCAGGTGAGAATAGCGAAGCGGCGAGTAGGCACAGCAGGGTGGGGAAAGAGCAAACGGCTGCGTTATCGGAACAGCAGCCACGCAATGAGAAGAGTGATAAAAATGTTGAATGTCTGGGCCAGCAAGAAGGCGTAAAGCGGCTTCTTGTTTTCGTGCTTGAACAAGTCTTTGAAATTGGTTTCCAGACCAATGCTCGTAAAAGCCAGTGCAAACCACCAGCCCTGGAGGCTTTTCAGACCGCCTTTCACGGCATTGGCCGTTTCAGGAGTCAGGGCAAACGAGAAGAGCAGCGAGGCAGCCACAAAGCCCAGCACAAACTTGGGAAACCGCTCCCAGATAACGCCCAACGTGGGTTTGGCGCCTGGCTCGGTGGCATTGGGGTGCTGCGTGTAAGTCCAGTACAAGGAAATGGCGAAAGCAGCCAAGCCTAACAGCACGTTCTGCGAGAACTTAACAATGGTGCTGATCTTCAGGGCCTCTTCGCCTACCAGCGTCCCCGACGCCACCACGGCCCCGGTGGTGTCGATGCTGCCGCCCAGCCACGCCCCGGTAACTTGCTGCGAGAGGCCCAGCCACTGCGCGGCGTAGGGCATGAGCAGCATCATGGGAATGGCCGTGATGAGTACCAAGGAAATAACGTAGGACAGCTTCTTGCCGTCGCCCTTGATAGCTCCGGCCGTGGCAATGGCCGCCGACACACCGCAAATGGATACGGCGCTGGAAATCATCATGGTTAGCTCTTCGTCTACCCTTAGTCGGCGGCACAGCCAGAAAGCAAAGTACCACACCGATACGACTACCACCAGCGCCTGTGCCAAACCTAATGAACCCGCCTTGAGAATATCTGTGAAAATGACGCTGGTGCCCAACAGTATCAATCCAATTTTTACAAATAGCTCGGTGCTGAGCGTGGCCCGCAGCCAGTCGGGGAGGCCCACCAGATTGCCGATGAGCAGACCGGCCAGTAGACTAAAAATCACGGCTTCCAGCCCCAAGTCGCGGGCCGTTTTGCTGCCGGCTGCCACTAGGGCTAGCAGCGTGAGCAGGTACACAATAGGAAAACCCAGGGCGTAGTTTTGTAGAGGCCGATTAGTGAGCCAGGCGCCTACCGCACCCACGGCCGCCAGGTACACGAATTGAATAAAGATCAGCTGCAAATTGGCTGCTTGGAGCACTTTGCCCGTCAAATCGGCAGTGGAGTCCCAAGTGAATACGGGTACGGCAAAGGGCAACCCCAATAAGGAAAGCCCGATAAGCAACGTGCCCAGCACCACAACTACCCAGTCTTCATGCAAGCTAAGAGCGGATTTGGTGGGGGCGGTTTCAGTGACAGTTGACATACTGGAAGAGGTAGGAAAAGAAGGTGGCGAGCAACCAGCTAGCGAATGAGCTGCTCTATGTATAGAAAGGCGAATGAGAGAGCAATACGTTGCGTAGGGTAGGGAAAGAGTGTACAGTTATCGGCATCTTGAATGGCGCCATCTTTCGTCACTCCTGGTGCTACCAATCAGCTCGCTGCATCATCTGGGTTGCTCGACTGTTTCGTACTGCCCAGCCGATAGCGCCGACTCCGACAGCGTGTACGTGCGGTCTACGCGGCTTAGCACCACGTAGAGTGAATCTTTCTGCTCGATGAGGCCGCGCAGCACCACATGCCGGCCCCCATCGGTGGTGCGGTAGGTGAGCGTCATTCGGTCGCGCTGCTCCGGTTTCTGTTCCGTTTTAATACCCCGTTCGCGCCGAGTGCTCCAGGCTGCCGGATGGATGGCGTGGGTTTCGTCGCCGATGCGCGCTTGGGCATCGGCCGGAATCCAGCTGGCCAGAGAGGCCCGGTAGCGTACTTGGGCATTGTCTTCTAACTTAGCACGTGCCTGACCGCGCCGACCTGCTTTGCCGGTGAGCACCTTGCTTTGCAGGTAGAGCGTATGCGTTTGCGGATCGGCATCATAGTAGAACACGCGCTGCCCGCCCGCTAGGCCAGTGGTTTCGAAGGTGCGGTTGATGTCGCGCATGGGCGAGCCGCCGCCGTTGGAGAGGTCGAGCTGGTGGGCGCGGTTCACCTTGTACGTGAAGCTAGTCCACTTCTCGAAAGTAGCCTGCTGCCAGCGCACACTGTCGAGCGGGGAGTAGGGTAGCACCCGCCCATTAAGGCGAAACTCGGCCACGTTGTAGAGCCCGCGCAGCTCGGCTACGCCTTTTTGTGCCGGCTGCTTATAGGGGTCAAACGTGAAGTTGAGGTATTCCAGGTACGTCAGATAGACCAGGAAAATGCCAATGGTTGCCACTTTCAGCCCTAAGCGGGTGAAGCGCAGCCACGTTTCCTTGAAACGAGGGTAGTAGTGGTAGGGCACCGTGTATCGCTCCCGAATCAGCAAGTTGTAGAGGTTGGGTACATCCTGCACCAGCAGAAACGCCGCCAGCAGCACAAAGTAGGAGCTATACACATGCACGCCCCCGTCGTAGGCAAAGTTGACAAACACGATGTCGCCGAGCGCGCCCAGCAGCAGCGCAGCTCCCAGAAACGTAGTGCGTCGGAAAAACAGCAGCACGCCGGCCAGCAGCTCCACTACTCCCGTAAATACCTGGTACCACGGCACAATTCCAATTTGCAGCCAGAAGATTTTCTGGGCCGTCATGTCGCCGAAGTCACTGTTGAGCAGACCGATAGAGGGATACGGCATCTGGGTAGGAAACACCTTAGTGAAGCCAAACCCAATGATGCCAATACCCGCCCGGAAGCGCACGATAACGCGGAGCCAATAGTAGAGCACCTCATACTCCTCGCGCTTGCGCGCCAGCAGCGTCCAGACAAGGCCTATCAGCAGGGCCAAGCCTAAGGCAATAAACCAATTGCCGTAGCCCAGCAGAGCCGGCGCGCCGCCTTCGCCGCCCCCTTTCAGGAAAAAGGAAGGGGAGAAGCGGGCAAGGTCGTACACGTCGCGGTAGTGCCCGTGCAGCCAGTCAATAGAAGCCAGGTTCTTGTACCAGCCCAGGTCACTAGGCAAGGACATCAAAATGAAAAACGGAAACGCTACCCGAAACAGCACGCGCTGCCAGGGTTTCCAAGGCCGACGGGCCGGCGTGGCCTTGGCGGGTGGGGGGGCGTACCCGGAGCGGTCCGCTGTGGCAACTGGTACAGTGGGTGTAGGCTGCGCTACAAAGGAAGTGGTGGACATCAGAACAGGCGTTTTCAGGTGAGAAGTACTACAGTTTCAGCCCCCCGCGACGACCCGTCTTGGTGGCTTCTTCGAGTAGGTATTTCTTGTCGCGTTTTTCCAGCACCACTTGTAAGTCGCGCCCTTGGGCGTCGGTACCGGTGAGCGTGAGGGTGCGGGCCGTGGGGCGGGTAAGGCGGAGGGTAAGCGTATCGGTGCCCTCCAGCGGGTTCCGGTTACGCAGGGTGAGGGTTTGGCCGTCGGGGCTGAGTTGATAGGCGTAGTAGTGGCGGCCACCGGACCCGGCAAACTCGTAGGAGCGGGCGGGGTCTTGAGAATGAATGCTTTCGGTGGTGCTGTGGTAGAGCACCACCGGGCGGGCGGAGCGGACGCTAAGCGTATTCCACTGTTCGAGCACCACATCTTGCCAGCGTTCCGGATCGGTGGCCGAGTAGGGACGTAGTTGCCCCGCCAGGCGGAATTCGCGCACGTTGTAGAGGCCGGCGGCGTTGGGCAGGCCCGGCGTCTGGGGGTAGTGGTAGGGGCCACGTTGGTAGGCAGCGTACGTTTTTACGCCGTACAGTCCCACAAACAGGAGCACGAAACCCCCTTTCAGCGTACGCCGCGCTGCGCGTTGCCAGCCAGCAGGTAACGCCAGCCGAAAGCGGTTGGGTACGGCCGGGCGCTCCAGCGTGAGCAAGTCATTCACGCGGCGCGCATCATACCAGAGCACCACCAGCGCTAAGGCCAGCAGGTAGAAGCTGTACACGTACTCGCCGCCCTCGTAAGCCAGGTTCGAGAGGAACACATTGCCCAGAAAGGAAATACTCAAAAAGGCCCCGATACTGGCCGTGCGCCGCCCTAGCAGCAGCACCGCGCTCAGAATCTCTACCAGTCCCAGAAACGACTGGTACGAAGGCACGATGCCCAGACTAAGGGAAAAGATTTTCCAATCGCTCAACTCTCCGTAGTGCGTGTTGAGCAAACTGAGGGAGGGCAATGGCGCCTGCATGGGAAAAAGCTTCAGAAAACCGTAGCCCAGCAGCCCCGCCGCCAACCGGTAGCGCACCAGCACCCGCAGCCAGTAATACAGGGTAGCGTAGTCCGGGCGGCTTTTCCCTACCCAGCTCCAAGCAGCAGCCCCCACGGCGGCCAGCGCAGCTACCACCGCCCAGTTGGCGAAGGTATCGGGCCCGTCGAAAAAGCGCGGGGAGTAATGAGCCAGCCGAAAAATGTCGCCGAAGGAGAAGCCCGACCAGTTGACGGCTAGGTCATAGTAGTAGTGCCAGTCGAGTGGCACGATCTGCAGCACGAAATACAAGAAAACAAACCGAAACAACCCTTTGGTAAAGCCCGACCACGGGGCTTCGGTGGCTGGAGTGGCCGCGTGTAGCGGCGCTGAGACGGTAACTGCGGGAGATAGGGTAGCAGGCATAGCAACAAGGAAATGCGTGGAAAGAAGCCAGCTTCTGTATCGTTGAATTGTGCTGGGGCTGATGCGCTTATGGCAGAACTCCTTCAGGCTTGTGCCGGATGAAGGGGTAGGGAACGGCCGAGGTTAGTAGCCCTCGTTCTGCGTTAGGGCCGCATCTACCTGCAACTGGCTGATAGGGATGGGTAGCACTAGGCGGGAGCTGGGTAGCGGGGCGTTGGCCTTCACCGGGTCGGGGAAAAGAGCCGTGGCCCGGCCGGTACGCGCCAGGTCAAACCAACGGTGCGGTTCCAGGGCAAATTCCAAGCGCCTTTCCTCCTCAATGGCCAGCAGCACCGCTGCCGGCGTGGTGGCCGCGCTGCCGGCTAGGCCGGCGCGCGTACGCACGGCATTCAGGTCGGTTAGTGCCTCTGCCAGTTTGCCTTGCTTGGCGCGCGCCTCGGCCCGAATCAAATACAGCTCCGCAATGCGGAAGATATAGCTGGGGTCGGAGCCGGGGCTGCGGTAATAGAGGTTGCCGTACCAAGTAGTGCTTGTGGTAGAGGCAATCAGGGTGGTGCGACCGTTGGCCGTATTGTTCGGGGCAGTCGTCAGTAGGGACACCAGCGCGGTATTGGGGGCCCATTGCCGGGTGCCGCCGTTAGCTGTAGGTTGCCACTGCCCGCGGTGGTTGTTTACCTCCGTGGTACCGTTGTAAAACAGCTCAAATACCGATTCGCGGGTGCCACGCGCGTTGTTGGCAAACCACGCATTGAAGGGTGCTACCAACTGGTAATTAGCATTGTCGCTGATAAGGCGGGTAGCGTACTCTTCGGCCAGCGCCCACTTCTGCTGGTATAAGTACAGCCGCGCTTTCAGGGCCCACACCGTTTTTCGCGTGGCGCGGTACCGGTCGTTGGTAGTCACGGTGGCCGGATTGGGTAGCAACGGCTCGGCAACGTCCAGGTCGCGCAGCACCTGGGCGTAGGTTTCGGCCTGAGTAGCGCGGGCAATACCCTGGTTGTCGGTGGCCGTGAGGGTAGGCTGCGTAATGAGCGGCACCCCCCCGAAGATGCGGGCCAAATCAAAATAAGCCAGGGCCCGCAGGAAATACGCCTCGCCCAGGTACTGGTTCTTCAGCGTTTCCGTCAGCAACGGATCCACGACGGCCGGCACGCGCGCCAGAATGTGGTTGGCGCGGTTGATAGTCACGTAAATGGCCGACCACACCGTGCCGATGGTTGCGTTATCAGCCCGCACGTTGTGGGTAACAAACTCCTGCACCTGCGACTGGGTGCCGGTCCACTGCACGTCGCCCCCGCCCAGGTAGCCAATCGATTGAAAGCTAGTGCCGTAGTAGCCCCCACTGGCCAGCGCGCTATACACGCCGCTGAGCGCGGTACTAGCCGATTTCTGATCCGTAATGGTCTGGTTGTCGGCAACGGATTCGCGGGGTGGCACCTCCAAATAATCATTGCAGGCACTCGCACTCAGCACCAGCGCAATAAAAGAAAACAGCGAAACGGTCTTTAAATAAGCGAGAGACATAGCGAAGGGAGTAAGAGGAAGAGAAGGGTAGGCAGGAAATCGGACCTAAAAGGTGGCACTGACCCCTACTTGCCAGCTGCGCGGCTGTGGCGGTGTACCCAAGTCAATGCCCTGTTGGTTGGCATCGCTACTGGAGGCCGATTCGGGGTCGAGGCCCGTGTAGTTGGTGAGGAGCACCAGGTTGGTGCCCTGCGCATACACGCGCACCGAGCTGCCGCGCAACTGGCGGGTAAGCTTTTCCGGCAGCGTATAGCCCAGGTTCACGTTGCGCAGGCGTATAAAAGAGCCGTCTTCCAGCCAGCGGCTACCCCCATCCAGGTAATTGTTCACGTTGATGCCGTCGGGCCGGGGCACATCGGTCATGTCGCCGGGCTGCTGCCAGCGGTTCAGGTTGCTGGCGAAGATGACGCGGGCCTCGTCCCGGGCGCCGCCCCCTTCCCCGAAGAAGCGGTTGTGGTTGTAGACCTTGTTACCGTATTGAAAGGAAAGCAACACGCTGGCATCAAAATTCTTGTAGGAAAGTGTGTTGCTGAGGCCCCGAAGAATTTGGGCCAGGTACTTCCTACAATCTGCCGGTCGGCGGCTGTGATTTTCCCATCCCCGTCCACGTCGTCGTACACCGCGTTACCGGTCTGCGGATCTACGTACAGCTGCTTGTACACCCAGAAAGAGTAGAGCGGATACCCCTGCTGCTGCAAAATGAGGTTGCGGCTCCCGAACTGGGTAGGGGTTGCCAGCTTCTCGATGGTATTGCCATTGGTGGCAATGTTGAAATTAGTCGACCAGTTGAAATCAGCCTTGCGGATGTTGATGGTATTCAGCACAAACTCCAGCCCCTTGTTGCTGATCTCCACCGCGTTGGCCCAGTAGGAGCTAAACCCCGTCGTGGCGGGTTCCGTCAGCTGAATCAGGCCGTCGCGGGTGTATTTGTAGTAGGCGTTGAACTCCAGCCCGATGCGACCCTCCAACAACCCCACGTCCAGGCCCAAGTTGGCCTGACTGGTTTGCTCCCATTTCAGGTCTGCGTTGGCCAGTTGCTGCGGCGCTGTGCCCGCGTTGCCCAAGTAGTTTGCGCCGCCATTCCAAAGGCCCCGGGCCGCAAAGTTGCCGATGCCATTCTGGTTGCCGGTCAGGCCGTAGCTAGCGCGTAGCTTCAGGTCGCTTAGTACCGTTACGTCGCGCAGAAAGCGTTCCTGCTTGAGGCGCCAGGCGGCACCTACGCTGGGGAAATAGCCCCAACGGTTGGCTGCCCCAAAGCGCGAGGAGCCGTCGGCCCGAAAGCTTATGTTCAGCAGGTAGCGGTCAGCGAAGTTGTAGTCAGCCCGGCCGAAGAAAGAAGCCAGTCGGTACCCCGACCAGTTCTCGGTACTGCTAGTTACCGACGCCGCTGAAATTTCCCGGAACGCATTGTTCGGAAACCCTGTGCCCTGCGCAAAAGTGCGCTCGTACACGTCGCTTTGCAGGCCATTGCCCACCACCACGCCCACGCCGTGCTTGCCAACTTGCTGGCGGTAGGTGAGCGTATTTTCGTTGAGCAGGGAGGAGTAGTGCGATACGCTGGAGGTAGCCAACCCGCCCACGCCGGCCCCAGCAATTAAGAAGGTGTTCCAGTATTCCTTTTCGTCGTAGTTATTGTAATCGACCCCGAAACTGGTGCGGAACTTCAGGTTGGGCAGCACCTGCGCCTCGGCATAGAGGTTGCCGATGTAGCGAATACTGGTGGAGTTGACGTCGTAGTTATCAATGAGTAGCTCCACATTATCGAAGCTGGCGCGGCCTACCAGTTGTCCGTTGGCGTCGTAGGGCGAAAGGAGGGTAGGGGTGTGCAAAGCGGCTTGCAGCAGCCCGCCGGCCGGACCGTCGCCGGCGCGGCCCTCGTTGCGGTAGGTGCGCGTGAAGGTGTTGCTGACCCCAAGCTGCACCTTGTCTGAGAGCTGCTGGTCGAGGTTGACTTTGAAGCTGGCGCGCTGAAAATCAATGGGCCGCAGTATGGATTCTTGTTTGGTGAAGCCTCCACCGAGGTAGTAGCGCGTTGTACTGTTGCCGCCCGCTACCGACAAATCGTAGTTCTGCACGCGTGCTGTGCGGAACACCTGGCTTAGTCGGTCGTAGGTGGGCTGCTCTTCGGGCAGGCCGCGCCCCCCAGCCGCTACGGGGCGGTAGGGCCGGTTTTCGTAAGTGTGAGGGGTAGGGCCGGTAGTATTCAGCCAGTTTTCGTTGACTAACTGCGCGTGCTCCGGTCCCGTTGCCAGGTCCCAGAGCTTGGCGGCCTTGGCCCATCCCTGCGACACGTTGAGGCTCACCTTGGGCTTTTGGTTGAAGCTGCCGCGGCGCGTGGTGACCAGTATCACGCCATTGGCGCCGCGGGCCCCGTACAACGCCGTCGCGTCGGCATCCTTCAGTACTTCAATACTTTCAATATCCGCCGGATTCAGGTCTGCAATAGGCGATGAGGCTTTCCCGCCCGTACTGATGGTTTGCAGACTATTGTTATTGATAAAGACCCCATCCACCACGTAGAGCGGCGTGTTGGAGCCGTTGATGGTTGTAGCGCCCCGTACGCGCACGTTCACCGCTTGCCCCGGCACCCCGGAATTCGACGAAATCTGCACGCCCGCTACTTTGCCCTGCAATTGCGCGTCGAAGCTACCCACCGGCAGCTCCTTGGTATCCGAGGGGTCTACTTTCACAATGGCGCCGGTCAGGTTTTTGCGCTGCTGCGTGCCGTAGCCAACTATTACCACCTCATTCAGCTGGCCTTGGTCGGGTGCCAACCGTACCGTAAGAGTACCTGTCTGGCGCGCGCTCACCTCCTGCGTTTTATAGCCGATAGAGGAGAAAATAAGCGTTGTTGCTTCCGAGGCGTCTGGCAGCGAAAATGAGCCATCAGACAGCGTAGCGGTGCCAGCTGTAGTGCCCTTCACCCGAATTGTTACGCCGGGTAGTGGTTGCCCGGCTTCGTCTAGTACTTTGCCCGTTATCGGGCCAGCAACCGCCTGATAATGCCTTGCCAACGGTGAATTGGCCGTAGCTGTGGTTGCCATACTCCACGCAACAAGCGTCGAGGATAGAAAATACTTCATGTAGTACGTTGATTTGGGGGCAGCAGACTACGGGCAGCAGCTATATAAAGCGCGCATCGTTGTGCCTACTTGCCCCGAGCGTTGTCGGAGAAGAGGACATGCAAATTCGTTGAGCGCGGTAGCGCCTATTTGCATTAATTTGTCTATGATGGTGAGTGCTGCCTGCGGCCACTTTGCGTGCTCAGCACCGCTGTGGTTTGGAAGTAGCAGGCCTTGTCTAAGGTGAAAATTCGCTGAAAAATTCAGAAAATCACCTCTTTAATAAGGTTGTGGTTTCTGTAGGCGCGCAGCAAACAGTAGGCTATGTGTAGCAAAACAAACCAATTGTACAGCCCGGCAAACTTGTAACTATTTTGATGTAACAAGTTCTCGTCGCGCTTTCGTAGAACGCACGATTATCCGTTTGCGTGAGCAGACAAGTGCACGTTGTCGACTACGCAGATCAGAAGGCCAAGAAGTGAAAGAGGCAGTAATGCTACCGTTGCAACCTGCTGAGATGTTGCAAGAACGTTGCTGCATGCGCTTACTGCCACTGCTCTATGAAAGCAGCGAAACGCATGTAGGGGGAGTAGTCCGCAGCAGGGCGGCAGGGAGATGGATATTAAACGCTACGAGTTCATTACTCCGCCCTCTGCCGCGCCCATACAGACGTACACTATTGCCAAATGGCAACAACGATGCTGTACTCCTTGGGGTGTGGCAGAAGAAACGAAGAGATGAAGGGAGGCGTCCACAACAACTTGCTTTTATATGGTCAGGACTTGGCACCGTTCAGGATCTTCCTGTGGTTGCCGGCGCTTCACGGAGCCTGTCTCTCCACGCCTCTGTATAAAAACAATCCTTTGTTGATTTTGGGATTGATAAAGCAAATATAGTGTTGCGTTTTTTAGAAAAACAAATTTAGTTTTAGAAATTTCTCGGCTGGGTACGCTCACGTCGAAGGAGGTTACTCTGCCCATTGCTTTGCCGGTTACAGTAGAAACCCTACCCCATGGGCTGCGACTGCCCGGCACTATCACCCTTGACCGGACGCGCCTTAGGAGTAGCTACAATTCGACCTCCTTTTTTCAAAACTTGGGCAGCTATGCCATCTGTAACGATTTTCAGGTGGCGCTTGATGTGGTAGCGCAGCAAAAGCAGGCTAGTCCTCAGCGCCGATTAGAGCGTATCAACCCGTCATACAGCAGTACCCAGAGTGGCAAGCACCACAAAACGGGCGGCGTGTTTGCCGGAGCAGGTAGCCGCGCAGGGAAACTGTTGGCGGCAGTTACACTAGCCGCTCAATGGAGCAGTGCCGGGCATCACATCCCGTATCAAAGAAGCGTTGGGCGCGGCACTTGCGCCCAACGGAGTGAGGGATTGATGGCCTGAATATTTTTTATACCTTTTACCAATAAATTAAGCTAAGCTCATGAAAACCATCTCGATTCTCCTTGTTAGCACTGGGCTATTTTGTTTCTCTATGTCGGCCGCTGCTCAAACAACTCCGAAGCCAAAGGCTAAAACAACTGTATCCTCTCAGCCGCACATGAATAAAAAATCGACTTCTAAAAATCTCGCAGTTATTAAAGACACGGCTGCTTTCCGCCGTTCGAGCCGGCCCGACGCGATGCCTATTCGTGTGAGGCCTAGAAGTATTAAGAAGTATTAAGTAGACAATATTCTGACCTGACACAAACAGTACTTTATGCTTGTCGCCACAACCTCGGCAGGCTCCGCAGCAGCGCCCACGCTACTACCCCGCTCACGGCAATGATGGAAGCCGTAGAGCTGCGGATGGGCCGGAAGCGGGTAGCGCCTTCTTTCAGCTCAATATAGCTAACGGGCGTACCGGCTACGCTGCTGCCACAGTGGTACAAAGTATAAAACCTGAGTTCAGTACAGAGTACTGTCACCAATAACTATTTAGCTTAACAAATCCTCCTTGTAGATGGTCGAGTTAGCCACAGCATCTGGTTCTGCCGACGTGGTTAGGTGCGCACCATGCGGGTGCGGCCGTGTAGCTAAGGTGGTACTGAGCGCTTGCGCCGCAGCAACCACCTGCGCCGGGTAGTGCAGGCGCGCCAACAACCGAATGGCGTTGCGCGTGGTGAGGGGACCAGTTTTGAGACGATAGTCGAAATACCAATCTTCCTCCGTGACAGTTTCGCAAAAGTGGTACTCGACAAAACACGATTGCAAGAGCGTGCCTAGCTCCCCATCGTGGGTGGCCGCCACTACCCAGCTGCGGGGCTGCAAGTAGGCCAGTACGGCCTTGTTCGCGGCGATGCGCTCCTGCGTGTTTGTGCCTTTGAACAATTCATCCAGCAGCAGCAGGTAGCTGCCGGGGGCCGCGTCGCAGGCCAGCAGCAACTGCCGCATGGTTTCGGCTTCGACCAAATAATAACTTTTGCCCGTGGACAGGCTGTCGGCTAGGTTGAGGCTGGTGAGCACCCGGCAAATAGGGGCGCGGTAAGCGGTAGCCGGGCACGTGGCAATCGTTTGGGCCAGGAGGGCATTCACGCCCAGCGTGCGCATAAAGGTGGTTTTGCCGGCCATGTTCGAGCCGGTGAGTAGTACGCCGGATTCGGCCAACGTGAGGTCGTTTGGCACGCACCCTGGCACCAGCGGGTGGTAACCGCCTAGCAATTGGATGCCCGCGACGGCCGGCTCGAAGTGTGGTACGCAGGTGTCGTGGCGCTGGCGGAAGCTGGCCACCGCCAGGGCGCAATCAACGTAGCCCACCGCCTCAAAAACGGCTCGAATGGCGGGCGCTTGCCGCTGTATGGCCACTCGGCAGCGGGCATACAACAGTTGGTCAACCAACAGCAGCATCTTGAGTATCTCCAGCAGTCCCATATTATCCACTACCTGAAAGAAAGCCGCTTGCCGCAAAACACCTCCTAATCTAGCCAGGGGCTCGGACAGCAGTTGGAGCGGCCGTAGGGGTAGGGCTGCCCGCTGCAACTCTCTTCCTGCACGGTGCAAGCGGCCCAGTTGCAACAACGGGCGAACATAGAGCTGAATCCGTACGCGTTGCCGAAGGTGAAACACCGCATTGAAGCAACCAAACGCAAGCGTGCCCAACCAAAGCATGGGGAGCCAAAAGCCCCCGAGCAACGTGGCCAACAGCCCTAGCGCGAGCAGCGCCGAGAGGCGCACGTTAGGCAATGAGGGTAGGGGCTCCTCGCCCAGCAAATCGACCAGGTAGTACGCCTCCTGAGCCGTCAGATGGTCGAGGGCGAGCAGGGCTTGGCCGCGGACCACGGGTTGCTGCGCCAGCAGGGTCGCGGCGGCGTCAAACTCGTGCAGGGCGTCCTTGTCGTCGAGCGGGCTGCGCAGGCGGT
Source organism: Hymenobacter aerilatus (assembly GCF_022921095.1). Taxonomy (NCBI): domain Bacteria; kingdom Pseudomonadati; phylum Bacteroidota; class Cytophagia; order Cytophagales; family Hymenobacteraceae; genus Hymenobacter; species Hymenobacter aerilatus. The sequence continues at coordinate 1,192,554 of NZ_CP095053.1, forward strand.
GGTAGAGGCATTGCTGGCCTACCGGGCTCACGGTGGCATCGAGCAGGGTAAAGAGCGAGTCGCCGTTCAGGTCAGCCCAGGTTTGGTCGGGCAGGCGGTGATACGCGGGCTCGTGCTGCACGTGGTTGTAGTAACGGGCCACCAGGGGAATACGGGGAGTGCTCGCAGCCGGCTGTTGCCAGGCCGCTTCCAAGCGGCGTAAGCGCTTGCGAGAAGGAGTCCACATAAGAAGATAGGGTAGCTACCAGGGCGTGAGTTATAGGATATAGTTGGTAGCTGTAAGTAGTTCGAAAGGTAGCTTAGTAATTTTATAAGGAAGCTATCATATTGGATACAATAGTTAAGCGAGTAAAACCTTTACTGAGGTTAGTCTGAGAGCCAATGACAGCTTCAGTCCTGGTCGAGGGCTAGATCACGCAAAAAAACATCTGGTTCATTCTCGGCATACACAGCTAAAATAGAGGCAGCACGTGACCCTGGGATTTGAAGCAAAGCGATGATGGTACTGCTTTTCACGTCTCCGTCCTCATCTGCTAACAAGTGCGCTAAGAGACTAATCAGGCTGTCATCTGGAAAGTGCGTGGCGACTTGAGCGCTCCATTGACGCACATATACCTGCGCACTGATTAAGCTGCGCTGTAAATGTGGCAACACTTGTGACGGTGAGTAGTGAAGTATAACATTCTCGACGAGTTGATACAGTCCATTACCGTTGCGTCCGCCAAAGGAGTGCAAAAACAGCGGAATACAACGCGGGTCTGGGTGACGTGAAAAGTGTTCTAGGAGCAGATGATAGGTGTGTCCTTGTTGCAATGTCAGGTCTTGATCATTGGGCAACGGCTGGTGCCGCGCTAACCATGCCAAGGCTTCGGAAGTCGTCATGTCGTTTGGCTCAGTCCAGAAGTGAATAATGTCTTTATCACCTCTACCTCCACAGCTTCGGCAGGCTCCGCAGCAGCGCCCACGCTACTACCCCGCTCACGGCAATGATAGATGCTGTAGAGCTGCGGATGGACCGGAAGCGGGTAGCGCCTTCTTTCAACTCAATATAGCCAACGGGCGTAACGACCACCCCTCCACCACCGCCGGAGCCAGCTGCATCGGGAAGGCGGCCGCCACCGCCGCCACCAAAACCATAAACGACCCGCGCTACGGGAATTACTGTGAGGCCGTTGCGCTCCACGGGCTCGCCGTATACGGTGCGGGCTGTGGCCGTGGCGCTTAGCTGCTCTGCTAGGCGCTGAGCTACTGTGAGGGTAGGGGAATCAGAAGATGTCATAGGAAAAGTATTTGATAAAAAAGAGCGTCATACTGAGCGCAGCCCAAGCGTAAAAGTTTAAGGAAAACAAACAAAAGGAGCCAGCGGCTTACACCGCTGGCTCCTTTTTTATTCATCTGAAAACTGCTTTAGAAAGCAGCCAACAGCGTTTTCAAACCTGCAGCGGCATCGTTGCCGAGGTGCACGTGCAGGGTGCGACGGTCGGCGCTTTGCAGGGCTTCCAGGTCGCCTTGGGCCTGGGCGTCTTGCAGGGTGCCGAAAGAGTAAGAACGGCCTGGGAGGGGCAGATCCTGCGGGTGGCCCGCCGTGAGCTGCAGGAACAGACCCGTGTTGGGGCCGCCCTTGTGGTACTGGCCGGTAGAGTGCAGGAAGCGCGGACCGTAGCCGAACGTGGTAGCCACGTGCAGCTTGTCCTGAATCTTCTGGCGTAGCTCTGCCGTCTCCTCGTTCACCGCTGCCGATTCAGTTAGGTAGGCTTGAATGGAAACGTAGTCGCCGGCTTTGGCTTGCGCGAAGAACTGCTGTACTAGCTCCTGAGCCGAGCCGCCCGATACCGACGAGTAGTAGTCCAGTCCACCTTCCGACAGCGCTTTTTCTTGCTCCGGTAGGCTGCCTTTTTCGGCTACTTCCTTCATAATCTTGTCGGTAGCCGTTTTGGCGGCTTGCACGTTGGGCTGGTCGAAGGGGTTGATGCCCAGCACTGCACCGGCAATAGCCGTAGCAGCTTCCCAGCGGAAGAATTCAGCACCCAGGTCCAGCGCATCCTTCATACGGATGGTGATAACCGGATGGCCTGCCTCTTGCAGGGTTTTCAGCTTCTGCGTGTTATCCTCGTCGGCTTCGTTCTCGTAGCCCACATACACAAACACGCGGTCCTGGCCGTACACCTCGGGCTTGCCTAGGTGCTCGCCGGCTACCGGCAAAATGCCTTTGCCTTCCTTGCCAGTGCTTTCCGCCAGCAACTGCTCCAGCCACAAGCCTAGGTCGCTCAGCGACTTAGGCACTACCAGCGTGAGCTTGTCGCGGCCTTGGGTAGACAGCACGCCCAACGCAGCACCTAGCTGCAAGCCGGGGTTGTTGTCGCTGGGGCCGTAGGCACCGCAGGCACGCATCATAATAACGGCGCGGGCCAACAGCTCGCCCACGTTGATGCCGTAGAGCGCAGCTGGTACCAGTCCGAAGAACGTGAGAGCCGAGAAACGGCCGCCTACCTCTGGGAAGTTCAGGAACACCTTGCGGTAGCCCAGCTCTTTTGCTGTTTCGATGAACGGGGAGCCGGGGTCGGTGATGCCGATGAAATTCTCACCGGCTTTGTCGCCTTTCACGGCTTTCACCTTCTCGTAGAAGTAGTCGCCGAACGCCAGCGGCTCGGCCGTGGTGCCTGATTTGCTAGCTACGATGAACAGCGTGTGCTCCAGCGGCACGGCCTTTTCAATCTCCTGTACCGTACCGGGGTTGGTGGTGTCTAGAATCAGCACGTCGAGGCCGTTTTCGCCTTTCGGGAACGACTTCTCGAACACGATGGGCGCCATAGTGCTACCGCCCATACCCATCACTACCACGTGAGTGAAACCCTCAGCTTTGGCTTCCTGAGCAAACTGCTCTAGGCGGCCTACCTCGTCTACCATGGTTTCAGCCACGCGCAGCCAGCCCATGTAGCTGCGGATGCTCTCCTGGGCTTTGGCGTCCTGCGTCCACAGGTCGGCCTGCTTGTTCCAGAAACCCGTGATGAAGTCCGACTTCTTATACTCCTCAATTTTAGCGTCAACTTCCTGCTGATACTGGCCCAGCTGCATGTCGGCAGCTACGGGTTGCAAGTCCAGCGCTTGCACGCGCTTTTTCTCAATCGAGTCGATCAGCTTAGCGAAGGGCTCTTTGAACTTCTGGCCGCCGTCTTCTTCCAGGAACTGCGTGCGCTCCTGTAGGTCGATGCCCAGTTTGGGTAGGGCGTTTAGTACTTCGTCTACCTGGTCGAGGTTGGTTTCCAGGGTGTTGGCTACCTTGCCTTGCTCACGGAACAGGTCTAGGGTCTCCACCGGAATGGTGTTCACCGTCTCCGGACCAATGAGGCCGTCTACGTAGCGCAGGTTGTCGTATTTGGGGTTTTTGTTGCCAGTGCTGGCCCACAGCAGGCGCTGCGTATTGGCACCTTTTTGCTTGAGCGCTTCCCAACGCGGTCCGGCAAAAATGCCTTTGTAGAGCTGGTAGGCTTTTTTAGCGCTAGCTAGTGCTACTTCACCCACCAGCGGTTCGGCTATTTTGGCTTTGTCGCCGCCTTCTTCCACTATTTTCTCCAACACGGGGTCCAGCAGCACATCGATGCGGGAGAGGAAGAAGCTGGCTACGGAGTTGATGTTGTCGATGGCACCGCCGGCTTTCACGCGGTCTTCCAGGCCCGAGATGTAGGCCTCGGCTACCGCTTCGTAGCGCTCCAGTCCAAAAATCAGCGTCACGTTCACGTTCACGCCTTCCGAGATGAGCTTGCGGATAGCGGGTAAGCCTTCTAGGGTAGCAGGTACCTTAATCATCACGTTGGGGCGGTCTACGGCTTTCCAGAAGCGCAGGCCCTCCTCAATAGTGCCCTCGGTGTCGTTGATGAGGTTAGGGCCTACCTCCAGGCTCACGTAGCCGTCGCCGGAGTTGTCGTGGCTGTCGTAGAGCGGGCGAAACAGGTCGCAGGCGTGCTGCACGTCGGCCACGGCCAGCTCAGCGTAAATGTCGTCGGCCGATTTGCCTTGCAAGGCCAGAGCCCGAATGGTAGTATCGTAGTCGTCGCTGCCGCCAATGGCTTTCTCGAAAATAGCCGGGTTCGACGTCACGCCACGCAAATCTTCTTCCTTGATGCGCTTTACCAGCTCACCGTTGATGAGGATTTTGCGACGGATGAAGTCTAGCCAGATACTCTGGTCGAATTCGCGGATTTTGTTGAGTGCGTTCATAAGAAATGGGTAGAAGCTGGGGCCAGTGCCCCGACCGGAAACGTGTTAGGACAGTTCGCGGCGCTAAGCTAGGGAAAACCAAATATTCAGGCTAACGGATTTAAAAAGGGAATACCGAAACCGTTGCCAGGTAGGGAGGGGGGAGTAGTTATCATTCTGAAGGGAGTGAAGAATCTGAGGAAAAACGGCTGCTTGTTACTCAGATTCCTCACTCCATTCAGAATGACAGATTACTTCAGCACTTCCTTCTTCTCAATGCCAACGTCATTGCCTTTCAGCAGTTCGCGGGCTTGTTTCACTACGTTGTCTACGCTGAAGCCAAATTCGGCCATCACTTCCTCGCCGGGGCCGGATTCGCCAAAGCGGTTCATGCTGATGGTAGTGCCCTCGTCGGTCACGTACTTGTGCCAGCCAATGGGCGAGCCGGCCTCAATGGCAATGCGCTTGCGCACAGTGGGGGGTAGGACTTGATGCTGGTACTCGGGCTTCTCCAGCTCAAACAGCTCCCACGAGGGCATGCTTACCACGCGCACGGCCACACCTTCCTGGGTTAGTTTTTCCTGGGCTTCCAAGGCTAGCGATACTTCCGAGCCGGTGCCAATCAGAATTAATTCCGGCTGGCCGTTGTCGGCGTCTTTCAGGATGTAGGCGCCTTTGGCCACACCTTCGCGAGCTGAGCCCATCGTTTCTTGATCCAGCACGGGTAGCTTCTGGCGCGACAAGATCAGCGCCACCGGCGTTTCGGCTTGGGTGAGGGCAATGCGCCACGATTCCACGGTTTCGTTTGCGTCGGCGGGGCGCAGCACAATCAGGTTGGGCACCGTGCGCAGGCCAATGATCTGCTCCACCGGCTGGTGGGTAGGGCCGTCTTCGCCTAGGCCAATGCTGTCGTGCGTGAACACGAACGTGGCCGTGGATTGGGCCAGCGCCGTGAGGCGAATGGAGCCGCGCATATAGTCCGAAAAGTTCAGGAAGGTGCCGCCGTAGGGTCGCACGCCACCGTGGCGGGCCATGCCATTAAGGGCGCCGCCCATGGCGTGCTCACGCACCCCAAACCAGATATTGCTATCCTCGTAGCGGCCCGGCTGGAAGCTTTCCTCCCCCTTGGTCGACATGTCGTTGGACGAGGCCAAATCGGCAGAGCCACCAAACAGGTAGGGTACGCTTTTCTTGAGAGCCACGAGGGCTTTGCCCGAGGCCTGGCGGGTAGCCAAAGGACCATCGGCGGGCTTGAACACGGGCAGTTCAGCGTCCCAGCCCTGGGGTAGGTCGTGGCTGAAAGCCGTTTCGAATGCCTGTGCTTCGTTGGAAAATTCCTTCTTATATGCGGCAAATTGCTCGTTCCATTCTTGTTGCAACTGGGCGCCGCGCTGGCCGGGCTCCAGCAGGTGCTGTTTCACCTCCTCAGGCACAAAGAACTTCTCATCTGGATTCCAGCCTAGAAATTCCTTGGTTTTGCGCACGTTATCGGGGCCGAGAGGCGAGCCGTGCGACTTGTTGGTGCCTTCCAATGGCGAGCCGAAGCCGATAATCGTCTTCACGGCAATAATCGATGGGCGGTCCGTTTCGTTTTGTGCTTCGCGGATGGCAGCTTCAATAGCGTCTAGGTCGTTGCCGTCGCCTACTGTCTGGGTGTGCCAGCCATAGGCATCGAAGCGGGCCATCGGGTCTTCGGTGTAGGCGAGGCTAGTAGGGCCATCGAGTGAGATGCTGTTGTCGTCGTACAGGTAAATCATCTTGCCCAGCTTGAGGTGACCCGCCAGCGAGGCAGCCTCTGAAGCAATGCCTTCCATCAGGTCGCCGTCGCTCACCAATACGTAGGTGTAGTGGTCTACCACGGTGTGGCCGGGCTTATTATAGGTAGCAGCCTGGAAAGCTTCCGTCATAGCCATGCCCAGACCGTTGGCAAAGCCCTGGCCCAGCGGGCCGGTGGTTACCTCCACGCCCGCCGTCAGGTTCGACTCGGGGTGGCCGGGCGTTTTGGAGCCCATTTGCCGGAAGCGCTTCAGCTCCGACATCGGCAAATCGTAGCCGTAGAGGTGCAACAGGCTGTAGAGCAGCGCCGAGCCGTGTCCCGCCGACAAAATAAACCGGTCGCGGTTAGGCCACTCCGGGTCTTGGGGATTGAAGCGCAGGAAGCGCGACCACAGCACGTAGGTCATCGGGGCAGCGCCCAGCGGCAAGCCGGGGTGGCCGGAATTGGCCTCCTGCACCATATCAACGGATAACAGACGTAGGGTGTTGACGCTCAGCTGGTCCAGGGATTGTTGGTTTTCGGGCATGATATGGAAAGATTGAAAGAAGTTGAGGTGCGAAAGCAAAACAAAAAAGGCTGCCGACACAGCACGCGGCAACCGGTACGCCAAAGCCTACCATTCTTGGTTTACGGAAAAAGTGGGGTAAACGATAAATAAAAACCACACGCCCACCCAAAACACGCGACCAGAAAACCAGATTCACCGTTATACCTTTGCGTATATAGCGCTCGGCAGTTGGCATGCCGTCGCTCTTTTGATTTCTCTTTTACACTATGCCCCGTTTCCGTTTCCTGCTTTCTATAGTGCTCTTGCTACTCGGTAGCGCAGGGGCGATGCCGCCTAGCCCGGTAGCCCCGCCGCCGCTCACCATTGCCGCCGCCTCCGATTTGCAATACGTGATGGATTCCCTGCTCACCATCTACCGTCGCCAGCACCCACAACAGCAAGTGAAAGTAGTGTATGGCTCCTCGGGTAAGTTTTACCAGCAGCTCAGCCACGGCGCGCCATTCGATATTTACTTTTCTGCCGACAGCAACTACCCTCAAAAACTGCATCAAGAGGGCCTTACGGCCCGCGCCCCCCAGCGCTATGCTACCGGCCGGCTGGTGGTGTGGAGCAAAAAGTTCGACCCACGCACGCAGGGCATGAACACCTTGTTGAACCCGGCTATTCGTAAAATTGCCGTGGCCAACCCCGCCCACGCGCCCTACGGCCAGAAAGCCCAAGAGGCCCTGCAACACTACAACCTCTACAACCAACTGAAACCGCGCCTAGTGTTGGGCGAGAACATCAGCCAAACGGCTCAGTATGCCACTACTGGCGCCGCCGAAGCGGGGCTACTGGCGTTGTCGTTGGCCCGCAGCCCACAGCTACGCCGGCAGGGGCACTACTATCTTATTCCCGCCAATGCGCACACGCCCTTGGAACAAGCCTTCGTGGTAATGAAGCGCGCCGCCGGCAATTCGGCGGCAGCTTCGTTCACGGCATTTATCAGCAGTGCTCCAGCTAAAGCGGCGCTGAAGCGGTATGGGTTTGAGTAGGGTAGGGCGGAAATCCCAAACGTTTGTCATCCTGAGCGGAGCGAAGGACCTTATGCCTGCCGAACGATTAACGTAATAACGACTCCGTTCTGCGGGCAGAAGGTCCTTCGCCGCGCTCAGGGTGACAGATTAGCGACGCACCGCAAAATTGCTACTATTCAACCCTATCCCCTTGTCCGACTTCTCCCAAACCTTACTGCTCACTGCCAAGCTGGCCGCCCTTACTACCCTGCTGCTGTTGCTGCTAGGCGTGCCGCTGGCGTACTGGTTAGCGTATGCGCGCTTTCGGGGAAAGGCGTTGGTGGAGGCGCTGGTGAGTTTGCCGCTGGTGTTGCCGCCCACGGTTATTGGGTTTTACCTGCTGCTGGCTTTTAGTGCCGATAGCGGGGTGGGACGCTTTCTGGTGCACACGTTGGGGCTGGAGCTGAACTTCACGTTTGGCGGCATTCTGATTGGGTCGCTGGTGTACAGCCTGCCCTTTATGGTGCAGCCGGTGCAGGCAGCTTTGCACAATTTACCCCGCTCGCTAAGCGAAGCGGCATACACGCTGGGCAAGTCGCGGCTGACGACCTTGTGGCGGGTGCTGCTGCCCAACATCCGGCCGGCCCTGCTCAGCGCCGCAGTGCTGACGTTTGCGCATACCGTGGGCGAGTTTGGAGTGGTGCTGATGATTGGCGGCAACATTCCGGGCCAAACGCGGGTTGCTTCCATCGCCATCTACGACGCCGCCGAAAGCCTCGATTACGCCCGCGCCAACCACTACGCGCTGGTGCTGGTGGGGCTGTCCTTTGCGGGGCTGCTGTTGCTGGCTACTTTCACCAAACGCTCTGCCGGCCGCCTGCTGTGATTGACTTGCACCTCACCAAACCCCTGCAAACTGCGCATGGCCCAGGACTACTGGACGTGCGCCTGACAGTGGCGCCCGGCGAGCTGGTGGCGGTATACGGCGCCTCGGGCGCCGGCAAAACCACGCTGCTGCGCCTGCTGTCAGGCCTGAGCCGACCGGCCAGCGGCCACCTACGGGTAGGTGAGGAGACATGGTACGACCAGCCCCGCAGTATCTGGCTGCCACCCCAGCGCCGCAGCATCGGGTTTGTGTTTCAAGACTACGCGCTGTTTCCGAATATGACGGTGCGCCAGAACCTGGAGTTTGCCCTACCTGATGGGTCGGACAAAGCGCTAGTGGATGAATTGCTGGAGCTGATGGACCTGGGCGAGCTGGCCCGACAACGGCCGCAGCAGCTGTCAGGAGGGCAACAGCAGCGTGTGGCTCTGGCGCGGGCGCTGGCCCGGCAGCCCCGCTTGCTCCTACTCGATGAACCCCTGGCCGCTCTTGATGTGCCTACCCGCTTGCGCCTGCAACAGGCGCTGGCCGCGGCCCACCAGCGTTTCCAGCTCACTACCCTGCTCGTCAGCCACGACTACGCCGAAATTGCCCGCCTGGCTACTCGCGCCGTAGAGCTGGAGGGGGGTAGGGTGGTACGCGATGGTACGCCCGCGGAGGTGCTGCCCCGCGCTGAAGTAACACCTGCCTTCCGGCTGATCGGCACTGTAGTGGCTGCCGAGCGTTCTGCCACTGGCCAAACCTTGCGTGTGCGGGTAGGCGAGGAGGTAATGAGCGTAGAGGTAACTACCGCCACGCCCTACCAGCCGGGCGATACGCTGGTGCTGGCGGGCAGCGTGGAAAGAGGGTAAACGGATAGGTAGGTCTGCGAGGCATGGTTGTTTGAATAATGGCGAAACTCAACTGTAGAGCGGCGCGTTGTTTACTCACCATTTATTACTTCCTGCCTCGTGCCCGAACTACCCGAAGTCGAAACCTACCGCCGATTCCTCGACGACCTTATTCTACATCAATCCATTACAGCGGTAGAGGTGCGCGACGCCCACGTGCTCACCACCGACGAGGACACGCTGCGGCGCTACCTGGTGGGTAGGCAGGTGACGGCCACGCGCCGCTTGGGCAAAAACTGTTTCCTCGAACTCGACAATGACACTGTGCTGGCGCTGCACTTTGGCATGACTGGCGACGTGGGCGCCTATCGAGACGACCCCGACGCGCCGCGCTTCACCCGTGTAGCTCTGCACTTGGCCGACGGCATGCGCATCGCCTTCGTAGACCCGCGCAAGTTTGGTCGCATCCGCCTAGCTGGGAGTGTGGCCGAGTATCAGAAGCTGAAAAAGCTGGGTCCCGACGCCCTCGATATCACCTGGGAGCAACTGCAAGCGGCGCTCGGCAAGAAGAAAACCCTGCTAAAGCCCGCTCTACTCGACCAGCGCATCACTGCCGGCCTCGGCAACTGGATTGTAGATGAGGTGCTGTTTCAAGCCAAAATCAACCCCGAACGGCTGTGCAATACGCTTACCGAGAAGGAGTTTAAAGCCCTGCACGCTGCTATTCAACTTGTGCTGAAAACGGCCATTCAGCACGAAGCTACGTACCGCCATTTTCCGGCGTCGTTCCTGATTCACGCCCGCGAGTGGGACGACTCGGCCACGCCGGGTACCGACAAGCACCGGTTTTGTCCGCGCCACCCACGCACTGAAATCGAGAAGAAATACGTGGGCGGCCGGGCCACCTACTACTGCCCCAAGTGTCAGCCGGTGCCCGTTACGGTCCACGAAAAACCGGATGCCAGCGAAACTTCATAAGGGTAGTACAAGCGCAAGACGTAAAGCAAAGCCTCGATTTTGGCAAGTGCAACGCAAAAGCGCCAACCGCATGCGGTTGGCGCTTTGTTTTGGGTGATACTAGGTCCTCCTACCCTACGAGGGGTCGGTGAGCATGGCTACCAAGCGGCCGTTGGGGTTGTACACTGCCCCAGAGGTATCGATGTATAGGCGGCGCTGCTTGGAATCGACTAGAATCAGCGGGAAATCTTCGTCGTCGGAACGGGTGATATGGCCCACTACCTCGGCCGAGCGGGTGCCGGGCTCCACGTGCACTACATTCAGGTGGTTGGTGAGGTAAAACGGTTCATCCGGCGCATCGCGGAAGGTGAGCTTACCCACAATGGAAAGACGGCTGGACACGTTGCGAGCCACAGCGGGCGCCGTCGTCTGCGGCCGCAGCACAGCAGGAGCCGCCGATGGAGCCGCTACTTTGGAGCTAGCCGCAATCTGGGTGTTCGACTGCTGCCAACCCCGGCTGATGGCTGCCAGGCGTTGGGTGCGGCCGGGATGGGTAGCCGAGCCATACTCGTCTGATACTACCGCCATAGCGGCCTGGGCTTGGGCCAGGCTGGCGCCCATCTTGCGCAATACAAAGCCCGAAAACTCATCGGCTTCCAGCTCGTCGGCGGGGTTGGAGCCGCGGCCGGTGAGGGTGTGGCCATTGAGGTGGTGCCCCATCTCGTGGGCCAGAATGCTAGTGCCAGCCCAGTCGGTGCGGCCAGCACGGTTCACGGCCGCCACAAACTGCGGATTATACAACAAATAGCGCTGGCCGTTGTACACTACAGCCGCCGCATTCTCAACCTCCGACGTGGCTTGCAACTCGAAGCGGGGCTTCAAGCCTACCACCGAAGTGATATCGCGCAGCACGTCGCGCTGACCCGTAGACGTTTGAGCGTAGGAACTGGTGGTCAACAATACCCCCAGGACTAGGAACAGACCCGCCAGACGGCGGAAAGCAGGGTAGAGCATAGAGGTAAATTCTGAATGGATGAGGACAGAAGCCGGACAAGACATCAAAAAATCCTACTCGATGCGCAGTATCGGCCTTTGTCTATACAACGTCAAACCACACCTATTTCGTTTACTTTACTTGACGCGAGCGATGATTTTTTAGTGAAAAATATGCATTTCGTGTGTAGGTCAAGTCCCTTGGGCTGACACCTTGTTGCCTATTGCCACAGGAAAATACACCGGTGTGCATCGACGAGAACTGCCATGCATCGCAACCAAAGCATTTCTCGTTAAGCTTGTGCGCCTACACTACGTATATTTGGCCGTGTTTATTCGTTGCTGCTATGCTTCGCTCAGCTTATTATGTTCCCGCTCGCTGCCCGATTGGGGCGCGGTAAGTAGAGCGTAGCTGCTGATGCAGCTAGAATACCTGCATCAGCGACTCTTGCTGATGCAGACCCAACGCTTTTCTACTGTATGTCTACTGCTACTTCTAATCCTACCTTCGAGCGCCTGCAAACGGCTGTAGACGCTGCCGGCATGGGTACTTGGGATTTCAACCCGCTTACCGGCAGTCTGGTATGGTCGGCGCGCTGTAAGGAGATTTTTGGATTCTCAGCCGACCAAGACGTTACGTACGAGCAATTCCTGGATGGCGTGCACCCAGACGACCGTGCCGCCACGCAGACAGCCGTCACGCAGGCCCTGGACCCGGCCGGGTCGGGCTCTTATGCCATTGACTATCGTACGCGCTGGAACGAGCCAGACATGCCACCCCGCTGGGCCCACGCCACTGGGCGCGCGTTTTTCAACCCGGAACGGACGCAGGCACAGCGTTTCATCGGCACCATTGCCGATATAACAGCTCAGAAAGACACGCACGAGCTAGCGCGCCAGCGCGAGGCCGATTTGGCTACTATGGCGAACAGCATAGCGCAGCTCGCTTGGATTGCCGACGGGGAGGGCAACGTGACGTGGTACAACCAGCGGTGGTACGACTACACCGGCACTACCCTGGAGCAGTCTAAGGGTCAGAACTGGCAGCAAGTGCACCACCCCGATTATGTGCAAGGAGTGGTAGAACGGCTGCAACAGGCCTTTGCCGCCGGCGAGGCGTGGGAAGATACCTTCCCGCTGCGCGGGCAGGATGGCACGTACCGTTGGTTTCTCTCGCGGGCTGTGCCCCTGCGCAATCCACTGGGCGACATACTGCGCTGGTTTGGTACCAATACCGACGTAACCCAGATGCGTCAGTTGCAGGAGCAACTTTCGCAGGCCTATGAAGATCTGGAAGTGAAGGTGGCTTTCCGGAATTTAGCCCTGGAGCACGAAGTGCAGCAGCTACGGGCACAGCTGGCTCTGCTTACGCCATCTACAACTTCCACCGAAGGCAATACACTCGTGTAAGCGTACGAAGGCAGACAACTGCATCAGCCACTAAACAGAAACGGGGCGCTCCTATTAGGAGCGCCCCGTTTCTGTTTAGTAACAGCTAGCGTAGTTATAAGCGTACGCCAATGCCTGGCCCAAACAGGAAAAACAACTTACCGCTGTTCACCAAGTAGCCCCCGCCGAGGTAGAGCGGGAAGGTGAGCTTAGCGTCGCTACGGGTAGGGTAAACCGAGCCCAATACCACAATGCCCAGGTCACGGTTGGCATTGTTTGTCTGGCTGAGGTTGAAGGCATTCAGCGCCACAAAGCCTGCCCCTACCTTGTAGGGCCGCGGCTTGTTAATCTTGTTGGGGTTGTAGAAAGTAAGCTGGGCTAGCGTAGCCAGGCTAATACCGCTAAAAGCTGTGTAATTGTTGTTTTCGCCAGTGCCATTGAGCTGCTTGGTAAGCAGGCCGGCTGGAAAGCTGATGTCGATGTCAAACTTCACTTTGCGCTGCAACACGAGGTCCAGCGTTTGAGAGTAGCCTTTGTCGCCGTATTGGCCGGCTTGGTGCTGCACGGTCACATAGATATGCGCCCAGTCGTCGAGGTCATAGGTTTTGCGCGAGAGCAAGCTATTTAGGTTGATATTACCTACTTGGCACTGTGGGTCGCGGTAGAAAGCGGCGCGCACCGAGTTGTCGCCGGGGCACACCACCACGTTTTCGATGGTGCGCATCTCAATCAGGTTGCCCTTGGCATCCTGCGTTCTAACCTGAAACGTGAGGTATTGCTTGCCATACAGCTGCTGCTCCGAGTCGATGGCGTTGGCGTCGAAGGAGAACACCACGTCGCGGACGGTGCGGGGGTAGAGGATGGGGCCGTTGAGAGTCGTAACGGGGCGGGCAGCCTCCCCAAAAGTCACCTTCACAAAATCCAGCGGGTGGGGGCGCTGAAACTCGCGCACGTTGAGGCCCTGCCCCGTGTTCTGGCTGCCGTTGTAAATCGCCACGCGCTTCTTATCAATGCCAATGGGCACCTGCAAACGGTAAATCACCGCCGACTCGGAGCGCACCGACGAATCGGAAGGCACCACGTGTACGTCCTCGAAGCGGAACGGCGCCTTCAGCAGCGACTCCCCCTCCAGGCGCACGTCTACCGTCTCGCCAGGATTTACATTCGTATTAGAGGTCCAGTCGCCACCACGGTGGCGCACGCTCACGGCGTTGATGGTGGTTTTGGGCGAGATATTGAAGTTGGTGATGTACTTAGGCTGGTCGCCGTCTTTGATGTAGAGGTAGCTATCCGTTTGGCGGTGGGTGTTGTACACGCGCAGCCAGCACAGCACCCGGTCGTTGGAGAGGTACTGGCGCGTGAAGATTTCAGCAATGAGCGCCCCGCCAGCTTCTTCCTGATCTTCTACCCGGTAGGTGTGCTTGAGGTCGAAGGTGCGGCCGTTGTCGAGGATGATTTCCACGCCTTTGCGGCGTGAGCTTTCGTCCAGCGTAATTTCCTTTTTATCAACGCTTAGAAAGCGTAAACGGCTGCTCTTTACCGTGAATTCCTGCCGAATAGGGGGCAGGGAATAACTCAGTTTGCGGCCATTTTCAATCAGGAAGGGCCGCTCGGTTTGCATGCGTAGCGTGATGCTGCGCGTACCTGTTACGTTGGGCAGCACGTGCAGCTTCAGGCCGCCGTTTTCTTGGGCCACGCGGTAGTCGATGTCCTGGCCGTGGGTCCACTCGCCGGTGGCACGCACGTTTTTTACGTTGTTGCTGGTCAGGTCAAACACCTTTTCTTCGCCCACAAACAGCTCCGTATCAGTGACGCGAAAGTCGAGCGAGGTGCGCGTGACGGGCAGCAACTGCACCGTTTGGGTGAACTGCGGGCCGCGCAGGCTGTCGAGGTTAGGCTGGGCAAAGGTGAGGCTGAGGTAGCGCACCCCCGTTAGGCCCTTAAAGCGGATTTTGGTGCGGTAGTACTCGTTGTTGACTGGCGTGAGCGAATCCAGCTGCTGAAAATCGGCAGAGCGCACCAGGCGCAGCGGCGCGCTGGGGTTCATGCGCACGGGGTAGGCCATAATCTCGGCCGTTTCGTCTTCCTGGCGGTAGTAGAAATACAGGTTCAGCTCGCCCTGCACATTAATCATGTTGCGGCTGAGGGCGTAGTTGGTGGTATCGGTGCGCAGCAGCAGCTCGCGCAGCAGCGTGGCGCTACGGGTGGCCGCAGGACTAACGGCTGTGGGGGCCGGTGCCTGGTTAGTGCGATAAGCAGGCGCAGGGGTAGCAGCCGGCACATCTGGCGCCGGAGCAGGACTGGTAGGCTGCTGCGCCCAGCTAATGGAGGGAGACAGCCACAACAGCACGAAAAACGATAACCAACCTGTGCCCTGCAGGGCACGACGCAAGGTAGAGGGCAATAGCACGGGCAGCAAAAAAGAAGCGGACAAACGAAGCAAGCGCCGAAGCGCAAGCAAAGGTAGGGCCACGAGGCCGATTCACGCAGAAATTTCGGTGCGCCTACCCTGCATTCGCCGGCCTGATATGGGTAGGACGACTTGCCCGCCAAGCCGATTTACAGTTTTTATCCGGGTAGGTCGGCCCGTCGGCTACAACCTTATTCTGCAACTTTTGGCCGGCCAGCAAAGCAAAGCCAAACGGACTGTTATGGAGCAGATAGGGAACATTACACCACCCCGGGGAGGTACGCAGAGTATGTGAATAGTACTATTGGTATAGAACAATAGCTCAGCGGTAGTAAATTGATTATCAATAACTTGATTGAGGTGTGGCCGTAAGAACGGACATATCATTTCAAACTTGATTTGGGTGAGAGCCCACGACCCATGCCTACCGATGAGCTTGCCAATCAACCACCGCATTCTTCGGCCAAAATTCTGGTGCTAGAGGAGCGGGCAGTCATTCACCGCGACGTAGTGGAGAGTGGCCGGGTACGCATTTCTAAAACTGTGCACGAGCATCAGGAAGAAGTAGATGTGATACTGCGCCACGAGGAAGTGCAGGTACAGCGCGTGGCCGTCAATGAGTTTGTGGCCGATGGGGTGGCGCCGCCTACCCCGCGCTACGAAGGCAGCACCCTGATTGTGCCAGTGGTGCGCGAAATCGTGATGAAGCGCCTGCTGATTGTGGAAGAACTGCACATTCTAAAGCAGCAAGTGGAAACGCACGAAACAGAAACTGTGACACTTCGCCGTGAAGAAGTGCACGTAGAGCGCCACCCAACCACTGAAGCAGATACGCCTTCGACAGATCAATAATTTTCACCTAACTCTATTACACCACTACACCCCAGCCTTTAACCCCTAAAACAATGACTCAGACCGTAATTGGAATGTTCGATACTGCCGCTCAGGCGCAATCTGCCGCTCAGCAACTTGCCGCCGCCGGCTTTAGCCTAGACCACGTGGATGTGGCCTCGCGCAATGATGACGACAACGCTACTGCCAACCGCGGCCGTTACCGCAATACCAACCATACTGAAGAAAGCACCAGCGACAGCGTCAGCGACTTTTTCAGCAACCTGTTCGGCGGTGATGACGATGACGACACTGCCCGTCGCTATGCTCATGCTGCCCGCGAAAGTGGCTCGCTGGTGACGGTGCACGCCCACTCGGCCGAAAACGCCCATCAAGCCGCCGAAATCCTGGACCGCTGCGGGGCCATCGACGTGAACGAGCGCGCCGAGCAATCGGGCTATAAGAACCAGGCGGCCACCGCCAATACAACCAATACCAATGCTGTTGCCAATACTACTGAAGGTGAAGTGTCGGCTAAGGTAATCGAGGAAAACTTGCAGGTAGGCAAGCGCGTGGAGCAAACTGGCGGTGCCCGTCTGCACAGCCGCATTATTGAGCGCCCGGTAGAAGCCAGCGTCCGTCTGCGGGAAGAACATGTGCACGTAGACCGCAAGCCCGTAGACCGCCCTGCTACCGAAGCCGATTTTGAGGCGTTTAAGGAGGGCGACATCGAAATAACGGAAAGCGCTGAGCGCGCCGTGGTGGGCAAAGAAGCCCGCGTGGTAGAAGAAGTGACGCTGGGTAAAGAAGTGACTGAGCGCGAAGAAACCGTGCATGATACCGTGCGCAAGACGGAAGTGGATGTGGAAAACCTGAGCGACCGTTCGGCCAACGACCCACGCCGCCAGAGCTAAGCTTATTTGTTTGCATACACCTTGTAGAAAAGACGGCTGCCTACAGCCGTCTTTTTTATTGCGCCTACTCCACAATGCCTGTTTTGCTAGCACAAGAGCAGTGGGCCGCGTAACCCAACACTACCCGGTGGGGTATTAGAAAAGCACCAGTAGCCCGCCATAGTGGCCGGGCCCTTCCTTTTTCCTCCTTCCGAATGACCACACTTCCCCCTACCTCCCGCACCCATACCTACAACATGGGACTAATTGGCAACTGCGCCTTCCTAGGCTTGATTGGTACTGACACGGCCGTGCGTTGGCTGTGCTGGCCCCGTTTCGACAGTAGCTTCGTATTTGGTAGTCTGCTCGATTCCCAAAAAGGAGGGGAATATAGTATTCGGCCCGCCGAAGGGGAGTTTCGGAGCAATCAATACTATCTCGACAACACCAACGTGCTGTGCACCGAGATAGAAACGCACGACGGTCGGTACCGCGTCACGGATTTTGCCCCGCGCTTTGGGCAGTACGAACGCAACTACAAGCCCCTGATGTTTGTGCGCAAGGTAGAGCCGTTGCAGGGTACGCCCCGCGTGCGCGTGCGTTGCCGGCCAGTAGGGCAGTACGGCGAGCAGGTGCTCAACCGCCGCCGCAGCTCCAACCACATTGCGTTTCTGGGCTTGGAAGAAGAAGTGCGCCTGACCACCAATATTCCGCTCACGTACGTGCTCGAAGACGAGGATTTTGTCCTGAACGACACGTTCTACCTAGTGCTCACCTACGGCGCCCCGCTGGAAGCGCCGCTGGAAAGCACCGCCGAGCGGTTTCTGCGCGAAACCACTCAGTACTGGCGCAAGTGGGTGAAAAGCATGAGCATTGGCACGTTTCATCAGGCGGCCGTCATTCGCTCGGCGCTGGCCCTAAAGCTGCACCAGTACGAAGACACGGGGGCCATCATTGCCGCTACTACTACCTCCCTACCCGAAGCGCCCGGCTCAGGCCGCAACTGGGACTACCGCTTCTGCTGGATGCGCGACACCTATTATATCCTCACGGCCTTCAACAACATTGGTCACTTTGAGGAGATGGAGCGCTATTTCCACTACATCGCCAATATCTCTACCAAGGTAGAAGACAAGTACCAGCCGCTGTACAGCATCAGCGGGGCTTCCAAGCTGATTGAGGAGGAGCTGGACTTAGAGGGCTACCTCGGCAACCGTCCCGTACGCATCGGCAACGACGCCTACACGCACATTCAGAACGACGTGTATGGGCAGGTGCTGGTGGCCCTGCTGCCGCTTTACGTGGATAGACGCTTTATCGACTTCGAGCGCACCCATACCGAAAAGCTGATCTACGATGCCCTGCGCCTGATTCGGCAGACTATGAACCAGCCCGACGCCGGGTTGTGGGAGTTCCGGACCCTGTCGCAGTATCATGCCTATACCTACCTATTCCACTGGGCCGGCAGCCACGCCGCGTGCAAGGTGGCCAGCTATTTCCGCAACCCCGAGATTCAGCAGATGGCACAGGAACTGATGGACGAGGCCGCCGACAAGATAGAGCAGTGCTACAACCAGCAACGCGGGGTGTATACCAACGCCATCGGCTCGCCCCACCTCGATGCCAGCACCATGCAGCTCATCCTGATGGGCTACCTCGACCCGGCGTCTGAAAAAGCCAAGCAGCACCTAGTAGAGCTGGAAAAAGAGCTGATGACCCCCGAAGGCCTGTTCTACCGCTACCGCCACGCCGACGACTTCGGCACGCCCGAAACCACCTTCCTGATCTGCTCTTTCTGGTACGTAGAGGCCCTAGCCGCCGTCGGTCGTCTCGACGAGGCCATCCGCGAGTTTGAGAAGCTGCTGCAATACACCAACCACCTGGGCCTGCTCTCCGAAGACGTGGACGCCAAAACCGGTTCGCAGTGGGGTAACTTCCCACAGGCCTACAGCCACGTAGGTTTGGTAAACGCCGCCTACCGCATCTCCAAAAAGCTGGACCGCCCGAACTTCTTGTAGAGTTTATCCACCCCGCAAGAAAACGCGTGTCCTCCTGAGCGCAGCGAAGGACCTTCTCACGGTAGAACGACAGACGTAACAACGACTCGTTTTACCGTGAGAAGATCCTTCGCTGCGCTCAGGAGGACACGCGTTTTTGTTCTAAGTTATAAAATCACTAAGCAATAAATGAGCGCCCTACTGCGGCACGCTCACTTCGGCCAGGCTCTGTAGCAGCTCCTGCACCTCCGCAGTGCCGGGCAAGTGAAAGCGGGCCAGCGAGCGGTTGTTGCGGCCTACCTTGATGGTGAATGCCTCCTCAGGCATCGCGCCGAAGGTGTCCTCGTCGGTACGGTCGTCGCCAATGGCGAGGATGAAATCGGGCTCATATGTAGCTACCCAGCGGGCGGCAGCGGTGCCCTTGTTGATGCCGGCGGCTTTAATCTCAATCACCTTATTGCCCTCTAGCACTTGCAGGTCGCTGTTGCTGGTCAGGAAGCTGAGGTGGCTGATAAGCTCGCGCACGCGCACGGCGGCCAGTTCGGCGTCGGCGCGGCGGTAATGCCACACCAGCGAGAAGTCCTTGTCTTCGATGAACGACCCGGCCGTACGGCTCACGTACAGCTCCAGGGTAGGACGAATTTCCTTCATCCAATCGTTGCGCATGGGCTGAAACAGCGTCCATTCCTGGCCCGCAGCTCGCAGCCATACGCCGTGCTCGGCAATAAAATCAACCGGCAAGTGGCCCAGCCACCGTTGCAGCGTCTGCCGGTCGCGCCCGCTGATAATCACCACACGGTTGTGTGGATCGGCGCTCAGCGTGGCCAGCAGTTCCAGCATTTGCGCCGAGGGTGCCGCCTTCTGCGGATTGGGATGGAAGGGAGCCAGCGTGCCGTCGTAGTCGAGCAGAAGCAGGCGTTGCGAAGTGGTGGTGTACTGTTGGCGTAGGGTAGCAGCTTCCTCCGCGTCGAGCATCTCAGTAGCCAGGGTCATTTGTTTGATTTTAGTGTACACCAGACGGTCCATAAACAGCCTTGTCCAGTGATAAACGTTGTAGTGCTGCACCAGCGCCTGCATATTGGCCAAGCGCATTTTCTGTTCTTCCTCGGGCATGATTAGCGCCTCGTGCATGGCCTCCGCCAACTGGTTCATGTCGGAGGGGTTGATGAGCAGGGCGTCGGACAACTCGCGGGCAGCGCCGGCCCGCTCGCTCAGGATCAGCACCCCGCTGCGGTCGGCTTTGCTGGCAATGAACTCCTTGCATACCAGGTTCATACCGTCGCGGATAGGCGTTACCAGCGCTACCTCGGCCATGCGGTACAGGGCCGTTAGCTCCTCCAGGGGTAGGGAGCGGTAGAAGTAGTGAATGGGATTCCAGGTGATGGTGCGGTACTCCGCGTTGATTCGTCCCACCAGCTCATCGATTTCCTCCTTCAACTCCTGATACTGGGCTACCTGGTCGCGCGAGGGCACTACCAGCATAATCAGCGTAGCCTGGCCTTGCCACTCGGGGTAGCGCTGGAGCAGCAGCTCAAAGGCTCGTAGGCGCTGGGCAATGCCCTTGGTGTAGTCGAGCCGGTCGATAGACAGGATGATGCGGGCGTTGGGCAGGGCTGCCAGGTAGTTCTGCTCGTGCTCCTGCGCCACCTCCGAGGCCGCGGCATTGGCGTAGCGCTCGTAGTCGATGCCCATCGGAAACGCATCAATCAGCACCGTGCGGTTCTTCAGTTCCAGGCGGCCGTTCTGGCTGGGGTAGCCCAGCAGCTGCGACACCGAGCTGAGGAAGTGACGCATATAGCCAAAGGTGTGGAAACCAATCAAATCGGCGCCCAGCATACCCTCCAGCAGCTGCGTGCGCCAGGGTAGGGCGCGCAGCAGCTCGTACGACGGAAATGGGATGTGCAGGAAAAAGCCAATGGTGCTGTGGGGTCGGGCTTTGCGCAGCATCTGCGGCAGCAGCAGCAGCTGGTAGTCGTGCACCCAAATGGTATCGTCGTCGCCGGCTGCTTCCAGCACGGCTTCACAGTATTTCCGGTTTACGGCCACGTAGGTTTCCCAATGCTGCTCGTTGTACACGGCATACTGGCTGAAGTAGTGGAAGGTAGGCCACAGCGTTTCGTTGCTGAAGCCTTCATAAAACCCCCTAATCTCGTCGTCGTTGAGGAAAACCGGCTGCATGCTGTCGGCCCGCAGCTGCGTTGTTATCTGTTGTCGCTCCGTTTCGTCGTCTACTACCAGGCCCGGCCAACCGATCCACACGTTTCCTTCGGCCCGGTAGATAGAGCCCAGCCCCGTTGCCAAGCCGCCCTCACTGGGCGTAAAAGCCAAGTCGTTGTCGGTACGCTGTACTTTGGTAGGCAAACGGTTAGAAACAATAATAATACGCGACATAGAAAGGAAGATTGGTGAAAGAAAGAGTAGGCATTCAAATACTAAGTGGTACGTAGCGAAATTGTTTATTCCCGCACCGGAATAACGATTATCGTAATCGATAGGTTGGATCAGTGCTCGGCAAACACAGCTGCTGGTAGTAGATTTTCTGCTTTGTCCGGTACTATGGCTACCGTTCCAGGTACATAGTATACTATTTCAAAAATGGAAATAGAGGTAACCTAGCCGACCCTACTATTATCCCCCTGATACTCATATAGCCCTTCCACCATTCTAGGTCGAAAGTGATGCGGCTTATTGAGTAGCGTCTATCAATTGCCAATGCACTGCTGCAAATAGGCGTGCTTGCTTTGGAAAATGTAAAAGCTGTGTAGTATCACCTATTCTAAATATCTGGTGCTTTGTAATTCTGAATAGAGATGGGTAAGTAAATAATTTCTGCTGTACTGGGTAGGCGTATAGTATAACAGCTATTGTCTGCCTTCCGGACCATCCAGCCGGGTAGGGATAAAAATAAAAATCCGACCAGATAGGACTGGTCGGATTATATAAGACAGGCTGAGGGAAACTACTCTGCTGCTTCTGTTTTACGCGGACGGCCGGGCTTGCGGGCACCCTCGGCGCGTGGCTTGCGCTCCTTAGGGGTAGGCGAGTAACCGGGTTGCAGCATTTCGTTTAGCTCTTCTAGCAGCGAATTTACTTTCGTTACGTTTTTGCGAATCTGGTTGAGTAGTTGCTCGTTGGTGGCAGCGTTGTCAACAATTTCCTGTAGGCGGGCAATATCCATGGTTGCCATTATGTGTTGAATTATGAGTTTAAATTAACATGTTGTAAATGTTACGAGACAAATATAGGACTAGTTTCTTATAGGAAACAATAAAAAATAAATCAAGCAGCGCATCCCCAACGATAATTTGTTTTGCTGAAATTGTTTTTCACTTCCTTTGGTCAAATATTATCTACGCTTTTTGTGTAAGCAGTTATTAGGAAGTGTTTATCTGTCGTTGTCAGGAGCCAACAAGAGTGGAAAATATACCGCCTGATAACGATTTTCCTGCAGGAGAATTCATATAAGTAGTTCAGCAGTAGAATTTAAAATGCAATTGCTGCCGCTTACCGTAATAAAAGCATAGTGAGACTCAGCGCTGATCGGCGTTTGCGTTGCTGCTCAGCAAAAATTCACGCAGCCGATTGATATGCTGCTTAATTTCCTTGATGCGCTCTTGCTGTCGTGTGCTCCAATACCCATTGTGGCTGGCCATCGTGGTGAGCAGGTTTTTGCGCTCTTCCATCATGCGCAGGGCCACCCACAGCGTTTCTTCCATTTCATGCTGCGAGCTTTCGAGGAGAGCTTCGGCGGTATAGGCGTGGCCGGTGTGGCAACGGAAGCGTAGCACGTTGCCCTCATTCACTTCCCAGAGGTTGCCGCCGCAACCAGGACAGGTGAGTGGTACCTGATGTCCTATTTCATTGACTTGCTCGGTAGCGCCCATAACACGCTCAGCAATAGCTGCTTCTATCTGCAGATCGTGCGGAACGTGTAAGCGCTGGTGTGCAGTAGCGGTTCCTGCGCCCACTAGCTCCCGTAGTAGTGCGCCCATCTGGCTGAGGGGCACCACATAATCGACGGCCACGTGGCGCAGGGCGCTTTCGGGCATGCTGGCAAACTCGGCCTCGGTGGGGTCTTGTACCACCGCAGTACCACCGCAGCGTTTCACAAAGTCGAGGCCAGCCGTGCCGTCGTAGAGCAGGCCTGTGAGCACTACGCCAATCACGTGAGAGTCGAAGGCTACGGCGGCCGAGCGAAACAGCGTGTCGGCGGCGGGGCGGTAGTTGTTCTCGTGTGGGCCTTTCGTTACCAGCAGGCGGTCTTCGCGCGTGAGCAAGTGCCGGTCGGGCGGGGCCAGATAGAGGTGGCCGGCCTGCAAAGGCATCTGGTCTACAGCCAGTTGGCAATGCAGCGTTGTGTGCGCGGCCAGGCGTTCCACCAGTAGTTCGCCCGTCGAGTTGGGAGCTAGGTGCTGCACTACTAGCACGGCGGCCGGGAGCGTGGCCGGGAGCTGCGCCACTAGCTGGATAAGGGCAGACATGCCACCGGCAGAAGTACCGATAACGATGAGAGACGAGGGAAGAGCCACAAAAATATAACGGGTTAAGGTAGAACGCCAGGCGTTGAATTACCAGGTACTACGTAGCCAAACGCTGGGTTGCTTATGCCGAAATGCTTTATTTTAATAGAAATTTGTCGGTTTAAGTCTGCGTGTTTCATCTACTGTTCAGCTGTTTCCTCTCTCTGATTTCTTACTAGTTGGTATGGGTTCCTCCAAACAATCTTCACACCTCGACAGCAGTCAAACCACCGGACCCACCAAGAAAGCTACTGTTGCTGCTACCCCGGCCCGGCTCATTCAGGAGCCATCGGGGGGGTAGGGGACACGCCGGCTGGCAGCGAAAGCGACCGGTTTCCGGTGGTAGCGTTGGGTGGCTCGGCGGGTTCTCTGGAAGCGTTTGAGCAGTTTTTTCGGTATTTACCGGTCCGTACGGGGGTAGCCTATGTGGTCGTAACGCACTTATCGCCTACGCAGGATGGAGAGCTACTGCAGGTAATCGCCCATTTCACTTCCATGCCCGTGCTAGAGGCAAAGGACGGCATGCGGGTACGACCCAACCACGTATTTGTGATTCCGCCCAACTACGATTTGAGTCTGCTGCACGGAAGCTTCTACCTGCTTAAGCCTACCCAGACGCCGGGGCGGCGCCTCCCCATTGATTTTTTTCTGCAAAGCCTGGCCAAAGACGCACGCGAGCGAGCCGTGTGCATCATCTTCTCGGGCATGGGCTCCGATGGCAGCCTGGGCCTGAAGCTGATTATGGAAAACTTTGGGATGGTGATGGTGCAGGACCCCGAAACGGCCCTCTACGATTCGATGCCCCGTGCCGCCATGGCTACCGAGTTTGTCGACTTTGTGCTGGCGCCGGAGCTGATGCCCACTAAGCTGCTCGACTATGTGGAGCGCCCCCTGCTGGGGCGCCCGCCCCGCCCCAGCGACACCCGCGACGAGGTGGACAACAAACCGGCCCACGCGCTGCAGAAAATCTTTCTGCTTATTCGCTCCCAAACCGGCCACGACTTCAGCTACTACAAGCGCAATACGGTATTTCGGCGCATCGAGCGGCGCATGAATGCCCACCAGATCAAGGAGTTCACGCAGTATGTGCGCTACCTGCAGGAAAACCCCCACGAGGTAGAGCAGCTATTTCGGGAGCTGCTGATTGGGGTTACCAAGTTTTTTCGCGACCACGAAGCCTTTGAGCATCTGAAAATGCACATGCGCTCGGTGGTACAGCACAAAGAAAACGACAGCACCATTCGGGTGTGGGCGCCCGGTTGCTCTACCGGCGAAGAAGCCTACTCCCTGACCATGCTGCTGCTCGAGTGCCTGGACACGGTAGACCCAGGTCGCTACCTTAAGATTCAGATATTTGCCACCGACATCAGCGCCGACAGCATCGACTTCGCCCGCGCCGGGCTCTACCCCGAAAATATTGCGGCCGATGTGAGCCCGGAGCGGTTGCAGCGCTTCTTTCAGAAAGTCGACGGCCACTACCAGATTCGAAAGGAAGTGCGTGATTTGGTGGTGTTTGCCCTGCACAATATCAACAAGGATGCGCCCTTCACGAAGCTGGACCTGCTCTGCTGCCGCAACCTGCTGATTTACCTGAGCGGGGAGTTGCAGAAAAACCTGCTGCCCGTGTTTCACTACGCGCTCAATCCCAAAGGCCTGCTGTTTTTGGGGCCGAGTGAGAACATTACGGGCTTCCAGGACTTGTTTCAGCCGCTGGATGTGAAATGGAAAATTTCACGTCGTACCGAAACGGCATCGTCGCTACCCCGGCTTGCCAACTTCCCCTTTTCTTTATCAAGCCATCCCCTGGCTTCGGTTGTATCGCCTGTGCTCGTTCCTGCTTCTGCCTCTGCCCGCCGCGAAGGGGGGGCTTTTGCTTTCCTTATTCAAAAAGAGCTGCTACGCACATACGCTCCGCCGGCGGTGGTCATCAACAGCAAGGGAGAAATCCTGTACGTGAACGGCCGCACTGGCAAGTACCTGGAGCCTGCCCCCGGCCTGAGCGGCATGAACCTGTTTGAAATGGCCCGCGAGGAGCTGAATTTCGAAATCAGTGGGGCTGTATACCGGGCCACGCAGTCGCACGAGGATGTGGTGATTGACAACGTGCGGGTGCGTACTGATATGGGCCAGCAGATGCTCCGGCTGTCGGTGCGGCACCTGGGCGAAACCGAAACCCTGGCGGGGCTGCTGCTGGTGGTATTCGAAGACCAGCCTACCCCCCGCCGCCTGCGCCTGGGCAAGCAGAGCGTATCGCTTGAGCAGCGCAACGATGCCGCCTCGGCCCTCGAGAAAGAGCTGCAGTATACCAAACACCGCCTCCAGACCACCATTGAGGAGATGGAAAGCAGCCTGGAGGAGCTGAAAAGCACCAACGAGGAGCTACAGTCGGCCAACGAGGAGCTACAAAGCACCAACGAGGAGGCCATGACCAACAAGGAGGAAATGCAGAGCCTGAACGAGGAGCTGATGACGCTGAACATGCAGTACATGGCGCGCACGGAGGAGCTGACGCAATCGGCCAACGACATGAAAAACCTGCTCGACGCCACCGAAATTGCTATTATCTTCCTCGACAACGACATGCTGGTGAAGCGCTTTACGCCCCCTGTGAGCCGCATCATCAACCTCATGCCTGCCGACGTGGGTAGGCCCCTCATGCACTTTGCCTCCAACCTGCGCTACGAGTACCTCATCCGCGACGTGCAGCAGGTGCTGAGTCGCCTTACCAGCCTGGAAATCAACCTACAGGCCACTAACGGGCAGTGGTATACCATGCGTATTCTGCCCTACCGCACCCTCGACAACTATATCAGTGGGGCCGTTATCACCTTCACGGAAATAACCAGCCTCAAGCAGATGGAGCAGCAGCTACAGGAAAGCGTGCGCTTCGCGGCCAGCATTCAGGAGGCTGTGCGCGAGCCTCAACTCACGCTCGACAACCAACTACAGGTGCTGACTGCCAGCCGGTCCTTCGCGGAGGCTTTTCGGGAGCAGAGCGACCAGCTGCCAGGCAAACGACTTTTGCACCTCAACGGGGGCGCCTGGGACAAACCCGAGCTGCGCCAGCACCTGCACCAGCTGCTCGATGCTGCATCGGAGCAGGCAGAGTTCAATGACCTGGTGCTGGACATGATGTTGCCGGAAATAGGGCGGCGGCAGGTAGTGCTATATGGTAGGCGGCTACTATACCAGGGGCAGCCTACCCAGCAAGTGCTACTAGGGGTGAGAAGTATAGGAGCTGCCGCGGCTGGCGCCTGAGTAGATTAGGTGGAAAGAATAATCCGCTTGCTGCCGCTGAAACGTAGGAAGTGGTTGCGCCGCCGGATGGCATCCGGCGGCCACTGTACGCTCTAGCAGTATCTTGTTTAGGTGGGTCTTATCGGTTTTGCACTATGGAATGGTCTGAAGAAGGAGAGCAGGCGCAGGATGCTTCCCGCTCCCGGATAGCACTGGATAAGTTGCGCCGCCGTGCCGAGCAACGCCGCCAGCTGGTGACGCATGCTACCCCAGCCGACGTATCGGCTGAGATGCGCCAGCTGGTGCAAGAGTTACAGGTACAACAGATTGAGCTGGAAATGCAGTACGAAGAGCTGCTCTTGGCCCAAGTGGAAGTCGAGAAAGGCCGTGCGCAGTATATCGATCTGTATGAGTTTGCGCCCGTGGGCTACTGTACTGTAGCTGCCAATGGACAGTTGCAGCAGCTGAACCTGCACACCAGCCAACTGCTGGGCCTCCCGCGGCAGCAGCTTCTGGGGCGGCGTCTTACGCTGTTCGTAGAGCTGAATAGCCGGGGACAGTTCGTGGATTTTTTGCAGGCGATGGTCACAACCGGGCAACATCAGACGCTGACGCTGCCTATGCGCCGCGCCGACGATAGTGTGTTCTACGCCCGTCTGGAGGGAATGGCCGCCCCTACCGACTCGGCCGAACCCTGCTGCCGGTTGGCCCTGTTCGACGTAACCGAACAACGGCATGTTTACAACGCGCTGGTTACCAGGGAGAAAAGATTTAAGACGCTTTTTGAGAAAAGCGAAGACGGGATGCTGCTGCTACGCGACAACCGGTTTGTGGACTGCAACAATAGCGTGCTGCGGGCGCTACAACTCACGGATAAAAAGGCTTTACTCGGGCAGCATGCCTCTGCCTTCTCGCCCGAGCGTCAGCCCGATGGCCAGCTGTCCTATGTCCTTGCCGACCGGTACTGGCAGGAAGCCGTGCAGCGCGGTTCCTGCCGGTTTGAGTGGTATCGGTTGCGGGGCAATGGTGAGCCATTTTGGGAGGAGGTGCTACTCACGGCTATTCCCGAGGAGGAAGGAACTCACTTGGTACATGCCAGCTGGCGCGACATCACAGACCGTAAGCAAGCCGAGGCTGAGCGGGCCACCCAGCAGCAGCGCCTCGCCGATGCCGTGCTGAACGCACAGGAAGCCGAAAAACGCCGCATAGCCGAGTCGCTGCACAATGGGCTGGGACAGTCGCTGTATGCCGCCAAGCTGCACCTCGATCATATCAGGGTAGGCGACGACCACGCGTCGCAACAAGCCAAAACGAAGGTGGCGCAACTGTTGTCTAGCGCCATCAAGCAAACACGCACGTTGTCGCACCAGCTGGTGCCCACTACCCTGGAAGATTTTGGCCTGGAGGCTGCCGTTAAGGATATCTGCCAGATCTGCAGCAGTCCTACGTTGCAGTTGCGCTGCCACGTGCAGACTTTGCCACTTGGCATTTCCAAAAACCTACAAGTAGCCGTGTACCGGATGGCGCAGGAGTTAGCCAATAATATTGTGAAGCACGCCCAGGCCACCCAGGCGCACCTGCACCTCCGGGCAGGAAACGGCTGCATTATACTGGAGGCGCACGACAACGGCCGCGGTTTCGACGTACAGCAGTCTTCTTCAAATGGGTTGGGGCTAAGCGCCCTGCGCGACCGGGTGCGACTGCTGGATGGAATTCTAGCCATTCACTCGGAGGCGGAGAGCGGCACCGACATTACAATTTCCCTACCCCTAGCTGCCAGTCAATCGGCCATTACACTCCCCTCGCAGGGCAGATAAGCGGCTTATTGCGGCTGATGGTCGGAGCCGAAAGGTACAGGCGAGGGTAGGGCGCTTGGCGCGGCCAGCAGGTCGCAGACTTCCTGCCAGCTAAGCTCGCCGGCCACATATCGCTGGTATAATACCTGCGCGGGCGCGGGCGTTTTGAGGCCCATATTTTCTCGCACAACCAGCATTTGTCGAAGCACGTGCGCCCGCTGCTGCGGCGTTTGAGCAAAAGGACCAAACTTAGGATTGTGAGCCATGAGAATAATGGAAAGGAGGAGATAGAGCGAGTAACAAAAGTGCAGAATAGTATATTGAATATCAATCGTATTAACCCGTAAGTCGCTTAGTAACAACTACGTAATTAGAGATAAAGGTAATGGGGTAGGCAGGTCGGTACGACTGCCCACGAGCAGGTAGAAATACGCAGACGACTCGCGGGTAAATTCTGATACGATTGGCCGGCACAATAAAAAAGGCCTTCTGCTGGGGAGCAGAAGGCCTTGCAAAGCGGGGGCAGTAGTCCGTAGGGGAATCGAACCCCTGTTGGCAGAATGAAAATCTGCAGTCCTAACCCCTAGACGAACGGACCAGATAACTAGACCCCTTGCGCTTTGGTGCTGCAAAGGTAATAGGAGAAAACAAGAATGCAAGCAGCTCGTCAAAAAAATATTATTGCAGCCTTTAAGTAGTCGTAGCTTACTGAGAGCCGGCGCTAGCAGTATTAAACAACGGGCGGCGCTTGAGCATGTAGCGAAAATACGTGTTGCTGGTTGCCGGATTCGTAACCGCACCATTGGGAAGGACCTCCCAGCCATTATCATAGAAAAAATTAAGAATAGCGGCCTCGCTAGGAAATTTGCGCTTTCGGTCGGCTTCCCGCGCAGGCAGCACGCCTTCGCTCACCGAAAAAGTGTAGTAGAAGCCTCTGAAGTAGACCTCGACTGTGCCGTAAACGGGTGCGGTTGGTGTTGTGAGCGGAATAGGTGCTTGGTAGCGGCTTACGAGTGCCTCTGCCAGCTTATCCAGATTACGGATGGGGGTATAATAGGGCTTCTGCTTATGCTCTACCACGGCCCAGCCAGTATTCAGAAAGCCAATTACCATGGCCATGTCCTGGTTGGTGAGTACCTGCGCTGGTGCAGTTGCCGTATCAGCTAGGGTTGTATACAGGGGAGTGTTGGTATACAGCAGGCGAAAATGACTTTTAGGAATGGCAGTGTAGGGCTGCTGTGCGTAGCTGCTGCTACCGAGAAGCAGCCCAACAAGAGAAAAACCGAGGAAGCGAAGCATAGGAGTGGTACACGTAAAGAATAGGTAAATAAAGCAGCAGATGGCCACCCAATACATTGGTTAGCTAACGTACCGCTATGGCAACGGTGACAGCCGAAGCATCCAAAGCGCTAATGTTGAAGATGTTGGCAATGGATTTCACAGGTAAGGGTATTCTTATAATTGCCTTACGGCTGATAATTAGACCGCCGCTTGAGCAGAGCAGATAGTGGTAATGCACGCCAATAACATCCTTGCCCGTAGTAACGCTCACGGATATTGGCTCCCAGCCTTGGATATAAAGGAAGTTAAGTATAGCGGCCTCGTCGGCAAATTTGCGGATTTTGCCGTCTTCGCGGTAGCGTTTCTGGTAAGGGTTAGGCATAGTGCCGTCGCTGAGGGCCAAAAACCAAGAACCAGTGCTGTCAAAGTCTAAATCGGCTGTACCGTAGCGAGATTGGGTAGCGGCTGGAGAGCCACCAGTTACAACGGTTGCTTGCTGAGCAACGGCAACGGATAGCGTACTAGCTGAAAACAGAAGGAAAAGAAATAGCTGCTTCATTTGAAATAGAATGGTAATGGTTAGTAACGAACCCCCGTATAGAGCCAACTATCTACGTAGCCGTAATAACAGCCGTAGCCGACATCATCGTGATGTAGTAGTTGGCCAGGTGCACCGTGAGCAGCAACAGCACGTCTTTGTAGGGTAGGGCCTCGAAAGCCCCTACCGTAGCAATGTCGAACTCGTAGGTCACCTTCTTCCACTTGAAATCGGGCTGGAGCACCAGCAGTTCCTGGTGCTGGGCGTCGGTGAGCACGTACTGGTTCTTGAAGAAGCCTTTTAGCTGGAAGACGAAATCTTGCTCCTCTTCACCGAAGGTCGCGTGCAGGATGATGTTGCCGTTCCAACCCATTTTGAAGCGTAGCAGCAGGGCCTCCTGCTGCCACAGTTCAATGGAATCTTGTAAAGCAAACCAACCATCAAGAGTCCAGTAATCCATGAAACAGAAAGCTACTGCATCAGCTTTATTCATGGCTTCAATCATCTCTGATACAACAGTATCATCATCTGATGAATTGCCTTTGAATCTTGGCCCTCTCCATAAATATGAAGCTGGGGTATGGATATGCAAATCCCATTTGCGCTAGATCGAACTGCGTGCGTCGTTACTCATAATAAAGGTGAGATAGATTAAGTCTATCTAGTTTAGATATACTTAGTATTTATGGTTTCGTGAATATCAGTCCTACCGCCACATCCCTTCTGCAGAAAGACCAAGATTTCCTCTTGCGTAGAAATCAGCGCGTCTTTTGTCGTGATAAGCTCATCCTTGCCGGCTAGCAGCTTTCGAAGACTTTCTAACCCTCTATTCGCTAGTGCGAGGGCGTGCTGGCAGCTTTCCAAATTGTTATGTTGCTGTGACATATCTATTGGCTTTCCACAACCTTACTGACGCCGGTAGCGTCCGCCTACGATTCGGCGAGCAGGAATATTGTCGGGTAGGTAACGTACATACACGATTTCCTGAATATCGAGCGTTTTACTGCTCAACTCTGTAATAGTAAACGTCTCGCTGTGGCCATGATGGTCCCAAGTGAGTGTACTATCTTGATGTGCGTAAGAAAACGTTGCAGGTGTAGACGTTATACCATAACGGGGCGACAGATTATCGTACCCAAAAAGAGTAGGAGTAAGTAGCGTCAAATCCGTGTCCGTAAAGACAATTTCTTCTGGTACGTCGGGTAATTGTTGAGTGCCCTCAAAGTCAAGCTTACCATCTGTATTATAGTACCGCAGATAAGAATGCTCAAGCTTCCAACGCCCAACAAGGGTAGGTTCTGGCTCAGGCTCGTCCTTACTACAGGCCGCAGCAAGTAGAAGTAGGCACAGAAATGAAAAAGAGGATAAAAAACGGGGCATAGAATAGTGTTAGTGAAACTGCTTACTTCTTCAACTGCATTTCTAGCAATAGAATGATCATTTTTAGCGAGTGTAACGGGCTATGGTCTTATACCCGCGATGACTACTGCCAGTATCTGACATAGGATGAATACCTATCAGTAATGTATGTTCTGTTAAGGCTATAAGGGTAGAGGTTCCACCATACTCATCAAGTATAGTGCTGTCTTGCGCATCATAAGTAGAAAAGGAAAACTCATCTGGCAACCCATATATAGAGTATTTTCTGATACTGTTTTCTGACACAACGAGGTAGATGCCGTAAGGAGTAAAATCACTAGAATCTTGGTAAACATTGTTGACACGGCTATAACTGGACATGCTTCGTAAGTCCCAGCAGCCTTCTAAAGTCGGCTGATTTTGACAGGCTGTAAGTAAGGCGACACTGGATAGTAGTATGGGGAGAGTATAAGGCATAGCATGTCATTAAACATCACTGCTTACTTCTTCAACTGCATCTCCAGCAGTTGTATAATCCGCTCCTTGTCTTGGAGATGGGAGCGGAGCAGTTCTATTTCTTTCTGGGCAACCAGTAAGTCTTTCTCACAGTCGGCCACTTTGGTATAGTGCATGGTAGCGTTACCGTGGTTCGTTATGACTGCTTGCCCCGAATTTTTAGCTGTGTGTTTAATTTGAGTGGTCCTCTGCTCATTGAGAAACATTTCTCCTTGGCCAGTAAGCAACCATGTCGAATTGATATGCTCAAAATGTCTAATCAGCTTCTCTAGAAAATCTGAGCTTGGCTTAGAACCACGCTCTATGTAGTTGCGGACGTTAGTTTCGCTGACTCCTAGTGCTCTACTGAAGGATCCGGTCTTCAAATCCAGTGCTTCAATAAGAATTTTCAGTCGCTGATTTATGGTATTTTCTGGCATATAGATTTATCAATTGATAAATCTATAATTATCAATTGATACGTTCTTTTGATGTACTTGCGTATATTTGTGTTCTGCACAAGACAACGCACTTGCAAGAAAGCATTCTGCGCGTGAATTGTACCAATCACGCCATGACCGAGAAGCAGAAATTCTAATCTGTACGTTGAGGTATGCGAACTGCTACCCACCAGCGCCATTGACGCCCTCGTGCGTAGCGGCTTCTCGGAGGCCCGCAGCGTGCAGCTCGTGCGGGTGCGGCAAGGCCGTCAGATCAAGATCAACCTGCCCTGGCTCATTAAGCTCGTGGAGATGGGCCTACCCAGCTATCAAATCCCCGACGAACTGCGCCTAGTCCCGGCTGAGGTGCCCCTGTTCACCCGCTAATACCCTCTCTCCGTTATGCACCTTGACACGGACCCTCAAGAGCCCCAGCGCCGCGCGTGCCTGCGCGATTCAGCCACCCTCACGGCCACACTGCCACCCAAAGGGGACATGACCTATTTTGCCATCCAATCTGCCAACTAAAATAAAAAGGCCCTTTGCGTAGTGCAAAGGGCCTTTTTAGCAAAGAGCAACAAAGGGTAGTAGTCCGTAGGGGAATCGAACCCCTGTTGGCAGAATGAAAATCTGCAGTCCTAACCCCTAGACGAACGGACCAGATAACTAAACCCTCTTGCGCTTTGGTGCTGCAAAAGTAGCGCAGAGAAGCTTCAGCGCAATATCTGAGCGATAAAAAAAAGTGGGTCTGGGCGCAAATAGATTGATTTACAGGTAGAAAAATTTTCGCTTTTACGTCGTCATCGCGAGAGAAATAGCTGCAGCGCACCGTCTGTACGTACTAGGGGGCACTTGCCTGCCAGCACGGAAGCACTTCCGAAACACTTCTCCTACCTGGCTGGTTAATTTGGCGAAGTTAAGGAGGCCCTTTACCTTCGCCTCGCCTAACCCTAAACCCGGCCCGCATTTGTGTGGGCCGATTAACCCTTTTTCCTGCTATGGCTAAGATTAAAGTTGCCATCAACGGATTCGGCCGCATTGGTCGCCTCACGTTCCGGTCGCTGCTCAATCGCGACAACGTGGAGGTGGTTGCCATCAACGACCTGACCGATAACAAAACTCTCGCCCACCTACTCAAGTACGACTCTATCCACGGCCGCTTCGACGGCACGGTATCGTACGACGAGGAGAGCCTGACCGTGAACGGCCAGCGCATCACGGCCCTGGCCGAGCGCGACCCCAAGCTGTTGCCCTGGGGCGATATGGGTATCGATGTAGTATTGGAATCAACCGGCCGCTTTGTAGACGAAGCAGGTGCTGGCCAACACATTACCGCTGGCGCTAAGAAGGTGGTGATTTCGGCTCCGGCTACCGGTAATATCCCAACGGTAGTACTGGGCGTGAACGAAGACATCCTGACCGGCGACGAGACTATTCTCTCTAACGCTAGCTGCACCACCAACTGCCTGGCCCCCATGGCTAAGGTGTTGGATGACGCATTCGGCATCGAGAAAGGCTACATCACTACGGTGCACGCCTATACGTCGGACCAAAACCTGCAAGACGCGCCGCACAAAGACCTGCGTCGTGCCCGCGCTGCTGCCTACAGCATCATCCCTACCAGCACCGGCGCCGCTAAGGCCGTGGGTCTGGTACTGCCCCAGCTGAAAGGCAAACTGGATGGTATTGCCATGCGCGTGCCTATTCCAGACGGCTCTACTACCGACCTGACCGTTATCCTGAAGACGGAAGCCACCAAAGAGCAGATCAACGAAGCCATCAAGAAGGCTGCCGAAGGTCCGCTGAAAGGCATCCTGGAGTACAGCACCGATCCACTGGTAAGCATCGACATCGTAGGCAACACGCACTCGTGTATCTTCGACTCGCAGCTGACGGCCGCCAACGGCACGCTGGTGAAAGTGGTAGGCTGGTACGACAACGAAATCGGCTACAGCTCCCGCACGGCTGACCTCATTGAGAAGCTGGGTCAGAAAATGCAAGGCTAAGCTCCGCTTACATTGCAGCAGAAAGCGGCCTACCCCACACCGGGTAGGCCGCTTTTTTGTAGTGGCATAAACATAGAATTGCCGACTTTTGAGGGTAAAGAAATCCTCTTAGTACTATTCAATCGTTCAAACTCAGCATCACCTTGCGCATCTGTTTTATTCTGAATCCGATGTCCGGCACCAATCGTCGGCAGGATGTGGCGGGGCTGCTGGCGCGCTACCTCGACCCGGCGCGGGTGACCTATGAGGTGCGCCACACCGCGTATGCCGGTCACGCCGTGCAGCTGGCCCGCGAAGCTGCCGAGGACGGCTGCCGCGTGGTGGTGGCCGTGGGAGGTGATGGAACGGTGAATGAGGTAGGGCGGGGGCTGCTGGGTACGGGAGCGGCCTTGGGCATTCTGCCCCGGGGCTCAGGCAATGGCCTGGCTCGCCACCTGCGCGTGCCGCTGGGTCTGGCGGCTGCCATCCAACGCCTGAACGCGCCAAGCTTTCAGCATATTGACGTGGGCTGCATCAACGGCCACCGGTTTTTCTGCACGGCAGGGGTAGGGTTCGATGCGCACGTGAGCAAATGCTTCGCCGTGGCCGGTACCCGCGGACTGGCTACCTACGTGAAGGTGGCCTTGCACGAATACCGTCGCTACCAACCTACGCCGGTACAGGTGCGCTTTGCAGATAAGTTTTTGGAAACCAACTGCTACGTGCTGGCCTTTGCCAATGCCGCGCAGTACGGCAACAACGCCTATATTGCCCCAAACGCTAATATCCAGGATGGGCTGCTGGACTTGTGTTTGATTGACGGCTTGCCCTTGCTGCGGGCCGTGCGGGTAGGGGTAGGGCTGGCGCTGGGCAACTTGCCTACCTCGGGCGCGGCCGTGTACCACACTGCCCAGCAGGTGCAGGTAGCCGCGGCGCAGCCGCTCGGCTTTCACGTAGATGGCGACTATATAGGAGAAGCCACCGACTTCACCGTGGAGCTGACACCACTGGCACTGGAAGTGGCCGTCTGAAAAAAAGGTGAAGTTGCGAAGTGGTGTTCCCGTTGGGAGAAACAGTTGTATGCGCATCCGGTAAGCCGGCATTCGTTTTATTCACAATTTTACAACTCACAAGCTCACCTCATGAAAGCTGATAAGAATCGGAAAGGCCGCGAAGGCGTGGTATACTCCACAAGCAGTGATTTTGAGTATCAATACAACGGCGACGAAGCGGAAGCTACTACGCTGCCTCCGCAGCAACAAAACCTGCGCGTGCAGCTTGATAAGAAAGCCCGTGCCGGCAAGCAGGTAACTCTCATCACGGGTTTTGCGGGCACCGAGGCCGACTTGCAGGCGTTGGGCAAGCTGCTGAAAACGAAGTGCGGGGTAGGCGGCAACGCCAAAGACGGCGAAATCCTGATCCAGGGCGACTTTCGCGACAAAGTGCTGGCCGTGTTACTGGCTGCCGGCTACAAGGCAAAAAAAGCGGGCGGCTAAACCAGCCTTGTTTGTGGGCGTATGCATAAGCCAGTATGGCCCCCTCAGCCCCCTCCAAACAATCAACCGCACCGCTCGCCGATGCCCCCCGCGGCGTGGGCCGCAAGCGCCTGAGCCTGCGTGCCGAGCTGCTACTAGCCCTACTACCCACAGCCACGGTACTAGGGGTGCTGGCGCTGGTGGAGATATACAGCCACCAACGGCTGCTGTTTGCCTCGCTGGCTTCCAGCGCCTTCCTCATCTACCTCGACCCCGAGCACGCAACCAACAGCGGCCGCACGTTGCTGCTCTCGCAGTGCGCGGCGGCCGTGGCCGGCTTTGGTTTCTACGCGTGGTTGGGACCAGGCTACCTACCCGCCGCGCTGGCTATGCTCACCGTTATCGGGCTGATGGTGGTGCTAGATGCGGTGCATCCACCTGCTGTGTCTACAGCCCTCAGTTTTGCCTTTCAGGGGCAGAAAGCCGATAATCTACTACTGTTTGGAGCCGCTGTGGGGCTGATTCTGCTATTGGTGGCGTTGCAGCGGGGCTCGGTGTGGCTGCTGCGTCGTCTCATGCGTACGTCGTCTGCCGCCGCTGCGGCCCTTACCTAACCACAATGATTGCTACCCCCGAAAGTCTGGGAGTCGAGGGCTCCGTAGTTGCTGCCGTGCAGTGGCTGAAGCTGGCCGTAGAAGCGGTAGGTGCCTGCATCATCGGCCTGGGCGTGCTGATTGCGGGTGGCCAATTTGTGTGGGCGCTGCTCCGCCGCCAGTCCGCCAATTTCAACGCTATTCGGCTGATGCTGGCCCGCTACCTGGCTGTGGCCCTGGAGTTTCAGCTCGGCGCCGATGTGCTGAGCACAGCCATTGCACCGGGCTGGGAAGAAATAGTCAAACTCGGCGCCATTGCCGTCATTCGTACGGCTCTCAACTATTTCCTCTCCATCGAGATGAAGGAAGAAAGTGCTTCAGAACACGAAGAAAAAGTAGCCGCTCAGGCCTCAGGAGAGGGATGAAAAAGGGTAGGAGGGCCTGAGAGTAGAAAGTATGTCATCCTGAGCGCAGCGAAGGACTTTCTCACGTAAGGACAAGCGCAACAACGACTCGTTCCTGCGTGAGAAGGTCCTTCGCTGCGCTCAGGATGACAAATAAAACAACTAGCCCAACTCTTTCACACCCCTATACCCTTCTTACAACTGCGCTAGCGCACGTGTCACATCCTCTGGCGTATCAATGCCCAAGGTAGCCAGTTCGGTTTCGGCAGTGCGGATGCGGTAGCCGTGCTCCAGCCACCGCAACTGCTCCAGACTCTCGGCTATTTCGAGGGGGGAAGGGGGTAGGCGAGTCAGCTCGGCTAGCACAGCGGGGCGGTAGGCGTAGAGGCCAATATGGCGCAGGTAGTGGTGGTAGGCCAGCCAGTCGGCGGGGTTGTGCTGGCGCTGGTAGGGTAGGGGGTGGCGGCTGAAGTAAAGCGCCTCGCCCCGCGTGTTCAGCACCACTTTAGGCAAGTGCGGGCTGCGTAGCTCCTCTTCGCTCGCTACGTGTTTCACTAGCGTACCAATTTGCGTTTCAGCATCCGCAAACAGATCCAGTAACAGATTAATCTGCGCAGGATGAATAAACGGCTCATCGCCCTGAATATTCACCACGCAATCGGCCGTTTCGCCTAGCTGTAGGTAGGCTTCATACACACGGTCGGTGCCGCTGGGGTGGTCGGCGGAGGTGAGTACCGCCTCGCCGCCAAAGTCCAGTACGTGCTGCCAAATGCGGGCATCGTCGGTGGCTACCACCACGCGGCTTAGGTTGGCTTGTCGGGCTTGGTTCACTACCCGCTGAATCATCGACTGGCCGCCCAGGTCAATCAGTGGTTTGCCGGGTAGGCGGGTGGAAGCATAGCGGGCCGGAATGATACCAATGGCGTGCAGCATGGGCGGGAGGGTAGGGAAAATCAGAAACAGTGCAAAATAAGCATCTTTCCGTGCGCGTTTCCTACTGAAGAATGGTACTGTGCGGAGATTAATCTTTATCTTTCGGCCTTATTACGGGTAAAAAGCGTGGGCCAAAGTGTAGGATTGCCCGGTGCTCTTTTCCACGATACAGTTGTTATGATTCGTCTTTCCCTTCTAATAGCGTTGCTTGTAGGTACAAGCCGTGCCGTTTGCGCTTCTGTGTTACCCCCAGCCGTATTGCCCGATTCTATTGGGGTAGAGTACCGGGGTAATAAAATGCTGATCAAGCACCTGGTAACGGCCGGCGAAACGCTATACGGCCTGTCGCGGCGCTATAAGGTGACGGTTGAAAGCATCGTGGAAGCCAATCCACAGCTGCAAGGTGCCTTGGTGAAAGGCCAGGTAGTGCTGGTGCCGCGCACCCGCGTGGTACTCACGCCAGCCCCTGCTGCCCGTGCTACGGCGGCCGCCCCTGCTACTGCCATTACGCCCGCTGCCCGCGCCCTACCCACCGATGCGCGCGGTAACCACGTGTATACCGTGAAACCCGGCCAAACGCTGTTTTCCATTGCCCAGCGCTTCGGCGTAAG
The DNA here is from genome assembly GCF_022921095.1 of Hymenobacter aerilatus. NCBI lineage: Bacteria > Pseudomonadati > Bacteroidota > Cytophagia > Cytophagales > Hymenobacteraceae > Hymenobacter > Hymenobacter aerilatus. The sequence goes on from NZ_CP095053.1 coordinate 1,230,881, forward strand.
CACTACAGATTTGATTCGGCTGAACCGCCTGCCCGCGTCGGGAACCGTGAATGCTAACCAGTTGCTGGTTATCGTGCCGGCGCCTGCAGGAGGGGTAGTCGCGGCCAAGCCCACACCTACCCGCCCTGCGCCAGTAGCCCCAGTCCCCGCGGCAACCACGCCGGCCGCACCGCGTCCCGAGGACCCCGACCGCAACCGCCCCAAGGAGACTCCTGCGCCTGCCGAAACAACTGCCACCGACGACCCGGAGGACGAGCGTGCGCCCGAGCACGCCAGTGAGATTGTAAGCCGTGTGCGCGAAAGCGGTCTGGCAGCCATCATCGAAGGCTCTACCACCGAGAAATACCTAGCCCTGCACAAAACGGCGCCGGTGGGCACCATCATGCAGGTGCGCAACATCATGAACGGCCAGTCGGTGTACGTGCGCGTCATCGGCCACCTGCCCGATACCGGCGATAATGCCAACATGCTGGTGCGCCTCTCGCCCCGCGCCGTGCAGCGCCTCGTCACCCCCGACCAGCGCTTCCGCGTCGAGACGTCCTACGTACCATAGGTGGTGAGATGGTGAACTTGTGAAATGGTGAGTTTGACGTTCTGCTTGCGCATTTGCACATGTGGCACCGCCATAACGTCAAACTCACCACCGCACAAGTTCACCATCTCATCATATGAATACTGCCCAGCTGCGGGATTTTCTGGAGGAGCACTATGACCGCTACGACCAGCCTGCTTTTATTGACAACGACCCCATTAGCCTGCCCCACCGCTTCACGCAGAAGCAGGATATTGAAATCAGCGGGTTGTTTGCGGCGCTGCTGGCCTGGGGGCAGCGCAAAACTATTATCAATAAGACCAGCGAGCTGCTACGCCGCATGGACGACGCGCCCTACCAGTTTGTGCTGCATCATTCCGACGAGAATCTGAAGCAGCTGCTGGGCTTCTGCCACCGCACATTTTGCGATACCGACCTGCTGTACTTTGTGCACTGGCTGCGGTGGTACTACCAGCAGCACGCGTCGTTGGAAGACGCGTTTCTGCACGGCGCCACGCAAAAAGAGCGACTGGAAAACTTTCACAAGCTGTTCTTTGGCCTCGACGATGCTCCCCAGCGCACGCGCAAGCACGTGGCCACCCCGGCCCGCGGCTCGGCTTGCAAACGCGTGAATATGTACCTGCGCTGGATGGTGCGCCCCGATGCGCGCGGCGTAGATTTTGGCCTTTGGACGCGCCTTGCGCCCGCCGACCTTATTTGCCCCTGCGACGTGCACGTGGAGCGCATTGCCCGCCGCCTGGGCCTCATGACGCGTACCGTAGTGGATTGGCAGGCTGCCGAAGACCTCACCGCCCACCTGCGCGCCTTCGACCCCACGGATCCTGTGAAGTACGATTTCGCATTGTTCGGGCTGGGAGTGGAGGAGAAGCGGCTCGCTGTGCCGCTGGTATAGTGCCATCAAGCCCTGGCTATATGGCGGGTAGGCGGAGACATAGCGTAGAGACGTGCCGTTAAACAAAGCCATCCTAACTAGGAGCGCAGGGAGTGCATACCCAGTATAGTATTCAAGAACGCGTTACCACTCAGACTTTTCGAAAAAAACCGTGCGCATACTGATTGCCGTAGAGCGAAACTATCTTTTCCGGTTTTGAGTGGAAAAACTCGTCACAGGCTAATTTAACGCCTGGATTCAGGGAGCCGGCAAATACAGTGCGTTGGGTATCGTCGTAATAATCCATTAAGACGCAAACGCTACCCGGCGCCATTTTAGGATATACTGCATGCAAGCAAAATAATAGTGTGTCTTTATGTAAAGAAATATCACCGCCAAAGCCGCAATCAATATGAACGAAGGCTATTTGTTTTGGTAATTGAGTAGGTAGAGTATTTTCAAAATAGCCTTTGTGCAATACGGGCAACGGTAGGTGAGCGCGCTCAAAATTGCGCAGCAGTTTCTGCTCTACTTCGCCCTCAACGCTGAATTTTACCTCGAAGCTGTCATATAAGTGCAGCGTCTTCTCAGACTGGTGCATCTGAATAACTTGTTGAAAAAGTAGAGCGCACTGCCCGGTGAAGCACCCCAGTTCTACCACCTCGCCGGGTATACGGTTGGCAATAACGGCATCCAGCAGATGAAAATAGTTAATCCGTTGCTCAACAGTCGTCATGTCTACTAACGGATTGGGCGGGGACATGACAGAATAACCCGGCTTAAGGCGGTGTATTCCTTTATTGATAACACGAATGAATTTTTCCCGAAAAGCATTCCTGAGCGAAACATTCTCGTGCTCAGTAGGAAATTGTTCAGCAACGAAATAATTGTTCATAATTCGCGGGCCTATTTATCGGCACTAAGTTAACAATGGAATTATATGTATGAATTATATAAAATGCTATTCGCTAGTGAATAACATATACAAGGAGGTAAAACATTTATAAAAAGGCTGCTCGTCGGAAAGCTGGAACGAAGATTTTAGAAGAGGTAACATGATAGCTTGGTGCCGAATTATAATTTTTCATTATAAAATATTGTGATTCGGTAGACGCCGTTGTGTGGGGTATCGTATTGAAATGCAGGTATATAAACCGCATTTTTCCACGTATACACCCCAACATCATGAAAATAGCTTCTTTATTTCTTGCGTGCGGCCTAGCAGCTGGTATGGCTGGCTGTTCTAGTTCCGAACCGGCAGTTGTAGTAGGTAGCGACCAGCGCGGCGATGCCAACCAGGCGGTCAATCCATATGGTAGCGTTCAAACTACCCCCAGCCCTAATGATGTAGATTTTACGAAGTATAAAACCTACTCCTGGGCCTCGCAGGTGCGTAATGAAAACAATACCACGTACTTTCTCAACGATTTAGTCTTCAAGGCTATGGTACGCGATGCTGTAGACCACGAGATGGTTTCGCGGGGTTATACGTACAGTCCTGACGGGGGCGACTTGCTGCTGAACTTCCGGGTATTTGATCAGCCCACTGAAATTCGCTCCAACGAAAACCTGGGTAATGGCTATTGGGGAACTAGCGAATCCTACGCCTATAACCCACGCAACCAAGTGAAACTGGACCAGGGTAGCATCTTGGTGCAGATGATAGACCGCCGTGAGAGCGTGGAAGTGTGGCAGGGTTACGCTTCGGGTTTAACCAATGGCAACGCTTTTGATAAGGATAAAAATAAGGTGTACGCGGCCGTCGGACAGATTTTCAACAAGTACCAGTATCGAGGCGACAAATTGTAAATGCTTATTGTACAATTAGTTGTATCACACAAAAGGCCAGTGCTTATGCACTGGCCTTTTGTGTGAGAATAGCCGTCCACCAGGGTAGGGCAAGGGTAGGGGAGAGTAGTACCATCTACTGTGTTCTTGCCGGCAATATCTTAAGTACGTAGCCCGCAGGTTGAGCCAAGAGAGAAAACAAATTGTATATCGTTTCAGACGAATCTTTCTACCGCGGATCGGTGTTTATCTTTGTACGTATTATTAAAACCGCCACGCGCGCTTTACACGATTGATTTTTCCGAATAACTTCGAACAAAAAATAGGCTTCTCGCAACTGCGGGAGCTGTTGGACTCGTTCTGCCTGAGCCCACTAGGGCGGCAGTTTGTGGCCAAAATGCAGTTTCAGACCAAGCACGACCAGTTGCTGAAGCTGCTTCAGCAAACCAATGAGTTTCGCCAACTGCTGCAATCCGGTGCCGATTTTCCTGGGCAGCACTACCACGATGTGCACCCGCACCTGGTGCGCGCCAACTTGCCCGGCGCCTATCTGGATGTAGCCGCGTTTTTTGCCATTAAAATGTCGCTGCGGACCATCCGGGAGGCACTGGTGTTTTTTGTGCACGCCGAGGAAGGTTTGTATCCTACCCTGCGTCTGCTGGGTATTGGCGTGCAGGTAGACCGCAACCTGCTGGCTGCGCTGGACAAGGTGGTGGACGACGACGGCCACGTGCGCGACAATGCCTCGCCGCTGCTGTTTCAGTTGCGCCAGGAGCTGATCAACCGCCAGGGCATGCTGCGCAAGCAGATTGCTGGCGTACTGCGCCACGCCCGCGAGCAGGGCTGGGTGCCCGATGGGGCCGAGCCGACCATTCGGGGCGGCCGCCTGGTGCTGCCGGTGCTAGCTGAGCACAAGCGCCGTGTGAAGGGTTTGATTCACGATGAATCGGCTACGGGGCAGACGGTGTACATTGAGCCGGAAGCGGTATTCGAGCTGAACAACGACATCAAGGACCTTGATAATGCCTACCAGCGCGAGTTGATTCGCATTCTGACCTCGCTCACCGACCAGCTCCGTCCCCACATTCCCGACCTGCGCAAGGCCTACCAGTACCTGGGGCTGATTGATTTCATCCGGGCCAAGGCACGGCTGGCGCAACGTCTCGATGCTACGTTGCCCTTGCTGCATCCGCGCCCGCTTATGCAGTGGCGCACGGTGCGTCACCCACTGCTCTACCTTTCGTTTCAGGAGCAGGCCAAGAAAAAACGCGCTGCCGATGAGCCTGCCGAAGCGCCCCGCGAAGTGGTGCCACTGGATATTGACCTAACGCCGGAACAGCGCATTCTGCTGATTTCGGGACCGAACGCCGGGGGTAAGTCGGTGGCAATGAAGACGGTAGGGCTGGTGCAGTACATGCTGCAGTGCGGCCTACTGATTCCGGCCGACGGCACTTCCGAGGCGGGTGTATTCGAGGATGTGTTCCTGGACATCGGTGACGAGCAGAGCCTGGAAAACGACCTGAGTACATACTCCTCACACTTGCTGAACATGAAGCAGTTTCTGCTGTTTGCCGGCAAGCGCAGCCTGATTCTGATTGACGAGTTCGGTACCGGTACCGAGCCCATGTTGGGTGGCTCTATTGCCGAAGCCGTGCTGAACCAGCTAAACCAGGTGCGGGCGTTTGGGGTCGTCACCACGCACTACACCAACCTCAAAAACTTCGCCGAGCGCACGGCGGGCATCGTGAACGGGGCCATGCGCTATGACCCTGAGCAATTGCAACCGCTCTATCGCCTGGAAATCGGTAAGCCGGGTTCGTCGTTTGCCATCGAGATTGCGCGTAAAATCGGGCTGCCCAAACAGATTGTGGAGCGCGCTACGCAGCTGGTTGGCAAGGACAAAATCCGCTACGACCGCCTGCTCGAAGGCCTCGAAAAAGAGAAAACCGAGCTGGAGCAACGCACCGCCGAAGCTGCCAAGCAGGAGCGCCGCCTGAAAAAAGCCGCCCAGGAATACCAGGATCTGAAGCGCTACCTCGAGGAAACCCAGCTCGATGTGCTGCGCGATGCCAAGCAGAAAGCCAAGGCGCTGCTCAAGGATACCAATCAGCAGATTGAGGCCACCATCACCGAAATCCGCCGCTCGCAGGCTGAGAAGGAGCAGACCAAGGAAGCTCGCCAGAAACTTGATGAGTTTGTGCGCGAGAAGCTGCAGATTGAGCCGCCCAAGCCCCGCCCTACTCGCGAAATGGCCGACGCTACTACCCTGAAAGCCGGCGACCGGGTAGCCCTACTGGGCCAGGAGGGCCACGGCGAAATCATTGGGGTGAAAGGTAAAAACGCGGAGGTGCTGTTTGGCGGCATGAAAACCTTCGTGAAGGTGAATCAGCTGGAAAAGCTGAGCCGGGCCGAGGTGCGCGAGCGGGAAAAGAAAGCCGAAAGAACCGTGTATTCCGGCGCTGGCGCGGGCCTGGACCTCACCGGTCGTATGGCCGATTTCAGCCCTACCCTCGACCTGCGTGGCGAGCGGGCCGAAGATGCCTTGCATAAGGTAATGGCCTTCGTGGACGACGCCGTAATGTTTGGCATTCCCGAAATCAAGGTGTTGCACGGCCGTGGCAATGGCGTGCTGCGCCAGGTAGTGCGCGACTACCTACGCTCCGTGCGCAGCATTGCCACCGTGGGCGACGAGCACGCCGACCGTGGCGGCGACGGCGTGACGCTGGCCGTGCTGAAGTAACCTAGCGTTGGGGCCTCATACTCGTCTGCCCGGCGAAGGGTGTCTGCTACGTATTCGCGTGCAGCGAATGCTAAATTAAAAAGCCCCCGCACCAAACCAGTTGGGCGGGGGCTTTTGCTTGCGGTATGCACTGGCTGCCTACATGCATTGTATTCTCCGGTAAGCCGAAACGCATTAAAGACGTGTAAGCTACTACCCCAGAATTGCCAGCAGAAACGGCCATGTTCCGCTACATGATATTCACCTCGGGGTGTAGCTCCACACCAAACTTGGCCCTCACCGATGCAATAATTTCATAGGCCAGCGCCTGAATATCGGCGCCTTGCGCGCCGCCGTGGTTCACCAGCACCAGGGCCTGCCGGTCGTGCACGCCGTGCTGGCCACGGCGGTGGCCTTTCCAGCCGCTTTGCTCAATCAGCCAGGCGGCGGGCACCTTCACGCCACCGGGTACAGGGTAGCCAGGAAGGCCGGGGTAGGCGGCTTTCAGTTCGTCGTACTTGTGCTGGGAGAGTTCGGGATTTTTGAAAAAGGAGCCGGCATTGCCAATTTCGGCAGGGTCGGGCAGCTTGCTGCGACGGATGTGCATCACGGCCTCGCTCACCTGGCGCGGGGTAGGGGGCGTGTCGGCGGCCAGGCCCAGGTCTTGCAGCGTGGTTTGGATGGCGCCGTAGCTGACGTTGGGCCGGGCCTCACGCAGCAACCGAAACACCACGCTGGTCACGATAAACTGATTTTTCAGCGGACCTTTAAACACGCTTTCGCGGTAGCCAAAGCCGCAGGCGGCCCGGTCGAACGTACGCACCGCGCCGGTGCTGATTTCCATGGCCTCCAGATGCTCGAAGGTATCCTGTAGTTCGGCTCCGTAGGCCCCAATGTTTTGGAGTGGTGCGGCACCTACCGTGCCCGGAATCAGCGACAGGTTCTCAATGCCGCTCAGATCCTGATCCAGCGCAAACTGTACCAGTCCGTGCCACGACTCACCCGCACCAGCTCGCACCAGCGCCGTGCTGCTGGCGTCGTCTTCCTCAATAATTTCCAGTCCGAAAACCTCGTTTTTGAGCACAATGCCGTCGAAGTCCTTGGTGAACAGCAAGTTGCTGCCGCCACCCAGAATCAGCTTCTCTGCCTGTTGCACTTCGGGCAACTGCAGTAGTCCGCGCAGCTCTTCAACGCTGGTAAAGCGGGCAAACAGCCGGGCGTGGGCATCAATGCCGAAGGTGTTATAGGCACGGAGGGAAACGTTGGCTTCGAGGGTAGGAATGCGCATGACGCAAAGATAAGGCGCTTTATCTAGCACGAGCACGCGTCCGAAACGCGCCAGTATATGCTAGCACGTATCACGAGGAACACTACCGCACCCGGCAGCTACTCGCCGCCTAAAACAGTTAGGTAGGCGTAGCACAGTGCGGAGATGATAGCGGCAATGCCGAATAGGTAGACGGTAGAACGGCCCTTGCGGGCCGAAAAGAACATTGCGGAATCTGAGAGTAGCCCTGCCTACCTATTCTGCCGCGCTGCGTTTGCTAGCGGCTATTCAGTAATTGTAAGGTCTTACTGTCCTGCGCGCCGTTGAAAAATGTATCCAGCACTTTCTGAAAAACCGGATTCGCATCAGGCAAAGCTGCAAACAGCGTCATAGACGATTTGAGCTTCAGATCATCGGGGCTGCCGAATATGCTGTTGGCGTTGTTGGAGTTGAGTTTTAGCAGCTCCTGACTGATTTCGACCAGCCTACTCCCCAGCACCGGATGATTAAGGTAGGCTTCGGCTTCCGCAGCATCCTGGATGGCGTAGTACCGGGAAGTTTCGCTGAAGCCCAAGCCCTGTATCTGCGGAAAGATATACCACATCCAATGACTGCGTTTCCGGCCGTTTTTGATTTCGGAAAGGGCGGTTCTGTAGTCGGATTGTTGGGCGTCGAGGAAGCGGGAGAGGGTAGGCATCTTACTTTTGTGTAAAGGAGGTTGTAAGCTGTGCATTCGAATACGAAGTTGAAGCACACAATGATAGGAGCACTACAGGGTACTTGAAAAAGCAGTTATTTTTATTCGTCTCTATTTTGTTCAGTTAATTTTATTAGGCTATTATTAAATGCAGATAGATTGTTGCCTAAAATCGAAAAAAAATCAATGTCAGCATTTTCAATAGCTGTCAATGCTTTCTGTAAAATATCAGCTCCTTCGTCTGTTAAACTGATTACTTTGGCTCTCGTATCGGTTTGATGTTCTCGCCTGTTGATAAAGTTCTTTTCCTCTAACGTTCTCAAAACCTTGGAAACCATCATTCTGTCTGCATTTCCTTGATTAGCAATATCAACTTGAGTTACGTGGTTGCTTTCTCTTGATAGCCAGCCCAATGCTGCTAAAAGCATAAATTGTGTGTGTGTCAGATTTAAAGGATCTAAAACCTTTTTCTGCCTTCGCTGCCACAACATTGTTAGATGTGCTAGAAGATAGCCCGGACTTTCATTTGGGGAATTAAATTTAAATTCTATTCTTGGAGTCATATATGGTGCTAATGGATAAAGTTATTTTGTTTCTAAAAAAGTGAGTTTATACCCATCAAGGTCTTTTACGTGAAATGCTCTGCCAAAAGGAGTATTTATTACGGGGCCAGTTGTAAGCACTCCGTTTGCAATATATTTTTCCTTTAGCTCATCCACGTTTTCAGCTACGGCAAACCAAAGTGCCACCCCAACTCCTACTTCTTTTTCTTCAATATCCTCAAGTGGAGTGCGAATAGCAAAACTTGCTTCACCCTTACCATACTTGAATACACAGGCCTGCGGATTGACTTCTCCAATTTCGAACTCTAGCTTCTGCGTGTAAAATTCTTTTGCTGCTTCTAAATTTCTCACTTGTAGTGAGGCAAATGTCAACTGTCTCATGTAATGATTGGTTTATTGATGTCGTAAATATAGTATACATGACAACAATAAATAAGAAAAGAGTATCAAAATTTCTGAGAAGTCTTGCCGCTACAATAGCAAGTGCTGCCGCAATTCCCAGTAGGCGGACTTATCATCTTGCCCTGTAAGCGACACGAACATGCTGATGAAGGTACGCACCAGCTCGGGGGCGGCGGTTTGCAGAGCGCGGGCGTCGGCTACTTGGTCGAGGTTGTACTGGCCCAGGAACACTATCATGGCACGCAACGGCTCGGGCACCTGCATATTTACGCGGATAAACAGCTGCAACGGCAACACCGAGGTAGCGTAGTGCGGCGGCAGCTGGGCCTGGTTTTGATCGGCGTGCTGGGCGGCGGTTTCCTGGTAGGCCTGCTCCACGGCGTTGCCAGTGTGCCTGGCGGTGCTCGTTCCACTCGGCGGCCCGTGGTGAGGGTAGCTAGGTAGAACTCGTGGGCGCGGTCTACCAGTTGAGCCCGAATGCCATCGGTAAGCGCCTACGTCTCGCGCGGGTTGAGCGGGGGCTGGTGGTGGCGAGTGTAGAAGGTGCCAATGGAGGTCGAATCGGTAAGCGCAGCCACGTATTCGCTACCCTTAGCATCGGCGAGAAACTGGCGAATTTTGGTCATGATAGGCTGAAAGCCGCGGTAAAGCTGGCGCGGCGCGTCGCTTATTGTCGTCACTGGCCTTCTACCACTCTGCTGCGTTCCATCAGGTGCGTTTTTTGTCCGAGGTGCTGCGTTGTTTGCAACGCCTCGTAGTTTTTGCTGGAGGTGTCGTCGGCCGCCTTCCAGTTTTGAAACGCCACAAACAGCGCCACGCTTCCAATAATAGAGTAGCGGTTACCAAGGAGCTCGGAAGCGGTCAAGCCTACCCCTCAAGAGAAGAAACAGCGTCATGTAAAACAGACTGCTCTTATTGGGGTCGAAGAGGAAGGAGGGACGCATGGGTGGTTGGGGGAAACAGACTGTGCGGGGTAGAGACACAGCATGTTGGGTCTCTACTCATAAATCATAGCTCCCAACGATACACAAACGACAAAGTTCGCGCTACTCCCGACCTTTGCGCTTTCACTCATTTCTTTTGCCCCATGGCCAACCGCCACCGCTCCCGCCCGTTCCCGATGACTGCCACCACCCAATTCGGCCTCGAAGAGGTGCTAGCCGACGAGCTGCACCAGCTAGGCGCCCACATTGAAAGGGTAGGGCAGCGGGCCGTGGAGTTCAGTGGCGACAAGCAGCTGCTCTACGAAGCTGTGCTGTGGTGCCGTACCGCCATGCGTATTCTGGTGCCCTTCGCCGGTTTCTACGCCCGCGACGAAAAAGCGCTTTACCGTGAGGTAGGCCGCATCGACTGGCAGGAGTTCATCGGCCCCGATCAGACCTTTGCCATTACCGCGGTGGTCAACAAGTCGTCGTTCGAGCACTCCTTGTTTGTGGCCCAGCTCACCAAGGATGCTATTGTAGACCAGTTCCGTAACCGCACCGGCCAGCGCCCCAGCGTAGATGTGAAGAACCCCGACATCCGCCTGCACCTGCACATGCTGGAAAATGAGGTGACCCTGAGCCTCGACGCTGCCGGCGACTCGCTGCACCGGCGCGGCTACCGCCAAGGCACCAACGTGGCCCCCCTCAACGAGGTGCTGGCCGCCGGCCTGCTGCTGCTCACGGGCTGGGACGGGAAGAAAACCCTCATCGACCCCATGTGCGGCTCGGGCACCCTGCTCACCGAAGCGGCCCTCATTGCCCAGCGCATCGCGCCGGGCCTCTACCACCAAGGTAAGTTTGGCTTCGAGAACTGGCCCGATTTCGAGGCAGCGCTCTGGGAATCAGTACAGCTCGATGCCCGACAAGCCCGGCTGGAAGAGCCGCAAGCATACCTCGCCGGCTCCGATATTTCCCGTGAGTACATCGATCTGGCCCGCGAAAACGTGGCCGCCGCCGACCTGGAAGACTTCATCCGGCTGGGCGTACGCGACGTGGCCGAGGCCAAAGCCCCCACGAAGGAAACGCCCGGCATCGTCATCATGAACCCGCCTTACGGCGAACGAATCGGGCAGGAGTCGGAGATGGAGACGCTCTACAGAACCATTGGCGACACGCTGAAATCCGGCTTTCAGGACTACGACGCCTACATTTTCACCGGTAATTTAGAAGCTGCCAAGCGCATCGGCCTGAAAACCTCCCGCCGCGTGCCGCTCTACAACGGTCCTATTGAGTGCCGCTTGCTGAAGTACGAACTCTACCGTGGCACGCGGAAGGCTGCAAAGACCGAGTAGGGTAGGGAGTCTTTTCTAGTTTCACGTCGTCATTACCGTTTGCTATGCTGCCACTTTTCCTTTCCGTGTTCCTTCTGGCATCTTCACCCACTGCACCTCCTGCCGACTGGAGCACCCCGTTCGAGCGAAGCAACGGCAACACCACGGCTACCTACGACCAATGCATTGCTTACTATCAGCGGCTGGGTAAAACGTATAAGGAAATCACCGTGCGTGAAGCTGGCGAAACCGACTCGGGCCGCCCGCTGCACGAGGTAGTGATTTCGACGGGCGGTGGCAAGGCTGATCCGGCTACTGCGCGTCGGCAGGGTCGCCGGGTGGTGCTGATTCAGAACGGTATTCATCCCGGCGAGCCGGAAGGCATTGACGCCAGCATGATGCTGGCCCGCGACCTGGTGCAGAAGCCGGAACTGCGCCAGTTGCTGCGCAATACCACTGTGGTACTTATACCTATATATAATATAGGCGGGGCGCTGAACCGCAACAGCACCACACGTGTGAACCAGAATGGTCCCGAAAGCTATGGGTTCCGCGGCAATGCCCGTAACCTCGATCTGAACCGCGACTACGTGAAGCAGGACTCGCGTAACGCCCGCAGCTTCGCAACGTTGTTCCAACGCTGGCAGCCCGATATTTTTCTGGACAATCACACGTCCAATGGAGCTGATTATCAGTATACTATGACGCTGATTCCGACCCAGAAAGATAAGCTGCACCCTGCTCTTAGTCAGTATCTTACGGCGCAGTTGCTACCCTCTCTGTACCAGGGCATGAACCAGAAGCAGTGGCCTCTGACACCCTACGTCGATTTTCCGGGCCGCACGCCCGATGCTCGCGGACTGGTTGGTTTCCTGGAAACACCGAGGTATTCTACAGGCTATGCCGCGCTGTTCAATACCATTGGCTTTGTAACGGAAACCCACATGCTGAAGGCCTTTGCGCCACGCGTGCGGGCTACGTATGATTTTATGAAGGTGCTACTGCAAACCGTGCAGGCGCAGGATGATGCCTTGGCGCAGGCGCGTATCGCCGCCGCGCAGCAACTGGCTGCGCAGCAAGATTTTCCGGTAGCCTGGCAACTCGATACCACCCGCGCCGAAACGTTCACGTTTCGTGGCTACCTGGGGCACCTGAAGCCGAGCGAAGTAAGCGGCCAGCCGCGGCTCTACTACAATCAGCAAGAGCCCTACACCAAACCCATTCCTTTTTATAATAGCTTCCGGGCAACTACCACAGTGCGACGGCCAGCGGCCTACCTTATCCCGCAGGCCTGGGGCGAGGTAGTGGAGCGACTACGCCGGGCGGGGGTGCAGCTCCAGCGCCTGCGCCAAGACACTGCTCTCACGGCCGACTTCTACCACATCGACGACTACAAAACCAGCTCCCGACCGTATGAGGGCCATTATCTGCACTCGCAGGTGCAAGTAACGACGCAGCCACAAGCCGCCCGCTTCCTGCGCGGTGACTACGTAGCCTTGCTCAACCAACCCGCCGCCCGGTATCTGGTGGAAGTGCTTGAGCCGCAAGCCACCGACTCCTTCTTTGCCTGGGGCTTCTTCGACAGCGTCCTACAGCAGAAAGAGCATTTCTCGGATTATGTGTTTGAAGATCTAGCCGCTGATTTGCTCCGGCAGCAGCCAGCGCTGCGGCTGCGATTGGAGAAACTGAAAAAGGAAAATGCCGCTTTCGCGGCCAATGGATCGGCACAATTAGAGTGGGTGTACCGCAACTCCCCACATTATGAAAAAGCTTACTTGCGATATCCTATTGCTCGTTGGCTTGGCGGAACATTACCGGTAGATTAATATAATATAACCTCTATTTTACAAACGACTGATGAATAGTATCAGATTGTATTATAGTAGTTGTTGTAACCACACACAATATCTCTGCGTATTATGCAGTGCAAACACCTACAGCCTAGCTGTTGAAGTGCGCTGCGCGCACCCTGACCTCTCCCAATAACCCCACCCGTGCTATTACTCCTACCTCACTGCCTTACCAGGTTGTGTGCGGAAGCGTGCCCACGAAAAAGAGCGATAAACTCCGATAGGTGTTTGCCGAGCCTGAAGAGGGAAAATGTTGTTTTTTGGAAGGATTTTTTTGTGTTATTTTTAAATTTAATAGTATTGCACTATATTTATAAAAAATTTCAGGAAAAGAACAACCAACAGGAATGGTACAAGTTGTAAAATCATCCCTACTAAGAGGTCATAGCAGAATGCACCAGACGCCGGTAGCCCGGGTTTTCTTGCGAAAACGCGCATTTGACCTGGTTTTTGCTTCCCTTGTTGCCGCACTGTTGCTAAGCTGGCTGCTGCCATTGCTAGCTATTTTGATCAAGTTAGAGTCTCGCGGCCCTGTCTTGTTCAAGCAACTTCGAACAGGAAAAGATGGGAAGCCTTTTTATTGCTACAAGTTGCGCACAATGTACCTCAACGACGACAGCGACCAGCGGCAGGCTAGCCGTGGGGATAGTCGAATTACGAAAATCGGAGGCTTTTTGCGGAAAACCAGCTTAGATGAGCTGCCGCAATTCATAAATGTGCTCCGCGGAGAGATGTCAGTGGTAGGACCACGGCCGCATATGCTACAGCATACAATGATTTACTCCCAAGTTATTGATAACTTCATGGAGCGTCATGCTGTAGTACCTGGTATTACAGGTCTTGCGCAGGTGGCCGGCCACCGCGGCGAAACCCGCGAAACGGAAGCGATGGTGAAACGCGTACATGCAGATATTTTCTACATCAGCAACTGGTCGTTCTGGCTGGACCTGAAAATAGTGTTACTTACTATCCGGCAGGCCGTACGCGGCCACGAAAACGCGTTCTAGGCCTGCTGTTGCCTAGGTGAAAAAGCGGGAGTTTTGTTGGCTGCACGTTCGCGGCTGGCATACTCTCGCTTTAGTCGTTTTACGTCATTCAACAATTCTTCTAAATCAGAAGCTATAGACTCGGCAGTAGCACCATAGACCGTGCGCCGGTTGGTCCAGTCCATAAACTGCTTGATTTCCTTCTTAGCGTAATCAATCATCATGGAAGCATTCTCCAAAAAATCATTTTCAGGTTCCATAACGGAATAGCATTTAGAGTAGGAAAAAGGACTGCAGCCGGAAAGACCAAAAAAGTACAAGCAATACTGGGGCCGATTTGCAATATTCCAATCTCATTCAGGAAAAGAAGGCTTATCTGCATATCTACTACTATATACGAAAGAATCTGTAAAAAAGTGCGGATTCGTTTGCGATGCGTGCTTAATAGGCTTGGCAATAACTGCAATCGTTTCCGGATTATGGACAAAAAATATGTTTTTAATAAGATTTACTTTGTAGATTTTTAGTATTGACATGAATAAATCCTATTTTGAAACTAGGTAAATTATTATCGAACTACGCCATTTAGTGAGTTTGCATAGTTAACTATGTATGCTAACTCACGAGCGTTAGCATAATCCAAATGGTTTACCTTCGCATACGCTTCTATCTGGCGTTGCTGTTGGCGAAACGCATTTAGTAGGTCCTTTTTGGGATTACGCAGCGCAATAACGCGTCCATCTGGGAAACCCAGATAGAAATCATCCTTAATATCCGTATACAGCTGCGTGGTAGGAATGCCCATCCCATACGGGTATCCTCCACGATACGCACCGTATCCATACGGCGAGCCATAATTGGCAGCACGTTGTACCAGTGATTCTCGCCGAAGAAGGATGGCGGGGCCATTGCTTAATTGCTCGAAAAAGCCCGGCGATTTGAAGTCACTGTAATCATTGCCCCGATTCCATCGATACACCCGGAAGACGCGCACTAAGCTAGTATCGGGGCGCTCCTGACGGCGGCGTAGCGGGCGGGTGCCGTAGAAAGGATTGCCATAGTAATAGCCAGCGCGGGCATCGTAAAAGTCGTCGTAGTAATATGGATTGCGACGCCGGTCGATCTGTTCACCTTTTACTGCAAAGCTCTGCACCGCTACGGCCGATAGCGTCCGCACCGAGCCATCGCCAAGTTGGATCTGCACTACATCTTCGCGGCGGTTGAGGGTAAGAGGGCCTTCGAGCGTGTCACCGTTGGCCAGCAAAATAGAGCTATCGGTGAATTGCTGTACTAAACCTTGCTGCTGGGCCTGTGCCGAGCCCAGCCATAGCCAGCTTAGTAGAAATACGACAAAAGAAGCGGGTCTTTTCATGGGCGTAAGCATAGTAAAATCTCATAACAAGGACTGTATTCCCTTCATTCCAAAATACGAAGCCGGGTATCCAGTCTTCCTAAACAACGATAGTTTACGAAAACCAGATACCCGGCCGGATAGTAGAAACCTGCTATTCGACAGCAGGTGTTTCGGACTGGTCCGATAACAGCTGATTGAGGAGCAGGTGGCCTAGCTTGTCGCGCTTGGTGGTGAGGTAGCGCCGGTTGTGCTCATTAGGCATAATCTCAATCGGCACGGTGTCGACTACCTCGAGACCATACGCGGCCAGGCCAGTGCGTTTGCGCGGATTGTTAGTGAGTAGGCGCATCTGTGAGATGCCCAAATCGCGCAGGATGGAAGCGCCTACCCCGTAGTCGCGCTCATCCATCTGGAAGCCCAATTCCAGATTAGCTTCTACTGTGTCGCGGCCTTGCTCCTGCAATTTGTAAGCTTTCAGCTTGTTGAGCAGGCCAATGCCGCGGCCTTCCTGGTTCATGTATACAATAACGCCCCGCCCTTCGCGCTCAATCTGCTGCATGGCCTGGTGGAGCTGCGGGCCACAGTCGCAGCGGCAGCTGCCGAAGATGTCGCCGGTGACACAGGAGCTGTGCACGCGCACCAGCACGGGCTCGGGGCCGACAATATCGCCTTTCACCAGCGCCAGGTGCTGGGCACCGGTGGAGCGCTGAGTATACGCTATCAAATCGAAGTCGCCCCAATCAGTGGGCATCTTCACGGAGATTTCGCGGGTAATGAGGCTTTCCTTTTCGAGGCGATACTTGATCAGGTCTTGCACCGAAATCAGCTTCAGGTCCCACTTGTCGGCCACTTGGCGTAGCTCCGGTAGGCGAGCCATTTCGCCGTCCTCACGCAGAATCTCTACCAGTACGCCCGCCGGCTCGAAGCCGGCCAGCCGGGCCAGGTCTACGGCGGCTTCGGTGTGGCCGGCGCGGCGCAGCACACCTTCTTTGCGCGCTTTCAGCGGGAAAATATGGCCGGGCTTACCCAAGTCTTCTGGCTTGGTGTCGGGGTCGATGAGGGCCAGAATGGTCTTGCTGCGGTCGGAGGCCGAAATGCCGGTAGTGACGCCGTTTTTGAGCAGGTCGATACTAACGGTGAAGGGGGTAGAATGCAAGGCCGTGTTGCGGCCTACCATCAGGTCTAGCTCCAGCTCGTTGCAACGGGCTTCGGTGAGGGGCGCGCACACCAACCCGCGGCCGTGAGTGGCCATAAAGTTGATAACCTCGGGGGTGGCGCAACGGGCGGCGCAGATGAAGTCGCCTTCGTTCTCGCGGTCTTCATCGTCAACGACGACAACAACTTTGCCGGCGCGAATATCAGCAATGGCATCTTCTATGGAATCAAGCATCAGAACAGTATTCGAAAAATGAGTAGTCAGCTACTCTACAACCAGTAGCAGGCCGCGAAGTTACGGCGCGGGCTCTGGAGAGTTGATAGGGGGGATTACCGCATCTGATGCGGCATGCAGGCACATAATTTTCTCCAGCCGGGTGGTAGCAGTGCCCCAATTATAGTGAGTACTCACAAACCGGAGACCTCGCTCAGCAAGTATAGCTGCTTCTGCGGGATAGGAGAGAAGCTTGCTGATGTGCGTAGCCAACGCAACGGCCGTATCACCAATCAATACCTGCTCGTTGGGGGTACCACGTAGTGCCGCATTGGCTAGTGTAGTAGTGACGCAGGGTAAATGCATGGCCATGGCTTCTAATAGCTTATTTTGCAGACCAGTGCCCGTGCGCATTGGCGCTACAAATACACGAGCGCCTGCGTAAGCAGTGCGGATATCGGGTAGCCAACCACTGATGGTAACGCCCTCCGCTGCCAGAGCCTGCACGCGGGCGGTAGGGGTAGTACCCGCAATCAGGAGCCGGGCACGTGGGTGTTGCCTGCGCACTAGTGGTAGAATTTCCTCGGCCAGAAATATGGCTGCATCTATATTAGGCGGGTAGGCCATGTTGCCACAGAACAATAATTCGTGTTCTTTCGGCGCATTTGTGGGCTGAAAATACGTGGTGTCAATGCCGTTCAGTACCACCCGGATTTGCTGGCGCTGGGGGTGGTCGATGAGCTGGCGGTCCTGATCAGAGATAATGCTATGCGCACGGAACCAGTCGAAGACGAGCGCCTCGTAACGCCGTAAGCGTTGGGCTTCTAGCTGAAAAACGGGACGTTGCCAGCGTGGTGATCGTGCTGCCCGACGCGCAACTCCGGCGGAAAACACATCCATATAATCAAGTGTGCAGGGCCACTGCTGGTAGTGCGGCCGCAGATACTCCGCCATCCGAATCAACTGACAATACACATGATCGGGCTGGAAGGTATGAAGCAACTGTGTAAGTAGCCGTTGTGCCGCCGGATCCTGAAAGTACCCGATTTGTAGGGGGCGGGCCAATGCAAGGGCCATAGCAAGGCCTCTAGCAATACCAAGGCGGCGCAGGCGATGTACGTACAGACCGCCCGCGCAGAATGGTCTTATCTGTGCGTAGGATTCTGCTGGTACATCTTCGTCCGTGAGAGCCAGTAAACAAATTGTATGGCGTTGCGCCAGTTCTCTTAATTGGTAAAAAGCACGTAGCTTATCGCCTTTGTCGAGCGGATAGGGAAAACGAGACAGCAGGACCAGCAGCTTCATACGCCGCAAACTTACGCGCTTTCGCGCAGGCGGCCTAGGCAGCTATATAATTGCAGAAAACGCTCAATCACGCGGCGGTTGTCGTAGAGGCGGGCAATGGTGCGCCGGGCCTCCTGGCGAATCTGCTGGTAGGGGAGCGTGCCCTCGTAGTAGGCCCGCAGCCTAGCTACCCACACCTGGGGCTCGTCGCAGAGCAGAATATCGTGTCCTTCTTGTACGGCAATGCCTTCAGAGCCCAGGCCGGTACTCAGAATGCACTTACCCAGCGCCATACCTTCAATAATCTTGATGCGCATCCCCCCACCCGAAAGTAGCGGTACCAGCATCAGCTCATACTGCTGCATGAACTGCGCGGCCGACTCCACAAAGCCGTGCACATAGATATTATCGCGGCCGTGGTGCTGCTGAATGGCAGGGGGGGTAGACTTACCAGCCAGGTGCAGCTCCAGCTTGGGTAGCTGCTCGTGCACCTGGGGCCAGATGTTGGTCAGAAACCACTCCACCCCCTCGCGGTTGGGTAGCCAGTCGAGCGAACCGATGATGAACGCCGTGCGTGGTCTTGGGGAGAGAGTCGGATCGAGAGGTAGGCGGTCGGCATCTACACCGGCCGGAACAAACACCACCGGCTCGGGGCATCCCAATGCCAGTAGGCGCCGCCGGTCAGGCTCTGTAATAGCAGCTACGGCATCAAAGCGGGGAAGGTACTGCCGCTCAAACTGCTCTAGGCGCCGGGCCAGATGGCGCAAGTACCAGGCTTTGGCAACATTATACTCCCGGCTGGCCAGCATCTGCCAGATGGTGTGCTCCACGTTGTGCGCCCGCAGCACTACTGGCACATGGGGTGCTACCCGCCGGATAGTATCAATGTACCAGGCTACAAAGGTGCCTTCTACCTGCACCACGTCGATGGTTTCGGTTTGCAGAATCTGCGTGAGCTGCTCGGCCAGCGCCGTACTCACGAACCGCTCCACGTTGTACGGAATGCTGCCCAGTAGCAAGTTACGCAGGGCACGAACAGGCCGTAGGCGTGTATCAACGGGTACCGTTACCAAGCGCACGTTGGGGCCAAGGTGGTCGAGCGCGGTGTCGGGCTGAAAATGTTTGGGGGTGTTTACGGCCAGCACGGTTACCTTATGCCCCGCGCGCGCCAAGCCAGCCGCCACATCGTACATGGCGATGGCACCGCCATCGTGGGGTGGGAACGGGACGCGCGGACAAAGTTGCAGAACGTGCAAGGCTGGAAAGGTAGGTGGGATGGGCACACAAAGCTACGAAGAAGCCGAAGGCATTCTTGGCCCGAACTCGATCAAATTGTGACATGTGCACAAGGCACTGGCGTAGCACTTCTTACGGTTGAGTGCTACCCAGAAAACCGGCTGTACCAAAGGGTAGGCGCTACGCCCGGCGCGGAATAACCGTGCCCAAATGGCTGGCTAGCTCATTATCAAGCCGTTTGTAGAGCATCAGGGCTTCCAGAATCTTATCGACGGCGGCCGGATCGGTGGCGTCGCGCAGCTCTTGTTGCAACTGATCCAACTCGCGCTGCACGGTTTCTTTTTTCAGGCGGAGCAGGGCGTTGTCGCAGGCAATTTGCAGTTGGTCCAGCTCGCGGGGTACGTAGATCTGGTGGGTGCTCCAGTTGGGGCTCAGCTCATACTTTTCGGTTGCTAGGTCGCTTACCAGGGCCCGAATGTCGCCGCGGCTGTGCTGGATGAAATGGCGCACATCGGGCCAACGGCCCTCATTCATCTCCTCCTGACACAAGTGCAACAGGTCGGCGTAGATAGGTGTGCGTAGGGGCGTTTCCTCTAGTTGCGCTAGCAGGTAGTGCGCTACCGTCACCTCTGGTTGCAGCAGTTGGGGCGCGTAGAGCAGCAGTAGGCGCACAATTTCCCGCTCGCATACGGCCAGCACGTCTTCTATGGGCTCTACTTCTTGTTTGGTTGCAGCCTCGCCCAGTTCCTCTGGGGTAGCGCCGTACATCAGCATCTCGGCGGCCTCCTCATCAGAGAGGGGGCGGGCCGGGACAGCCAGTTGCTGCCGGGTAGGAGTAGGGAGTGCCGGTGAGGCCGGGGCCGGGCTGGTGCCCCCGGCAGCTTTGCCCGAAGCCGTACGCACCAGTTTGTTGTACTCCGTAATCAGCACCTGCTCATCAATGCTGAACGCGGCGCTGGTCTGCTGCAAAAACACCTGCCGCTTGATGGGGTCGGGCACTTTAGCAATGCTCTGGAGCACGTCGCGGATAGCCTCGGCCTTCTTTACCGGATCTTGGGCGGCCTCGCGGGCTACTAGCTTGGTTTTGAAGCTGATAAAATCCTGACTCTGGCTGTTGAGATACTCCTGAAAGCGCTGGTCGCCTACCTTGCGGATGTAGCTATCGGGGTCGTCGCCGTCCGGAAACAGCACCACGCGCACGTTCAGGCCACCTTCCAGTAGCATGTCTACCCCGCGCAACGACGCCTTGATACCAGCTGCGTCGCCGTCGTAGAGCACCGTCACGTTGTCGGAGTAGCGCTTGATCAGGCGAATCTGCCCATCGGTGAGCGAGGTGCCCGACGAGGCCACCACGTTCTTGATGCCGCCCTGGTGCAGGCTCAGCACGTCGAGGTAGCCTTCCACCAAGTAGCACACCTCCTCTGCCCGAATGGCCTGCCGCGCCTGGTACAAGCCGTAGAGGATGTCGGACTTGTGGTAAATCTCCGACTCCGGCGAGTTCAAGTACTTAGCCGTCTTGTCGTTGGGCTTGAGCGTGCGCGCTCCAAAGCCCACTACCCGCCCCGAAATGTTGTGAATGGGGAACATCACACGTCCCCGGAATCGGTCGTAGCGGCGGCCAGTGTCCTGGCCCGCATCGTCGGTGCGCGTCACCACGAGGCCAGTTTTTTCTAGGTACTTGCGGTCGTAGCCAACCTGCTCGGCAGTTTTCAACAGGTCGTCCCACTGATCGAGGGAGTAGCCTAGCTCGAAGGTGGTAATAGTAGTTTGGTTGAGGCCGCGCTGGCGCAAGTAGCTCAGCCCAATGCCCTGGCCCTCATCCGATTTCAGCAGCAGCTTGTGGTAGTGGTCTTTCGCCCAGCTGGAAATGATGTACTGCGAGTCCTTTTCGTTCTGGGCTAGCTGCTGCTCGGGCGTCTTTTCTTCTTCCTGAACGTCAATCCCGTACTTTTTGGCCAGGTACTTCAGGGCCTCCACATAGCTGGTGCCCTCAATATCCATGATGAACTGGACCACCCCGCCCGCCTTGCCGCACCCAAAGCACTTGTACAAGCCCTTGGCCGGCGCCACCGAGAAGCTCGGTGACTTCTCGTGGTGAAACGGGCAGCACGCCCACAGATTCTGACCTTTCTTCTTTAAGGGTACAAAATCTCCCACCACCTCCACAATGTCGGCGTGGTGGATGATCTGATCGACGGTTTCTTTAGGAATGCGGGCCATAGGGAGCAAAGATAACACGGCTTCGCGGCGGCTCATGCTGAGCTACCCCAAAGCCGTGTAGACGAACGTACTACCAAGTGTTCCGGGCGCTGCCCGGCAACCTACTTCCGGTTGTGAATATCGCTGCTACCCGATGCTCGCGACTCTAGCCGCACCGCCGACACGTAGGCGTCGCTGCTGCCGCTGGCTTGCACGGTGGCCTGCTGGCTCACCAGCTTGGCGGCGTGGTAGTCGCTGCTGCCGCTGACCTGCACTTGCTGGCGCTCTACCTGGCCGGTGAGGTACACGTCGCTGGCACCGCTGGCCTGCACGTTCAGGCTTTTGGCATTGAGCTGTAGGGTCACGTCGCTGGCGCCGCTGGCCTGAATCGCGAAAGCATCGGCCGTGAAGGGCGTTTGACCTTTCACATCGGTAGCACCGCTCAGCTTCAGGGCCGTCAGGTTGGGGCAAGTTACGTAGACTTTCACCCCGTTCTTGTCGTTTTTCAGCAAGTTGCGTAGTGCAGCCGTCATACCCTCATTGTCGCGGTAGATGCGCAGCACACCGTCGCGCACTTCGGTTTTGGTAGTGGCTTGTACCTCGTCAAGCGCCTCCACTACCACGCTTGTTTGGGGTCCTTGGGTGAGGTAGACAGTGGTAGCCCCGCTGGCTTCCAGTTGGCTGAATGCACTGAGCGGGCGGTCTTGTTTGCTTTGTGCGGCGGCAGAGCCAGCGAACAAACTCAGGACCAGCATCCAGGGAGTGAATACGAAGAGTTTCATGGCGAAGAAGCGTTTAGGTTGGCGTTTGAAAAGGTAGATGCGTGGTGGCCGTTGCCCGTTGCCTGAGTGCAGCAAAAATGTTGGGTAGGACCGCTGGCAACTTCCGCCCAGGTTTCCGGGTTATCTTTGCACTCGGAAACACTCCTACCTATGGCTATTACTACCGAAGACGTCCTGAAAGCCCTCAGCTACGTCGAAGAACCGGATTTGGGCAAAGACCTCGTGACCCTCAACATGGTGGAGGACGTGCAGGTGGACGGCAAAAACGTGTCGTTTACTGTGGTGCTTACTACCCCTGCTTGTCCGCTTAAAGAGTTGATTCACAACGCCTGCGTGCGCGCCGTGCATACCATGGTGGACAAAGACGCGGAGGTGAAAATCAACATGACCTCGCGCGTGACCACCATGCGCCAGAACCGCGACATCCTGCCCGGCGTCAAGAACATCATCGCCATTGCCTCGGGCAAAGGCGGGGTAGGCAAGAGCACCGTGACGGCCAACCTGGCCCTGGCCCTGGCCCGCACCGGCGCCCGGGTAGGCTTGGTCGATGCTGATATTTCGGGGCCGAGCATGCCCTTAATGTTTGGGGTAGAAGATGCCCGCCCACACGTGTACCAAAACGCGGAGGGCCGCAACCTGATTCAGCCTATTGAGCGCTACGGCGTGAAGTTGATGAGCATTGGCTTCCTGGCCCCGGCCGAGTCGGCTATTGTGTGGCGCGGGCCAATGGCCTCGTCGGCACTCAAGCAGTTCATCACGGAGGTGGAATGGGGCGAGCTGGACTACCTACTGCTCGACATGCCTCCCGGCACCTCCGACATTCACCTGACCATGGTGCAAACCGTGCCTGTTACAGGTTCGCTCATCGTGACCACGCCGCAAAAAGTGGCGCTGGCCGATGCGGAAAAAGGCTTGCAGATGTTCCGCCTACCCCAAATCAACGTGCCGGTGCTGGGGGTGGTAGAAAACATGGCGTGGTTTACACCTGCCGAACTGCCCGATAATAAGTACTTCATTTTCGGTGAAGGCGGCGGTGCAGCCCTAGCTGACAAGCACGGCGTAGCTCTGTTAGGACAGATTCCGCTGGTGCAGAGCATCCGCGAAAACGGCGACCAGGGTACGCCCGCCATTTTGCAGGAGGGCACGGCCGTGGCTGCTACCTTCGAGCAGCTGGCCGAGGAGCTGGCCCGGCAGGTAAGCATCCGCAACGCCGTGGCACCGCGCACCAACGTGGTGCAGATGAACTCCTAGTCCCGTTCCGAATATTTTTTCGAACTTCGCGGACCGCCCACTTGTATAGCTAGTATGACGCATACCCCCACTATTGCCGACCATCCGCTGCTGCCGCGCATCGAGCAGGCCCTGGACGGCATCCGCCCCTACTTGGCCGCCGACGGAGGCAACGTACGCGTGCTCGACATCACCGACGACATGGTGTTGCAACTGGAGCTGCTGGGCGCCTGCGGCACCTGCCCTATGTCGCCGATGACGCTGAAAGCCGGTGTGGAAGAATCGGTGAAGAAAGCAGTGCCCGAAATTCGGGCCGTGCAGGCTATCAACTCTACGCCTATGGCCGAGCAGCCAGCCGGGCAAACTGGCCACCCACTACCGCCCACGCCGGTGCCTACCCCAGAGTTTTAGACTTTCGTTATTGTCTTGGATACAACAGCGCCAGCTTTCTGATAGAAAGCTGGCGCTGTTTGTTTGTAGAATTGCACCTGCATTTCTCTCTCATCTGTCATCCTGAGCTTGTGAAGGATCTTCTCACGCTGAAGCGAGTCGTTGTTACGCCTGCCGTTCTTCCGTGAAAAGGTCCTTCGCTGCGCTCAAGATGACAGACGAAAAAGGATAACTAAACGATTTACAATAAGCACTATGGAAACTATGTCTACCCTTGAATCTCAACTAAGAGCCGCTTTACTAGGCTTGGCCGTGGGCGATGCACTGGGTGTACCGGTGGAGTTTGAAAGCCGTGCCCGCCGCAAACTCGACCCTGTTGTAAATATGCGCGCTTACGGCACGCACCAGCAGCCCGCCGGCACTTGGTCCGACGATGCCTCGCTGACGCTTTGCCTGGCCGAGGCCATTGCCGATGGCTTCACGCTGCAGAAAGTCGCGCAAAACAGTGTCCGCTGGTACTCCGAAAACTTCTGGACACCGCACGGTCGCGTCTTTGACATTGGTATTACTACGCGGGAGGCACTGCAACGAATAAAAGCTGATAAAACCCTGCTTTTCGCGGGCGGCACTGATGAGTATAGCAATGGCAATGGGGCGCTGATGCGCATACTACCCTTGGCATTTTTGCGACCAGACGTGCCATTGATAGAACGTTTCCAGCAAATTCAGGAGGTGTCGGCTATTACACACGGGCACGTACGCTCGGCTGTAGCGTGCTTGCTATACCTGGAAATAGCAGCGCATCTCCGCGCTGGCCTGACGCCTGCAGTGGCCTACCAGCGTCTGTGTCGGGAGGCGCCTGCACAGCTTCAGGTATTGCGTATTCCAACGCAGGAAGTGCAGCACTTTCAAACCGTACTAAGCGGCCGCCTACCCGATTTGCCAGAGCAGACCATTACCAGTGGCGGCTACGTGCTGCACACGTTGGAAGCAGCACTATGGTGCCTGCTGCGCCACGAAACCTACGCCGAAACCGTGCTGGCCGCCGTCAACCTCGGCGACGATACCGACACGACCGGCGCGGTAGCAGGCGGCTTGGCCGGGCTGTATTACGGCGAAGCGGCTATTCCGGCTGAGTGGCTCCAGGCGCTGACCCGCCGCACAGACATCGAAGACTTGTGCCACCGGATGGTCCAGGCTATTTAGCACTGAAGCTGGTATTCGTGGCGCAGTAAAAACGTGGTATCCTTGGCGAAGCGTACTTCTTTGCGTACCGAATAGCGCTGGGCAGTCAGAAGTACCGTGCGGCGGATGGTAGCCGGGCGGTTATCGTCCTGCCCTTCGCCGACGAGTACAAGCTGCAACGTATGGTCCGGCAGCAACTGCTTGTGGTGCAGGTGCATCAACAGGCCGTCCCACTCTATACGGGTGCCATCAGCGAGTACGCGCAAGTGGTCCGTGCCGGCAACTGTTCGGCCATCTGGCTCGCGGTAGGTATAGCGGAGCAGCAGCTCTTGCGGGGCGGTTTGCGTGGCATCTAGCTGCGTGGCTAGTGCTACAAGCTGCTGGTTACGATAGTCGCGATAAGTAAGGGTGCCGTGCCAATCGGCATGGAGCAAGGGTTGCCAGTCGGTGAGGGTGATGGTTGGCAGCGGGTAGGCGGGCTGGGCCGCGGCAGGTTGTAGCAGAAACAACGTAAGTGCTGAAGCGGCCACCACAACCGCGTGCCGCGGGTGACTGCCTGCGGCGGTACGTGCCGAGCGGCGGGTCAGCCAATAATCGAACGAGTAGCGGCCGCCGCCGATTATTGCTACCAACACAAACGTCCAGAACAGCAGCTGTTGGTAATACATGCCCACAATAAACTCGGGTGATTCGTACCAGAGAAAGGCGATGATGAGAGTGCAAAAACAGCAGCAGGTACCACCCCAGGTACAGCAGCGCCGGCGCAAAATACCACCCATCGGCACGATGAAAACGGAAACTGTGATTGGTGAGACTGCGAAAGTAGAAGTACAGCGCCGGGCCCACGGTCAGCCAGTTGCTGAACGGAAAATAGAACATGAAAGTGCTGAACGCATCATGCGTATCGTACCAGCCCGCAAACCCCAGCATCCACTGCGCCACGCGCGCCGTGTTCAGCAGCAGGAGTACGGCCAACCAGCCATCGGCCGGCGTGCCGTGCTGCCGGCCCCGCGTAAGCAGCACCACGCTTACTACCAGCCCTTGCACGAAGAAGGGTAGGAGCAGCGCGCTATACACATTGAAAATGAAAGGCATAGCTCAAAGGAAGGCGCCAAATAGCGTCTGTGCAAGCAATGCCAGTGGCAAAAACAAAAACGGTTATGCCGAGTACTACTCAGCATAACCGTTCCAATATATGATGCAAAAAATCAGGGTGCTACGCGGCGGCGTACTGCTTGCAGGCATCCACGCAGGCCTGGCAGGCTTGGGCGCAGTGCTGGCAATGGTCGTGCTGGTGCTGGCCGCACTCGGCGGCACACTTCTGGCAAATTTCGATGCACTCTTTGATGACGTGCTGGGCGTGGTCAGAATTGCGAGCGATGAAGGCGGCCGTGAGACGGCAGATATCAGCGCAGTCACGGTCCAGCTCAATGCAGGGCACCATCATCTGGATATTGTCTTCGTGCAGGCAGGCGTCGGCGCACATTTCGCAGGCAACAATGCAGCGGCTGAGGGCGTCAAGCACAGCTTGATTTTTTTGTAGAGTAGCAACGGAGGCGGGGTTGTGGCCCATAGGAGGGGAGCGTTAGGGTGGATGAAAAGGCGCAGAACCAATAGCCCTGCGCCTTTGAAGTATACGCAGGGTAGGAACGGGCCGCCAGTGTAGAATTGTGCGAGATGTGTGCACGATTTCCGCGCCTGTCCGGTTTATAAAAGCTGCACTTCCCGCTAAATCGCCGTATTTTTACCCAATGCTATTCACTCCTGAACCGCTCGCCCCTACCCTCGATTCAGCCCGTCGTGTGCTGAAGCAATATTACGGCTACGACCAGTTTCGGCCCATGCAGGGCGATATTATTGAGTCGATCCTGGGTAGGCAGGATACGGTGGTGCTGATGCCCACAGGGGGCGGCAAATCGGTGTGTTTTCAGGTGCCGGCCGTGGTGCAGGAAGGCGTGTGCGTAGTAGTGTCGCCGCTGATTGCCCTGATGAAAGACCAAGTAGAAGCCCTGAAAGCCAACGGCATTCCCGCGGCCTACATCAACAGCAGCGTGGGCCTGAGCGAGCAGCAGAGCATCACCTCCGACTGCTACAACGGCTACCTCAAGCTGCTCTACGTGTCGCCCGAAAAGCTTTTGTCGGAGGGCTTTCTAACGTTTTTGCAGCGCCTCAAGCTGAGCATGTTTGCCATCGATGAGGCACACTGTATCTCATCCTGGGGGCACGATTTTCGGCCTGAGTATACGCAGTTGCGCGTGCTGCGCGAGCAGTTTCCGCAGGTGCCCATCATTGCCCTCACGGCCACCGCTGACCGCCTCACCCAGCGCGATATTCAGCAGCAACTGCGCCTGAATCAGCCCCAGGTGTTCCTATCAAGCTTCGACAGACCCAACATCAACCTCATCGTGCGCCCCGGCCAGAATAGGGTAGGGGGCGTGCTGGAGTTCATTGAGCGCCACCCTGGCGAGGCGGGCATCATCTACTGTCTCTCGCGCAAGCAGTGCGAAACCGTTGCCGGTAAGCTCAAGGAGAAGGGCATTCGGGCCAACCACTACCACGCCGGCCTCACGCCCAACCAGCGCGCCAAGGTGCAGGAAGATTTCTTGCGTGACGACTTGCAGGTGATTGTGGCTACCATTGCCTTCGGTATGGGTATCGACAAGAGCAACGTGCGCTGGGTGATTCACTACAACTTGCCCAAAAATATCGAGGGCTACTACCAGGAAATCGGCCGCGCCGGCCGCGACGGGGCACCGGCTACCGCGGTGCTGTTCTACAGCTTCGGCGATGTGATGAGCCTGCGCGACATGCTCTCCAAGGACGACCCCAAGCTCACCCAACTCAACCTCACCAAGCTGGAGCGCATGCAGCAGTTTGCCGAAGCGGCCTCCTGCCGCCGCAAAATCCTGCTCAACTACTTCAGCGAAACCCTACCCCAGGACTGCGGCAACTGCGACATCTGCCGCAACCCACCCACTACCTTCGATGGTACGTTGCTGGCCCAAAAGGCCTTGTCGGCGGCCGTGCGCGGGCGGGAGCGGATGAGTATTGGCCTGCTCATCGACGTATTGCGTGGCATGCGCAACCAGGCCGTGCTCAGTGGCGGCTACGACCAGATCAAAACCTACGGCGCCGGCGCCGACCTGCCCTACCTCGACTGGTACAGCTACATTCACCAGATGCTGAACGATGGCCTGATGTACATTGCCTATGAGGAAGGCTACGCCCTGAAAGTTACTGATTTGGGCCGTGAGGTGCTGCAGGGCCAGCGCCAGGTGCCGATGAAGCAGTTCAAGCCTGCCGAGAAGGCACCGAAGGGCAAGAAGGCCCCGCGTGAGGCCACGCCCGTATCGGCTACGCCCGAAGCGCGGCTGTTTGAGGTCCTGCGCGCCCTGCGCAAGCAGTTGGCCGACGAGCAGAACGTGCCGCCCTATGTTATCTTCACCGATACCACGCTTCAGGAAATGGCCGTAGAGAAGCCCGTGACGCGCACGGCCATGCTGGCCATTTCGGGGGTAGGCATGAAGAAATTTGAGAACTACGGCGAGGTATTCATCAAGGAAATCCTGGCCCACGGCGGCGTGCCCAGCCCCGATGATGCTGAGGACTCTATTGATTCCGATGATACCGTGGGCGGCCGTCCGCGCCGCCGCGAGGAGAAGGATAAAGAGGGTGTCAACGATACCCAGCAGGCTACCTTCCAGCTGCACCGCATGGGCCTGAGCCCCGAAGCCATTGCCGAGCGCCGCAACATGGCCCTGTCTACCGTCCAGGGGCACCTATTCACGGCGTACACCAAGGGCCTCGACCTGCGCCTGCAAGACTTCTTCACGCCCGACCAGTTCGCCGAAATCCAGCTCGGCGTTGACCAGTTAGGCGGCGCGCCCATGTTGCGTGACCTGTTCGACCACCTGCGCGAGAAGTATGATTATTTCACGCTGCGGCTGGCCTCGGCGTACAATAAGAAGCTGCGCGGGGAGTAGCTGTCATTCCGAGCATCAGAGACGAAGAATCCGCCCAGTGTGGACACGGATGTCTGCACGATAGTTGTTTGGCAATCATGCGCAAAGCAGCGCTTCGCCTTATTGCCTATGCCGCTAACCGTTTCCGCTTCGCGCCTCCTGGGCCGGCTGTTTCTACTCACCGTAGTTGCCTTCAGCCTGCTCATGCTCACGAAGGTGATACCCTACCTCGGATTTGAAAAAGGTATTCTGTTTCTGACTACTAAGTCGGCGGCTACCAACGATAATTCGCTGTTTCGGCTGGGCTTCTACGTGCACATTACCAGTAGCTTGTGGGTGATGGTAGCTGGCTTATTGCAGCTCGTTCCAGCGCTGTATCGGTGGCGACCGGTGCTGCACCGGTGGCTGGGGAAAGTGTATGTCGTATCGATACTAACGTTGGCGGCCCCGTCGGGCCTGGTGCTGGCGGCGTTTGCCAATGGCGGACTGGCGGCTAAAGTTGGCTTCACGATGCAGTGCGTGGTGTGGTGGCTGGCTACATGGAAGGCCTACCGCGCCGCCCGGCAGCGCCGCTGGCTGCTCCACGCCGAGTGGATGCTGCGCGCCTACGCCGTTACCTTGGCCGCCATGAGCCTGCGCCTGGAAAGCTACGCCCTTTACTACTTCGCCGGCACCAAACCCATCGAAACCTACCTTACCGTCACCTGGCTTTCCTGGACCGGCAACTTGCTGCTGGCCGAAGTGTTGGTGCAGAGTGGTTTGGGCCGCTGGTACGTGCGGGGCTTCCAGCCGAGAAAGATGCCTGCGGTGCAAGAGGTGGGGTAAGAAAATTGTATATTTCCGGTGAATAATCGTTCGTTCTTTACTTTTGTTATGAAACAGAATCTGCTTCTATTTTCTGGTGCTCTGTTATTGATTTTAGGAGCGTGTAAGCAGCAGCCTACCGCTACAATAACTGCGGCAGTGCCGGCAGAGGCAGTTGCAACTATTGCCGCGCCGGAACTCGATACAATGCATGTTGCTGCCGCACAATCACGGACACCAGAAATGCGTGAATTTCTGGCAAAACATGATGTGGCGTCGTTACTGCAAAAAGAGGAAGATAGCCATGAAGTAATGAATGGTTTCTACGGTCCTGATCATTATCGGGTAGAGTTTGCTATGCTTAGCGTAGTGCGCGACACAAAGAATCCAGACCTGTTACATGTGCGTGGTAAAGATAGATTTAAAGGTGCTGTTACACCCTTCGAAGGGGAAATATATCTTACCAAATTACAGGCACAGCCACTTCTAACAGCCGAAGAATTGGCCGCGATACATGAGCATGGATTTGATTGGGAAAATGACCCTTCAGCGCAATCAATACTAGGCACATTCACGCTGCGCGAAGACTCGAACCTAAAAGGAGCAGGCGTCATTACAGGTGAAGTCGCCATTGATTTTCGTAAAGACGAAAATGGCCAACTGATACTTTCTGCCCAAGGAACTCATAGCCCGTCGGAGCAGGGTAATGTAAAGTTTGAAGGCATCTGGACTAGCAATACTACTCACAAAAAGCAACCGGTTGTGTGGGTATCGAATATTTTCAGTTACGGCCCTCAAATATTTAAAGAGTTTGTAATTGGCGAGCGTGACCCTGACTTCAACCCCAAATACGCCAAGCTCGGCTGGGACACCTACTGGGAAAACGACGAATGGTGGGCCGAGCCTGGCACTACTATCACCGCCCAAATGAATCCATAATTTCTTTATCTCTTCTTCCACGCCACTGCTACCACTGCTCCCAGCGCCAGCAACGAGCCGGTAGCCACACGCCGCCAGCGCCGTGTAGCCGGCGACTCGTACGCTGGACCGCCAGTTAGCTCAGCTGTTACAGCATTTAGAGACTTCACCTTCGCAGCAAAATCTCCCCGAATTTGCCCACGGATGACGGTCATTTGTTGCAGCACTGTATCCAGCTCCTCGGGTAGGGTTTCTTCCAGCATAGCACGTAGGCGCTTGGCCACCGTGGGCGACTTGCCATTCGTGGAAATAGCAATTTTCAGATCGCCCTTTTGTACTACCGACGATAGGTAGAAGTCGCACTCGGCGGGTGTGTCGGCTACATTGGTGAGCAGGCCGCGAGCCGTGGCAGCGGCTTTGATACGGCGGTGCAGCTCGGGGTCGTCGGTGGCGGCAAAAACGAAGTCATGATGTTCTAGGTCAGTTTCCTGGAAAGGACGCTCGTGGAGCCTGATGCGAGGGTAGGGCGCCGCCAGGGTACGCAGAGCCGGCGAAATCCAGGTGGCTACCACTGTGACGGCCGTGGCCGGGCTGCTGCGCAGAATGGCCGTTAGCTTTTCCAGGCCCACGTTGCCGCCGCCTACCAGTAGCACGCGAAATTGCTCCAGCTTCAGAAATACCGGAAATAGCGGGTTGAAACCAGCAGGAGAAGGAGTAGGCGAGGGCGTTGACATATAGGTAGGTGTGCTTTCAGAACAAAGAATACAGCGAAAATAGGAGTGTAATTCAGGATAGTACGCTCCGGCAATATGATTCCGAAAGCGCTGAAAATGAGCAAATGTTTAGCATAGAAGAAGATACTACTGTAAAAAGCCGGGCACTTACGAGGCATTTTGCAGCCAAGGGCGAGAGAGGTCAAAAAATAATAGCAAAAAATTTAGCTAATTGAATTAGTATTCGCGTAAGCGCGTTCGTACTTTCGTGAGCCGGTGCTTTTTACCGATGCAGCCATTTTCCCGGCTCCCTACTCCGATGATTAACACGAACTTAAAATTCTGGCGGCGCGAACTTGGCCTGACGCAGGCCCAGATGGCCGAAAAACTAGGTATCAAACGCTCCCTGGTGGGTGCTTATGAAGAAGGCCGCGCTGAGCCCAAGCTTCTGACGCTGGTAAATATGGCCCGCCTGTTCGGCATCACGCTGGATGCACTGGTGACAACGGACTTCAGCAAGAAGAAAAATGCCAAGGCGGCCATTCTGCAACTGCAAGCCCAGAAAAGCAACGACCCTACGCCTACCCGCCCCGGCGGCGCGCTGCGGGTATTAGCCCTCACCGTTGATAAGGAGGAAAACGAAAACATCGAGCTGGTGCCCCAAAAGGCCGCTGCTGGTTACCTCAATGGCTACGCCGACCCTGAATACCTCGAAGAGCTGCCTAAGTTCCGCCTACCCATGCTGGGCACGGGCGGCACCTACCGCGCCTTCGAAATTGCCGGCGACTCTATGTTGCCCATTGCCTCGGGTACGGTGATTGTGGGCCGCTACGTAGATGACTGGCTGACGCTGAAAGACGGCACGCCCTGCATCGTGGTGAGCTCCAAGGAAGGCATCGTGTTCAAGCGCGTGTTCAACCGCCTCAAAGACGGCGCTATGCTGGCCCTGCACTCCGACAACCCTGTGTATTCGCCCTATGAAATCGGTGTGGAGGATGTGG
Organism: Hymenobacter aerilatus; assembly: GCF_022921095.1. Taxonomy (NCBI): domain Bacteria; kingdom Pseudomonadati; phylum Bacteroidota; class Cytophagia; order Cytophagales; family Hymenobacteraceae; genus Hymenobacter; species Hymenobacter aerilatus. Next base: position 1,263,258 of record NZ_CP095053.1, read on the forward strand.
TGGAAATCTGGGAAGCCAAAGCCTACATCAGCAGCACCTTCCCCATTGCCGATTTGTCGCTGACCCGACTGGCCAGCATCGTACTGGATTTGCAGCAGCAAGTAAGCACGCTGAAAAAAGCGTAGTGTCTTTGTCTTTCCGAGTTCAGCGAGGAATGACAACTTGAGTTACCAGAAGCCTCGTCAGCAGTAGTGCTGGCGAGGCTTTTTGGCATATGGGTAGGGCACGTTCGCGCGCGGGCTTTCAACTTAGCAAGTCTGCGCTACGTATGTTTGGGCAACTTTTGATCTGATTTTACGCTCATGCTAAAATATATTCCTGCTATCGAACGCCACCACGCCGCACCGGTTGCCTGGCTCAATAGTCACTTCCTGTTCAGCTTCGCCGACTATTACGATCCGAAAAATGTGCATTTCGGGCCGTTGCGCGTCTTTAATGATGATATGGTGCAGCCGCACTCGGGCTTTCCCCAGCACCCGCACTCCGAAATGGAGATTGTGACGCTAGTACTGCAAGGCGAGGTGACCCACGAGGATACGATGGGTAATAAAACTACTATCCGTAAGGGCGAAGTGCAGCGCATGACGGCGGGCACGGGCATTGCCCACTCCGAGATGAACCGCACCGATAAGCCGCTGCACATCTATCAGCTGTGGTTTTTACCGAACCAAAAAGGACTTACCCCCAGCTACGAGCAGAAGGATATCGATTTTCTGAAACATAAAAATGAACTGGTACCGCTCGTAACCGGGCAGCGCGTGCTGGAAGACGTGGTGTACATGAACTCCAACACCACCGTATACTGGGCCAATCTGCGCGAGGAAAAGGAAATCGAGTTCAAGACGTTTCCTATTCGCAACACGTTTGTGTACGTGAAGGAAGGCACCATCTACATCAATGGCTCCGCAATTGGCCCTAACGACCAAGCCCGCCTAACCGATGAGAATGTGCTGCACATCCGCGCCGAGAAAGATGCGCAGTTCATTCTGATTGATTTGCCTGCTACGGAGGCAAATTACTAGGTAGGGGCGCGGTCTATCAAGGCCGCGCTACCTTACCAGTGGCACCTAGCTGTTATTCAGCTAAGGAGTGCTGCTGAGAGGCTTGAAAATGATAGGAGAAGGTGAGTGAATAAGCAGGCGTGCCGGGGGAATAGTGCAATGGGTGAAACAACAAGTCCCGCTAAGAGTGGGTTAGTACTTCCACTGCTTTAATAAACAGGCGTTTCCTAACCTTTTATTGTTGAGGTCGTAGCCAGTTGAGCTTGGTTGTTTCTACCTTTATCAACTTTGCTTCACCTTTTACTACGCGATGCCTCCGCTGTCTACCTCTTTGATTCCTGCTGACGACGCGGCGCGTTTGCGGGTTTTACATCAATATCATATTGTGAATACTACGCCGGAGAAGATCTTCGACGAGTATGTGGCCCTAACGGCGCGCCTGTTCAATCTGCCTATTTCGCTGATTTCGCTGGTGGATGAGGAGCGGGTATGGTTTAAGGCCAGCGTGGGTGCGCCGGTCGGTGTCACCTCCCTGGCCCGCCCCGATAGCATGTGCTCGGCGGCCATTTTGCAGGATACACCCGTGTTCTTTTCCGACTATACTCGCGAAAGCTGCGAGCTGGTGAACCCCGCCACCGCCGAGGCGCTGGGTCTGAACTTCTACGCCGGCACTACTCTATTCACTGCCGAAGGCACCAAAATGGGGGTGCTAGCCGTTATCGGCCGCGAGAAGCGGGTGTTCACGACAGAAGAATCAGCGCTGCTGGTGTCTCTAGCGCAGCTCGTTAGTCAGACCATTGAGTTGCGTGCCCGCTACCTAGCCGCCGAAGACCCCGACGGTTGGGAAAAAGCACAACGTGAGCTGGAAACCTCCCTGGACGACAATTTCGCCCTGGCCCGCTACCTGGCCACCCGCACGCAGGGCATCAACCTGGAAGATGAAGAAGTAGCGCAGTTGCTCAAGCTGCGGCTAGAAAGAATGGGTGAGGTACTGAAAAACAGATTGGAATTCTGACAGTACGGAGTACAGCGTTATAGTGGCGCGGGGCTGTGCCCTGTATTTACCAGTAGCAGGCCGCTGGCCTGCCCGCTAGAACGACATGCCCGAAACACTCGAACGATGCAGACGATGGCAGGCCAGCGGCCTGTGCATAAACGGCACATGGCACAGCTCCGCGCTATCAATCTTACGAACAAAAAAGCCTGCTGTGAAAGCAGGCTTTTTTGTTCGCAGGTATCTTCTACATTGTGTATTTCCTACCCTTGTTCTGCTCTTTCAGGTAGGCCATCAGCGGCTGGAAATACTCCACCATGGCGCGGGCGGAGAGGTCCTCACCGGTTTTTTCCTTCAGTACCAAGCGCCAGTCTTTGCTGGAGCCAGGGCGCATGATATCGGCCAGGAAGGCGCCTACCTCCTTGCTGCCGTAGTAGTTGGTGGTGTGCGGGTCCTGGTGCAGAATCTGCTTGGCAATGTGGTCGTGCAGCTGAAATAGGATGACGTACGACAGGGCATAGTCGTAATACTGCGCGGGGTCGTCGTTGATGTGGGTTTTGGTGGCAGGGTCGAGGTAGTTCTCGCCGCGGGAGGTAGGCGGCTCAATGCCCTGGTACTGTTTGCTGAGCGCCCACCACTTGGCGTTGAGCTGGTCGGCGGGCAGGTTATCAGCGTAGAAGCTGTTTTCCCACTCGCTCATCACGCCCGAGGCAAACGGAATAAACACCACCGAGCCCAGGGCTTCTTTCAAGAGCGCCTGCATGTCGTTGGTTTTCACTTTGGGGTCAATTAGTCCCAAGCCAGCCAGGAAGGGCTTCTGGCGGGCGGCCAGGCCCATCAGGCTGCCCATGGCCTCGTGGTAGGCACGGTTGGCACCCTGGCGCAGTAGCGGTGGCACCTCGGGGTTGGTGTAGGTGAGGTAGTAGTAGATGTGGCCCAGCTCGTGGTGGGTGGTTTCGTACCACTCGGTGTTGGCTTCCACGCTCATTAGGCTACGCACGTCCTGCTCCAGGTTCATGTGCCAGGCCGAGGCGTGGTTGTTCTTCTTATAGTTGGCGCCTTTGGGTAGAGGGTAGAGGCTCGATTTCTCCCAGAACACCGGTGGTAGGGCCTGAAAGCCTAGGCTCTGGTAGAAGCGCTCGGCCTGTTGCACCTGCCACTCGGCGCCTTTCTTGGCCAACACGGGGTCCAGGTTCAGGCCTTTCACCTCTACCATGCTGCTCCAGTCCTGGCCCCAGCGGTTGGGCAGCCAGGAGGCGGGTAGGTAGTCGGGTACCTGCTTTGCGCCGTATTGCTTGGCTAGCTCGTAGCGGGCGTAGGTGTGCAGCTCGCGGTAGAGCGGGCGCAGTTCTTGGTTGATTTTGTGCACCAACGCCATCGTTTCCTCCCGACTCATGCCGTAGTCGGAGGCTTGGTAGGTGAAGTAGTCGGGGTAGCCGAGGGCCTGCACGGTTTGGTTGCGCAGGTCGCGCAGGCTGAGCAGGCCGGGTTTTAGGGTAGGGCCGATGGCCTTGCTGGCTTCCCAAATCTGCTGGCGCTTCTGCGGGTTCTTCTCCTTGCGCAACAGCTCGTCCAGGTCGTTCGTCGTCACCGACTTGCCCTGGTATTTGTAGTCGAAACCATAAAGCTTCTCAGTCTGCTCGGTTTCGGCCTTAATGCGGCGCTTTACTACCTCGGCGGCGGTTTGGGGCGAGTTGGCGGCGTTGTAGAGGGCCGTTTCCAACTGCTTCACCTGAATAGGCGTGAGGTCCTGCTTGTGCGTCAGCAACTCGCGCAGCCGGTTGATATTTGCGGTGCTGCCCGCAAAAGCAGCCATACGCTCGTTGGCTCGGGCCGTCGCGGCAGCATTGGTGGTATCGCCGGGCACGATGTGGGTGTTCGAGCGCCACTCCGCTTCCGAGGACTGCGTGTAGAGCTTTTGGTACTCGGCGGTGTAGGCCGTCAGGAACTCTTGGGCCTGCTGCTGCCAGCTGACGGGCGCGGCGGTTAGCGGCGCAGGCGTGGCCGATGCAGCCGAATCGGTTGCAACGGCGGGTGTTTTGGCGGTAGGGGCGCAGGCGGTAAGGAGAGCCGCCGTAAGCAGAGGTAGATAGGTTTTCTTCATAAAGTACTGCAAAGAAACGACGAAAAACGCAGTCAAATCTCGCCTCTACGCCCTACCTAGCCGCTGGGAAAGCATGAGATGAACAGTTGTATAAACTACCCTACCAGCTTTTCGAGCACGTAAATCTGCAGTTGGCGGCGGGTTTGAAAGCCCAGGCGCTCATACACGGCGCGGGCGCGGGTGTTTTCGGGGAGCACGTGCAAAAAGGGCACCCTCCCCGCGGCCATGATGCGATGCATCTGGTGTTGCAGCAGGCGGGCAGCATAGCCCTTGCCGAGATGGGCCGGGTGGGTGCATACGGCGCTCAACTCGGTGTAGGGTAGGGGTTGCAGCCGTTCACCTGCCATAGCCACCAGCTCATCGCCCTCAAAAATGCCGTGGTACTCGCCAAACTCAATGGTGCGCTGTAAGAACGGGCCGGGGTTCGTGTGTGCCGTGAGGGCTAGCATAGCAAGAATATGCGGCGGCTGCAAGGGTACTATACCAGTGCTATCAAAAGCCGGCGGGGTAGGGTGCTCGTAGACGAGTTGCAGCAAATCCTTCTGCACCAGTAACTTCCAGTCGGCCGGAATGGCTACCTCACCGGCTGTGAATAGTACGGTAGCCGTACCGGTTGGGGTAAGGTTGTGCAAATCGGCAAAGGCGCTGGCGGAATACTCGCGCAGGCCCGCAAACGCCCCGGCTTCTTTCTGCACGTAGCGCGCTTGCTCGTTGCCCATGGCGAGGTGTGCCGTGCCGGTGCATAAGGCGTTCCAGATTGGGTTGTCGAGAGGATGTGGCATAACGGAGGGTAGGGAGAGCGTAAGCGGCGAAAGCAGTGCAAAGCTACTTCCTACCCTACAAACAGACGGAAATAGAAAACCGCACGGGCCTCGTACCGTCTGTGCTTGGTGCAACCAGCAGCTGGTAGTGGCTGCCTGTTGACCTAGAGTTAGATCAGGCACATTTTTCGCCGGCTTGTGTGTTGTACACGTAGCATCTCACCCCAACCGTATGTTTTTCTCTGCCGCAGCTGCCGGTGTTGGCAGCCATTACCTATCTAATCTGGTATTGCTGACTGTGCGTTACCTCGTGTTTGCGGGCGTGGCCTACGTATTTTTTTGGGTGTGGCGCCGCGAAAAGTGGCATCACCGCCGCATTCAGCCCAAATTTCCTGAGCGCAAGCACATCGATACGGAAATCAAATACTCGATGCTCACCTGCCTAATTTTTGCTATGGTAGGCGCGGGCATCTTCGTAGCGAAACAGCATGGCTACACGCTCATCTACAACAAGATAAGCGACTATGGCTGGCTCTACATGGGCTTCAGCCTGCTGGTAGCCATTGTAGCGCACGATACCTATTTCTATTGGACGCACCGCTTTATGCATATTCCGGCGGTGTTTCGACACGTGCACCGGGTGCATCACCTCTCGCACAATCCGTCGCCATGGGCGTCATTTTCGTTTCACCCACTAGAAGCCGTGATTGAGGCGTGTATTGTGCCGTTGCTGGTATTTGTTCTGCCCCTTCACCCGCTCACGCTGGGCGTTTTCATGATGTACCAGATGGGTATGAACGTGCTGGGCCACCTGGGCTACGAGCCCTACCCCCAACATTTTTTGCGCAGTCGTTGGGGCCGTCTGCACAACACCAGCACCCACCACAACATGCACCATCAGCTGGTGAAGTGTAATTACGGCCTCTACTTTAACTGGTGGGACCGGCTCATGGGCACCAACCACGCTAAGTACCCCGAGCGCTTCGAAAAAGCGGCGGGGCAGAAGTGAATGACGCTCACTTACCCAGGACGGTCAGCGCGTAATTGGAATGATGTCCATTTACGCCGCCTGCTGCACCTGCTGCAAATGACAGTCCTTGTACTTCTTGCCGCTGCCGCAGGGGCAGGGCGAGTTGCGGCCGAACTTTTTGTGGCGGCTGCGCAGGCTCCGAATCCACTCGCGCGGGTCGGTGGCGAGGCGCAGGAAGCGCTTTTTGGGGTTCTGCCGAAACGCTCGCATCAGCAGTTGGTACAGCTCGGGGTGGTGCTCCTGCAGCTTCTCGGGCTTCTCGAAGAAGTATTCCGTCACGACGGCAAAGAACTCGGCCTCGTTGGTGGCAGCGTAGTCATTGATTTCGGAATTGCCTGCCCGAATGGCCTCTATTTCGCGGTGCATCACCTCAGCCCAGGGTTGTAGCAACTCGGGGGGTAGGGCCACACTGGGCACGCCATCAATCACGCCGTCGGCCTGGTCGAGCATGTGCGCAAACTCGTGAATGCCCACGTTTTGCTTGTCGATGGTATCGGCGAAGCCCTGTTCCAAGGAGGCTTTCGAGAGGTGCATATAGTGCGCGCCCTGAAAGCCCCGCACGGAGCCCAGCAGCGTACCGGCCAGCGGTTTGATTTCCTTGTTGGGGTCGTCGGGGCTTTGCCAGGCATCGGGCACAATCAGCACTTCGCCTAAGTTGCCATACTCCCACTCCGGAAAGCCAAACACCGGAATAACAGCCGAGGCCGCCACCAGTAGGCGTGTGGTGTCGTCTACTTCCGTCTGGATGCCGCGGATGCTGGTTTGGGCCAGAAAAACCTGGATTCGGCGCTCGAAGCGGTGCTTGTCGTCCTTGGTCAGGGAGAGATAGAAGGCTACGCGCTCAGTGAGAATCTGGCGCCAATCGTCGGGAAACTCTTGGGCCAGGGCGGTAGCGCGGGTGCGCGCATCGCGGGTGGCGTATCGGTAGAAAAAGAAAACAACCAAGGCCACAAAGGCCGCGAAGAGTACATAGTTCATAGCCCGTTGCTAACGGACATCGTGGGCGAAGGTTGGTGGCCGCAGCGAACTACGGCAGCAAGGCAGCGCAACGCCTAGTGGCAGAGGTAGGAAGCTAGCAAAAAATACGGATAGCGTATAGGGTAGAACTACTGAAAAAGCGCCTCCGCCTGTCTGCCGAAAAAGTAGCTGCCGTACACAGCAAGTGTACCAACCCTACCCATCCTATGCCACTACACCGGGAGTTAGACAAAAAGCTAAGCAAAATATATGAACCTTCGACCAGCATCGACGACGTGTTCAAGGGCTACGACATCACCTTTGTCACCAACGAGCACGGCGAGCCAGTGACGCTGTTCTTCGGGAAGCGTCGGCCCGATGGGCTGATAGCCGGCGAACGATACACGCGGACCATCAAGCGCCAGCCCAACAGCCTGGAAGTGAAATCGAGCCATTGGGACAACCGAGGGAAGATCATGCGTTAGAAACGCTACCCTATACAAAACCCCAACAGGACTCGGAGCCGTGTTGGGGTTTTGTATAGGATCTTGCTACTGACTAGAACCAGTTGTGAAACTAGGTAGATGCTCTGCCAGTCGCTCGCGAAGTAAATCCTGAAGCACGGCATCCAGAAACTGAAATTTGTCGGGGATGCGTAGGTTGATGATTTGCTTGCCGGCCAGCTCTGCGGCAAACTTTTGCCGCAAGATGTCGGTGTGCTTTTTCTCCATCACAAACACCACATCGGCCCAGCCCAAATGCCCAGCCGTAACGCGTACTCTGGCGCCCGGCTCGGTGCCGGCCGAGCGAGCCTGGTAGTGAGGATGATGGTCGAACAGCCGTTCGGCCGTGAGGCTGCGCCAGCGGTTTTGGCTGCAGATAAACAAAAGCTGACGCGGTGATGGGGTAGGAGCAGGCATGGAAGCAGAAGAATGAACTTAGGCAGCGGTGGGTACAGGAACCCGGAGCCGTACGTAAGCGCCAGCGTTGGAGCCAATAGCCAGCGTGCCCCCAAGCAGCGAGACCCGGTCGCGGATACTGCGTAGCCCCAGGCCGTTGTATTGTAGGGCGTTGGTTGCAAAGCCCGGCCCGTTGTCCTCGGCCCGCAGCAGCACAAAGCCCGGCGTGCCTTCCAGTTCCAGGCTTGCTTCGGTAGCGCCATGGGCGTGCTTCACAATGTTTTGTACCATCTCCTGCGCCATGCGGTAGAGCGCCAGCTGCAACGACGCCGGTAGCGGCGGAAGGGTAGGATCGAGCTGTACCCGGCACACAAAACGCAGCTGCGGATCGGGTATTTTCTGACACAGGTCCTGCAACGCGGCCGGCAACCCAAACTCTTCCAATACCATGGGTACCAACTCGTGCGACAAGACACGGGTTTGGCGGATGGCCTCGCTCAACAAGCGGTTGGCTTCCCGTTGGGCCGGTGGCAGCGAGGCAGTGTTGCCTGCAGCCGAGCCTTTTAGGTAGTCGAGGCTTAGCTTGGTGGCGTAGAGCAGTTGGCCCACACCATTGTGCAGGCCCTCGGCAATGCGCTTGCGCTCCGCTTCCTGGGCGGCTTGCACGGCTTCAAACAGCGCTTTCTGCTGCTGTAAGCGCAACTGTAGATTGTCAGCTTCTAGGCGCTGCACCCGGCTGATGTCTAGGTCTACGCCCAGCAGGCGCACGGGCTGGCCGGTTACGTCGCGTACGAGAACGGCTTTTAGGTGCATGGTGCGTTCTTCGTGGCCTACCTGTAGGCGCAGGATTTCCTCGAAGTCGGTGGGGGTAGTGGTGAGGGCCTGCACGACGCGCTCAGCTACGGGACGGTCGGCGGCCGTGGCGTAGTTGAGGTAGACAGTAGGCCGCACTGGCGTGCCGGGCTCCAAGTGAAAAAGGCGGTACATACCCGCCGACCAGCGCAGCTCGCCCGTGGCCAGCTCAAGCATCCAGCTGCCTAGCTGGGCCACCTGCTCCGACTGCTCCAAGAGCCGCAGGTTTTTCAATAGCTCCTGCTCGGCCAGCTTGCGCTCGGTGATATCGAGATTGGTGGCTACCACTCCATCGTCCATTTTCACAAACTGGCACGAAAACCAATGGTCGAAGCCCTCGTGGCCGTAGTAGTATTCCATGCCCTGTGGCTGGCCGGTTTCAACGGCTTGGACAAGAAGATCAAACAGCCCCGTTTGCCGAATGCCGGGATATTCCTGGGCGTACAGCTTGCCTACCAGGTCGGTACGCCCAATGGCGCGCACCAGCTCTTTGTTGACGATGGCAATCCGGAAATCCTGTATCTCACCAGCTTCGTTGCGCACGGCGTGCAGTACCGACACGGCCAGCAAACTGGTATCAAATACTGATTGCAGCAAGTCGCGACTTTCACGCAACTCGTGGGTGCGCTCGGCCACCAACTGCTCCAGCTGCCGGTTGAGGGTGAACAGTTGCTCTTCAATGCGGGCCCGCTCCACAGCGGCCCAGGCACGCTCGGAGGTTTCCTGCACCAAGTTTATCTCCAGCGGCGTCCAGTGCCGAGGAGTGCTATGCACAACGCACAGAACGCCCACTGGCTGGTCGTTTTTGATAACCGGAACATTGATAAAGGAAATGACCTGAAGCTGTATACACAGCTGCCGCAACGACTCATCGACCAGAGGAGTAGTCTGGACGTCCTCTACCACAATGGGCTGGCCAGCACGCAGGGTAGCACTGAACAGGGGCAGTTGATCCAGGTCGTATTCACCCGCTACGGAAGGTAGCCCCGCGTGTCGCGCATCGCGGCGGATGAGGCATTTTCCGTGTATTATTTCGCCGTAATAGCACCGATCAGCCTGGAAGAACTGTTGGGCTACCAGGGTCGCCGCCGCCTGGATAGCTACGGCGTCGGCCAATGGGCTGAGGACGTCGCTAAGTTGCAGCAAAAACGATTTGCGTTTTGCGCGTTCCTGCAAAGTGGCTTCGGCCTGTTTGCGGGTCGTCACATCGCTGAAGACACTACATACCTGCCGGCTACCTGCACCGCCCATGCGCGCGACGTACCCCTCGTACCAGCGGGCGGTGTCGGCGTGGTAGTTTTCGTAGCGCATAGGCTGCCCCGTGCGCACCACCTGGGCATACGTTTCCAGCCAGTAAGTTTCTGATTTAATGGGTATTTCGCTGCGTATTTTGCCAAGCACGTCGCGTACGCCGGTTTGCCGCTCAAAGGCTTGGTTCACTTCCAAAAAACGGTAGTCAACGGCTGTGCCCTGTGCATCGTAGAGCAGCTCAACTAGGCAGAAGCCTTCATCAATTGTATTGAAAAGTGTGCGGTACTTATCCTCGGCGTACTGCGCTACTTCATCCTTGAGGTGCAGCGCCTCTTGTTCGGCTTGCTTGCGGGTGGTGATGTCGCTGGCCGCGCCTACCCACTCCACCAAGTGGCCGTGGGCATCTAGGACAGGTACGGCCCGCGAGTGCACCCAGCCAACGCTACCATCGGCCTGAATAACCGGGTGCTCGTGCTCGAAGAGGCTTTTCGTTTGAATGGCCTGGTCAATGACAGCCTGCACCTGGGCCTGCTCTTCTACCGGAATATACGTGTGCAGCCAGGAAGCCGAGGAGGAAAGCGTATCCGTTAGAAACTCTTTGCCCACCAAAAAATACATCTGGTGCCAGTCGGGGCTCATCTTGTATACCATGTCGGAGCTGACCGTTACAAACAGGCGAAATTGCTCTTCAGAGGCCTGTAGTGCCTGCGTTGCTTGCTGCTGCCCAGTATGGTCTTCTACTACGCCTTCCAGCCGCACGGCCGCGCCAGCTGCGTTGCACACCACCCGGCCGTGCGATTTTAGCAGACGCCACTGCCCATTGGGCCACCGGATACGGCGGGTATATTGGTAGGGCTGCTTGTGCGCAATGGCCTGCTCGAGGGTGCGTTGCACGGCCAGCACGTCATCGGGGTGGGAGCGAGCATCAAGCCACGCCAGCGAAGGCGTAAACGAACCGGGCTCCTCATTGAGCAAGCGAAACAGGCCCGCCGAAAAGTGAAAGGCGCCGCTGGCTAGGTCTAGCTCGTAGCTGCCAATGTGCGCCACTGCCTCGGCCGCTTGCAGCCGGGCTGTGCTGGCAGCCAATTCCTGCTGGGCTGCGTGCAACTCCTGGTTTTCCTGCCACAAAGCGGCCTGCTGGGCTAGCGCCTCAGCTAGCAGCGCCTGGGTTTGGGCAAGGTTGAGGCCGGGCGCCGCGGCTTGCTGCTGCAGGCGCTGGTAGGCTACTCTGGCGTTGTTGCCGGCTGATAGATCTGGTGAGGATGTTTCTTCCATTGGGGTGGGTAAAAGAAACGTGTAGGAAAGAAACAGCTGTCAAAATCACAAGCGTGCGGTACTGCGGATAAGCCTACCCTGGAAACAGATAAAGTCGGTATCTGACACCCGAGAACGGCTTTTCTGCAGGCTGAACCGTAGCGTAGCTGGCAAGTAAAGATAGTCTTTCCTAGCGGGTCAGGAGCAGAAAATGAACTTGTATACCCCTACCCGGTAGGGTACAGGAGCTGACGACTTTTCTTCTATCTGCATAGGACCCAATGCCGTCAGGTACTATTTTGGTGGCGTTGTTTAGCTTATCCTATCTGTATTGATGCATTTGTACCAACCGGGCCTGCATATTCTGGCCACGTTTATGGCGCCCCCAGCCGGTTTGCTCGATGCTGCCTAACGCTGGTATAGAGCAGCAGCCAACCTACCGTGGTGGGGCGCAGGTGTAAAGGCGGCCCGTGGTGGAGCGGACGCTATGGCATAACACTGTTTCTGGGTGTAATAGCCTTACTTGCCTACGCCGAGGAAGGCCTCTGGGACGGCCTCGTATGGCGCGAGCATGGTAGCGTGTTCGGCTGGTTTCAGCAACTACCTGCCGTTGCCGACCCGCTAACGCTCACACTTCTAGTGCCCCTGCTGGCCCTACCCCAAATGACACACTACGTGCTGGATGGTTTCATCTGGCGACGCGGGCAGTAAGTGATAGAATAGGCGGTATAGGAGCGGCTCGCAGCTACTCCTAATACTGTGCAACCAGCTACGCCACTATCGATACGCGCACTTTCTTCCCCTTCACCTTGGCACCGGCTAAGCGCTCGGCTACTTCCTGGGCCTGTTGGCGCGGCACGGCCACGTAGCTGTAATAATCAAACACCTCGATGTGGCCAACTTGCTCGCGGGCCACGCCGCCCACATTCACGAAAGCGCCTACCAAGTCGTGGGCGCTTACCTTGTCCTTCTTGCCGGCTGATACGTGCAGGGTCACGTTCTCGGGGCGAGGGGCTTTGGGAAGGGCGGCGGGTAGCTTACTAGCTTTCACGGGCTGCCATTTGATGGTTTCGGCTACGGGCCACTTCTGCACATGTGCTTGCTCCTTGGGGGTAGCCAACAGATGGGCGGTACCCGCAGCACCCGCTCGTGCCGTGCGGCCAGCGCGGTGCTGGAAGCTGTCGGCTTTGTCGGGGGCATCGTACTGAATCACGGTGTCGAGGGCTGTCACATCAAGGCCGCGGGCGGCTACGTCGGTGGCCACCAGCACCTGGCTAGAGCCGTTGCGCAGCTTCAGCAGAGCTTTGTCGCGCTCGGGCTGGGGCATTTTGCCGTGCAGCGTTTCGGCCGCGATGCCGCGGCCTTGCAGGAAGCGCGTAAGCTCCTGGCACCGCTCGCGGGTGTTACAAAACACCAGCGCGCGGCCCGTCTCGGGGCGTTGTAGGAGGTGGTAGAGGGCAGCAGGCTTTTGCTCGGCAGTACCCACATGACCCAGCAGGGTCAGATTTTCGGGCAGCTCGGCGGTGTCTTCGCCGGCATTCACCACGCGGGGGCGGGTCAGGTTTTTGCGAATCAGCTCTACCACTTTCTCCGACATGGTAGCTGAGAACAGCAGTGTTTGCCGGCGCCGGGGTAGGCGCTTCACAATCTCTACCAACTCATCCTGAAAGCCCAACTCCAACAATTTATCCGCCTCATCCAGTACCAATGATTTCAGCTGATTGGGTACAATCGTGCGCCGCTCGAAGTGGTCGAGCAGGCGGCCGGGTGTGGCCACCACCACGTGCGGCGCCTGCTGCAGCGAAGCCCTTTCCTCCCGAAACGCGTGCCCGCCGTAGAACGCCGCCACGCGCAGGTTGGGCAGATATTTTCCGAGTTTTTTGAGGGCGTCGCGTACTTGCAGGGCCAACTCGCGGGCGGGCACCAATACAATAATCTGCACCGCATCCTGCTGCACGTCAACTTGTTGAAGTACAGCCAGGCCGTAGGCAGCGGTTTTGCCCGAGCCGGTGGGGGCCTGCCCGGCCACATCCTGGCCGTCGAGGGCCAGGGGTAGCACTTGTGCCTGCACGGGGGTAGGGGCCGCAAACTGCAGCTCATCTAAGGCTTGCAGTAGAACAGGGACTAGGCCGAGGTCGGCAAAGGTAGGGGCGGGCGCGGGGGTAGCAGTCATGCGAAATTGAGGCGAAACCACAAAGGTAGCCCCTCGTGATGGAAGTGTGGGCATAAGCCCAACAGGGAGGCAAAGTTACTTAAACCACAGGGGCGTTTTTGCAGTTAATGCCTGAAGGCACTGGCCTGTTCTCCCTGTCTGCTTTCCTCGCTATTCTTTTTCCTCTCGCTGTATGGTCACTCCCGAAACACTTTCCCTAAATATCCCGGCCACCAAAAAGCCCCGCGTTGTCATCATCGGCAGCGGGTTTGGGGGCGTCAACCTAGCTAAAAATCTGGCTGGCCACGAGTTCCAGGTGGTCATGTTCAGCAAGCTGAATTACTTCGGTTTCTGGCCGTTGCTCTACCAAGTAGCGACGGCCCGCTTGGAGCCGGAAACCATTGCCGAGCCCATCCGCAAGCTGTTCGATAAAGACTACCCCGACTTTCACTTTCGCCCGGTGCGCGTCACCAACGTAGACCCGGCTGCCAAAACCGTGACGACGCTGGTAGGCGAGTTGAGCTACGATTACCTGGTTATTGCCACCGGCACGCGCACCAACTACTTCGGCAACGACCAGGTGAAGCAATTCGCTTTCCCGCTCAAGCAGGTGTCGGATGCTGTGAGCCTGCGTAGCCAGCTGTTGCAGGCGTTTGAGCAGGCCAACATGACCAGCGACCCTGCCATACGCGAGCAGCTGCTGAACGTAGTGGTAGTAGGCGCTGGCCCTACGGGCGTAGAAATGGCCGGTTCTATTGCCGAGATGCGCGCCCACGTGCTGCCCGAAGACTACCCTGGCCTAGATTTCAGCCAGATGCACATTTATTTGGTGGAAGGCCTCGACCGCGTGCTGCCGCCCATGTCGCCCGTGTCCAGTGCCCACACCCACGAGGATCTGGAAGAGTTGGGTGTCATTGTGAAAACCAACACGCTGGTAGAAAACTACGACGGGCAGGTAGTGAGGCTGAAAAACGGGGAGGAAATCCGGGCGCGGACGCTGATTTGGGCTGCTGGCGTGACGGGGGCAACCGTAGAGGGCATGCCTAAAGAAACGCTGGAACGCGGCCGTTACGTAGTCAATCTCTTCAACCAGGTGCAGGGCTACTCCGATGTGTTTGCCATCGGCGACATTGCCCTGATGCGGAGCGAGAAATGGCCCAACGGTCACCCCGGCGTGGCGCAGCCCGCTATTCAGCAAGGCGTGCACCTGGCCAAAAACCTGCACCGCCTGCGCCGGAACGAGAAGCTGGAGCCGTTTTCCTACTTCGATAAAGGCTCCCTGGCCATCACCGGCCGCAACCGCGCCGTGGCCGATCTACCCGGCGACAAGCACCTGAGCGGCTTTATGGCCTGGGCTGCGTGGCTGTTCGTGCACATCTTCTACCTCATCGGTTTCCGCAGCAAACTGGTGGTGATGGCCAACTGGGTGTATCGCTTCTTTACTTACCAGAGCGGCACCCGCGTAATTATCAGCCCCTTCGTGCGAAAGGATGATGTGAAAACGCAAGAATTCATGCAGCGTCAACAGATGGAGTAGAGGTGAGTGGTGAGACACTGAGTAAAAAACGTGTGTCATCCTGAGCTTGCGAAGGACATTATCACGAAAGAACGAAAGACCTAACAACGACTCGTTCTGCGGGCATAAGGTCCTTCACTGCGTTCAGGATGACAGCCGTATTCTTTAACTCATTATCTCACTATTTTACCTCTACTCCTCCTCCGGCAAATTCACTAGCCGGTAGCGTACGGCGTGGCGTTTGGGCTTGATATCGTGGCCGATGTAATGGGCGTAGACCTTCGTGAAACAGGCGCCGTAGTAGAAAATCATGGCGCAATAGAATACGAAGAGCAGCACCAGTACAATACTGGAGGCTGGTCCGTAAATGGGGCCAAGGTTGCGCGGCACCAGCAGGTAACTAAGGATGAATTCGCCCAAATCGATGAGCACGGCCGTGAGCACGGCGCCGGGCAGCACGGCCCGCCACGAGACAATGGCCAAGCTGAGCGTGCGAAAGGTGAAGGCAAACCACGCGATTAGAATCAGCAACGAGGCCAGCCGGTTGAGCGTTTGCACGGCATAATAGCCAAACGAAGCATTAAAATCGACGAGGGAATGGGCGAACAGTGAGAGCAGCGCATCCATCAAAAAGGCCAACATGGAAAGGCCCGCCGTGGCCAGCAGCACGCGCAACGAGCGGCCTCGTTCCTTCAGGAGGTTGGAGAACGGCGAAAACCCGTTTTCCGGTCGGATGCTCCAGAGCTGGTTCAGCGAGTGCTGGATAACGACAAACAGGGTGGTGGCGATGAACAGCAGAAAGGCAAAGCCCAGCCACGTGACGGTGCGGCTGCGCTCCACGTTGGTCACGTTTTGCAGAATCTGTTGTACCAACCCCGCCGCCGAAGAGCCCAGCAAGTCAGCCACCTTCGTGAGCAGCATTTGCCGCACAATGGACTTGGAATAGAGTGAGCCCAGCACCTGAATCAGGATAATGACGATGGGGGGGAGGGCAAACGTGGTGAAAAAGGCTGTGGCTGCGCCTAGCCGTAGCGGGTCGTTGGCCGACAACATCCGGCTAGCACGGCGCAGCAGCACCAAGAAATCCGCCCACTCTTTTGGCCGGAGCTGGCCTGGCACACGTACTTTTGTCATTCCCTGATTGCTTCGTTGGCCAGGTAAGGCCGGAGCGAATTGCGAAGATACAACGCACGAGTGCCCATCGGCTACCTTTGCCCCAAAAACCTGTCTTGTTTTGGTTGAACCCATTACCCCGTTGCCGCCGTCAGAGCCGTCGCCTTCCTGGCTGCGCCGCCGGGTGCTGCTGCCGTTACAAAATATTCTTAAGCAGGGGCTTACCCCGCACCAGCTGGCCCTCACTACGGCCGTAGGCGTAGCCATTGGCCTGGTGCCGGTGCTGGGTGCTACCACACTGCTGGGCACGTTGGCAGCCGTGCGCCTGCGGCTGAATGTGGCCGCTATGCTGCTCATTAGCCACCTGATGAGTCCGCTACAGCTCTTGCTGATGTTGCCGCTGCTGCGCTTCGGGGCACCATTGCTGGGGGCCAACGTGCAAACCCTGACAATGGGCCGCGTGCGCTACCTATTCACGCACGATCTGGGCGGGGCTTTCACGCTGCTGTGGCGCGCCGAGTTGGGCGCATTGCTGCTCTGGCTGCTGGGCGCGGTGCCGCTGGGATTTCTCCTGTATTTCAGCGCACGGCCTATTTACCAGCGGTTATTGCGGAAAAAAGCCCTGGAAGAAGTAGGAAGCTAGCGGATACGCAAAGGCCGTCCTGCTGAGCTGGTCGAAACATCTCTACCGTGAGTAATTTCTTTACTATCAGTAGAGATGTTTCGACCAGCTCAGCAGGACGGCCTTTTTGTACCCCCTTTACTTCTGATAAACTGGCTCGCTTTGCAGGAAGTACTGGTTGATGGGCTCGCCCGAAGCGGGGTCGATGAGCATCATATCCAGTTGGGGCTGGTTGGTGAGGTGCTCTTGCAGCATGGGACCGAGCTCCTGGAGGAAATCGGGGTTGGCAGTGGTGGAGTGGAAGGCCAGCAGCAGGCGTGGCGGTTCCGGCGCGTTCTGAATCTGCATCTGGGCCAGGTAGGCGGCTTCGATGTCGGGATTGGTGGCGCAGTAGGTGCGCACGGCTTCGGCCAAACCAGCCGTCGACTCGTGGGGTGGGCCCAGGGCCACCTGCATCTGCTCGCCTTCACCCTCGCCGGGAATGTTGGTGAGGTTGCCGGTCAGCAAATCGGTTAGCTCGGCGGCAGGCAGCAGCTTGCCAATGGGCGAGAAGGGGTTGAGGGCACAATCAGCCCCTTGCACCATCTGAAACAGGTCGATACCACGCAGGCGCAGGTAGGAAATTGTGTCCTGCTCCACGGCCCCGTCGCTCACGCGCTCCAGCGACGTAAATACCGGAATCTTACCGTCATTCAGCACTTGCAGCTGAATCTCCATGCCTTCAGTAGGCGTCACCTCACCGGGTTCCAGATCTTCTCTGGGGTGCAGCACCACCACTACTTCTTCCTGCAACAACGCCCGGTAAAACAGCGGCCGAATCTCCTGCTCGGCGGCGGCGCGCATCAGCAGCTCTTCCAGCACGTTGGTGGGCTCGAAGTCTGGCATAGGCGGCATAGGCGGAATATACGGCTCCGGCATAGGCGGCATGGGTGGCGGGGTAGGCGCACCAGCTTGCACGGGCGAGGTATAGTTGGAGCCCTTGTAACGCGGTCCGGCGGGAGAGGCCGGCTGCTCGGGGGTAGAAGGGGTAGGCGTAGTCGACGGCGTAGGAGTAGAAGTCGGCTCGTTTTTAGGTTTCAGAAAGTCAAACAGACCCATAAAAAGAAGTCAATAACGAATTAGGAAGGCCAAGCTAGGCAATTTGAGACAAACTCACGCGGCTTTTTACGCAGTTCATATGTTGCTTCAATAGCAAAATGGAGAAATTCGACGGTCAGGTTGAGTCAATTGAAATCTGTTTACCGCTTCGTTGAGTGGCATTTGGTTATTCACGGTGGAGATGCTTCAACAAACGGGGCAGAATATTCTTCTTTTAACTTGTAATTCAACGGTTCGGACAATTACTGACCGTCGCTGCCGTGGCAGGCATCCAGCAGCTCCGACACTTCCCGGATGGTATAGGTCTGGTTCTGATTGCCCCACTGCTGCTGCACAAAGTTGAGGATGTTGGTAATCTGCGAGTCGGTGAGGTCCTCGTGGCCAGGCATCACTTGGTTATAGGTCACGCCGTTCACCACAACCGGACCTTGCTGCCCCTTGCGAATAAGGCAGGGTAGGGCAGCACGTTGCTGGCGCAGATAGTCGGCGCCGGCCAAGGGCGGAATCAGACGGCGCAGGCCCTCGCCTTGCTCGCCGTGGCAGCTGGCGCAGTGCGTAGCATAAAGCTTACCGCCCTCGTTCTGACGGTTGGAAAAGCAACCGACCAGCGTACTGGCTGCGGCCAGGCATGCCGCGCCGCGCAGCCACCAGGTGCTCACGGCCGTGGGGCCGTAGCCGTGGCCGGAGTAGCGCTTACTTCCTGCAACAGCACCGGGATTTCCTGAATCAAGCGGTCTACCTCATCTTTGTTCAGGCCGTCGTAGATGCCGCGCACGTGGCGGTTGGGATCTACCAGTGCAAAGGCGCCAGTATGCTCAAGGCCACCGGGCGCATCGGTACTTACTTGAGCCCCTGTTAAATAAGCGTGAGCCAGCGCAAAGATGGTGTCTTGGGGGGCGGTAGCAAAGTGCCAGCGCGAGGCATCGGTCACGCCCAGGCGCTCGGCATAGTCGCGCAGCACGGGGATGGAGTCGTGGGCCGGGTCGATGGTGTGCGACAGGAACACCACGCGCGGGTTGTCCTTGTATTTTTCGTACACGCGCAGCAGTTCACTCTGCATTTTGGGGCAGATGCTGGGGCAGGTAGCAAAGAAGAAATCGGTGATGTAGATCTTGTCTTTGAACGTGTCGTTGGTGACGGGCTGCCCGGCCTGGTTGGTGAGGCGGAAGGTAGGGATAGTAGCGTACACTGTATCGGCGGGGCCACCGGTGGGGCTGGGCACCACATCCCGCTCCCCGATGTAGGGTAGGCGGGCGGTTTGCTGATCAGCGGAAGACGACGAGCAGGCCGGCAGCAGCGCGAGGCTACCAAGGCCAAATAACAGCGGGCCGAGGGCACGGCGCAGGGCGAAACGAATCATTGAGCAGAACTAGGGGTAGGCGCCGCGCCGGCGGCCAGCACTTGCCGGGCCGAGTCGAGGCTACTGGAAATAAGAACAGCCACGGAGTCGATTTTGTGCTGCTGCCGGGCATAATACCGCAACTTTCGCTCGTGGGCGGTGGAGTCGGCCGGGCGGCGGTACTGATGCATCCAGCCCATCATGGCGGCTTCGGCGCGGAGTAGGCTGCGTACCTGCCGGCCGGTGCGGGCCGTGTCGGGGCCGGTTTGTTGTTGCAGCTGTTTGCGCAGCTCGTATACCGGGCCAATGGTTTGGGCCATGGCTTCGTCGTGCTTATTGAGCACAGCCTTTTCGGCGGCATCTTCTTTTTGCTTGTCGCTCTCCAGCGACAGGCAGGCGGGTAGGGCGGCCAGCGTCAGCAGCCCAAGGAGGAAAGTGGACGTTCTCACGCGGGCAAAGGTAAAGGAGGAAGTTGGAAAGGGTAGAAAAGTAGGAGGGGAGGAGGGTAGGGGGTGTGAGGGTAGGAAGTTTGTCATCTTGAGCTTGCGAAGGACCTTATCACGGTAGAACGAGTCGTTGGTACGATGCTCGTTCTAGCATGAGAAGGTTCGTCGTCGCTTGATGCGCGGAATGCTGAGGATAGATGCGCTATCTTCCTACCCTCACACCCTTCCTTATCTTTACAGCATGAAACTGCTGCTCGTCGAAGACGAACCCAAGCTGGCCTCTTTTATTCAGAAAGGCTTTGCCAATGAAGGCTACGAGATTGAAGTAGCCTACGACGGGCGCGTGGGCCAGTCGCTGCTGCGGCAGAGCAGCTACGCGCTGGTGATTCTGGATGTGAACCTGCCCTACCTCAACGGCCTGGAGCTGTGCCGCCTGAGCCGGCAGCTGCACCCCACCGTGCCCGTGCTGCTGCTCACCGCCCTCGACAGCCTCGACGACAAAGTATTGGGCTTCGAGGCCGGCGCCGACGACTACCTCGTGAAGCCCTTCGAGTTTAAAGAGTTGCTGCTGCGCACGCGCGTGCTCACACGCCGCGCCACCGAGGCCAGCGCCGTGCGCCGCGTGTTGCGCATGGCCGACCTGGAACTGAACCTGGAATCAAAAGTGGTGACTCGCAGCGGCCAGCGCATTGAGCTGACTACCAAGGAATACGCTTTGCTGGAATACCTGCTGTTGAACCGCGGCAAAGTGATTTCGCGAGTGGATATTGCCGAGAAAGTGTGGGAGCTGAACTTCGACACCAACACCAACGTGATTGACGTGTACGTGAGCTACCTGCGCAAAAAGCTCGACAAAGGCTACCCCGTCAAGCTCATTCACACGGTAGTGGGCATGGGCTACGTGATGCGGGAAGGGTAGGAAAGCATGGCCCCTGGCTTCTTTACAAGTTCACCACCTCACCATTCACCACCTGTCTCTTGCTGATCCGGAATAAGCTGTTGTTGCGCTTTACGTTGCTGGTGGTGGGCATTCAGCTGGCGCTGTCAGCGTTTATTTACTACTTCAGCGCGTTTTCGCGGGAGCAGCGCTACTACCATCGCTTGGAAGCCAAAGCAGTGTTGGCGGCGCGGCTGCTTATCCGGCGCGCCAACCTAGATACGGCCGTGCTGCACAGTTTCCGTCGTGCCGACCTGCTGACCATGCACCAGGAGTACATCGGTATCTACAACGAAGGCAACCAACTGCTGTACGGGTTGGGCAAACCGCTGCGCCCCGTGCCCGATTCTGTGTACCTCAACCAAATCAGGGGGCCACGGCCGGCCCATTTTCAGTTGGGCGGGCGCGAGGGGGTAGGCGTGCTGTACCAGCACCAGGGCCGGAACTACCGCGTGTTGCTGGTTGGGCAGGATGTGTTCGGGGCGCGGGAGTTTGCCAAGCTGCGCCTGCTGCTGCTAGTTGGCAATCTGGGTGCGCTGGTGTTGATTATCATGGCGGGCTGGTACTTCACCGACCAGGCTCTGCGCCCCATTGCTCGCGTGGTGCGGCAGGTGAAGCGCATTACGGCCTCCAACCTGAGCCGGCGCGTAGCCGAAGGCAACCGCCGCGACGAAATTGCCCAGCTAGCCATCACCTTCAACGAGATGCTGAGCGGGCTGGAGCAGGCTTTCGAGTCGCAAAAAAGCTTCCTGTCGCACGCCTCGCACGAGTTGCGCACGCCCCTGACCAACCTGCTGGGCACGCTAGAAACCTCCCTGGCCTACGACCACGACCTGGCCGAAGCCCGCCAGAGCACCGCGTCGGCCATGGAGGAAATCCGCCGCCTCATTGCCCTCACCAACGGCCTGCTGGCCCTGGCCAAGGCCGATGATACCGCTTTCCGGTGCGAGCCCGTGCGTCTGGACGAGTGCATGACGCAGGCCCTGACCATGTGCAAAACCAAGTACCCTACCCGCACCATCCGGCTGGCGTTCGATGATCTGCCCGATGAGGTAGAGGACCCCTTTATGGTGATGGGCAATGCGCACTTGCTGACCACTGTGGTGTTCAACCTGCTCGACAATGCCTGCAAGTACTCCACGGGCACCGTGAGCAGCACGCTGGGGTATGCTAACGCCACCACTGTGCGCCTCACCATTGCGGATGCTGGCAGCGGCATGAGCGCTGCCGAGCTGGCGCACATATTCGAGCCCTTGTACCGTGGCAACAACGGCCGCCAAGTGCCCGGCCATGGCCTGGGCCTACCCATCACCCGCAAGATTGTGCAGCGCCACGGCGGGCAGCTTACACTAGCATCGGTGCCCGGCGAGGGCACTACGGCCACCGTGCAGTTGCCGGGGGTAGGGTAGAAGGCGCCAAAGCTGGGTTGACCTCTGTGGCTACCCCATGCGCTACTCTGAAATCCACGCTAGATTCCTTACTTCATTCAACACGCCCCGCAAGGTTAGCCGTATCTTTGCAGGCGGCCAATCCGTAGCGGACTGGCCGCCGCTTCTTTTACCGCTGGTTTAAGCACCCCGCACCAAGCGTTACGCTTTACTAACATGGCAATCAGACTCAATAAATACATCAGCGAAAGTGGCGTGTGCTCGCGCCGCGAAGCCGACCGCCACATCGAGCAAGGCAACGTGACGGTGAACGGCAAGCGCGCCGCCATCGGCGACCAGGTAACCAGCCGTGACCAAGTGGTGGTGAACGGCGTCCACATCGAGCCCCGGCCCGAGGAAGAGGCGGTGTACCTGGCCTACAATAAGCCCCCTGGCATCGTCACGACCACTGATTTGGGCGTGAAGGACAACGTCATCCGGGCCATTAAGCACACGGTGCGCATCTTCCCCATCGGCCGCCTCGATAAAGAGTCGCAGGGCCTGCTGCTACTGACCAGCAACGGCGACATCGTCAACAAAATCCTGCGCGCCGGCAACCAGCACGAGAAGGAATACATTGTGATGGTGGACAAGCCCATCAAAGATGATTTTCTGGAAGCCATGCAAAACGGGGTGCCCATTCTGGGCGTGATGACCCAAAAATGCAAGGTGGTGAAGGAAACGTCCTACATTTTTCGGCTGACGCTGGTGCAGGGCATGAACCGCCAGATCCGGCGCATGTGCGAGTATTTCGGCTACGAGGTGGTGCAGTTGGAGCGCATCCGCATCATGAATATCAGCATCAAGGGCCTGGGCCCCGGCGAGTGGCGCGAACTGCGCGAGAAGGAGCTGAAAGTGCTGTTTGAAATGATTGAAGATTCGAAAGGCACCGACGACGGCCGCACGCCGCGCCGCCGCAAAGTCGTATCGACGGCCGCCCAGTGGGGCGACCGTTCGGGTCCCAAAACAGCTCGCCCTATCACCGGCCGGGCCGATATCGTGCGTCCCGCCTTCGACCCCTCCCTGCGTGACGAAGCTCCTCGCAAAGCCAAGTCCCTACCTGCCGGCACCTGGCTCGACAAAGACTCTACGCGGCCTGGCGCAAAGCCCAAGCGGCTGGTTACGGCCGGCCGCAGCGTCGCCTCCGGTCGTCCTACCGATAAGACCGGCCCCCGGCCCGGCAAATCAGCTGGCCCGAAAAGCAGCCCCCAAAGCGCCGCTAAGCGTCCGGCCAAAGGGGCTGGCAAACCTGCCAAGGGCAAATCCAGCGGTAGCCGCGGAGCCAGCCGGAGCCGGTAGCGCGCCGCCTTTGTCTCGACTCTTTACTATTTGATTCTGCCGAAAAATAGAAAATACCGTCTGGCGAGCTGTTTTAAACGTTGCGGCCCACTGCTTCAGTGGGCCGCAACGTTTAAAACTGATTCGACTGCTAGGGTTACGCTACGCTGAAAGCCGCTCTACTAGAGGAGTTATTTACGGTAGAAGTGTTCCGGCGCCGTGGTGCCCGGCGCAAGGTGGCGCTCTAGGTAGAACAGCCGCTTCACCTCGGCTTGTAGTCTTTTTTAATCTTTTCTAATGTTATTCTAAGACGGCTCTAACGTCGGGTGGGTTGTTTTGTAGTATACAAGCCCAAAAACCGATGCCACAAGAAAACCGGCATATTATGCTGATTTGGATGCTGTTGGGAGCGTTGCTGCTGTCGACGGCGCTAAACTGCTACCTCGTGCTGCCCCAGAACGATACCGCCTGGGTAGGCTGGCTGGAGGCCGACGACGAGGAGGAAGACGACGACATGCCCAGCGTGCCCAATGCCACTGAAGAACTGCGTCTTACGCGGGCGATGTTGGCTCGCTGTCAGGCCGAACATTTACGTAAGGATAGTTTGCTGATAAGTGAAGCCGGGCGCAAGCTTTCGGCAACGGCTGCGGCCGCCTCAGACCTCTGACAACCAGAGGCTATTCTTGATTGCGCATCACTTTTTCTACTTTATTTTTCTCTCCGTGTCTCTTTCGGATTCTTCTCTTCGCCAGTTCTGCTGGTTTGTTTTGCCGCTGGCCGCTGCCATGCTAGGCAGCTGCTCTGAAAAAAGCCAGGCCGATACCACGAAGTCGGAAGTGCCAAAGGTGCCGGTAGTGCAGCTGGCCCCCCGCGACACCATCCTGCACCACGACTATGTGGCCGATATTGAAGCGGTGCGCAACGTGGATGTGCGGGCGCGGGTGCCTGGTTTCCTGGAGCATATTTACGTGGATGAAGGGCAGGTTGTGAAAAAAGGCCAGCCCCTGTTTCGCATCAACGCCAGTGAGTATAAAGAGCGCGTGGCCAGCTCGGCCGCGGCCGTGCGCAATGCCCAGGCCCAGGAGCAAGTGGCGGAGCTGGAGCTGAACCGCGTACAGATGCTGGTGAAGAAGAACATTATTGCGTCTTCGGAGCTGGATGTGGCGCAAGCCAAGCTGCGCGCCGCCCAATCGACAGTGCAGGAGGCCCGCGCTACACGTGCCAATGCCAGCTTAAACCTGTCGTACACGCTCATCAAAGCGCCTTTCGATGGCATCATCGACCGAATTCCGCTGAAAACGGGTAGCCTCGTCGACAACGGCACGCTGCTCACTAGCGTGTCGGACCAGGGGGCCGTGTATGCCTACTTCAACGTGGCCGAGAATGAGTACCTGGAGTACGCCAAAGCCCGCCAGCGCAATACGCGTACCTCCAGCGACTCCGTAACGCTGCTACTGGCCGACGGTACGACCTACCGCCACGGCGGCCGCATCGAAACGCTGGAGGGCGAGTTTGAGGAAACCACCGGCTCCATTGCGTTCCGGGCGCGCTTCCCCAACCCCGAAGGGCTGCTCAAACACAACGCCAGCGGCCGGGTACGCCTCCAAAACGCCGTGAAAGATGCCCTGCTAGTGCCCCAGCGGGCCGTGTTCGAGACCCAGGACAAAAACTACGTGTTTGTGGTAGGACCAAACAGCAAAATCAGGCAGCAAGCCTTCACGCCCCAGGCGCGCCTGTCGGACTTCTACATTGTGAAGGCGGGCCTGAAGCCCGGTGAGCGGATTGTGTACGAAGGCGTGCAGGACCTACGCGACGGCAACACCATTCAGGCCCAGCCCGTGGCCATGAAAACGCTGCTGGCCGAAGCCCCATAGTTAGAACGAATTACCCTCTTTCTTAAGGAGGATGCCCGCAGGGCGGGGTGGTAAACGCCGTTTAACGAGGCTACCTGTTTGGCTTTTCTAGTCTCTAGTTATCTAGTTCTAGCATTGTCCTGACGTTTTTACCACTCCGACCTTCAGCCACCCCTCTTTAAAAAAGGAGGGGAACTAGCCTAGCTTTTTAGCCCTAGCTTCTAGCCTCCCTTCCCCACTACCTCACCTAAGCATTCCTACCCTCCCTTATGTTCGATATATTCATTCGCCGGCCGGTACTGTCGCTGGTTATTTCGTTGGTTATCGTGTTTCTGGGCTTGCTAGCCCTGATTCAGCTACCCATCACGCAGTTTCCCGACATCGTGCCGCCGTCGGTGACCGTAACAGCGCGCTACACTGGCGCCAACGCGGAGGTATGTACCAAAGCCGTGGCCACGCCTCTGGAGCGTGCCATCAACGGGGTGCCGGGCATGTCCTACCTCACCTCGGTGAGTACCAACAGCGGCATCACACTTATCACCGTGTTCTTCCAGGTAGGCACCGACCCCGACCTGGCGGCCGTGAACGTGCAGAACCGCGTGCAGACCGTAATCGACGAGCTGCCGGAAGAAGTAATTAAGGCCGGTGTAAGCACCGAGAAAGAGGTGAACAGTATGCTGCTCTACCTCAATATTATGAGCGATGACAAGTCGGTGGGGGAGAAGTTTATTTACAACTTCGCCGATATCAACGTGTTGCAGGAGCTGAAGCGGATTGACGGGGTAGGCTTCGCCGAAATCATGGGCTCGCGCGAGTACTCCATGCGCGTGTGGCTGCAACCCGACCGCATGGTGGCCCTGAATGTGTCGGCCGACGAGGTGATTGAGGCCATCCGGGCGCAGAACGTGGAGGCGGCCCCCGGCAAATCGGGCGAAAGCTCGGGCGGCGCCGATCAGGAATTGCAGTACGTGCTGCGCTACACGGGCAAGCTATTCGAGCCCAAGCAGTACGAAAACATTGTGGTGCGTGCTACCCCCGATGGCTCGGTGCTGCGCCTCAAAGACGTGGCCCGCATCGAGTTCGGCTCCCTCAACTACAGCATGACCTCCAAGATTGACGGGCGGCCCTCGGCGGCCATCATGCTCAAGCAGCGCCCCGGCTCCAACGCCTCGGAGGTAATTGCAAACGTGAAAAAGCGCATGGCCGAGCTGAAAGGCACGAGCTTCCCGCCCGGCATGACCTACAACATTGCCTACGACGTGTCGCGCTTCCTCGATGCCAGTATCCATGAGGTGATGCGCACGCTGGTGGAGGCCTTTGTGCTGGTGTTCCTGGTGGTGTTCATTTTCCTGCAAGACTGGCGCTCTACCCTGATTTCGGCGCTGGCCGTGCCGGTGGCCCTAGTGGGTACGCTGTTCTTCATGCAACTGCTGGACTTTAGTATCAACCTGCTCACGCTCTTCGCGCTGGTGCTGGCCATTGGTATTGTGGTCGACAACGCCATTGTGGTGGTGGAAGCCGTGCACGTGAAGATGACTGAGGACCACCTGAGCCCCAAGGAAGCCACGTTTGCGGCCATGCGCGAGATTGGCGGCGCCATTATCGCCATCACGCTGGTGATGTCGGCGGTGTTCGTGCCAGTGTCCTTTATGGATGGTCCGGTGGGCGTGTTCTACCGACAGTTCTCGCTTACGCTGGCGTTTTCTATTGTGATTTCGGGTATCAACGCCCTCACGCTCACCCCCGCGCTGTGCGCGCTGCTGCTGCGCCATGCGCCAGAAGGTGAGCAGAAAGGTCTACTGGGCCGCTTCTTTGGCGGATTCAACCGCTACTACGAGGGCCTGGCCCTGCGCTACCAACGGCTGGTGCGCGTGGTGGCCAACCGCCGCGTGGTGACTATCGGGCTGATGCTGGTATTCTTTGTGGCTACCTACGGCATCACCACCATCCTACCCACCGGCTTCATCCCAACTGAAGACCAGGGCATGATTTACGTGAACGTGACCACGCCGCCCGGCGCCACCGTAGAGCGTACCGAGAAGGTGCTCGACGAAGTACAGCGCATTGCCGAAAAGCTGGGACCGGTGGAATCGGTATCGACGCTGGCTGGGTACAGCCTGACTACGGAAGTGGCCGGTGCCTCTTACGGCATGGGCATGATCAACCTGAAAGCCTGGGACGAGCGTGAGGAGTCTGTACAGGACCTGATTGCCCAGCTAGAGGAGAAAACGCGCTACCTAAAAGACGCCGATATTCAGTTCCTACCCCCGCCCACGGTGCCGGGCTTCGGTAACTCCAGCGGCTTCGAGCTACGCCTACTCGACCGTACCGGCCGAGGCGACCTGCAACAGACTGCGCAGGTTTCGAACGATTTTATTGCAGCGCTGGAGAAAACGCCCGCTGTGGGCTCGGCCTTCACCAGCTTCGACGCTAGTTTCCCGCAGTACCTCATCCATGTAGACCAGGAGCAAGCCGCTAAAAAGGGTGTGACTATCGACAAGGCCATGAGCACGCTGCAAACCCTAATGGGTTCGTTCTACGCCTCCAACTTCATCCGCTTCGGGCAGATGTACAAGGTGATGGTGCAGGCCGCGCCCAACTTCCGCACCAAGCCCGAAGATGTGCTGAAGATGTACGTGAAAAACGACCGAGGCGAGATGGTGCCCTACTCCACCTTTGTGCGCTTGGAGCGCGTGTACGGCCCCGAGCAGCTTACGCGTTACAACATGTACACCTCGGCCATGCTGAACGGCGACGCCGCCAACGGCTTCTCCTCAGGCGACGTGATTAACACCGTGGCGCAGGTAGCCGCCAAAGAGCTGCCCCGTGGCTACAGCTACGAGTGGTCGGGCATGACGCGCGAGCAGGTGCTGTCCGGCGACCAAGCCCTGTACGTGTTTGCGGTGGTGCTCTTGTTTGTGTACCTGCTGCTGGCTGCCCAGTACGAGAGTTTCCTGCTACCGCTGCCGGTTATTCTGAGCTTGCCGGCTGGTATTTTCGGAGCGTTTCTGTTCCTGAAGCTGCTGGGGCTGGAAAACAATATCTACGCCCAGGTGTCGCTGGTAATGCTGATTGGCCTGCTGGGTAAAAACGCCATCCTTATTATTGAGTTTGCGGTGCTGCGCCGCAAGCAGGGTGCCTCCGTGCTGGATGCGGCTGTGGAGGGTGGCTACTCCCGCCTGCGCCCCATCCTGATGACCTCCTTCGCCTTCATTGCCGGCCTGCTGCCGCTCACCATTGCCACTGGCGCCGGTGCGCTCGGCAACCGCAGCATCGGTACGGCCGCGGCAGGTGGTATGCTCATCGGTACCGTGGTAGGGGTTATCCTGATTCCGGGCCTGTATGTGCTGTTTTCGCGGGACAAGAAAGAGCCGGTAGAGGAAGAGGAAAGCCCTGTGGAGCCCGTAGCCGAGGAAACCGCCCACGCCATTGCTTAATGCTTTGAGAAGCTAGAACGAATTCCCCTCCTTTTTTAAGGAGGGGAGCTAGCCCTAGCCTTAGCTGCTAGCTTCTAACAACCAAACCATACGCCCAGCAGAAGAACGCCCCTGCCGCCGCCTTCTCTCCTGATACTTACATGAATCCTTCTTCTATGACCCGCCGTTTCCTACCCCTGGCTGCTAGTCTGGCGCTGTTGCTGGCCGGTAGCTGCCGCTCGGTAGGCCCGGTGACGCTGCCCCGCGCTACCCCCATCCCCAACACCTTCGGTAGCGTAACAGACACTGCCACCGTCACCGATACGGTGAGCATGGCCAACCAGCAGTGGCAGCAATTTTTCACTGACCCCAACCTGGTGGCGCTGCTCGACACGGCTATGCGCTCCAATCCGGACCTGGGCATTGCCATGCAACGGGTAGAGGCGGCCCGCGCCAATGTGTTTATTGCCCGCGGGGCGCTGTTGCCGGCCGTTACGGGCGTGGCCTCGGCGGGAGTAGAGCGCTACGGCAAATACACCCTCAACGGCACCGGCAACTACGACACCAACCTGTCGCCCAACATCGACGGCCGCCGCCTCATCCCAAACCCTACCCCCGATTTCTTTCTGGGCTTGCGTAGTGCCTGGGAGCTGGATATCTGGGGTAAGTTGCGCAACCGCCGCCGTGCTGCCTTCCTGCGCGTGCTGGCCACTGAAAAAGGTCGCCAGTTTGTGCAAACGGCCCTGGTGGCCGAAGTAGCCCGCCTCTACTACACTCTGCTGGCCCTTGATAACGAGCTGGTGGTATTGGGTAAAAACCGGGCGTTGCAGGAGCGGGCCGTGGAAATTGTGAAAATTCAGAAAGCTGGCGGGCGTGCTACGGAGTTGGCCGTGCAGCAGTTCATTGCCCAGCTACTGCGCACGCAAAGCCTGCAATATGAGGCTCAACAACGCGTAGTAGCCGCCGAAAATGAGCTGAATCGCCTGCTGGGGCGCTACCCCCAGACCATTACCCGTGGCGAGCCTATTGGCGTGCAGCCCCTACCCTCCAGCGTGGCCACGGGCGTGCCCGCCATCATGCTCCTGCGCCGCCCCGATGTGCAGCAGGCCGAGCTGGAGCTAACGGCTGCCAAGGCCGACGTGGCCGCCGCCCGCGCAGCCTTCCTACCCTCGCTGGTGCTCACGCCCTACGTAGGCTTCAACTCGTACCGAACGGCCGTGCTGCTGAATCCTAGTTCCCTGGCCTACGGGCTGCTGGGTGGCCTTACCGGGCCGGTGCTCAACCGCGCCCCCCTGCGCGCCGACTACGCCCGCAGTGCCGCCGAGCAGCGCACCGCCTACTACGAGTACCAGAAAGCCGTGCAAACCGGCTTCGAGGAGGTCGTAACCAACCTGAAAGGCATCCAGAACTACCAGCGCATGTATGAGCTACAGCAGCAGGAAGTGGAAGCCCTGAACAAGGCCGTCGACATCTCCAACGACCTCTACGGTGTGAACTATTCATCTTACTTAGAAGTAATTACGGCCCAGCGTAACGTACTGGAGGCCGAGCTGAACCTCACCAACACCCGCCGCGAGCAGTTCCTGCTCCTCATCGACCTCTACCGCGCCCTGGGTGGCGGCTGGGAGTAGGGAGTGACTAGGTGCGAGGGTAAAAAATGCCTGTCCTCCTGAGCAGCGCGAAGGACCTTATTACGCATGAACGACAGACGTACCAACGACTCGTTCTCGCGTAATAAGGTCCTTCGCGCTGCTCAGGAGGACAGGCATTTTTTACCCTCGCACCTTCCTACCTTTGTACCTTATTACTCAACAAAACTGCTTTTCAATGACGACTGCCGTACCACTAGGTCGCCGGCAATGACGAAGGTGCGGGGCTGAAAATTTTCTTTCAGCTGCATCTGCTCCAGGAACAGTCGCGCCGCCTGCTGGCCGATACGGTAGGGGTGGAGGTCGATGGTGGTGAGGCCCGGCTCAATGAGCGCCGCCAGAAACTCGTCGCCGAAGCCCACAATAGCCACGTCCTGCGGCACACGGAGGTTGCGCTGTTTCATGGCCAGAATCAGGTCAAAGGCATTGGTGTAGTTGATGGCAAATATGGCATCCGGCGGCTCTGGCAGGGCCAGCCAGGTTGTGAGGGCTGCTTCCGCGGCCTCTGGCCGGAAGTTGATGTGCGCCCGCAGTTCCGGCAGCACGGGCAGGCCGTGCTTCTGCAAAGCGCTCAGGTAGCCTGCTTCCCGCTGCTGGCTGATGAGCAGGGAGGGTGGCCCGGCCAGAATGGCAATGCGCTGGCAGCCTTGCTCAATAAGGTGCTCCGTGAGTACGAAGGCAGCGTGCCAGTCATCCAGAATTACTTTGGCGCTGTCTACCTCGTGGCTTACCCGGTCGAAGTGTACCACCGGAATACCCCGGCTGGCGGGGGCCTTCACGTGGTCGAAGTTCTCGGTTTCACGGGAGTGACAGATCAGCAAACCATCTACCCGGCTGGCTACCAATGCCTGCACGTTGCTCACCTCCGTCTGGTACGACTCCTTCGACTGGCAGATCATCACGCGGTAGCCTGCCTCGGCCGCTACTTGCTGAATGCCGCTGACGGCTGTGGCAAAAAACGGCCGCTCAATATCCGGTATCACCACGCCAATGGTGTTGGTTTCGCTGCTTTTGAGGCTCTGGGCCAAAAGGTTGGGTTGGTAATCGAGCTGGCGGGCTACCTCCAGTATAGCCTGCCGAGTGTTGGCATTTATATCAGTGTGCCCATTCATGGCCCGCGATACGGTAGAGGGGGCCACGCCTAGCACTTTGGCTACGTCGCTGATGGTGGTTTGGTGGCGCTTGCGGGCCGGGGCGGGCGGTGCCGTGGCCGCATCGGTAAAATGGTAGTTGCAGCTTTTGCAGAAGTAGCGCTGGCGTCCCCGGATAAAGCCGGCCCGCATCACAGAGTCGGCCAAGCTGCACTTCGTACACTTCATCATAGCTGAATAGTATTTTGGGGGAGGGAGGTGAGAGTAAGCGACTGATCGGGTAAGAATAGTCGTTTCATTATTCAAAGATAAACTTCAAATATTTTTTCAATAAAATAAC
This sequence comes from Hymenobacter aerilatus, assembly GCF_022921095.1. Classification (NCBI taxonomy): domain Bacteria; kingdom Pseudomonadati; phylum Bacteroidota; class Cytophagia; order Cytophagales; family Hymenobacteraceae; genus Hymenobacter; species Hymenobacter aerilatus. The sequence goes on from NZ_CP095053.1 coordinate 1,294,638, forward strand.
GAAAAAAATACCTATCGGAACCGTTTTCGAAAACGTTTACGATACTTTTATTTGCTAAAAAGGTCCTTTTGCAGGCTACTGTAACGTTTGCGGAGACGATTGTATGGTTAACTTCGACAGAAATCAGCGCCTCAGGAGCGTCTGCCAATCTTTCTGACAGAAAGCCGTTATCGCTCCTAAAGTGTTAAAAAATTTGTATTATATATAGTTAGGTCATGTTGCATACGATGCGTTGGTTTGGTCCTCAAGATCCGGTTCCGTTAGCTACGCTGCGGCAGGCTGGTTGCGCTGGCGTAGTAACGGCACTGCACCAACTGCCGGTAGGAGCGGTGTGGAGCGTGGCCGATATCCGGGCCCGCCAGCAGCTGATCGAGGCCGACAACGACCAGCTAGCTCCCCTGCATTGGGCCGTGGTAGAAAGCCTACCCGTGCACGAGGACATCAAAAAAGGACGCTCTACCCGCGACCAATACATTGCCAACTACCAGGAATCGTTGCGCAATTTGGCGGCCTGCGGCATCCGTACGGTGTGCTACAACTTTATGCCCGTGCTAGACTGGTCGCGCACCAACCTGAGCTACCCTATGCCCGACGGCTCGCGGGCCTTACGCTTTGTGTGGCAGGACTTTGCCCTGTTCGACCTATACATTCTGCGCCGCCCCGGTGCCGAGTCCGACTACGAGCCTGCCGTGGCCGAAGCGGCCCGCCAGCAGTTTACGGCCATGTCGGCAGAAGAGGTACAACGTCTGACCAACGTGGTGCTGCTAGGCCTGCCCGGTTCGGAAGAGGCCTTTGAACTGCATCAGTTTCAGTCGTTGCTAGATGAGTATGCCACCATCGACGCCGCTACCCTACGCGACAACCTACACTACTTCGTGCAGGCCGTGGCGCCCGTGGCCGAGGAATTGGGCATTGGCCTGTGCATCCACCCCGACGACCCGCCCTACCCCCTGCTGGGCCTACCCCGCGTGGTAAGCACTGAGGCCGACCTGACGACCTTGCTTGCGGCCTGCGACGTGCCCGCCAACGGCATCACGTTTTGCACTGGCTCGTTGGGCGTGCGCCCCGACAACGATCTGTCCGGCATGGTGCAGCGCCTGTGCCACCGCATCCACTTTGTGCACCTGCGCTCCACCAAGCGCGAAGAAAACCCACGCAACTTCCACGAGGCCGACCACCTCACCGGCGACGTGGACATGTACGCCGTGGTGCGTGCCCTGGTAGAGGAGGAACTGCGCCGGGAAGCTGCCGGCGAAGACAAAACCGCCCTCCCCATGCGCCCCGACCACGGCCACCAGATGCTAGATGATCTGGAAAAGCGCACCTACCCTGGCTATTCTGCTATCGGCCGCCTGCGCGGCCTAGCCGAGCTGCGTGGCCTGGAGCTGGGTATCCGCCGCAGTCTGGTAGACCCTTCTACCTCCGAAAAGCCGGCAGTTGCTTCGCTCTATGCTGACAAAGTTTGAGTAGATAAATAATTGATTTTCAGATAAAAATAAAATAGTGGCTACCTGTATGGTTAGTCAAGACGCTACCCCTATGCCGTACCGCTACCTGCTGTTGTCACTGCTTCTAAGCCTACTTGCCCACCGCGGCCTCGCCGACGATGGGTACCGGCTATGGCTGAAGTACGACCAACTACCGGATGCCGGCCAACGCAAGGTAGCCCTTCGCAATACGCGCTTTATTGCGGTACCGACCAACGCGTCGGCTACGCTGCAAGCCGCTGCCCGCGAGTTGCAAACGGGGTTGCAAGGGTTGCTAGGACAGGCAGTGCCGGTAGGAGGGGAGGCCCGCGGCAAAGGCGGTATTGTGCTAGCCGTGGCCCCCGACCCCGCGCTGGGCCGGGAGGGCTACCGGGTGGCGGTACAAGATGGCAACATCCGGATCAGTGCTGCTACCGATGTGGGCGTGCTCTACGGTAGCTTCGCGCTGCTGCGCCACGTGCAAACAGGGCAGCCGCTGGCCGGTGTCAGCCTGAGCAGTCAGCCCAAAATTCAGTACAGGTTGCTGAATCACTGGGACAACCCCAATGGTACCGTGGAGCGTGGCTACGCGGGTTCCAGCATCTGGAAGTGGCAGGAATTACCCGAAGTGCTCGACCCGCGCTACCAGGATTACGCCCGCGCCAACGCATCTATTGGTATCAACGGCGCAGTGCTCAACAACGTGAATGCCAGCCCGCGCCTGCTCACGGCAGAATACCTGCGCAAGGTGGCGGCTCTGGCCAATGTGATGCGCCCCTATGGTATTCGGGTGTATTTATCGGTGTTTTGGGCGGCGCCCAAAGTACTGGGCGGCCTCCCCACCGCCGACCCGCTCGACCCACAAGTGCAGCGCTGGTGGACAGCTAAAATCAACGAAATCTACCAGGCCGTGCCCGATTTCGGGGGCTTTGTGGTGAAGGCAAATTCGGAGGGCGAACCAGGGCCGCAGGATTACGGTCGCACCCACGCCGATGGGGCCAACATGCTAGCCGAAGCCTTGGGTCAGCACGACGGCATTGTCATGTGGCGCGCCTTTGTATACAAAGCTGGTCCCAACGGCGACCGGTTCAAGCAAGCCTATGAAGAGTTTCAGCCGCTGGATGGGCAGTTCGACCCGAAGGTGCTGGTGCAGGTGAAAAACGGGCCGATTGATTTTCAGTCGCGGGAGCCGTTTCACCCATTATTTGGCAAGATGCCCCGCACGCCGTTGGTGCTGGAAGTGCAGCTCACACAGGAGTACCTGGGCTTTGCAACCCACCTGGTTTACTTGGGGCCGCTAATAAAGGAATGCCTCGAAGCCGACACCTACGCCAAAGGGCCGGGCTCCACGGTAGCCAAGGTAGTGGATGGCAGCCTGGAGCAACACCGCATCAGTGGCATTGCCGGGGTAGCCAATATCGGTTCTGACCGCAACTGGACGGGGCACCCCGTAGGACAGGCCAACTGGTACGCGTTTGGGCGCCTGGCCTGGGACTATACCCTCACTGCGAAAGCAATTGCGCAGGAATGGACGCAGATGACGCTAACCCGCGACCCTGCCGCCGTGCCAACTATCGTGCAGTTACTGGATCAGTCGCGCAGCATCTACGTGCGCTACACCACGCCACTGGGCCTGCACCACATTATGGGCCAGACGTTGCACTATGGTCCCGAGCCCTGGCTAGCCAAAAGCGCCCGCCCCGACTGGACCGCCGTGTACTACCACCGCGCCGATGCCGAGGGCCTGGGCTTCGATCGTACCGCCCAGGGTAGCAATGCCCTGAGCCTCTACTACCCGCCCGTACAGCAGCAATGGGGCACGATGGCTACCTGCCCACTCAACTACTTGCTCTGGTTTCATCACGTGCCCTGGGATTATAAGCTGAGCACCGGCCGCACGCTCTGGAATGAGCTGACTACCCGCTACTACACTGGCGCCGACTCGGTGCAGTGGATGCAGAAACAGTGGGCGCAGGTGCAGCCCGCCGTGGACCCCGCCCTGCACGCCGACGTGACAGCCCGCCTGCGCGTGCAGCAGCGCGAGGCCCTGTGGTGGCGCGATGCCTGCGTGCTCTACTTTCAGACCGTGGCGCGCCGCCCCCTGCCGCCCGGCTTACCGCCGCCTACCCGCACCCTGGCTGACATCAAAGAGCAAGTTGATACTTACCAACTCCGCTAATATTTCACTCATTCTCAACTGTCTCGCTCCTGGTACATGAATACGCATTTGGTTTCTCCGGCTTCTAACGGCCACGCGTCGCACCCAGCGGCGCAGCCGCGCAATGTCTTCTCTCTGGAAGGCCGCCTGGCTCTCATTACGGGTGGTGGCAGCGGTATTGGGCTGGAAATAGCCCGTTGCATGCTCACGGCGGGTGCTACCGTCGTGATTACGGGACGTCGGGAAGAGGTTCTGAAAGAGGCCGTAGCTGGCCTAGGCGAGCGGGCTGCCTACCTGGTGAATGACGTGACCGAGCGAGCCTCGCTGGAGGAACTGGTGGAGCAAATCGAAACCACCCACGGCCCGCTGGATATCCTCGTCAACAACGCCGGTATCAACCTAAAAAAGCCCGCTCTGGAAGTCACCGACGAGGAATTTGACCGCATTGTGCACACCAACCTGAACGCGGTATTTGCCCTCACCCGTGTGTGCGCCCAGCGCATGATGACCCGCCAGCGCGGCGTGATTCTGATGATTTCGTCGATGGCTGCCTACTACGGTATCGACCGGGTAGCCGCCTACGCTGCTTCCAAAGCCGGACTGGAAGGTATGGTGAAAGTGCTAGCCTCGGAGTTTTCGGGCGCCGGGGTGCGGGTGAATGCCATTGCGCCCGGCTTCATTGAAACGGCCATGAGTCGCACCGCCATGAACAACGACCCCGACCGCCGCGACCGGGCCATGCGCCGCACGCCCATGGGCAAGTTTGGTCAGCCCGAAGACATCGGCTACGCCGCCGTTTTCCTGGCCTCCGACGCGGCCCGCTACATCACCGGCGCCTCGCTGCCCGTGGATGGCGGCAACTCCATTGGATTCTAGTTTTTAATGTTTCTCCAAATTCCTGCCATCATGCATTCACCATTACGAAAAACGGTCTTAGGCCTGAGTTTGCCGCTGTTTGCGGCCGTAGGACTACCCATAGCTAGTCTGTTCTTACCAACTGCACAAGTGCTGGCGCAAGCCACGCAAACAGTTTCCGGTCGGGTTGTTGGCGCGGATGGTGGCGGAGGCCTACCTGGTGTTACTGTTCTACAGAAAGGTACCACCAACGGGGTTTCAACGAATAGCGACGGAGACTTCACGCTGTCAGTTCCTGCTGGGAGTACGCTGGTATTTAGTGCTATCGGTTATGTAAGCCAAGAGGCAGTCGTTTCTGGGGCTACCATGAACGTCAAGCTAGCTACTGATAATAAGGCGCTGGATGAGGTGGTAGTAGTAGGTTACGGCGTGCAGAGAGCAGAGGCAGTAACGGGTTCAGTGGCATCTATCAGTGGCGAAAATCTGCGCGAAGTGCCATCTGCTAATATCTCACAGGCCTTGCAAGGCCGTTTGCCGGGCGTACAGTTTTCGCAATCCTCCTCTCAGCCAGGTGCTACCACACAAATTCGTATACGTGGGACTCGTTCTCTTTCTGCTAGCAATGATCCGCTGATTGTATTGGATGGCATTCCTTTTCCAGGTTCTATTGGCGACATCAACCCCAACGATATCCAGAGTGTAGACATCTTGAAAGATGCGTCTGCCACGGCTATCTACGGGTCTCGTGGGGCAAACGGAGTTGTGTTAGTTACTACCAAAGGAGGTAAAATGGGGCAAAAGCCTCAGGTGACGTATGATGGGTTTGTGGGCGTAAAAACCCTGTTCGCCAAATATCCCATGATGAGCGGGCCTGAGTTTGTTGCCCTTCGTAAAGCAGCAGGCCAGTATACCAACGCCTTAGACGAAGCCGATGATGTAAATACCGATTGGCAGGACTTATTGTATCGAACCGGTATTCAATCCAACCACAACGTAGGGCTTTCCGGTGGCACGGAGAATGGGCGTTACAATTTCAATGCAGGTTATTACCAAGAAGAAGGGGTAATCCCTACGCAGCAATATACCCGATACACCATACGCGGTACACTTGACCAAGGAGTTGGTAAATATATCCGTCTGGGTTTTACTACAAACAACAGCTACAACTTATCTGAAGGCTCCAATGTGGGTATATATGGTACCTTAAATTCATCGCCAATTGCTAATCCGTACAATCCGGATGGTACACTGAAAAGAACCATTCGAATGCCACTGGATGAGCAGTGGGTGTATACAAGAGACGTAGTAGAGGCCAATAAGGATAGATGGTTAAGCCAGACGAGAAATTTGGCCACATATAACACCCTTTTTGGAGAAGTTAAGATTCCGGGAGTAGAGGGGTTGAAGTACCGCATCAATCTTGGCGTAAACTACCGGCAAAGCCAGGGCGGTGCTTACACGGGCCAGGGGATTAATGCCGTCAACCCGACTACCATTTCGACGGCATCCGTTAGTAATTCGGTTACTACAGACTGGACCGTTGAAAACATTTTATCCTATGACCGCACCTTTGCCGGAAAGCATAATATAAACGCGTTGGCTTTATATTCTGCCTCAAACAATATTTTCAACCGGTCGCGGATTGCGGCAAGAGATATTCCCTCAGACGCCTTTCAATTCTACAACCTGGGGCTGGCTGCCGGCGAAATCACCGTTACTCCTGGGGATCAGCAGTATCAGAAATTTGGTCTGCTATCCTACATGGGACGTGTGATGTATTCCTACGATGACCGGTACTTGTTATCCGCTACGGTTCGTTCGGATGGTTCTTCGCGACTTGCCGAGGGACACAAATGGAATACCTACCCTGCTGTATCAGTAGGCTGGAACGTGGCCCGGGAAGCGTTCATGCAGAATGTTTCTGCCGTGAACATGTTGAAGTTCCGGGCCGGTTACGGTGTAACATCAAACCAAGCTATTAACCCGTACGCTACGCTGGGTCTTTTAGCTACCAGACCATACAACTTTGGCCCTACTAACTACCAAACGGGGCTGTTTGTGAATCAGCTCCCAAACCCTGCCTTAGGTTGGGAATACTCTAAAACCTGGAATTACGGGGTGGACTTCGCCCTGCTAAACAACCGTCTTTCTGGTACAGTTGAGTACTACGTTACCAATACCGAAGATATTCTGCTTGGTTTACCACTGCCTCCAACCTCTGGCGTAGATAGCTACACGGCCAATATTGGAGCTACCCAAAACAAAGGCATAGAGCTTTCTTTGAATGGGGTAATCTTAGACAATCTCAATGGCTGGACGTGGGAAGCTGGGTTCAACCTCTATGCCAACCGCAACAAAATTGTATCACTGGCCGGAGAGCAGCAAAGAGACGAAGGCAACTGGTGGTTTGTCGGAAAACCCATCAACGTAGTTTTTGATTACGAACGAGTTGGACTGTGGCAGCAGGATGATCCATACCTGAATGTGCTGGAGCCAGGCGGCAATGTGGGGATGATCAAGGTGAAGTACACTGGCACTTACAACGCGGATGGTACGCCTACCCGAGCCATTGGCCCAGCAGACCGTCAGATTCTAGATACAAACCCCAACTTCCTGGGAGGTTTCAACACCCGGTTGGCGTACAAAGGATTTGATCTGACTGCCGTAGGCGCCTTCCAAAACGGTGGCCTGCTCAACAGCACGCTGTACGGCTCGTCCGGCTACCTCAACATGTTGAATGGTCGTCGCGGGAACGTAAAGGTGGATTACTGGACGCCCGATAACACGGATGCTCGGTACCCCAAACCAGGTGGTCTCGCGAGTGGCGACAATCCAAAGTATGGCTCTACACTTGGCTACTTTGATGCCTCCTACCTGAAAGTCCGCACCATTTCCCTGGGCTATAACTTCGACAATAATACTTGGCTGAAAAAAGCCGGGGTAAGCAGACTACGCTTCTACGTAACGGCTCAAAACCCCTTCGTGCTGTTCTCGCCTTACAATCGGGAATCGGGCATGGATCCGGAAACCAACTCCTATGCCGACCAAAATGTGGCCGTAACCACGGGCGTTCCAAGCCGGCTATTGACGATAGGCACTAA